>JBLYPX010000001.1:0-860445 GCA_048538235.1 Candidatus Komeilibacteria bacterium | reverse complement strand
CCAAATGTGAAGACAGCTTACTGGAACGGTTCTGACGCTCATTGGACGAAAGCGTGGGTAGCGAAAGGGATTAGATACCCCTGTACTCCACGTCCTAACCGATGAATGCTAATCATTGGCAGTATCGACCCTCTCAGTGGTGTTAACCTAAGCTAACGCGTTAAGCATTCCACCTGGGGAGTACGGTCGCAAGACTAAAACTCAAAGGAATTGACGGGAGCCCGCACAAGCGGTGGAGCATGTGGTTTAATTCGATGATAAGCGGGGAACCTTACCAGGGCTTGACATCTCGAGAATTCTCCCGAAAGGGAGAAGTGCCTTTTGGAACTCGATGACAGGTGCTGCATGGTTGTCGTCAGCTCGTGTTGTGAAATGTCGGGTTAAGTCCTTTAACGAGCGCAACCCTCATTCTATGTTAAATGTTCGTAGAAAACTGCCCCGGTTAACGGGGAGGAAGGCGAGGATGACGTCAAATCAGCATGGCTCTTACGCCCTGGGCTACACACGTGCTACAATGGCCAGTACAGTGGGTCGCAAAACCGCAAGGTGAAGCTAATCCTCAAAGCTGGCCCCAGTTCGGATTGAGGTCTGAAATTCGACCTCATGAAGTTGGAATCGCTAGTAACCGTGAATCAGCCACGTCACGGTGAATACGTTCTCGGGCTTTGTACACACCGCCCGTCACGTCAAGAAAGTCGGTAATACCCGAAGGCTGTATTTAGTATGGACGAAGGTAGGACCGATGATAGGGACGAAGTCGTAACAAGGCATCCGTAGCGGAAGCTGTGGATGGATCACCTCCTTTCTAGGAGATTATGTCGCACTACTGATTAATTTATTAATCAGGTGACTGACAAGGTCGTTGCATCATGTTTATCACATTTTGGTTGTTAAACCATTTAATTAGGCTGGCTGAATATATTGTATTTGCTAGCCTTTTTTGATAGAATAATACTCGTTACTTGTTTAAGTAAGACTTAGGGCGTATAGCTCAGCTGGTTAGAGCGCTACACTGATAATGTAGAGGTCCCAGGTTCAATTCCTGGTACGCCCACCATGAGCCGAGGTAGCTCAGTGGTAGAGCAGTAGACTGAAAATCTACGTGTCGGCAGTTCAATTCTGCCCCTCGGCACCACTTACAAATAAATATTATTACGGGGTGTGGCGCAGTTGGCTAGCGCGCCTGCTTTGGGAGCAGGAGGCCGGAGGTTCAAGTCCTCTCACCCCGACCAGCGGGTATAGTATAATGGTTATTATTACAGCTTTCCAAGCTGAGGACGGGGGTTCGATTCCCCCTACCCGCTCCACAAAATTCAACTAATTTATTAGTTGTTTTTTTGTGCTATAATTTTCATATAATAAATAAATATTAATTATGAAAATATTAATCTTAGGTGGTGGATATATTGGTAATCGTTGTAAAGACGCTTGGCCTGATGCTGAAATTTGTAAAGATAAAATAAATAGCGTATCTGATGCAATAGCAATAATAGATAAGTATAGGCCAGATGCTATTCTAAACACTATTGGTATCAAAGGAAAGCCTAATGTAGATTGGTGTGAAACACATCAATCTGAAACAATGTGGGGCAATACTGTTGTTCCAATTATGATCGCTGAGGCTTGTAAACAAAAAAATGTTTATCTACTACATATTGGTAGTGGTTGCGTTTTCTATGGAGAATCTCCAGATCCTAAGGGTTGGGTTGAAACAGACTTTGCTAACCCACAAGCAACGTATAGTAAATCTAAGTATGCTGCAGACTTAGCATTGAGTGAGTATCCAAATGTTGGTATTGCTAGAATAAGAATGCCATTGGACAATATTCCTAGTCCTGGAAATATAATCAACAAACTAGTTGAGTATAAAAAGATAATTGATGTTGAAAATAGTTTAACTGTAATTGAAGATATGCTAGATGTATTCCACAAACTATTAGAAATGAAAGCTGTTGGTATTTACCATGTAACAAATCCTGGGACAATCAAGCATAGAGAGATATTAGATATGTATAAAGAGATTGTAGACTCCTCTATTACCAAAGAATGGATCAATGAAGAAGATTTGGTTAAACAAAAACTAGCAACTAAAAAAAGATCAAACAATTTTCTTCAAACAAAAGCTTTAGATAAGCTTGGTATTAAAATGCGTCCAGTAAAAGAAGCTGTGAAAGATAGTCTAGAAAAGTATAAGAAGCTAAAAGATGAACTTTAATCAGCAAGTATATAAGATAGTTAACAAAGTTCCTAAGGGTAAGGTGGCAACCTATGGACAAATTGCTAGTGTATTAGGAAACCCTCGTGCCGCTAGACAAGTGGGTTGGGCATTACACGCTCTACCAATGGATTCTAAGATCCCCTGGCAAAGAATAATAAATAGACACGGTATGATTAGTACAACTTGTGAAGAACATACTCCAAACTTACAAAAACAATTATTAAACAAAGAAGGAGTAAAAACAACTAAAAAAGATGGTACATATTATATAGATTTAGATAAATATTTATGGAAAACATAAAGCTTAAATAGCTATTGACTTTTCCACAAATATATGCTAATATAGTAGTAGAGAATCTCATAGACAGGGATTCTTTTTGATTCCAAATAATAATATATATGTCCAAGAAAATACGTAAAATTAGGAAAAAAGCATATAAAATGTATACTCAAACACTTATACCTGTATTTGTATTGGCAATTACTGCTACGCAGCTAATATTCCCTCAAATGGCACTGGCTATTGAAGATATATCTGTTATTAATGAGCCAGATAATACTATGATTACAAATGTTATTGAATTCCCTGATTGGAACTATGAAATACGTTTACCAGAGGCTGGAAATAAAGAACCACTGTATACAGTAAATATTACTGTTACTGCCTATAATAGTTTACCCTGGCAGACAGATGATACTCCTTGTATTACTGCATCTGGTATGGATATTTGTGAAAGAAACGCTGAAGATATTATAGCTACTAACTTTGCTTATCTACCATATGGTACTAGAGTTAAGTTCCCTGACCTTTTTGGAGATAAAATATTTAGAGTTGAAGATAGAATGAATAAACGTTATTACCAAAGAGCAGATATATGGATGAAAGACTATGCTGATGCTAAGGCTTTTGGCAGAAGACAAACTAGAATGGAAATATTTTAAATAAACTTAAATAAAACACCCCACAACTTTAGTGGGGTGTTTTTTATTTTACCAAAATGATAAACTGTAATCATGAATTTAGGAATATTAATTATATTAATAACTATCTTGGGGTGTTTTAGCAATTGGCTTAATGGTAAATTTTTAAATTTTAGAATAACTCACTGGTTGTATTACTTAGGAGCTCTTATTCATGAATTATCTCATGCTATTCTCTGTGTTTTAACTGGTGCTAGAATATCTGAATTTAAAGTCTTTTCAAAACAACCTCACGTTACACATTCAAGACCAAGGTTAATACTTATTGGTCAACCATTAATATCTTTAGCACCGATAGCTGGCGGATTATTGTTTATATATATAATTAATACTTGGCTATTGAATAATTATATAAATGTTATTAATCCCACAGCTTTACAGGAAATACCGCGGTTATTAATAAATATATTTTCTCAACTAAATCTAGCTGAATGGCAAACTTGGATTATTATTTTGTTATTTATAAACGTTGGAGCAATGATTGGACCTTCAACAAAAGATCTCAAAAATATTTGGCCTTTTATTATAGTAATGTTTTTCATCAATTGGCCTTTACTTACTAATTTAAGTATTGTAGCTATATATATGATTATTATAAATATAATAATACAAATTATAGCTATACTTATTAAACAATTCTTTAGATTCATACCTTCTTAAATAGAAGAGCCTCTGCTTACGCAGGGGCTCTTTTTTTAAACCTCATTAAAGTTCTTTTTGCTTCTTTGGTTAACTTGAGATGTTCCACCTCTTCAGTATCCAAAAGAGCAATGTTTTGATGTTCATCACCGGACCTTACTCTGGTTTCTTCATCTTGTGAGACTAAGGGCAGTTCAATGTCTCCGACAAAAATGATAAACCTGATTTTGTAATCCGGATATTCTGGATTGGTAGAGTCAATGGTGAATTCAGAAAGCTGATGAAAGTTTTTTACTTCGTACTTTCCTAAAACTTCCTCATGAACCTCACGTAAAGCCTCCCCCTTAATATCCCGAAGGTTTTTAACCTTACCACCGGGGAATTCCCACAGACCACCGTTAAACATTAAATCTTTTCTTTGAACAAAGATATATTTACCATCACACCGCAAAGCACTGATTGTGCTTACTATTAATCTAGACATATTCATACCTCCTTGTTTATATAATGTACAGGTTTCTAAATTACACCTAATTACCTGGTATGTCAAACATAAAAACATCTAATATTTATTAGATGTTTTTATGTGGAGGCCACGAGCGGAATCGAACCGCTGATAGAGGTTTTGCAGACCCCTGCCTTACCACTTGGCTACGTGGCCTAACTTTACGCAGTTTAGCAGAACTTATTGAAATAATCAAGCGTTCTTCCTTTTATTAGCGATAAAGTTATTAGCTTTAAGTAAAGAATCAAATGTTCCAGCATCTATCCATTCACCTTTAATTATTTCAACCTCTAGCTCACCTTTTTCTAAATACCAATTATGTAAATCTACAATTTCCTTTTCACCACGAGCAGACGGTTGTAATTTCTCAGCAACTTCTAAAACACGGTTATCATAAATGTAAAAACCAACCAGCGCATAATCACTTAAATGTACTTTTGGTTTTTCTTCAATCTTAAGAGCTTTCATGTTTTCATCAAACTTAACCACGCCAAACCTTTCTGGATCAGGTACTTCTTTAGCGAACACTTTAGCGCCACCCTTAAAAGTCTCAACTGCTTTAGTTAACTTATCTTCAAAAATATTATCTCCCAAGATCATAACCACATCATCATCACCAACAAATCTTTTACCTATTACAAAGGCATCAGGAAGCCCTGTAGGCTTATCTTGTACTTCATAGGTAATACGTACACCAAACTTTGCACCAGAGCCAAAATAGTTTAAATAATCTCCACACTTCTCTGGACCAACAATTAATAGTATTTCTTTAATACCAGCATCTATTAATGTTTGCATTGAATAATGCACCATTGGCCTATCATAGACCGGTAACAGCTGCTTGCTGGTAATATTGGTTAATGGAGCAAGGCGAGTACCATGTCCAGCTGCTAATATTATTCCTTTCATATATTTAAATTAATTATTTAATTAAACCACCGTTAAATCTAACACAGAAAACCTTCTTACCTTTGTATTTAACAATCTCTTCAGCTGTAAACCTGCCAAATGAGCCTTTGTAGTTATATCTATAGCTCCATTCTTTTTCTTTCCATTTCTTAGGACCACGTAATAGCATTCCAGCTTCTGTTTTAGAAATAATTTTTTTAAAAAACTTTGAGAACTGTTCTCCATCAAAAGGAACATCTTCTGTATAGCCATAATAGCTCATACCCCACACTGGTTTGTTATTTTCCTTTACAATTTCTGCCCCAACAAAATTAGGAGCACCATAATATATATCTATATATTCAAAATCTCCTTCTGTGAATACATACTGGCTTGCACCATTAGAATTAATTTCTCCTTTTTCACCAGAGGCATAATTTGCTTTATGTGCTTTTACCAAAAACTCTTGTAATTTACTTACCATATTGTTTGTTATAATAATTTTTATACTCTCCACTCTTAATATCTTGCCACCATTCACTATTATCTCTATACCAATTCACCAAATCTGTTAAACCTTGTTTAAAATCTACTTCTGGTTTAAACCCTAAAGCTTTAATCTTTGAATTATCTATAGCATAACGCCAATCATGGCCTGGTCTATCTTTAACATATTCTATCATCTCACCACCTTTATCCATAATTTCTAGTATAAGGTTAGTAATTTCCATATTGGTCTTTTCATTACCAGTACCAATATTATATACTTCCCCAATAACACCTTTATGTAGAATTAAATCTATAGCTCGAGCATGATCTTCTGTGTGAATCCATTCACGCACATTATCTCCCTTGCCATAAACAGGTACTTTTTTATCTTCTAAAAGATTAGTAATGAATAGTGGAATTAACTTTTCTGGAAATTGGTAGGGTCCGTAATAGTTACAAGAATGAGTAACAATAATAGGTAGGTTAAATGTCTTAAAATATGATCTACATAATAGATCAGCTGCAGCTTTAGCAGCAGCATAGGGGCTGTTTGGCCTAAATGGATCATCTTCTTTAAATAAACCCTCTTTAATGGAGCCAAAAACCTCATCGGTTGAAATCTGAATAAATTTCTTAACATTATTATTCTTAACTGCCTCAAGTAATTGGTAAGTTCCAACTATATTACTATTAACAAAAGACCCTGGATCTAGAATTGATCTATCTACGTGAGTTTCAGCCGCATAATTAATAATAGCATCAACCTCTGATGCTAACTTATTTACTAAATCACTATCTGTAATATCTCCTTTTACAAAAGTATAGTTTTTATTATCTTCAATATCTTTTAGGTTTGCTAAATTACCAGCATAAGTAAGTTTATCTAAATTGATAATCTCATAATCTGGATATTTATTTAACATGTAGCGGATAAAGTTTGAACCACCAAATCCGGCACCACCGGTAACTAATATTTTCATAAATTGTTTTTAATTAATTCTGCAACCTCCCCCATTTCCTCTTTGCTAAAATTCTTTTTGTTATTAAAATCTATAGCTCCCCCATGTCCATCGTTATCATAACGTGGTATTAACCAAATATGTGCATGTTCAACTTCCTCGCCCACAATAGTAGAAACAACCCAGTCTGTATCTAATGCTTTTTTCTGTGCAGCTACAACTTTCTGACAAGCTTCCATATATTTACCAATTTGTTCATCATCCCAAACCCAACGATAATGCTTTTTAGGAATAACTAGTACATGACCCTTGTTCAAAGGATTGATATCTAGAAACCCTAAGTAGTTGTCATCCTCATACACTTTATAGCTAGGAATTTCTCCTGCTACTATTTTACAAAATATACAATCCATTTATTTATCTTCATTATTAATATTTCTATTATACCAGCAATAATATACTAAACCAATTTGACAATATTTATTCAATATGTCAAAGTACTACCATACTTATACAACACAAACAAGAGGAGGGTTTAAGTATGTCCAGTGCAGGACAGGTTCGGTTAAAGCAAGACTCTGACACAGACTTTGGTGGGGAGCCAGATGTTTATGAAAAAATGATGGCAATGAGGAGAAACAATGTTTTTACTCAATTAGTAAGCGCTGAATGCTCGGATTGCGACGGTAGGCAAAACAATCTACATCGCAGTCATTGCGTTGGCTGTAAAAAACACCCCATTAACGACGCTACGTGGTAGAGAAAATCACTAAAAAGCTCGAGAAATCGGGCTTTTTTTATTATATATATTGACAATTTATATAAAATGTGCTATCATAATATATTAATTAGAAACTTGAAGATTAAATAAAAATCATAGAATCGGAGGTTAAAGTGGAACTTTACAGCAAAATCTTAGCGGGTATGGCTACGGCCACCATCTTCTTAGTTTATCTGTTTTACTTCCTGCAGGTCCGCAAGGGTACGTCAAAACCAAACCCAGCCACATGGTTAATATGGCTCATGGTAATGGTTATTAACGCTTTTACATACACTTTTATTGTGGGTGATTTGTACAAGGCGTTAATTGCAATTACTGCCTCTATCATGATTGGTTTTACGATGGTTTATGCACTACTTAATGGACGCTTCGGAAAATTAGGTCAAATGGAACAAATCACTCTAATAGCTTGTATTATTATTGGCGTGTTTTGGAGGTTGGGTGGCGACACCTCAGTGGCCCACCTATTACTACAAGTTATTCTGCTCGTTTCTTTTATTCCTACGCTTGTTGGTCTCTTGAAAAAAACATTAACTGAGAGACCTTTACCATGGCTTCTAGCCGTTATGGCCTACGTATTCCAAATGTCTGCATTGATAATTGTATGGGACGGAAACTGGATTAGTCTCGTCTACCCATTTGTCAATGGAATTTTGGGAAACGGAAGTGTGGCCTTATTAGCAATTAAACTAAACAAAAGTTAGGGGCACAAAATGAAAACAATCCTACTTGCAACTGGCGGGATGTTGCTTTATGCGCTTCAAAGCTTCTTGTTTGAGAATCGTTTGTCAAAATACACAACACCAACCTTGATGGTTTACTTATACCTAGCAATGTTACCATTGGCACTTCTGTCAGTCGGGTATATGAGCTTTCACAAACAACCAATCGTAGCTCCATCTGGAAACGCTATACTGTTGGTTGTTGCAATTGGCGTTATGTACTTTGTAGCTGACTATCTTTACTTCACAGCTTACACGTCCGGTGGCAATTTGTATGTAATCGCAACGATTGCTGCAATGTTTCCGGTATTTGCATCGATAATTAAATTTGTCGCTACAAAAGAACCACCAAACCTGTACCAACTAGGAGCATACATTCTTGCACTTTGTTCCGTGCTACTAGTATCAAAAGGTAATCCATAACCAAATTAAGGAGAGTAAAATGGAAAAGCTTTACAACACCTTTGCTTTCCTGGTGGAAGCAAACTGGTTTAAGCGCGTAATGGACGTAACGGTATTTCTTAATCCCGTTGCCATTGCACCTCAAATCTGGTCAGCGTTTACCGCTCCCAGCGTTGAAGGAATTTCAGTTGGTATGTGGCTTATCTTTGCTGGCATCCAATTGGCTTTCGTATTTCAAGGTATTAAACATAAAAGCGCTTCGATGTTCCTATCAATGCTTTTAAGTTTAATGGAAACCTCAACCATCATTGCTGTTGTTCTCGTCCGAGGATAGCAACCAAACCAACAACAGGAGAGTATCATGATTGATACTGCTTTATTCGGCAAGTTGGCTGGTGGCATATCAATCGCTGCCTACCTGCCATATATTTGGGCAATCCTCAAATATAGAAATGATCCAGAAAAAAGGGTCACTCCTAATCGAGCATCCTGGACAATTTGGACAATCGTTTCTGGGATAATCTGGGCTAGCTACACATCCTCAGGTGCAACAGATACGGCTTGGGTTCCCGCAGGGTATACCATTGGTTCGTTCATTGTCAGCCTTCTTTCCATCAAGTTTGGAGAGGGTGGCTGGGCAAAGCTCGACCGCAACTGTTTCGTCGCTGCCGGAATTGGATTGATGCTGTGGTGGGCGTTTGACTCACCCCTATACACGCTATTCACATCACTTTCTGTCGACATCGTAGCGTCGTTCCCAACCATCAAAAAAGTCTGGATCAATCCAAAAAGTGAAGACAAGTTGGCTTGGCTACTTTTCTGGGGAGGCTCCCTAGCAAACGTTCTTGCAGTCAACAAGTGGGCATTCGTTATATACGTATATCCAGTTGCCATGTTTGTCTTAATCACTCTGATTACCGGGCTTATCCTTTGGGATAAAGAACGACCAAAACTGACTCCATCCCCCATGAGGATAGTAAAAGCAGATTAAAGTGACACAAAAAAGAAAGCTCACTGATATTCTCATGTGGGCACACCTGATTCTTGCACTGCCTTTCTGGTGGTCGCAATTGAGTCATATGTGGACTATGTCCATGCAAGGCGTGAGTATCAGCAACTATATCATCACTGAGATAGCTTTACTGATCAACTTCTACCTAGTGCTGAAAATGCACGGCAATGGTGGAAGTCGACTCACATACCAGATCATTTTGATCTACATTCTTGGTTTCGTCACCTATGGAAGTTTCATAGTGGTGATGTTTATCAAGGATATCGGTGTCTGGGATGCAAAGGATTGGTTCACCATTGGATTAGTTCTTTCACTTATCACTGTAACAACCCTGATCTTCTGGCTTAGCCGCCGCAAAGTATACAACACTATTGCTGATCCTATACAAAAAGGGATTTACTCAGCTATGGTACGAGCAGCTCCACAAATCATGTGGGCCTGGAAAGTATACACCGATGGTGGCGCCGGACTAGATCCAGTGATGCTGATCGCTTTTCATGCAATGACCAACATCCGCATCTTCCAAACCTACTTAGCTATTCGCGAACACGGCTTGGATAGAAATCGTAAAGGTCTACTGATTGCAGAAATCGCAAATGAATCAAGTATGATCCTGGTAACAATTATCTGGGCCATACAAACGTTCTAAAAAAACAAACCAAAGCGTCTCATCGAGTCAAACTTGATTGAGACGCTTTTTTGTTTGAATATTTGACATAATGGCCTTTTTAATATAAAGTACCTTATTAAAGAACGTTAACAACCGCTAGCCATAAGGCATTAACAGAATAGGAGGAATGTTATGAAAAGAATGATCATTATATGCACGGCGCTATTGATGATTCTAAGCGGATGCACAATCACCAAGCACTCAACATATCTGGTGGACAGACCAGCTTGGGCATCCGAGTTTTTAAATGATCTACACAACCCAACCATGTGTGTAGCAGAACAAGCAATTATGGTATTTGATTACAACTACCAAACCAATACCTTATGCGAGTATTATGAAGGTTCAACAAAGGAATACGAAAAATTGCAGGCCATGATTGGAACGCCGAACCCAAAAACTGTAACGCTGCATTACGTAGCAACAGATATTGGGTGGTTATACGTTTTAAAAGTTCACCCCCTACGCGAGAGCAATGAAAAATCTCAACCAAAGCTATAAACAAATCAAATAAACACCTCAGAACATCGGGGTGTTTTTGTTTGACAAAAATACATATAAATGAGAAGATAATCTCTCTGACGTAAATAACAAATAAATGACAGGAGGACGTAAAATGTCAGAAAGCGGAAATTGTGTTTTTTGTAAAACAGCACTTGAAGAAGATACCATTACTATGCCACGCCAGGGCCCCATAAGAATTGGGGGTCCACCTCAAAAAGCACCAACAAAGGTAATAGGTCACTATTGCCCAAAGTGCGGACTCAAGTACAAACATCCGCCAAAAAACTGAAATCTATGAGCGCCTCAGAACACCGAGGTGCTTTTTATTTCCCCCTACATCTGCTATTATATTACCAACAAAGAGGAGGGATTATGTATAACCAATTAAATGGTTTTCACGTTTTACTAATATCTATTGCTGCTCTTGCGGTTATTGGATTAATACTAGTACTAGGAATTGGTATGAAAAAAGAGAGGGATGTTAAAAAAATTACTATGAACAACAAAAACGCCTTAGAATAGGGCGTTTTTTGCTTCCTTAAAGCTTAAATTAATGGTAAAATATATACATATTATGGCAAAAAAAGAAGAAAAATTAATAATAATAGATGGTCATGCTCTATTACACAGAGCTTGGCATGCTTTGCCTCCGCTTAGAACAAAAGATGGAACTATGGTTAATGCTGTCTATGGCTTTACTTCTATTCTATTAAAAATTATTAAAGAATTTGAGCCTGAATATATTGCTTGCACTTTTGACCTTAAAGGTCCTACTTTTAGACATGAAGAGTTTGGAGATTATAAAGCTCAACGTGAAGCTCCACCAGAAGAGTTCATTGATCAAATAGATTTAGTATATGATGTGCTAGATGTTTTTAATATTCCCATCTATACAGCTGAGGGTTATGAAGCAGATGATGTTATTGGAACCTTGGTTAGTAAAATGAACAAGACTAAACCAGAATTGAAATGCATTATTGTTACAGGAGATATGGATGCTTTGCAATTGGTTAATAAAAATAATAGTGTCTTCACAATTAGAAGGGGTATAACAGATACCATCACCTATGATGAAGCAGCTGTTAAAGAAAGATATGGTTTTGGACCAAGACAAGTTATTGACTACAAAGCTTTAAGAGGTGATCCTTCAGATAATATTCCTGGCGTTAAAGGAATTGGTGACAAAGGTGCTACGGATATGATTAAAGAATTTGGCAATCTGGATAACATCTACAAAGCATTAGATAAAACAGATAAGATATCTGATCGTAATAAACAACTTCTTAAAGAACAAAAAGAACAAGCTTACCAAAGTTATAAACTAGCAACTATTGTTACCAATGTAAAAATAGATGTTTCTTTAAAAGACATGAAAACTACTGGCTTTGATCCAGAAGAAGTATATAAAGCATTTCAAAGATTTGAATTCAAAAGTTTACTCACAAAGATTCCAACAAAACTAGCTAAGGGTAATAAAACAAAAGACACCGAGGAATACGCTTCTATCTCCCAATCTAAAATGAGTAGTGGATATAATCTAATAAATACAGAAAAACAATTTAATACATTTCTAGCTGAGTTAAAAAAACAACCCGTCTTTGCTTTTGACACAGAAACATCTAGTTTAGATCCTTTAACTTGCGAACTTCTTGGTATTAGTTTTTGCTGGGAAACTGGCACTGCATATTATTTAGATATTAAAAATAATAAAGCATGGCTTAAAAAACTAGAACCAATTTTTACAGACAATAAAATTAAAAAGATTGGTCATAATATTAAATATGATTACAAAGTATTAAAAGTTGCTGGTATAGATACAAACAACCTTTTTTTCGATACTATGCTAGCTGGTTATTTACTTTTGCCACCCACCAGAAGCCTAAAATTAGATGATTTAGCCTTTTCAGAGTTCGGGTATAAAATGCAACCAATAACAGATTTAATAGGTCCTAAAGGTAAAAAACAGCTAAGCATGGTAGATATAGACATTAGTAAGGTGTCTCCTTATGCTTGTGAAGATGCCGACTATACCTGGAGGTTATACAAGGTATTCTATGATCAAATACGGGAAGAAAAAATGTTTGATCTTTTGAAAGATATTGAAATGCCGCTAGTTAAAGTTCTGGCCAATATGGAATTAACTGGTATTAAAATTGATGAAAAGTTTTTGAACTCAATGAATAAAGATTTAACAAAAAGAATTAAATCTATTGAACAAAAAATATATAAGTTAGCGGGTGAAGAATTTAATGTGGCCTCACCTAAACAGTTAAAAGAAATACTATTTGAAAAACTTAATGTATCTACAGCTGGATTAAAGAAAACTAAAACTGGCTTTTCAACTGATGCTGCTCAATTAGAAAAAATGAAAGGACTTCATCCAATTATAGATTTAATTTCTGACTTTAGAGAGTATTCTAAACTTAAAAACACCTATCTTGATGCACTCCCAGAACTTATTAATTCTAAAACAGGTCGTGTTCATACAAGTTATAACCAAGCAGTAACAGCTACTGGTAGATTATCTTCATCTGATCCTAATTTGCAAAATATTCCTATTCGTACAGATCTAGGTCGTGAAATACGTAAAGGTTTTATAACTAGACCGGGATATAAATTAATTGGAGCAGATTATTCTCAAGTTGAATTAAGAATAATTTCCTCGCTTGCTGACGATCCTAAAATGAGTGCTTCGTTTAAGAAAGGAGAAGACATTCATAGGCGAACAGCTGCTGAAATTAATCATATAGATATTAAAGATGTAAGCTTTGAACAAAGATACCAGGCAAAAGCTATTAACTTTGGTATTATCTATGGACTTGGCTCAACCGGCCTTGCTAAAAGCACAGACCTAAACAGAACAGAAGCTAAACAATTTATTGACAACTATTTAGAGTTGTATAAAAAGATTAAACAGTATTTAGATGCTACAAAAGAATTTGCTCACGAAAACGGATACGTTGAAACACTATTTAAACGTAGAAGATATTTACCAGATATTAATTCTAGAATACCGTTCATGCAAGCTGCTGCTGAAAGAACCGCAATAAATATGCCTGTACAAGGAACGGCTGCAGATATTATGAAGCTGGCTATGATAAAAATCTGGGAAGAACTTCCAAGCATTTCACCAAACTCTAAATTACTACTACAAGTACACGATGAAGTTGTGGTAGAAGCTCCAGACAAAGATGTAAGAAAAGTTACAAAATTCATTCAAGAAACAATGGAGAATATATATAAGCTAAAAGTACCAATTAAAGTAGATATAGCCTCTGGTAATAACTGGGGTGAATTAAAATAAAAAGATTCCTTCTTGAACGAAGGAATCTTTTCGTTTTGTATTGGGTTTTATTAACCGCCCAGAAGCATCTCTTTGCCACCGGCGAAAAAAAACCAAACCACAGCGGAGAGAACAACAACCGTAATAACGGCGTACAATAGACTGTGATCCTTTTGTTTGGCCCTCATAACAGACCTCCTTTTCTTCTTTATTGCAAAAAGTACTATTTCATAGTATCTTAACTCTACGAATAACATATGTCAAATCATTATGATTTTCTTTTTCTATGGAGATGACACGTACAGAGCGTGGCAAAAAGTTAAACAAATAAAAGATAAGTTCTTAGCTGAGGTAGATAAGTCTGGTTTTAATACCTTACTTTTAGATGGATCAGAACTTACTCTAGAACAATTTAATGAAGCTGTTTCACAGGCTGGATTTTTAGCAGACAAAAGATTAATCATTATTAAAAACATCTTTAGCCATAAGGGTCTAAACAAGATAAAAGATGATTTAATAAATTATTTAAATAAACAAACAGATTCTTCTGATGAAAACTTTCTACTTTTTTGGCAAGAAGGAAAACCAGACAAAAGAAGTTCTTTGTTTAAAAAGCTATCTACATATAAATATGTAAGTGAATTTGAACCACTAGATAATAGTAGGTTAAACGCTTGGGCCAAAGCTGAAATAGAAAAGCTTAATGGTAAAATTACATTACCAGCCTTAAATCTATTAACTGCCAATGTTGGTAATAATTTATGGTTACTATCTTCTGAAATTAATAAGCTGGTTAATTACAAGAATGGTCAAAATATTATTGAACAGGATATAGAATTATTAACTAGAGGAAAATTAGATGAAAATATTTTTAACTTAACAGATGCTATTGCTAGTCAACAACAAGCAAAAGCTATTAAACTTTTACAAGAGCAATTAGAACAAGGTGCTAATGAACAATACTTACTAACAATGATTCTCAGACAATTCAGAATATTGCTACAGTTAAAATCCTTAGTATCAAATAATAGCTCTAGCTCTGACATAAGTAGTACTACAGGACTTCATCCTTTTGTTATAAAAAAATCACTACCCCTATTATCTAAATACTCTATGGATGATTTAAAACAGATATTTAACAGGTTGGTTAAGCTTGATCTAGACATGAAATCGTCTCCCTTAGATAATGAACTATTCCTAAATCTATTTATAATAAAAACACCTCGTATATAACGAGGTGTTTTTTAATCTAGTATTATTTTGTTGAATGCTTTTTGATTCGAGATGCTACTCTGGATTTCTTTCTAGCACCGGCGTTCTTCTTCATTCTACCGTGCTGAATAGCTTTATCTATTGTCTTCTGTAACTTATCTGCTAATTTCTTAGCTTCATCAATTTTATCTGAGCCAAGAGATTTGTCTATATCTTTAATCAAAGTTTTAATAGATCTTTTAATACGTAAATTTACAATTGCTTTTTTCTTTGACTGTTTTAAATCTTTAAAAGCTGCTTTCTTTACTGGCATATTTTTCTAAAATTAATAATATTATTAAGGAATTATAATCTCTAAGCTCCGGTTACAGATAATATTCCCTTAAACTGGATAATAGATTATCATATAAGTAGAAATAAATCAAGACCTTATGGACAGAATAACCCCAAAACAACAAATGTTGGTTATAGAAAAGCTTTACCGCTCAAACGACTCTATTACTAGTACAAAAAAGTTTAATGACTCTTTTGGTTCTTCTGTTGGTAAAATAGGGGTCAAAACTATTTATTTAAATGATTTCTACAGAATGTTAAAGGAGGCTAAATTCTTACGTCCTAGGATAAAAAGAATTATTAAAGAAATAACTGGGCAAGATATTACTATTTATTAAACAAATATTCCTGCCAATTATCTTTTGTTAGCTGTTCAATTTGAACAGCTTTTTGTATATCATATTTACCGATTCTAGTTCTCCTTAATTCATACATAACAGCTCCCATATTTAGATCCTGTCCAATGTCATGAACAAGACTACGAATATATGTTCCTGAACCACAACTAACTTCTAGTTCAAAGTATGGGTTCGTAAAATCTAAAAGCTTAATATCTGAAATATTTATCTTAACAGCCTGCCTTTCAATTTCTTTACCTTGTCTTGCTAGCTCGTATAACTTTTTACCTTTTACTTTTTTAGCCGAATACATTGGCGGAACTTGTTCAATCTCCCCTATATATTTATTAACTACTTTTAATAATTCATCCTCAGATATTTCTTTATTTTCTTTAATTTTAATTTCTCCATCAGCATCATAAGTATCTGATACTTCTCCCAGTTTAGCTTTTACAATATACACCTTATCTAATTTCATTAACTCTTCAATATGCTTAGTTGCATCTCTGCCAATAGCTACAATTAAAAGACCGGTAGCAATTGGATCTAAAGTGCCAGCATGACCAATCTTTTTAATACCCGTTATATTACGAAGCTTAGCCACGACATCAAAAGATGTCCAAGTCTTAGGCTTATCTATTAATATATATCCTGATTCAGTCATAAGAGTATATTACAATAAAAAAGAGCTGATAGTGACTCGCCAGAATAAGTGCGCTTGATAGCTTCACTTAATATTCCAGCCATAGATACAATTTCAATTTTAGAACATTTTTTTTGTTTATTTCCAATATTGACAGTATCTGTTACCATCACTGATTCAATTGGTGAATCATTAATACGCTGTAAGGCTGGTCCTGACAAAACTCCATGAGTTGTCATAGCGTGAACACCAGTAGCGCCATGTTCCATCAGTGCGACTGCTCCGCTGGTCATGGTTCCGGCGGTATCTATCATATCATCGATCATGATGCAGGTCTTGCCATCAACATCACCAACGATATGCATAACCTCTGCTTTGTTCTCTTTTGGCCTACGCTTATCTATGATAGCAATTGGAACTCCCAAACGCTGAGCATAAGATCTGCTTATCTTGGCTGCGCCAGCATCTGGTGCTACCAAAACCATATTATCTAACTGGTCTGCAAATTTTTCCCTGATATGATCAAGGAAAATTGGACGAGCATAAATATGGTCTGACGTTGTCCTGAAGAAAGCTGGAATAGCAGCGCTATGTAAATCGCAAAAAATAAGTCTGCTCGGTCTTTGCGATTCAATGCAGTCTGCCATCACGCGTGCAGATATTGGAACGTGCGGTTTATCCTTTCTTTCTTGGCGGCTATACCCAAAATATGGGATTATAACCGTCATCTGGCCTGCCGATGAACCACGTATAGCATCCATCAACAGAAGCAGATCAACAAAGTGTTGAGTATTAGGTCCGGTTGAGTTGATTATAAAAACGTGCTTATTGCGCACGTTCTCACGGATCTGCAAATTCCTTTCCCCGTCGGAAAACTTCTTCATCGTAACCTGCCCCAATTGAATGCCCATGTCCTCAGCAATACTATTCGCCAAGGTCTTGGATGCCCAACCAGCAAACAACATTATATTACCCTTCATTTATCCCTCCTAGGTTTTGTTAAGTTGCGTTTATGGGAACAATTTATATCAAACGAGTGTGTTTGTCAATTCTTTTTTATATCTTCAATCTCATCTCTAATCTCAGCTGCTTTTTCAAATTCTAAATTACGAGCGGCTAATTTCATCTTAGCGGTTAAACTTTCAAGTAATTTTTCTTTTTCTTCCTTAGTAAACTGTTTAAATACTTTAGGCTTACCTTTCTTTTTATCTTTCTTACTTGGAACAAGAGTTCCTCTAATTTCTTTAATAATAGTTTTTGGTTTAATATTGTGTTTCTTATTATATTCTTCTTGAATTTTTCTTCTCCTTTGAACAATTTCTACAGCCCTTTCCATTGAACCGGTTATTTTATCTGCATACATTATTACTTTACCTTCATTATGTCTAGCTGCTCTACCCATTGTTTGTATTAAAGAAGTTTCTGATCTTAAAAATCCTTCTTTGTCTGCATCTAAGATTGCAACCAAGGTTACCTCTGGAAGATCTAACCCTTCACGAAGAAGATTAATACCAACCACCACATCTACTTTACCAGATCTTAAATTGTTTAAAATTTCAATTCTCTCTAATGTATCTACTTCTGAATGTAAATAGTGAACTTTTATTTTAAGCTCTTGTAAGTACTCTGCTAACTCTTCTGACATTCTTTTTGTTAGGGTTGTAACTAAAACTCTCTGTTTCTTTTTAATCCTTAACTCTATCTCTTTAACCAAATCATCTATTTGATGCTTAGTTGGTTTTATTTCAATCTCTGGATCAAGAAGTCCAGTTGGGCGTATTATTTGCTCTACAATAGCTGATTTAGGATCATTTAATTTAGCTTTTAAATCTGCTATATCTACCTGCTTACTAGTTAATGTTTTATTCATCTTTACATTAACTTTTTCATACTCATATGGTCCAGGTGTGGCTGTTGTATATATAGCTTGATTAACTCTTTCTTCAAACTCTTTAAACTGTAGAGGTCTGTTGTCCAGTGCTGATGGTAAACGAAAACCATACTCTATTAAAGTTTCTTTCCTGGCTCTATCTCCGTTATACATGGCACCAATCTGAGGAATAGTCATGTGTGACTCATCTATAAACATTAAAAAATCTTCTGGGAAATAATCTATTAAACTGTACGGTGCTTGACCTGGTTTTCTGCCATCAAAATATCTAGAATAATTCTCAATACTATTACAATAGCCAACTGATTCAATCATCTCAATATCATAATTTGTTCTTTGTTCTAATCTTTGTGCCTCAACTAGCTTATTATTATCTTTTAAAGCTTTTAATTGTTTATCTAAATCTTTACGAATATTCTTGGTTATCTTTTTTAACTCATCTTTAGAAATTACATAGTGCTTAGCTGGGTATATTTCTAACTCTTTAATAATCTCTTCATTTATTTTTTTATTGGTAATAGAACTTAATTGACTAATAGTCTCAATCTTGTCTCCCAAAAACTCAATGCGGTAATAATAGTCTGAAGAAGAGACTGGAAATACTTCTAATATATCTCCTTTAACTCTAAATGTTCCTCGCCAAAAAGAATAATCATTTCTTTCATACTGCATGTCTACTAATTTTCTTAAAACATCATCTCTGTTTTCTTTAGTATTAATTTTTAGCCCAATTGTTTGTTTATTATATTCTTTTGGATTACCTAAATTGTATATACAAGAAACAGAAGCAACAATTATTACATCTTTACGTGAAAGAATAGCTTGAGTAGAAGCATGTCTTAATCTATCTATCTCTTCATTAATATCTGTTTCCTTTTCAATATATGTATCTGTTCTAGCAACATATGCTTCTGGTTGGTAATAGTCATAGTAGGAAACAAAATAGTGAACTTCATTATCTGGAAAGAATTCTTTAAACTCTGATGCTAATTGAGCTGCTAATGTTTTATTATGCGAAATTATTAATGTTGGTTTTTGTACCTTATTGATAATATTGGCCATGGTAAATGTTTTACCAGACCCTGTTACTCCTAATAGTGTTTGATGTTTATACCCTGCCTTTAAACCATTAACCAGCTTATTAATAGCTGCCGGCTGATCACCAGTCGGCTTAAATTTAGACTTTAATTTGAATTTCATAGGATTAGTATACATTAGTGCTTAAATATTGACAAAATCCCCCATATTTGCTAATTTATATCGTTAACTGAAATTTAAAAACAGAATATACAAGGAGAAAGAAAATGGGAGCTTTAGAAAAGGTTATTAAAAATACGGATCTAAACCCTGGTCAATTGGTTGCAATAATCAAATCAACAGGAACGACGGCAACGAAGGAAATGGCAGCCAGAAAGCTCAATGACTTTTTAGCTGTTTGTGATCTTGATGGGCTCATAAATTTTTATGAGTGGGCTGATGACTATGATATTCATAATCACATTGTTACGAAGCTGAGCGAACGATGGAGCACAGTTGATTCAGGACGAGTCATTAAAATTTGCAAAGCACACAACAAGGAGTTTATTTGGGAATCTGTCTTTGAATCCAAAAAAATGAGTTCCTGGTTGAAAGCAAGATCAAGAAAATATCTGTTTGATCTTGGGACTTTCATCAAGTCGGACACAATCTGGCTTTGCCTATTTGAGTTAAACAGACTGTCTTTTGCTCAGATGGTGGAGGCAATTCAACAAGCTGGTTGGAAAAAATATCTCATAAACAACCTTGTTGAAAAACAATTACCAAGCAGACATGAGGAAATGACCACTCCCAAGTTGATTAATCTTGCCGCCCAGATTCAAGATGATAGTGGGAGTTTTTGGAAGTTTGTCATCAATTCAAAAAGGCTTTCAGTGTCCCAATTAATTGAAATAATTCAATTGGCTCCTGCACCCCTCTTTGATGAGATCATTTTTGCTCTTAGTAATGATCTGAAAAAAGTACCCACCGAAAGGTTGAAATTGTGGGTTCAGCAAATAATACTAATAAGCAAAAGGGCTGGCAAGTTATTACAACTTATTGTTGAAACCGGCAAGCTACCCAAAGACAACGTAATTGCACTTTTTAACCAGTACATCGACCGGAACGAACGCGACCTGATAAGAGCCTGCCTATACACCTGGAAGCTTGATATCAAACAAATTACCTTAATGGCCAAAAATGGATACATCGACACAATTTCCGTTGTTATTGGTAATGGCTTGATTGATCAAAAACTAAAACGGTCGTCTCTAGACAATCTTCTAGAGCTGGTAAACACGTTTTCTCTTTACCGAAGCGCAACAAAGGCTCTAGAAAAAATGTCCACATATCTACTGCCTAAATTGCAAAACAAGACCCTTGATCAGCTTATGAACATAGGGAGTCAAACATACATTTGGCCAATCCTCATAGACTTGATCAAGTCCCACCTTGTTGGAATGAGCAAAGACGAGCTCATTACCATTGGGTGTGAAGCAGACAACGATTACGTCTGGGGAGTCATTTACGATCAAATCAAACTCATTGAATTGTCTGACGATCAGTTCAAGATTATGAATGGTTAACATTCAAAAGGAGGATAAAAACTATAAAACCGCTCAATGTGAAAACAAAGGGCGGTTTTTTATTACAATAAATTGAATAAAGACTGAAAAAATAGTACAATTAGTCCATGATAGCATATATTAAAGGTAAAATTACCTACAAAACAGATAAATATATAATCTTAGATAATCAAGATATTGGTTACCAAATTTTTTCTACAGAAATGATTCTTAACTCTGTCAAAGAGGGAGAAAAAATTGAACTATTTACACACCAATATGTTAAAGAAGATGCTTTAGATTTATATGGTTTTAAAACTATTGATGAATTAGAATTCTTTAAACACCTTTTGTCTATTTCTGGCGTTGGTCCAAGATCGGCCCTAGCTGTATTATCCATTGCTAAACTAGAAGATATTAAACAAGCTATATATAAAGGTGATCCAACCCTACTTAAAAAAGTATCTGGCATTGGTCAGAAAACAGCCGAAAGAATAGTTATTGAATTAAAGAATAAGATAAATGCTTTAA
Organism: Candidatus Komeilibacteria bacterium; assembly: GCA_048538235.1. Lineage (GTDB taxonomy): Bacteria > Patescibacteriota > Patescibacteriia > UBA1558 > UBA1558 > BS150m-G51. The sequence goes on along the minus strand of JBLYPX010000001.1, from coordinate 838,862 downwards.
CATCAGCAACTGGTGAAATTGTAAAGGGTGTTGGTGATGAGGTTATAGATGCTTTAGAAGCTTTAGGATATAGTCAGAATGACATTAGACATGCTGTTAGCAAATTACCCTCAGACATTGAAGATATTCAAGATAAGATAAAAGCAACATTAAAAATAATTAACAATAAATGAGAATAATAGAATTATACAAAGAGAATAGAAACATTTACGAAGAGTTTGTTTCTTCTCAAGCAAACTCTCCTTTTTTACAGAGTTGGGTTTGGGGAGACTTTCAACAATCACTGGGTAGAAAAGTTTGGCGTTTAGCATTTAAATCTGGCAATCAGATAATTGCTACTGCTCAAATTATTAGCCATCCATTAAAAATGGACAAGAGTTATCTGTATGTTCCACGTGGACCTTTAATGATGAAAGGTCTAAATGTTAAAACACAACAAGAAATAGTAGAGCTGCTATTAAGCAAGGCTCGAGATATTTGTTATGCCACTAAAAAAGAAAATGAAATATTTATTCGTATTGAACCAAATGAAACATGTGAAGAAAGAGCAATTATTACCCTTCCTCTTCTTAAAACAGCTAATGTTCAACCAGCTGAGACTTGGCTACTAGATTTAACAAAAGATGAGAAACAATTAGCTAAACAGCAAAAACAAAAGACTAGGTATAATATTAAGCTAGCAGAAAAAAAAGGTGTAAAGATAAGAACCTCTAACCAGGCAAGGGATTTAAATAAATTTCTATTCTTAGCAAGAGTAACAGCAGCTAGAGCTGGATTCAAAATTTGGCCAGACAATTATTATCTAAAACTTTGGGAAGCTTTGAATAAAGAAAAGAAAATTGCTATTTGGCTGGCTGAGTATAAAAATGAGTCACTAGTTGCTAACCTTGTTATTAATCATGGTGATACTGTTACATATCTGCATGGCGGTTCTGCAAATAAATACAAAGAAATGATGGCTCCCCACTATTTACAATGGCAACAAATATTATGGGCTAAAGAAAATGGTTATGACTATTATGACTTCTGGGGTGTAGCTTCTGAAGGATCAGATAAAGAGCTTGCCTGGCAAGGAATAACTAGATTTAAAAAAAGCTTTGGTGGTTATGGACAAGAATATTTAGGATCGTATGATTTTGTTTATTCAAACTTTTGGTATTCAATATATAATTTATTAAAAAAATTTAGATGAAACCTTTAAAAAAACGACAGGCAGAGTTTTCGGATATTAATAATAAAAAACTATCCTTATTTGATAAAGCGGCTGACAGTATAGCAAGTTGGTCTGGCTCTTGGAGTTTTTTAACTCTACACATAATTTGGTTTACTCTTTGGCTTTGGCTTAGAATAGATATAAACATGCTAACCATGATAGTTTCTTTAGAAGCTATCATCTTGATGACCGTATTATTGATGGCTCAAAATCGTCAAGCAGAGAGAGACGATATTAGAGATGAAGCAGATTATCAGGCAGATGTGCGTAGTGAAAAAGAAATTATGGAGCTTAAAAAAATTGTTACAGAAATTCGTGACAATTTAAAATCAGATAATAAAAGAAAATGAAAAGCTTAATAAAAAAAATAATACCTTCATTTGTATTTAGTTTTTATCATTGGTTATTAGCTCAACTTGCTGCCTACTACTATGCCTACCCAAGTACTAAAATGACTGTTATAGGTGTAACTGGAACTAATGGTAAATCTACAACTGTTAATATGTTAGCCGCCTGTATTGAAGAAGCTGGTTTTAAAGTAGGTTTTGCTACAACTATTAATTTTAAAATAGGTGTTAGAGAGTGGTTAAATGAAGAAAAGATGACTATGCTTGGTCGTTTTAAACTACAAAAGCTTCTTTACCAAATGGCTGAAAATGATTGCCGCTTTGCTTTAATTGAAACATCTTCAGAGGGTATAAAGCAATTTAGACATACTGGTATAGACTATGATGTTCTGGTTTTTACCAATCTTACCCCTGAACACCTTGAAGCTCATGGTTCTTTTGATAATTACAAAAAGAGTAAATTAAAATTATTTAAACATTTAGAAAGAGCTAATAAAAAATATAAAAAGATAATCGCTAATATAGATGATAAACATCACGCAGATTTTTTAAACTTCCGTGTTACAGATAAAATTGGTTTTACAACTAAAGATAATACCTCAAAAGCAGTAGATAAAATATTTGCAGCTAAAAATATTGTAAGTAATGACAAGGGTAGCACCTTTGACATTGAAGACAGACACTTTCATCTAAATCTAATTGGCGACTTTCAAGTATATAATGCTCTAGCTGCAGCAACAGCTGCTAAATCTGTAGGTATAGATTTTAAAGTTAGTGGTGCAGCACTCAAGAAAATTAAGAGTATCCCTGGTAGAGTTGAATTTATTAATGAGAACCAACCATTCAAAATATTAGTAGACTATGCTCCTGAACCAGAAGCTTTGAAAAAACTTTACCAAGGACTAGACAGTTTAAAGTATAAAAAGTTAATACACGTTTTAGGTTCTTGTGGTGGTGGTAGAGATATTGCCAGACGTCCAATCTTAGGCCAGATGGCTGCTACTAAAGCCGACGTTATTATTATTACCAACGAAGATCCATATGATGATGATCCACAAAAAATAATTGATGATGTTGCAGCTGGTGCTAGTAAGGTAGCACAAGTTACTGGTAAAAGTATTTATAAAATATTAGACAGAAGAGCTGCTATTAATAAAGCTCTATCTATTGCTAAAGAAGATGATCTTGTTCTAGTTACTGGTAAGGGTGCTGAACAGGCTATTTGTGTAGCTGGTGGTAAGAAGTTGGCTTGGGACGATAGAGAAGTAATCCGAGAAGAATTAAAAAGAATATAATATATAAATGAAAAAGCAGGAAATTAACTTTCCTGCTTTTTTGTTGAAAGATTAACGAAGGAGAAAGACGTAGTAATACTTACACGTTCTGACTATCCGTAGTCCATCGTAAGAATCGGCCCACCTGACCATGTCGTCTCGAAACATTTCAAATCCCGTACGATCTTCTACTGACTGCCGCTGTTTTTTCGTATACTTGCGCCAACCTTCAGCTGACCACTTTTCATCCAAACGATCAATGTTCCATCGATCCCATCGCTCCTTAAGTCCGTTGTAATTCTTTTTAGTAACCGGTATTAAAATACTGGCCACGAAAAGCAGAAGCAACAACTGACCTCCGGGCAAAGATAAAGACATTGAGTTTGTGGCTAGTCTAATCAAAGAAAAGATACTAGCCATAAAAACGAAACATACAAAAAGCCAACGCCAATACAAATCAATAAATTTGTATTTTACTCCCCTAACTCTAGTAGCGACTCTTAGCACTTTATTTCCTTCCTTTTTATGTTCAAAGTAATATCTATTTTTAGCATGTAAAAAAGATGTTGTCAAAGGAAAGAGCGCCGAGTTGATCTCAGCGCTCTTGTTTGATTATTCTGTTTCTTCCTTCGGTTTTGGATTCCAAAAGTGCGTATAGCTTTTATCGTCGAGCCCGATAAGCAACACGCTGCCTTTTTTCGGAGAGTTGCCTTCTGCATACTCTAGAATTCTGGTTGTACCCAGACTATAAGTCCAGCTCAACCTTTCCACACATTCATATTTCCACTTAAGTGGCCAATACAAAAGTACTCGAATCCCAAAGTATAAAAGTAGGACAGCCAAATAAACAACAAGCCACAATACAAATGCTGCCAGGATGAGTAAAAGTACGGTTATAAAGGGATGGCTTTTGATGGGTGTCTCACGCTCTGGCAACATGTATATGTGCCCGTTATCACGCAACTCATAATTCCAACTCAAGAACTCAGTACTTCTCACTTTCTGTGGAACGTGAGATTTGTCATGAGGGATTTCGATATAAGCTTCTCAATACTCCGACCAGATAACAGCTCTGTTGTCATCTACTTGTTTTCTCCAGTCGAAAGTTTCCTCAATTAAGGGCTCTATCTTCTGAAGATAAGCTCGAGACATTTGTTTCCTACCACTTCTGGGCGATTCATCTGGTTGAAGATCAGCATTTTTGAAAATAGCCGCTACAAGCGAGTCCTTGTAGATACCATGATCAACGCAGTACTCTGTGGTGTCACCTGAAAGAACCTCGTTGGCAATTCGTCTCGGCTCTGGTCCCAAAGTTGCCATCACGAACTTGAAAAAAAATACCAAAAGGGTTAGTCCGACAGCCCAATTGATAAGAGTTGTAAACCTAAAGACCTTAATGCCCTTGTGGTTAAACAAAACCTTCTTCATCTCTTCCTCCTATTTACGTTTTCTTTTCAATGATCTAATTAAATTAAACAGAGTGTTTAATAACAAAGATTATCATATTTTAACCACTTTGTCAATATTAACAACCTATATAATACAATTATTAACATAGACTGTGGATAACATGATGAAAAATAGCTAATATTAGCAGCTATTTTTAAAGATTTGACAAAAATATTTTCTTTACTTTTTATTTTTTTGGCTTAAATAAGCCAAAATATATATGTTTTAGCCTAAACCCTTGACTAAACAGTGAAAATCAGCTAATATATACACATGTTTTTTGGGGGTTGGAACGCAAATTTTAGCTAAATATAGCTGTTAAACTCGTCCACAATGGTGTGGAGGAGCTTTTTTTGTGCCCAAAATACTTTCGTACTTTAGTTTATTGTAATTTAATTTATATATTTAATTTTTATAATACCCTACTATGCCTATACACCCACTCGGTGAAAGAAAGTATTTCTCACCTAATCGCAACGCTATGCCGTTGCCAGATCTTACTCAGTTACAAAAAGATTCTTACAAATGGTTTTTTGATGAAGGTATAAAAGAACTCTTTGAAGAGATTAATCCAATTACAGACTATATTGGACGAAATCTTGAATTGTACTTAATGGATTACTATCTAGATGAGGCTAAGTTTGATGAAGCTACAGCTAGAGATAGAAACATTACCTATGAAGCACCTTTGCGTGTAAAGGTTAAACTAGTTAATAAAAAGACTGGTGAAATTAAAGAACAGGAAATATATTTAGGCGATTTCCCTTTAATGACAAATAAAGGCACCTTTATTGTTAATGGTGTTGAAAGAGTGGTTGTGTCCCAGCTAATTAGATCAGCTGGTGCTTTTTTTACTTCAAATCCATACAGAGGTAAAAAATTATATGGTGCAAAGATTATTCCTAATCGTGGTGCTTGGCTAGAAATTGAAACAGAATCAAATAACGGTATTTTTGTTAAGATAGATCGTAAACGTAAGGTTGCAGTTACTGCTTTACTTAGAGCTTTTGGTTATGGAACTAATCAAGATATCTTGAGTTTGTTCTCAGATTTAGATGAAACAGCTGTAAAAAAATATTTAGAAACTACATTACAGAAGGATACATCAAAAAATGAAGAAGATGGTTTGATTGAAGTATACAAACGTATTAGACCAGGAGATTTAGCAACAGCAGACAATGCTAGAAGTTTAATTCACGCAATGTTCTTTAACTTTGATCGTTATGATTTTGGTCCAGTTGGTAGATATAAATTAAATAAACGTTTTGATACTAATTATCCAATAGATAAAACTAATAGAGTACTACTGGTAGATGACTTGGTAAGAATTATTAAAGAAATTATTAGACTTAATGTTACACAAGAAGATGCTGACGATATTGATCACTTAGGTAATAGACGAATTCGTGCTATTGGTGAACTTATTCAAAACAAATTCAGAATTGGTCTTGCTCGTATGGAAAGAATTATTAGAGATAGAATGAGCACATTAGACATTCACACTTTAACTCCAAACCAGCTTATTAATGCTAGACCTGTTATTGGTACTATTAAAGAGTTCTTTATGAGCTCTCAATTATCTCAGTTCATGGATCAAATTAATCCTTTATCTGAACTAGAACATAAGAGACGTTTATCTGCTATGGGTCCTGGTGGTTTATCTAGAGAAAGAGCTGGATTTGAAGTTCGTGACGTACACAGAACTCACTATGGACGTATTTGTCCAATTGCAACACCTGAAGGTCCAAACATTGGACTGGTTGGACAATTATCTTCTTATGCCAGAGTTAATAAGTATGGATTTATTGAAACTCCATATAAGAAAGTTGTTCATAATCCTAAGAACAATGGTGTTGATGCAATTGGTTATACCTTAAGACAAGATTTAATAGATTCTGAATCTGGCAAAACAGTTGCTAAAAAAGGCACTAAAGTAGATGAGAAGCTAGCCAAGAATCTAGCAACTAATGAAAATATTAAAACTATTCCTGTAATACCAGTTATTACGAATGAGATTGAATATGTTGATGCTTTCATGGAAGAACGTTCAACTACAACAGCAGCTACTACCCCAACAGATGATGATGGTCATTTTATTAATGAATTTGCTGAAGTTAGAAAGAATGGAAGACCTTCGTTTGAGAAAGTAGAAACAATAGATTATGTAGATGTATCACCATACCAAATCATTAGTGTATCTACAGCTCTTATTCCATTTATTGAGAATGATGATGCTGTTCGTGCTTTGATGGGAACAAACATGCAAAGGCAGGGCGTCTCTGTTATTAAGCCACAGACCCCTATCATTGGTACTGGTATGGAAGCAAGAGCTGCAATTGACTCAGGTCAGGCTGTGGCTGCCAGAGAAGACGGTGAAGTTGTTAAAGTTCAATCTAACCTAATTCAACTTAAAACAAGTGATGGTCATACCCATGATTATCCTTTAAATAAATTTATGCGTTCTAATGCTGGTACATCAATCAACCAGAAACCAATAGTAAATGTTGGCGACAAGGTTGTAACTGGTGAAGCTATTGCTGACGGTGCTTCTACAGAACACGGCGAACTTGCTTTAGGACAAAACATACTAGTTGCATACATGACTTGGGATGGTGGTAACTATGAAGATGCTATTCTAATTTCTGAAAGAGTTGTAGAACAAGACAGATATACATCGGTACATATTGAAAACTATTCAATAGATATTAGAGATACAAAACTTGGACCAGAGTTAATAACTAAAGATATCCCTAATGTGGGTGAAGAAAAACTAAAAGACTTAGATGAAGAAGGAATAATTAGAGTTGGTGCTCAAGTTTCATCTGGAGATATATTAGTTGGTAAAATTACACCTAAAGGTGAAACAGAATTATCTGCCGAAGAAAAACTATTAAGAGCAATCTTTGGTGAAAAAGCTAAAGATGTTAGAGATACTTCACTTTATCTTGAACATGGTGAACATGGTAAGGTAATAGACATTAAGATCTTCTCAAGAAAGAATGGAGATAAATTACCAGCCGGTGTTATTAAATCTGTTCAAGTAACAATTGCTCAATTACGTAAGATTCAAGTTGGAGATAAGATGGCTGGTCGTCATGGTAACAAAGGTGTTATCTCAAGAATAATTCCTGTAGAAGATATGCCATTCTTAGAAGATGGTACTCCTGTAGATATTGTTCTAAATCCACTTGGTGTTATTTCTCGTATGAACTTAGGACAGCTTATGGAAACTCATTTAGGACTAGCAGCTAAAGCTTTAGGCTATAGAGTTGCAACACCAGCTCTTAATGGTGTAAAGGCTGAACAAATTGCTGAAGAGTTAAAGAAAGCTGGCTACCCTGAAGATGGTAAGCTTCAATTATTTGATGGTCGTAATGGTAAGCCTTTCGATAAAAAGACAACTGTTGGTGTTACCTACATGTTAAAACTAAATCACTTAGTTGAAGATAAGATTCACCAACGTTCAATTGGACCTTACTCACTTGTTACACAACAGCCACTTGGTGGTAAAGCTCAATTTGGTGGTCAGAGATTTGGAGAAATGGAAGTCTGGGCTTTAGAAGCATATGGTGCAGCTCATGCTTTACAAGAAATATTGACCATTAAGTCAGATGACGTTCCTGGTAGAAGCAAGGCTTATGAATCAATCATCAAAGGCGAACCAATAGATAAAGTTAATATACCTGAATCATTTAATGTTCTTATTAGAGAACTTAAAGGATTAGGACTTGAAGTTGATCTTGTTAAGAATAAAAAATCTGGCAGTAAAGATGAAGAGGAGCAGGAACAAGATGAAGAAGAGTTTCAAGAAGAGAATAATTAATATAACTATTTAAATATATATAATATGCCTACTCCATCATCAACCAAGACAACTTTTATACCTCAAACTACTGCTAATTTAGAGTTTGATGCTATTAAGTTAAGATTGGCTAGCCCAGAAGTAATTCATAAATGGTCTCACGGTGAGATTCTAAAACCAGAGACTATTAATTACCGTACTCAAAAACCAGAAAAGGATGGTCTTTTCTGTGAAAAGATATTTGGACCATCAAAAGACTGGGAATGCTATTGTGGTAAATACAAACGTATTCGTTACAAAGGTATTGTTTGTGACAAATGTGGCGTTGAAGTAACTAGAGCTATTGTTAGACGTGAACGCATGGGCCACATTGACCTTTCTACTCCAGTTTCTCACATTTGGTTTCTACGTGGTATTCCATCACGTATTGGACTTGTTCTAGACATGTCATCACAAGAACTTGAAAAGGTTATTTACTTTGCATCTTTTGTTATTACAGATGTTGATGAAGATTTAAGAGAACAAACAATGGAACAGTTAAAGACTGAACTCAAATCTAAGACAAAAAGTATTAAGAATGAATTTGATCAAAAGATAAATCAAGTAAATAAAGTAAAGGCAGATAAGTTAAGCAAAGCAGCAGATGATAAAACTAAAGAAAAGATTGAAAAAGAATCTATTGAACAAATACAGGTTATTGAAACAGCTCGTGAAGATAAATTAAATCACTTACAAGAAGCAGCAGATAGAGCTAAGAAAGAATTAAGAGATTTAAAAATAAACCAAATTATCTCTGAAAGTAAATACCAAGACCTATCTATGAAATATGGTCATGTATTTAGTGCAAATATTGGTGCTGAGGCTATTAAATATCTTTTAGCCAGAGTTGATCTAGAAAAACTAGCTGAAGAATTAAAAGAAGAAAAAGCTGTTGCTATTCCTTCTAAATTAAAAAAGATTACTAAGAGATTAAAGTTGGTTAAGAATTTAATAGTTAATGAAATTAGACCTGAGTGGATGATCATGACTGCTATTCCAGTTATTCCACCAGATTTAAGACCAATGGTAGCTCTTGATGGTGGACGTTTTGCAACTTCAGATCTAAATGATCTATACAGAAGAGTTATTAATAGAAACAATAGATTGAAACGTTTGAAAGAATTAAACGCTCCTGAGATTATTCAAAGAAATGAAAAGAGAATGCTTCAGGAAGCTGTTGATGCTTTAATAGATAATAATGCTAGAAGAAGTAAAACTGTAACAGCTTCAACTGGTCAAAAGAGAACTCTAAAAAGTATTGCAGATATGTTAAAGGGTAAGCAGGGTCGTTTCAGACAGAACTTACTTGGTAAAAGAATTGATTACTCTGGTCGTTCAGTAATTGTTGCTGGACCAAAATTAAAGATTGAAGAGTGTGGCATTCCAAAGATAATGGCTCTTGAACTATTTAGACCATTTGTAATATCTAGACTTATTAAAGATGAAATAGTGCACAATGTTCGTTCTGCAAACAGATATATTGAACAGGATCATCCTGAGGTTTGGGATATTCTAGCAGACGTCACAAAAGAAGCATATGTACTTCTTAACCGTGCTCCTACGCTTCACCGTTTAGGTATTCAAGCTTTTAAACCAAAGCTTATTGAAGGTAAAGCTATTCAGATTCACCCTATGGTATGTAAAGCTTTTAATGCTGACTTTGATGGTGACCAAATGGCTGTTCACGTTCCTTTAACAGACGAAGCTAAAAAAGAAGCAGCTGAGATAATGCTTTCTACTAAGAATGTATTAAAGCCTGCTACTGGACAACCAGTTATGTCAGCTGATCAAGATATTGTTTGGGGAAGCTATTACTTAACATATGATAGTGGAACTAAGAAAGAGCATCCAAAAGCTTTTACAGATTATAATGAAGCTAAAATTGCCTACGACCTTGATCATATTTCTTTACACGAAATTATTAAGATAAAAATTGAAGATAAATTAACAGAAACTACAGTCGGTAGACTTATCTTTAATTCTATTCTTCCAAAAGAAATTGGTTTTGTTAACAAAACATTAACCTCTGGAGATTTAAGAAATATTATTGGCCAAACAATTCATTTAGCAGGACCAGAACAAGCTGTAATATTATTAGATAAGTTAAAAGATTTGGCTTACGAATATATTACAAAGTCAGGACTATCTTGGAGTATTGCCGATGTGCCAATTATTAAAGAAAAGGCAGGTATTATTAAAGGTGGTGAAGAAAGAGTTCAAGAAATTCAAAAACAGTTTAATGATGGACTTCTTACCAACCATGAAAGATATGTTAAAGTTATTGAAACTTGGAATGAAATTAAGAACGATATTACAGATGTAAGTAAAGCATCTTTTGACGCAGGTTCATCACTATATTCTGTTATTAATTCTGGAGCTCGTGGATCATGGGCACAGTTGATTCAGATTATGGGTATGAAAGGTTCTGTAGTATCACCTTCTGGTGAAATTATTGAACTTCCTATTAAGGCCAACTTTAGAGAAGGTCTTGATGTGCTTGAGTACTTTATTTCAACTCATGGTGCTAGAAAAGGTTTATCAGATACTGCTCTTCGTACAGCTTCTGCTGGTTACCTAACTAGACGTTTGGTAGATGTTTCTCAAGACTTAATCATTTCTGAACCAGACTGTGGAGATACAGAAGGTCTTACATTAACATTACAAGACGCTGAAGATATTGGTGAAAAGCTAGACGCATTAATCTTAGGTAGACTTGCTATGACAACAATAAAAGATCCAAAGACTGGAGATATTATTGTAAAGAAGAATGGAATTATAGACAGAGAAGCAGTTGCAGCTATTATGAAAGCAGAAGTTCCTGAGGTTACAATTAGATCTAATATGACTTGTAAAACTACTCGCGGTTTGTGTCAAAAATGTTATGGCTGGGATCTTGCTTACAATGAACCAGTTAAGAATGGTGTAGCGGTTGGTATTATAGCAGCTCAAAGTATTGGTGAGCCTGGTACACAGCTTACTATGAGAACTTTCCATACTGGTGGTGTTGCAGCAGCTGGAGATATTACTCAAGGTTTACCTAGAGTTGAAGAAATCTTTGAAGCTAGACAGCCTAGAAAGAAAGCTATTCTAGCAGATGAAGATGGTGAAATAATTATAGACAAAGATGCAGACATGAGTATCAGAAAAGAAAGAAAGCTAGTGTATAAGTATTTTGGACCAACTCTTGAAACCCATCCTTTAAACGAAGATTATGAAGTTAAAGTTAAGGCTGATGATAAAGTTAAAACAGGTGATGTAATTATGGCACACATTAGTGGTAGTAAAACTATTACTGCCAAAAATGATGGTCAAATCAGAGTTAGTAAAACAGAGATCCAAGTATTCTCACCTGTTGAAGCTTCAAAGGAAATTATTATTCCACCTGGATACAGTCTATGTGTTAAGAATGGAGATAAATTAAAAGCTGGCGATTCATTAACAGAAGGAAGTATTGATCTTAAAGAACTATACTCTAAGAAAGACAGAAGATCTACTGAAAAGTATATTATTAAAGAGATTATGTGGATTTATTCATCTCAAGGTCAAAAGATTAATATGAAGCATATTGAAATTATTATCCGTCAGATGTTCTCAAGAATAATGGTTATAGATTCTGGTGATACAAATATGCTACCTGGCGATGTTACAACCTATTCAGAATTCATTGAAGAAAACCAAAGGGTTGCAGATGAAAAAGGTAAAGAAGCTATTGGTGATGCATTACTACTAGGTATTACTAAGGCCTCTCTATCTACAGATAGTTGGCTATCTGCTGCTTCTTTCCAAGAAACTGCCAGAGTATTAATAGATGCTGCTATTACTGGTAAAGTTGACAAATTAAAAGGATTGAAGGAGAATGTAATTATTGGTAGATTAATACCAGCCGGTACTGGACTTAAAGAATAAGGAAGAAAAACAGTTATATATAAAACAGGGTCATTATTGGCCCTGTTTTTGTATATTATCAAGTTGTAGAAGTGACCTAAAAATGGTAAAATATACACTACTCAAGAGTATTTTAAACATAAAAAATGGCTAAAAAGAAAAAATCAAAAAGAGGTAGAAAAAACAGTGAAATTCTATCTGCTGAGACTAAAAAAGGTATCTTTATTATCCTAATTTTCCTTATTGCACTACTTGCACTACTTGCTTTGCTAAATCTGGCTGGAGCTTTTGGAATAATTACTGATCAAATCCTAGGAATGATCCTAGGGTGGGGTAAATGGATATTCCCGCTACTACTTTTAATGTGGGGATATTTCCTTCTTAATCCAGATAAATACTTATTAAAGCCTAGCAATTATCTTGGATTATTTTTTGTTATTCTAGCCTACTCAGGACTTTTAGAATTAATACATGATTTCAATAATTTACAAAATACTTTTACAGCTGATCAGGGTGGTGGATATATTGGTTATGCTATAACCCAACCATTACAACAAGCTATGGGTGGTTTTGCCTCTTTTGTAATTTTGTTAGGTTTACTTTTAATATCTATTTTAATATCTTTTAACATCTCCTTAGATGAGCTTGGTAATAAAGTTAATATCTTTAGATTGTTATGGCTTAAGATAAAATCTTTCTCTTTCAACAGAAGTGGTAAAGATTATGAAGAAGACTATGAAGAGGAAGAAGAGTACGAAGAAGATGATTACGAAGAAGATGAAGATGAAGAAGACTATGAAGAGGAAGAAGATGAAGAGGTTGTAGAAGAAAAAACCAACAAAAAAGAATCTTCAGATAATGAATTAATTGAAATGCCAAAGCCTAGGAAGAAAGCTCCTAAGGTAAAGGTTCCAATAGATTTATTAGATAAAAATGGTAGCGAACCAACTAGCGGAGATATAGATTCTAGTGCAGAAAAAATACGTAAAACTTTTGAGAACTTCAACATAGAAGTAACTATGGGCGAAGCAAATATTGGGCCAACAGTCACACAGTTTACCTTTAAACCTGCCGATGGTATTAAACTATCTCAAATAACAGCTTTAGATAAGGATATTGCTTTAGCTCTAGCTGCTAAACGTATTCGTATTGAAGCTCCTATTCCTGGTAAATCATTAGTAGGTGTAGAAGTACCAAACAAAAAAGTAGCTGTTGTTAAATTAAGAGAAATTATTGAATCTGACAGCTTTCAAAGAGCTCCTAAACCACTAGTAGTTGCTCTTGGTAAAGATGTGTCTGGAGAATCAAAGGTTACTTACATATCTAAAATGCCTCATTGTCTGATTGCTGGTGCAACTGGTTCAGGTAAAAGCGTTTGCCTAAATGCATTTATTGTCAGCCTTTTATACAAATACCATCCAGACGAACTTAAGTTCATAATGGTAGACCCAAAGAGAGTTGAGTTGTCTGTATACAATAATATCCCTCATTTATTAACTCCAATTATTACGGAGATTCCAAAAACCATTAATGCCTTACGCTGGGCAGTTAGTGAAATGGAAGAAAGATATAAACTTTTACAAAGCGTTGGTAAGAAAGATATAGAATCATACAATAGCAGTGTTTTGGTTAACAGAATGCCTTATTTGGTAATAATAATTGATGAACTTGCTGAGTTGATGGTTATTAATCCAAAAGATGTAGAGCCATCAATTATTAGACTTGCGCAGCTTGCTAGAGCAGTTGGTATTCATTTAATAATTGCTACACAGAGACCTTCTACTAATGTTATTACTGGTTTAATTAAAGCCAATATTACAACTAGAATAGCTTTTTCTGTTGCTTCAAATATTGATTCAAGAACAATCATAGATTCTCCTGGTGCTGAAAAACTACTTGGCAATGGAGACATGTTATACACTTCTTCTGAACTTCCTGAACCAAGAAGATTACAAGGTGCTTTTGTTTCAGAAAAGGAAATAAACAATGTTGTAAATTTCTGGAAAGAACAAGGTGAGCCAGAATATGACGAAGCAATTGTTGAAAGACAAAAAATTGGTAGTATGCCTGGTGGCACACTTGGTGGAGGTAATGATGAGGATGAACTATTAACTGATGCTCAAGAAGTTGTAGTTAAGGCTGGTAAAGCATCTGCTTCATTGTTACAAAGAAGATTAAGAGTTGGTTATGCTAGAGCTGCTAGTCTACTGGATATGCTAGAAGAAAAAGGTATAGTTGGTCCTCCTAATGGAGCTAAACCAAGAGAAGTTTTGTTAAGACAAGAGGATCTTGAGGAAAATCTAGATATGAGAGAATATACTGATGAATGGGAAGATGATGATTCAGATGAAACGTCAGAAAATGAAGACTCTGGACAAAACAAAGACGATGAATATAATGAAGAGGAAGAGGATAAATAACATGAATTCATTTATTACAAAAAAAGTAGTCTCTCACCAAACAGTGCCTGAAACATTAAGAAAGACAAGAGAGGAACAGTCTCTAGAATTGGTGGATGTTTCAAAAAAACTTAATATACAAGTTAAGTATTTAGAAGCTTTAGAAGATGGTGCCTATGAGTCTTTACCAGGAGAGGTTTATGCTCAACAATGGTTAAGATCTTATGGTAAATTATTAGATTTAGATATACGTTGGTTAATCAAAGAGTATGACAGAGAAAAAGGAGTACAAATGCAATTCACTGGCTTTGATAGACCAAGTGTTCATAAAGATAGTTGGCTTTCGTGGTTAAATCCAAAAACTCTTAGAGCAACTGGTATCGCTCTGGCTACATTTGCTTTTATCTTCTATATAGGAACAGGAGTATATAATATTATTAAGCCACCATCACTATTAATACATGAGCCAGCTAATAATATTACGACTGACTCTAGATTAATAACAATTAGTGGAGAAACTGATCCAGAAATAGAGTTAACAATTAATAATGAACTTGTGCTAGCAGATGCGAATGGAGATTTCGCTAAAGACATTAATTTATCCTTAGGTTTAAACATATTAGAAGTAACCGCCGTTAAGAAACACGGAGCCCAAAAACAAATAACTATTTCCGTATTCAGACAAGAACAGCAGGTAAACAGGGTAAATACATCATTATCTATACAATCAGACTTTTAAACAGGGTCTTTAAATAATTAACAAGAAAATATGACAAAAAAAGACACTGCCAATCAAGAACGTGGCAACGCGGCAATAGCTGCAGTTGATCAAATAAGAGAAAAATTTGGTGATGGCGCTATTATGAAATTTGGTGAAGCCAAAATTATGGAAGTTGATGCTGTTTCAACTGGTTGTTTATCATTAGATATTTCTTTAGGCATAGGAGGTGTACCAAGAGGAAGAATTATTGAAGTCTATGGACCAGAAGCTTCTGGCAAGACAACCCTCGCTCAACACATAGTTGCTGAGGTACAAAAAGCTGGTGGTACAGCTGCCTTTGTTGATGCTGAACATGCCTTAGATCCAGAATATGCCAAAAAAATTGGTGTTAATGTAGATGAACTATTAATATCCCAACCAGATACTGGTGAACAGGCTTTAGAAATTACTGAAACACTTGTACGCTCAAATGGAATTGACGTAGTTGTAGTTGATTCAGTCGCAGCTCTTGTTCCTAAAAAAGAAATAGAAGGAGATATGGGAGACTCTCATGTTGGTCTACAGGCAAGACTGATGAGTCAAGCTTTAAGAAAGTTATCTGGCGTAGTTTCAAAGACAAAAACTGTACTCATCTTTATTAACCAAACTAGAATGAAGATTGGTATTATGTTTGGCAATCCAGAAACTACTTCTGGTGGTATGGCATTAAAATTTTATTCTTCTGTTCGTATAGAGGTTCGTAAAGCAGCTCAACTAAAGAAGGGCGATAAATTTATTGGTAACAGAGTTAGATGTAAAATAGTTAAAAATAAAGTTGCTCCTCCATTCCAGAACTGCGAATTCGACATTATGTATAATGAAGGAATTTCAATTGCTGGCGATGTAATAGATTTGGGTGTAGATAAAGGAATAATAAAAAAAGCTGGTGCTAGCTATACTTATGGAGAAGAAAAACTTGGCGTAGGAAGAGAAACAGCTAAAGACTATTTAAAATCTAACAAGAAGCTGATGGATAAGATTAAAAAGGAAACTTGGAAAGTAGTAAAAGAAGAGAGAAAAGCAAATTAATACATATTTCACATTAAATCTGCTTATCTAAGCAGATTTTTTGTTTGATTTTTACCTATTTTTAGCGTAAAATGAAGGCATGTCATTAACTAAAAAAGTAGCCTATAACACCGTAATTCAATTTACTGGTAAAATAATTAGCACCATTATTGGTGTTATTATTGTTGGGTTAATAACCAGACATTTAGGACAAGCCGGTTATGGGCAATACGCCACAGTGCTCGCTTTTGTTCAATTCTTTGCTGTTATTGTAGACCTTGGTCTATACCTTGCCTTGATGCAAGAAATATCTGACCCTGAAGTAGATGAGAAAAAAGCTGTGAGTAATGTATTTACTATAAAATTAATTACTTCATTTGTATTTTTTGCTCTCGCACCTTTTGTTGTTCTATTATTCCCTTATGCAATTATTGTTAAACAAGGCGTTGTTTTAATGTCTGTATCATTCTTCTTATTTACCTTAGCGCAAGTATTAGTAGCTTTGTTTCAAAAGAACTTACGAATGGATAAAATAATTGGAACAGAAGTGTTAGGAAGATTCGCTTTTTTAATCACCGTAATTTTAGCTGTGGTTTTTCAAAAGGACTTACTATACATAATCCTCGGTAATGTCGTATTTAATCTAATATACTTTTCCTTAATCTTTTTTATGGCCAGGGGTTATACAAAGTTTAGTTTTGGTTTTGATTTTGCTTATTGGAAAAAAATTTGGCACAGAGCTTGGCCAATTGCTTTAACCTCACTACTCACCTTGGTATATTTTAAAGCTGATACTCTTATCCTATCTGTTTTTAGATCAGAGGGCGAGGTTGGTATTTATGGTGCAACCTATAAAGTATTAGAAATAATAGGTACATTCCCTCATATGTTCTTAGGGCTTGTCCTGCCAGTTCTAACAACCGCTTATGTTACAAAAAATATTGAAAGATTTAAAAGAGTTTACCAAAAAGTATTTGATTTCTTTTTAATTGTGGCAGCACCCTTAATAGTTGGCACTATGCTACTTGCTGACAGGGTTATGGTTTTAATAGCCGGAGACGACTTTTTAGCCTCAGGCGGTGTTTTAAAAATATTAATATGGGCAACAGCTATTATTTTCTTTGGTAGTCTTTTTGGATACATTATATTAGCAATAGATAAACAAAAGAAAATGATTCCTTACTATATTATAACCGCTGTTCTTTCTTTAATATTATATTTTGTATTCATTCCACAATTCTCTTACTGGGCAGCAGCTAGTATAACTGTGTTTATAGAATTACTTTATGCAATTTTTGCTTTCTATGTTTGTTATAAATATTCACAAGTTGGAATAAGCTTAAAAATGAGTGGAAAAATAATATTCGCCAGTTTAATAATGGGAGTTTTTATATATCTATGCTTCAGTTTGAACCTAATATTATTAATAGTCCTAGCCTCCTTAATATATGCACTTGTTCTATACCTTGTTAAAGGTATAGATAAAAG
Source organism: Candidatus Komeilibacteria bacterium (assembly GCA_048538235.1). Classification (GTDB taxonomy): domain Bacteria; phylum Patescibacteriota; class Patescibacteriia; order UBA1558; family UBA1558; genus BS150m-G51. The sequence continues at coordinate 821,198 of JBLYPX010000001.1, read as the reverse complement.
TATTTTAAATGAATTAAGAGCCAAATAAATGTTAAATCTAATATTAATTGCTATCTTTTATCTCTTCTTTATTATTCTAGCTTGGCCTCGTATGCAAAGAGGTATTTATTTAACTATTTTATTATTACCAACGTATTTGATCCGTTTTCAAATATTTAATATACCAGCCACACTTTTAGAAGGGATGGTAGTATTGCTATTCATAATGTGGGTTATTAAACTATGGCAAAGTAGAAAACTACACATTGCTATTAGCGCTTGGTTTAAAAAATTCTTCAAAGCAGAAGAAGAAAAAATAGCTACTAGTAAAAGAAATTTAATCCCTAAGATAATAGCTCTGCCAATATTTATATTCTTTCTAGCCTCTATTATTGCTCTTATTACAACTCCACAAACAATGGCTGGTGCTGGAATATGGAAAGCATACTTTCTAGAACCATTAATGTTTTTAGGCGTTTTACTATATTATATAAGAAAAAATTCTGAGATAAACAAACTAATATACACCTTTAGTGTTTTGTCTATAATAATATTCATCTATGCTTTAATACAAAAGCTTACTGGCTGGAACATACCTGTACTAGATTGGTATTTACCAGAAACAAGGAGAGTAACAACCTTTTTTGGTTATCCAAATGCCAATGGATTATTACTTGCTCCAATTGGAGCTCTTATCTTTGCGACTCTGTGGATTAAAGAATATACATACTTAAAAATATTAAAATTCATTGCTTTTATTTCAATAATATTTACAATCATTTGGGCAAGCTCAGAAGGTGCTTTAATAGCTTTAAGTATTGGTGTGTTCATTATATTACTAGCAAAAAAACACACCCGCCTACTAGCAATAGTTTTAGCTGTAATATTATATTTTGTAATACTAATAACCCCTTCTTTAAGAAGTGTAGCTTTTGAGAAAATAACGATATCTGACTATTCTGGACAAATACGTAGAGCTCAGTGGACTGAAACAATATCCATGCTTAAAGATAATCCGTTTACTGGAGGTGGGCTAGCAAATTACCAAGAAGCTGTTAAACAATACCATTCATCTGGAATTACCATAAATGATAAGTGGCAACCAGTTGAGGTTTTTCTTTATCCTCATAATATTATTTTAAATTTCTGGACAGAGGTTGGTATACTTGGTCTTATTAGCACCTTGTGGCTCTTTATAATCCTTGGTGTATTAATATACAGAATAAATATTAAAAAGAAGTGGCTACCAATTTATAAAAAAGAATATATTACTCACCTAAGCTTAGGTGTTGGTGCCTCTTTAATTGTTATAATAATTCATGGAATAGTTGATGTCCCATATTTTAAAAATGACCTTAGTATATTATTTTGGCTAATAGTAGGAATTACAATAGTTCTTTACAACCACACTGTAAACAAAAAATTGTCGCAACTTGAATAGGAGGTGTGGCAGAGTGGTTTAATGCGCTGCTCTCGAAAAGCAGTGGACCTTTTGGTCTCGGAGGTTCGAATCCTCCCGCCTCCGCCAAATATATTACAAATAATAAATCCAGCTTAGGCTGGATTTATTTAATTAACACTAGAATTATTTTAAATCTTTCAAAACTTCTTCAACGTGCTTACTAGGATTAACCTTTTCATAGTGTTTTATAACCTTTCCATCTTTATCTATCAAATAGGAATCTCTTTGTATTCCCATATATTTTTTACCGAACGTACTTTTCTCTTTCCAAACACCATATTTTTCAACTATCTCTTTCTTTTCATCAGAAAGTAATGGAAAATTTAGTTTATGCCTATCTGCAAACTTTTTATGTGATTCTACACTATCTACAGACAATCCTAGCACTTGTACGCCTTTTTTCTTAAATTCATTTAACCTATCTCTAAAACACTTTGCCTCAACAGTGCATCCAGGGGTCATATCTTTAGGATAAAAATATAACAACACATACTTTCCTTTAAAATCTCTTAAACTCACCCATTTGTCTTCTTGATCCTTTAATCTAAAGCTTGGTGCTTTTTTATTTTCTAAACTTATCATAATTATATATGTTAATAATAATATATGTATTATATAGTATTTTCTTAATCAGGTCTTTGTTTTACAAATCACCTATAAAATTGTATAATTTACTTAGTTTTAATTAAAAATTACTATGCTATCTAAAACAAAATTATCTATTCTTACTTTAATCTTGGTGTCACTTCCACTAATGGGTTTTGGTTGTAAATTCTCACAAAGTAGTGAGGTCGAACAACTATACAAACCTGTTGAATTAAATTGGTGGGGTGTTTGGGAAGAAACAGCAGACGTTGCTAGTTTAATAAATGCTTACCAGACAATACACCCAAACATTAAGATTAAGTATAGAAAGTTCAGATACGAAGAATATGAAAGCGAGTTAACGCAAGCTTGGCTAGAACAAAGAGGTCCAGAAATATTTTCTATCCCTTCTACACAGATTAGGCAATACCAAAGTTTGATAAAGGAAATGCCTGAATCTATGCGTATTCCTTATGTTGAAATGAAGGGCACTATTAAACAAGAACCAACTGTTGTTATTAAAACAGTTGCGGGCCTTACTCCAAAAAAGGTTCAAGAGTTATTTGTTCCAGCTGTCTATGATCAAGTGGTAATAGATAATCAAATTTATGGCCTACCTTTAAGTGTTGATAGTTTAGCTCTATATTATAATCGCGATTTACTAAACAGCGCTAAAATACCTTTACCCGCTACTACTTGGGCTGAATTAATTGAGCAAGTAAAAGAATTAACAACTTTTGATGGCAATGGAAATATTCAACAAGCTGGAATTGCATTAGGCTCTGCCACAAACATTCCAAGAGCAACAGATATACTAGCACTGCTAATGATGCAAAATGGTGCTCAAATGACAGATGAATATAATAATGTAACATTCAACCAACCTCCTCCTGGACAGGGAAAGTTTTATCCTGGTAAAGATGCTCTAGAATTTTTTGTAAACTTTATTGATCCAACTAAGGAAGTATACTCTTGGTCTGAAGATAAACCAGATGCATTAGAAATGTTTACTTCTGGAAAACTTGCTTACTTTATTGGCTACTCTTATCAGGCACCAATAATTAAAGCTCAATCTCCTAAATTAAACTTCAATATTGCACCAATGCTACAAACCGTACCAGATGTACAAGAGGTTAATTTTGCAGATTTCTGGGCATTATCTACATATTTTGGCTCTTCTGAAGATAAAATTCAACCAGCTTGGGATTTTATAAGATTTGTAACTACAACACCAGAAGTAACTATGGCATATTTAGAAGCTAGTGAACAACCAACTGCACTTTTATCTTTAATAAACAACCAAATACAAAGCGAAAGTGTTGGTGTGTTTGCTGACCAAGTCCTAAACGCTAGAGCCTGGTATCGTGGCTATGACTACAGTGAAGCAAATTCAGCGATGGAAGATTTAATTTATCAGGCATATCATAATGTTTCTAGTGAGTTTACAACTATGGATTTACTAGACTTAATAGTTCGAAAAATAAATCAAACAATTAAAAAACCAGAATGAAAAAATTAATAATTGTTCTAATTTTACTTGTCACACCGCTTCTTGCTAGTGCTTCAGTTTTGCAAGACTCAAGTTTCTACCCTGAAGGATCAACAGACTACGAAGACTCTTGTATTGCAGACGGTAGCTGTTCTCTTGATCAGGGTTTTAACACCTTTGTAGTCTTAAGCAAATGGGGATTAGGTATACTTGGTAGCTTTGCTCTACTCTTTTTCATATTCGGTGGAATTATGTGGCTAACATCTGGTGGTAAATCGGGAAAAATTGAAAAGGGTAAAGATATAATGGTAAATACTGTGATTGGAATTGTTATAGTGATGGGCGCGTGGTTAATTGTTCAAACAATTTTAGTTTCTATCTCTACCAGGTCATTAGAAAACACCAACACTCAAGTTGCTGGACCTTGCGATGGTCTTCAAGAAAATGATTCTTGTAGAAGTGGTTTGGGCATATGTATAAATAATGACTGTGTACAAAAATGTGATGCTACTCCGCCAGAGGGTGGAGGTTATGCCTGCAGAAACTCTACGCAATGTGTCGAGGGGACAATTGTAAGTAATATGTGTTTTGGTCCAAACAATATTGTTTGCTGTCAATCTGAATAATAATTATTTAAATATATGATTAAAAAAATAATAAACTACATAGGAACATCTTCATTGCTACTGTTTACAGCCTTATCTGTTCACGCAGAAACCACTGAAGAATCTATTCATATTACAAACCCTTTGACCACAGAGAGTCCTCAGGAACTAGTTGGGTTAATAATTAAAGCTGTACTGGGGCTAACCGGAACAATAGCTTTAATATATTTCATTATCGGTGGATTCATGTGGATGACAGCTTCTGGCAACATGGACAAGATAAAAAAGGGTAAAGATACTCTTATTTGGGCTACTTTAGGCATTGTAATTATATTCTCAGCTTATAGCATTCTAGCCTTTATCTTTGAAATAATTCCTGCTAACTAAATTGTTAAAATTGATAATTTATAGTATAATATTACTATAGTTAACATAATAATAATTAATTTGCCCACGAAAGGGGGTGACATTATGAAAAAACTTATGAACAAAAAATTATTCGCAATCGTTATGATTGTTGCCTTCATGGCAGCTCCTATGCTAAGTATGGCAACAGCTGACTTAGGATTGGAAGACGCACAAGCTTTAGGCTTAGGTGATGCTGGTGTTAAAGATATTGTAAATAACATCATCTCTATCATCTTGGGCTTCTTAGGCTTAATCGCTGTTATTTTGATTCTAATCGGTGGATTCATGTGGATGACAGCTGGTGGTAATGAAGACAGAGTTAAGAAAGGTAGACAGTTTATTATTAATGGTGTTATCGGTTTGATCATCATTTTAGCTGCTTACGCTATTGCCTCATTTGTTATTACAAACATTCAAGGCGCAACTCAAGCTTAAAAATATAGTCTAGACTATAGCGGATCATATTTATATGGTCCGCCTGAGCTTAAACTATATATATGAAAGTATCTATAAACAATTTAAGTGCTTTATTGGTGGTTATATTTATTGTAACCTCTTTTTTAGTTATAATAGCCGCTCCTCTTTTAGCTATAGAAACTGGGCTGGAAACAACAGCAGGTGAAGCTGGGTTTACCACCAAGGACGAAGCTGGCTACAAAAATCCACAGCAAATTGTGGCTTCTGTAGTACAAATAGCTCTTGGTTTAATAGGAACCCTTTTCTTAGTATTAATAATAGTTTCTGGTTTTCAGTGGATGACAGCTGGTGGTAATTCTAGCTCTATTGATACATCAAAAAAAAGACTTATAAATGCCACCATAGGTTTAATAGTTGTTTTAGCAGCCTATGCTTTAACAAGCTTTGTGATAACAAGTGTAGCTAATATATAATATGAAACTTTTTATATCCATCTTATTGGCAATGATTATAGCTATACCTGCTGGTGCCGCTCTTATTAATTCAGATGTATTAAACCCTACAGAAGGTTCTCCAATAGATAGTTATTCAGAGTTTGGAACACAGTCTGGTTTTAACACAGGTGACGAAACTCCACTGCCAGTTAGAATTGGTAACTTTATACAAATTATATTAGGCTTCTTGGGTACAGTTTTCTTGATACTAATCATCATATCTGGCTTTCAGTGGATGATGGCTGGTGGTAATAGTGAAGCTATTGGAAAAGCTAAGCAACGCATGATTAATGCAACAATTGGCTTGGTAATAGCCCTAGCTGCATATAGTATCACTTGGTTTGTAACAGACCAAATATTAATAAGTACTGGTGGTGGCAGCCTTGAAACACAGCAAGTTCAATAAAATTATGAACAAAAATATAATAAAATTAATAATTATTTTCCTGCTAATTAGCGTTGCCTTGCCCGTTGGAGCTACATCAATAGGAGAAAACCTCAAACAAACTGGTGGTCAAGCATATTATAATAGCGCGGGAGAGGCTCCAGGCGTGAAAGATCCGGCCATTATTGTCGGTAATGCAATTCAGATAGCACTTGGTTTTATTGGGGTAATATTTACTATTCTTATTTTAATTTCTGGCTATCAATGGATGACAGCTGGTGGTAACTCTACTGCCATTGATTCAGCTAAAAAACGTATGGTAAATGCAATTATTGGTTTAGTTATAACCTTAGCTGTATTTGGTATAACTGACTTTGTTATAGAAAAAGCTTTCACCTTAGGAGGAAGACATTAAATATTATGAAAAAATTACTTTTAACATTTTTAATATTACTAACAATAGCCACTCCTTTAGTTTCATTAGCCTCTCTTCAAGACGATATAAATGCAAAAAATGAGTTAGTTGAAACCGCTGCTCTCGGCGCAGACTATGAGCCGGCAACCCCACAAGACATTATAGTAAATATTATTCGAATAGCTCTTAGCTTGCTATCAATAATTTTTATAATATTAATAATAGTTTCTGGGTACCAATGGATGATGGCTGGTGGCAACTCAACTGTAATAGATGCAGCTAAGAAAAGAATTATAAACGCCGTTATAGGTTTAATTATAGTAATTGCAGCCTTTGCTATAACTGAATTTGTTTTAGATAAAGTAATAGACTCTGTACAATAATATGAAAAAAATTATCCTTCTTACTTTAATTATATTTTCTTTTGTTCTGTTCACACCTTTAGCTCAGGCAGATTTAGGCGACCTGGTGAACAGTGAATTTGATTATGTTCAAGAAGGTGTTACCGGATCTACCACATCAACAGATGTAGAAAATATAGTAATAAATTTTATACAAATTCTACTTGGCTTTTTAGGTCTTGTATTTGTTATCCTTATTATATGGTCTGGTTTTCAATGGATGACAGCTGGTGGTAATTCAACCGCTATCGACTCAGCTAAAAAAAGAATTATAAACGCCATTATAGGTTTAATCATAGTTTTAGCAGCCTATGTAATAACTGACTTTGTAATAACAAATGTATACAATTCAACTAGGGGTGGTGGTAATGAATGTAGTTCTGATTCAGATTGTCCTAGTGGATTCCATTGCTGGACCAATGGTCTAGACGAGAGTCGTTGTGTGATAAATTAAATTAAACTAAATATAAAAACTGCTCAGACGAGCAGTTTTTTTGTTACCTAAATTTATTGTATTTCATATATATAGCAATCCTCATCGCTATATACTAATGAAAAGTATATATTGTCTGTTAAGCGACTATTCAGTATATTTCTACGACTATTTACCAATAGGTAATCTGCTTTAAAACTGCCTTTAAATAGGGCATAAGGGTTTTTATTACTAGAACCATCTATAATACCAATCAGGTCATTCCTGCTTGATTTTTGAGCATTATTCATAATGTTATTACTCAAACCCCACCAGTATCTATTATTGTCATTATAATAAAACAAAGGAGCCCAATCCTCGTAATCTGTATTAATAACCAGCGCATTATCTGGAATATGATAATATAACCACTCTGCTGCTTCTTGCATATAATTCAATGGGTAAAAATCACCATCTTTATTTAGAACATAGTACCCTTTCAGGGGTATAAACAAAATAATAATAGTTGCTATAACAATTCCAGCTCTAACTAAATTAGTGTTTCTTTTATGGCTATTCCAGGCAGACCACAAACCAAGACTTCCAAAACAATCTCTTAGTATAAGTGAAGTTGTTAAAATAATAATCAAGTATGTAAACTCTATTCCCCAACTAAACAGCAAGGTGTTTAAAACAAATACAAATGTTAGTAGTAATAAAAAGGCTGTAAGTTTAACAATTCTTTTATTCAAATAAACAACGCTGAATACTGATGACAAAAATATTATAAACAATAGCTTGGCAGATGAAATTAGACTAACAAAGCTATTATATACTCCTGAGAACGTGTTTGTGTTTTTGTTAGCAATAAGCTCCTTATAAAAAGACGTGCTCTCTGGCCAATACGGATTAACCATTAAGCCAATCACTATGCCAAACAAACAAAATATTAAAATCAACCATTTCCTTCTACTAGTTTTACTACGTAGCCCCAACTTTCTCAGTACCCAATCTTTAATACTCGACAATCCTTCTCTGAACATATCTAGTTTATACTTGTTGTATATCAGCTCAATTAAAAGCCAGAGTAAAGCGATGACAAATAAGAAAATAAATTGTCCTGTTAGGAGGGTTAATGTGATACTAAGAACGCCTAGTTGCCAATACCTATAATTCACAACAAACTCTAAACCAACCAGCAAAACAAACAAGGCCGCACTAATAGCACCCAAGTTATTAATACTAATAGCAAACGGAATAATTGAAAATAAAAGGAGCACAAATAGCCCCGGAAGAAATCCATTGTGTTTTGTTAACCAATAATATACATACAAAGCTAGTAGCGCTGAAAAAAGCGCTGCGAATATTTTTATAACTAAAAAAGTTGGCAAAACACCAACAAACAAACTCAAAAATATATGATAAAGCCAATTACTATCTGTAAAACTATTAGAATAATTAGTAGATTGTAACCAAGAAAAATTATCTAATTTTAGCGAATTTTCTAAACTTTCCACCATCTTAGCATGGTAAAAAGATTCTGTTCCTAGAAAATATGGACCTGCTTGTAGCCAAGACATTAGCAAAAAGACTAATAAAAAAACCAATAAATAATTTAATCTATGATCCTTGATAAAATGTATTATTTTTTGGAAACTATTACGCACTAACATGCTAGTATTATATCACAAGGAAACAAAAAATCCCCGCCAAGCACGGTTGTGGGGATTTGCCATCGAGTCAAAAAATTGACTCAGCATGGGGGCATATATAAAAGAGGATCGCTCCTCCCTTACACTAAATTTATGTTGTCTACTGTTTTTTCAACTGTGCTTTGAAGAAATCTACCGTTGGTATAGCAATCGGATCAACTTTATTAACAACACTCATATGATAGCACAAGTATGATAGTAGTTGCAATGTGGATAAGCTGTCCTCCAAAGCGTTCTTCTTGCCAGATGATAGCTCCAACCACTTAACCTTCTTCTTATTAAGTACTTTTTTTGTAATTTCTATTCTTTTCTTTATCTTGCTTGAATAATTGTCTGAATTTAAAAACAAAACTACCATATTTTTCTGCACCACCTCTTTTGGATTAGATAAGGCTTCCATAAAATGATGGTTTAGCTCTGGCAAAGCCATCCAAATAGCCATATTATCAGCGGTCTCATTTAATTGATTGCAGAATATATGAGCATTGCCAATTAAATGTTCAGCTGCCATTACAACAACCATTTTATTCCTCATTATTTTAGCCAAAGCTTTAAAATCATTCACTGGTTGAGATACGTTTGCCTTCATTAGCTGTGCATCTGTAATAGATAAGACATCTAATCTATTTAAAAGTTGTAAAAACGACCCAATTGAATATCCCAAGCCCCAGCGTGGCTCGTCTGAAGGATTAAAATCTGTTGAGAAAACCTCACCCGGTATTTTATCTGTCATTTTTGCAAGCTTCCCACCGCCAGTAATAATATACCCACTATACTTGTTAGCAACCACCTGTTTAGCACAACTAATAACCTCTTCTGTATTACCAGAATAGCTAGATAAAATAACTAAGCTATCCTTATTAACAAATTTTGGTAATTTATAATCCGAGTGTATAAAAATGGGAACCTCTATTTTTGATGCTAGCGCTTGTCTTACTAGATGAAACCCAATGTTTGATCCTCCCATACCACAAACAACAATGTTGCTGAACTTTTTATATTTACTAGGTATTTTTGCCTCAGCCATCATTGTCCAGGCCTGTTCTATTTGAGCTGGTATTAGTTCAATTGATGAATATACCTTAGCTCTATTTTTTTCTATTTTATTCATATATACATTTTACAGTTTTTTAAGCTGTTTAACAACCATAAATAACCTATATTATTGCCTTTTTGAGTATTTCTTGCTAAGATAACAACGTTATTAATACTATTATTATGTCAGGTCACTCTAAATGGGCCACAACTAAAAGAGCAAAAGAGGGGAAAGACGCTAAACGTAGCGGTCTTTTTACCAAGCTAGCAAAAGCAATTTCTATAGCTGCTAGAGATGGTGGCGATCCTGAAATGAATTTTAAATTACGAATGGCTATTGATAGAGCTAAAAAGTTAAGCCTACCAAAAGATAATATTGAAAGAGCTATTAAAGCTGGTACCGGTGAAAATGGTGGTGACTTAATTGAAGAAATAACATACGAAGGTTATGGCCCAGGAGGTGTTGCTCTTATTATTGAAACTATTACAGATAATAAAAACAGAACAGTGGGTGAGGTTAAGCATACCTTAAGTAAGTATGGTGGCAATCTTGGTGGTAGTGGTAATGTTATGTGGATGTTCGACAGAAAGGGTGTTATATATTTAGAAAACGATTCAATAAACGAAGAACAAGAACTATTAATAATTGATGCTGGTGCAGAAGATCTTTCTAATGAAGATGGTTCTGTTGTTGTTTATACAAAAGATAGTGACTTGCACAAAATTAAAGATGAACTTGAAAAAAATAATTTAATTATTTCAGATAGTAAATTAGAATATATTGCTAAAGATAAAGCTCCGGTTGAAAATGAAGAAAAAGTTATAAGAATTATGGATGCTCTAGATGATTTGGATGATGTTCAAAATATCTATACCAACGCAGACATTTAATGACTAATAAAAAGAAAAATATTATTCTTGGAATAGACCCGGGCTTTGCCGATACTGGTTATGGCATAGTAGAGTTTATTGGCGGCAAAACAAAAACTTTGGGTTACGGTTCTATTAAAACTCCTGCTAAGCAAGATTTTTCAGAGAGATTAGAATATATATATAATGAGCTAAATAAATTAATAAAGAAATACAAACCAGGAAGCATTGCTGTTGAGCAATTGTTTTTTTATAAGAATGTAACAACTGCAATTAAAGTAAGCCAAGCTAGAGGTATTGTTTTATTAGCCGCTCAACAAAATAAATTAAGCATTCACGAATACACTCCCTTACAAATAAAACAGTCTTTAACTGGTTATGGTAGAGCTGAAAAAAAACAAATGCAATTAATGATTAAAGCTGTTCTTGGGTTAAAAGAGATTCCGAAACCCGATGATGCAGCTGACGCATTAGCGGTTGCGCTTTGTTGTTTTGCTAGTCAAAAATTAGAAAAATTAGGTAAATAAAAACACTTTAGAGAATATCTAAAGTGTTTTTTTGTTTACTATTTTAGTTCTATAAACTTTCTTTTTCCTATCTGAATAACGTCTCCAGCCTTAAAATCATTCTTTTCCCAACTTTCTAAAACCTCGTCATTCACTTTAACACCTCGCTGTTCAACAAGTCTTCTGGCTTCACCCTTAGACTTTACCATTTCTAATTCAACCAACAAATCTAGTGCGTTTAATCCGCCTGTAAATTCTTTCTTTTCAACCTCTTCTGGTTTTTGATTATTGCTAAACACGTTAATAAATTCCTGCTCTGCTTTATTTGCGTCTTTTTCGCTATGGTAAATCTTAATAATCTCTTTAGCTAATTTAATTTTAATATCTCTTGGGTTTACTCCGGATTTTAATAGTTGTTCTATTTCCCCCAACTCATCTTCTGTTACTCTTGTACACAATTCAAAATAGTTATAAATCAAATCATCTGGTATAGACATAATCTTTCCAAACATTTCATTTGCTGGATCGCTAATGCCAATATAATTACCAAGCGACTGACTCATTTTTTGCGACCCATCTGTGCCAACCAGCAATGGCATAATTACAATATCTTGTGGTTTTTGCCCAGCCTCTTCTTGTAGTGGTCTTGCTTGCAATTCATTAAATTTTTGATCAGAGCCAATAACAGTTAAATCGGATTTCAACATCACAGAATCATATCCCTGCAGAATTGGATAAACTGGTTCATGATAATATATTTCTTTCTCTTCTTTAATTCTTTTTTGAAACATGTCCCTTTCAAGCATTCTTGCTACTGTAAACTTAGACATGAGTTTCAACATGTCTTCACCAGAAAATTTATCATACCACTCTCCGTTATATCTAATCTCTACTTTTTTAATATCTAATATCTTAGATAATTGTTTAACATAGTTCTTGCCCATAGCTAACACCTCCTTCTTATCTCTCATCTCTCTGGTTTTACCCTTGTCTGTAGGATCACCAAAACGTGCAGTAAAAGATCCGATTAAAAAGACTATCTTATGCCCAAGCTCTTGAAACTGCCTAAGCTTTTCATAAACAACAGCGTGTCCTAATGTTAAATCTTTAGATGTTGGATCAACACCGTGTTTAATTCTAAGTTGTTTTCCAGATAGTAGTTTTTTCCTTAATTCCTTATCTACAACCACTTCTTGAACCCCTCTTGTCAAAACAGCCTCTACTGCGGCCTTGTCATTATTTACTTTCATTTTCATGATTTAGTTATTATTTATAGTCATATTATAGCAAATAATAGTTCATTGAAAAAACACTTGTAAAATGGTAACATTTATGGTGAAAAGATTATTTTATACTTATATATAATGCCAATACCACAGTTATCTGTTAAATCGCCACAAAGCTGGAAACAACACAAGCAGAAACCAAAAAAAAGAAAGAGGCAAAAGTCAGTTCCAACCTTAAAGCGTCCTAAAAAAACAAACAACAAACCTAAAAAGAGTGGCTTTACTAGCTCTGCTATTTTAAGCAAACTTTTTAAGTTTTCTAAAAAGAACTCTCGTTTTCTAATAAAACTAGGGCTTTCTTTAATTGTTGCTTGTTTTGTTTTTGTTACTCTTTTGTTCGCATATTATGCTAAAGATTTACCGGATCCAAACAAGATAATAGACCGGACTATTGCTCAAAGTACTAAAATTTATGACCGAACTGGTGAAGAACTACTTTATGAAATTGCTGGTGATCAAAAAAGAACCTTAATTGAGCTCGATCAAATACAACCACATACAATAAATGCAACTATCTCTATTGAAGACAAAAACTTTTACAAACATGGTGGTATTTCTATATGGGGTATTATTCGTGGTCAGATAGTGCCTCGTTTACAAGGTAAGCCAGCTCAAGGAGGATCTACTCTTACTCAACAGTTAGTAAAAAATGCTATTCTTACAAATGAAAGAAAAGTGTCTAGAAAAATAAAGGAGTGGATATTGTCTTACAGAATTGAACAAAAGTTTTCTAAAGATGAAATCCTTAAACTATATTTCAATGAAATACCTTATGGTTCTAATGTGTATGGTGTGGAAGCTGCTGCTAATTATTACTTTGGCAAACACGCAAACGAACTTGAGGTTGCTGAGTCTGCCATTCTTGCTGCTCTACCACAAGCACCTTCCTTTTATTCACCTTATGGCTCAAATAAAGATAGGTTAATTGGTAGACAACAATATATTATTGACTTAATGGTTGAACAGGGTTATTTAACAGAAGAAGAAGGACAGACCGCCAAAGATTATGAACTTGATTTTAAAAATAGAATTACTAATATTACCGCTCCACACTTTGTGCTATACATAAAAGAATATCTTGCAAATAAGTATGGCGATCAAATGATAGAGCAGGGAGGGTTAAAAATTATTACCACCCTAGATCTGGATGCTCAAAAAGCTGCTGAAGAAGCAATAAGCGAAAGAGTGGAAAGAAATGAAACAAATTATAACGCTACTAATGCTGCCCTAGTTGCAATAGATGTTCAAACTGGACAAATCCTGTCTATGGTTGGCTCTAAAAATTATTTTGATGACGAGATTGATGGACAAGTAAATGTAACAACTCAACTAAGGCAACCTGGTAGTTCTTTTAAGCCTCTGGTTTATCTAACTGGTTTTACAAAAGGCTTTACTCCAGACTCAATTCTTTTTGACTTAAACACTTCTTTTAAAGCAGAGCCTACATCTTATGAGCCAAGAAATTACGACTTAAAAGAATATGGTCCAGTTTCTATTCGTAAAGCTCTAGCCGGCTCCTTAAACACTCCAGCTGTTAAAATGATTTACTTAGCTGGCGTTAGCAATGTTTTAGACATTGCAGATTCTTTAGGTTATTCAAGTTTTGGAGACAGATCTCGTTTTGGATTATCTTTAGTTCTTGGTGGCGGTGAAGTTAAACTACTAGAACATGTTAATGCTTTTGCAGCTTTTTCTAGAGAGGGCGTTTGGTACCCTTATTCAAGTATTTTAAGGGTTGAAGATGGTGATGGAAGGGTTTTAGAAGAATACCAAAAACCAAAGGGCGAAAGAGTAATAGACGCTAATTATGTCAGGATGTTATCTGACGTCTTAGCTGACAATCCTGCTCGTGCTTATGCCTTTGGTGAGTCAAACTACCTAACTCTTGGTAATAGGCCTGTAGCGGCAAAAACAGGCACCACAGACGACTACAGAGATGCCTGGACAGTAGGTTATACTCCTTACCAAGTAGCTGCTGGTGTTTGGGTTGGTAATAATGATAATACAGAAATGAAATTGGGTGCTGCTGGCGGAGTTGTTGCTGCTCCAATTTGGCAATCTTTCTTAAACAAATACCTAGCCGGTAAAGAAGTTAAAGCATTTACCAAACCTTCTATTGTAAATATTGAGAAACCAATGATTGGTGGATTTATGGAGGGTGGTGATTCAATAGCTATAGATAAGTTCTCTGAAAAACTGGCAACTGAGTTTACTCCAGAAGAAGCAATTATAAACAAAAAGTTTTTAGAGGTTCATAATATTCTACATTATGTAGATCGTGGTGACCCAACCGGTCCTGAGCCAAAAAATCCAGAAGATAATTACCAGTATGCTAATTGGGAAGCGCCTGTTATAAAATGGGCTGAAGAACAAAATATTATTGCTCAAAAACCACCAACAGAATATGATGATGTTCATTTGCCACAAGACAAGCCATCTATTAATATCACAACTCCTTCTAATAATTACAGGGTTGTTTTAGGACAATTAAACGTTAGCGTAAATGCAGGAGCACCTCGTGGAGCCAGAAAGGTTGTTTATTTGCTTGATGATAAAATAGTTGGAGAAATATATTCTCAACCATTTAATCTTACTTACATTATTCCACCAAGTATTAAAAATGGTCAGCACACCTTAACTGCTAAAGTTTATGATGATTTATTAAATAATAATGAAGACTCTATAACTCTTAATTTTGATAGAGAAGACTATATTAAAATGAGTTGGGTCTCACCCGGCTCTGGCACAACCTTAAGCGCTTTTAACTTTCCATACTCACTAAGTATTAGTGTAGAAAATTTTAATATCTTAAAACAAGTAGACTTTTATTACAAAGAAAGTGAGTCAAATCAGTCTAGTTGGTTAGGAGCTGTTAAAACAATAGATAATAAATTAATATCTACCACCTGGGCTAATAAACCAGCGGTTGGTATATATAAGGCTTATCCAGTGTTTACAGATAAAAACAATCAAGTGGTTCAAGGAAGTGATATAACAATAAATATTGAAGAATAATATATAAAACATCTTAACCAAAAAACCGGCACTATAAGTGTCGGTTTTTTAGGTAGCCCCCATGCCTGAGAACTATATCTTAAGAGGTAGTGGTAAGCAACTTAAGTAAACTTATGTCGCCTGACCGCCCCAATTAAGTAAATTTATTGCCGGATTGGCATCACAATGTATAGGTATCCTTCTTTGTTGTCCGGCACAAAAACCCCTGGAGCACCTTGATTGGAGGTTTTTATTATTACCTGCTCTGATTGTAAGTTATTTAAGCCATCAAGTAAATAGCGGTAATTAAAGACTATTTCCACCTCTTCGCCCTTAATATCTGCCTTTATGTTGGTAATATTTTCTCCTAATCCACTGTTTGTTGACAGGATAACCACTTCATTTTTTGAAGGTATAATAGTCATTTTTATATCATTTATCCCTGTTTTACAGAACAATGAAGCACCTTTTATAGCTTTAACTAACTCACTAACACCAACCTTTGTTACTGTCTTTTCATCCGTGGGTATAATTTGTT
This sequence comes from Candidatus Komeilibacteria bacterium, assembly GCA_048538235.1. Taxonomy (GTDB): domain Bacteria; phylum Patescibacteriota; class Patescibacteriia; order UBA1558; family UBA1558; genus BS150m-G51. The sequence goes on along the minus strand of JBLYPX010000001.1, from coordinate 805,205 downwards.
CATAATCTGGGTAATTTCCATCAATTAAACGCGAAGTTAAAACTATATTATTACAACTAAAAGCTATTTGGTTCTCATTTAAATATATTTCTATTTTCTTTTCTGTAGTGTTTGCTAAAATTCTACTAAGTTCTTGTAGAGTTTTTAAAGGTATAATAACTTTTTGATCAATAGAATTTTCTACTTTAATTCTCTTTTCAGCCAAACGATAACTGTCTGTTGCTGCCACCACAAGATCTTGACCTTTGAAGTTAAAAAACACACCACTAATTTCTGGTCTATTATCATCTAGCGTTGCTGCAAAAACTGTTTGTCCTAAAGTTTCTTTAAAAACTTGCATATCTATGGAAACCTTTTTATCTGAACTAACATCTGGAATTAAAGGATAATCCTCTGACAGCATTCCTTTAATTTGTGTTTGTGAATTTTTACAACGTACATTTAAACCATCTGTTTCTAAATCTATATCTACGTTTTCATTTGGCAGTAATGAAACAAAATCTGAAAATAAACGAGCTGGCACAGTGTAAGAACCTTCTGTTTCTATTTTCCCTCTCACTACAACCTTAATCCCAATTTCTAAATTTGTTGTAGCTAAAGTTATTATTCCGTCTTTAGCATCTACTAAAACATTATTTAGAATTGGTAGGTTTGCATTGTGAGAAGCTAAATGGTTTACAACGCTTAAACCATTATTCAAATTTTCTCTTGTGCATATAAATTTCATTACTATATTATTAATTAATTATATTTTACTTAGTTATAATAATAGGGGCTGTTAATATGTTGATAAGGTCTATTATTATATTATGTACAAACGGTTTAGAGATGGTTTTGAAAGTTAACAAACAGTTAGGGAAAATTTTATTATCTGTTATTAAGTTTTACTTTAAATTCTATGTCTGTGTATAACCGTTTTTTTATTAACACATTAGGTGTGGTTGTTAACTTAAGATTAGTTTTTAATAAACAACCTTATTAACAATTTATGAAGCGTAAAGTTGTTGTCTTATTAATTCAATATCACTTTTTGTTTTACTATCGTTCTTAATTTGTTCAGTAATTTTATTACAAGCGTGTATAGCAGTAGTATGATCTCTTCCACCAAGCTCTTGTCCAATAGATGGGTAAGAGCTTTTTAATTCTTCTCTTAACAACCACATAGTTATTTGTCTTGGAAAGACTAACTCTTTTCTTCTACTACTACCCATTAAATCACTTACAGCAATATCATAGAAGTCAGCAACTTTAGCAGCTATTTTTTTAGGAGTTAAACCACTTTTCTTTGCACTTAAAGATAATGAGCCTAATACATTTTGAACCGATTCAAGCGTAATTTCAGCGTTATTTAACTGTTGATAGGCTATTATTCTATTTAATGCGCCTTCTAATTCTCTAATATTATTTTGTATATTCTCTGCCACATAAGAAATTATATCTGGTGATAGAGAAATACCCTTTTCATGACATTTAGATTCTAGAATCGCGTATCTTGTTTCCATATCTGGCACACCAATATCTGCAATCATTCCCCACTCAAACCTAGATATTAAACGTTGCTCAACCTCTGCAATAGCCTTTGGTGGTCTATCTGACGTCATTACAATTTGTTTATTCTTTTGGTGTAATTCGTTAAAGGTGTGAAAGAATTCTTCTTGAGTTTGTTCTTTGCCAGCAATAAATTGAATATCATCTATTAAAAGAACATCAACAGTACGGTAATATTTTTTTAACTCATCAGTCGTTCCTTTCTTAATGGAGTTAATAAAATCATTAACAAATTTTTCAGTATTTAAATATACAATTTTAATTTTAGGATCCTTAGCAAGAAGAGCATTTCCGATAGCTTGTAATAAATGAGTCTTACCAAGACCAACACCACCATATAAAAACAAGGGATTATATACTTCCCCTGGTTTATTAACCACTGCATTAGCAGCAGCTGTAGCCAAATCATTACCCTTACCAACAATAAATGTTTCAAAAGTATACTTTGGGTTTAAATTAAAATTATTTTGTGCAGGCCTTACAGGTTCTTCTACGGTAGAAGTGTTTTCAACCTCTTCTTTCTCTCCATTAGCACTAGCTACATGATTTTTAATTTGCTCTGGGTTTTGCTCTTTGTTTGATGCAACCTTATATACAACAGAATCAATTTTTCCCTGACTACTTTTGTTTAAAGCAGTTAAGATGTGATCGTGGTACTTGTTTTCAAGCCAAGCTTTTGTAAAAGCATTAGGAACCCCAACTACAATACTATTGTCGTCAACAGAATGGATAAAAGTATTTTTAAACCATGTAGTAAAGTTTGCTTTTGAAATAGTAAGTTCTAGTTCGCCAAGTACAGCGTCCCACAATTGATTTGTTAGCATTTATTTTTTTATTTAATTAATAATGAAAGAGTAAAACACGTGACGATAATAATTTTATCACAAAGGGGTGATTTAAAGAACACACTAAAAAAGAACAATTTGTTTACAACCTGTTAATAATATATGGATAAAAAATCTATCAAGGAAAGGGTCTTTACAAGAAGGTAAATAGTTGTTACACTACCGTTGCAAAATTTTTTACTAATATACTAAAAATATGCCAAAGAGAACTTACCAACCAAAGAAAAAGCATAGATTAAAAAAGCACGGATTCAGAGCTCGCCAAGCAAGCGTAGGCGGTAAAAACACTCTAAAAAGAAGAAGAGCAAAAGGACGCGCTAAAATTTCTGCTAGTAATGAGAAGAAATAGTCTATCCAAAGAAAAAGAAATTATACGGGCCTTAAAGGGAAGGCCCTTTTTTTCAAAGTATTTAACTTTAAAAGCAGTTAAAAACAATGAAAACAAGGAATATAGATATACTGTTATTGTTTCTAAAAAAAACCTAAAATTAGCAGTAGATAGGAATAAATTTAAAAGAAGAGCTCGTAGTATTGTGGCTAAGCATGCTAAAAACATTGGAAAACAGTGGGATTTTGTCATAATAGCCAAAAAAGGCGTAGAAAATGCAGACTTTTCTTCAATTCAAGACCAAATAACAGCAGGTTTAAAAGAATTAAAGATTCTTAAAAATGATTAAAAAAGGTATTTTGAGTATTATTAAGAAGTATCAAAAATATATATCTCCTGATACAGGAATATTAAAAATGTTATATCCTTTTGGGGCGTGTCGCTATTACCCAACCTGTTCAGAATATGGACATCAATCAATTAAAGAACATGGAGCTATAAAAGGCTCTTTATATACTTGTTTAAGAGTGTTGCGTTGTAACCCGTTGTCAAAAGGCGGTTATGACCCTATAATTAAAAAAAATAAATAACTATGCTTGTCTCTTTATACAATACAATTTTATATGAACCATTATTTAATGTATTAATATTTTTTTATAATATTATTCCTATTAAAGATATTGGTTTTGCAATTATTCTTATAACTATTCTTGTAAGGTTAGTTTTATATCCCCTATCAAAAAGTTCAATTGAGTCACAGAAAAAACTTCAAGAGTTAAAACCTCAAATCGATGAATTAAAAGAAAAGCATAAAGATGATAAGGAAGCTTTTGGTAGAGCAACTATGGAGCTTTATAAAAGAGAGAAAATAAATCCAGCGTCTTCTTGTTTACCATTATTTATTCAGCTACCAATTTTAATTGCAGTTTACCAAGTTTTTAGATTAGGACTTTCAAATGGTTCGTTTGATGTTTTATATTCTTTTGTACAAAATCCTGGAACTATAAATAATATGTTCTTGGGATTAATAAATTTGGCAGAACCAAATACAATTTTGGCAGTGCTTGCCGGTATTGGTCAGTATGTACAATCAAAGATGATAATGAATATTAAAGGTAAGAAGGGAGAAGTTAAAGATAAGAAAAAAGGAAATGATATGGCAGATGCTATGGGCAAACAAATGGTTTATATGATGCCGCTATTCACAGTATTTATTGGAGTGTCATTGCCAAGCGGCTTGGTTCTTTACTGGTTAATATCTATTGTCTTAACAGTTTTACAACAATACTTAATATTTTCAAAGAAGAAAAAAGACAACCCCATAGAAGTTGTTCAGTAAAATATATTATATATAAAACCGCTAGAAATAGCGGTTTTTTGTATATGTAGATAATTAAAACAATCTTTTGTTACCAACGATTACTTTAAGTTTTTTAGATACAACCGTAACTTCTGCTGGCGGCTTTAATTTAGTAACTTGATCAGCAATAATAAAAGCACCAGGTTCAGAACACTCAACCTTAACTTTTTCAAAAGGTATTATTGTTAAATCACTCCCCTTCTTTAACGTGTCTTTGGTAGAATTCATAACCAGCTCAAGTTTACTATCTGTTGGATCAAAATTAAATCGGGTTTCTTCGTTAGCTGTAAATATACCAAGGTTATTAAATGAAACAATATTCTGTGGACTAGTGGGTTGAATTGTGTACTTAGGTAAATGAACTGTAGTTTTTTCATTCCTAATAACAGCTGAATCAATAAAATAATAATTACCAACCTTTCCAAGGTCTATAGTTTTAATTATTCTTTGAGCAAGAACTTCACAAGCAGAACCTAAAGGAGGTATACCTAAAATTTTTCCTATCTTTGATTTATTATCGACAGGTATAATTCCGAGCACAACATTTTTATCTGCCACAATATTTATTATTTTTGAAAAACTTACATCATTGCCAACAACCACAACAGTTTTAACACCTTGTTTAATTCCGTCTTCAACTACCTCAGCCATATTCTTTAATATGTTAAGTCTAACAACTCTACCTTTAATACCTAAATCCACCAATCTGTTTTCTATCTTGTATAATTGGCTTTGATATTTTTTCTCAGTTAAAAAATTGTCGTAGATGTATAAATACATTAACCGAGTTTTTATTTAGTAGTTTTTTCTGGCTTAGGTTCAGGTTTTACTTCATTACCTGGATCAACTTTACATTGACCAACAAGTGAAGCACCTTGTTCTACATCTAATAGTTTAGCCGTAACATTACCCTTAATAGTTGCTGAGTCTGTAATCTTTAATTTGTCCTTAACAGTAACATTGCCTGTTACTTTACCAGCTATATATGCATTTTTAGCATCAATTTTAGCTTTTACAACAGCTCCTCTGCCAATTCTTAGATTATTGGCGGTACTTATGTTTCCAACCACCTCACCGTCAATAATAATGTCGTTATCACTAATAAAATCACCCTCAACACGAACAGAGGGGCCTATAATTGTTTCAGCAGATTTTATATCTTTAGCTGGGTTTTCTTCTTTAAACATAATTTTCTATATATTGATTAATTTACCTTAGACAAATCTAAGTGAATATATTATAGTATAAACACTAAAAAAATAACAATTTATTAAATGAATGAAATTTATTACAAAAAGGATTTAAGACTAATAATGGTTTTAGCTGTAATATTTGTAGTTTTATTTGTTGTAATTAGGCAATTTATATAATTTAATAGTCCATATAACATTTTACGACACAAATTAATGGCTAATATTAGCAATATTATATACAATATTATGTAAAATGTTCTATATAGAGCATTTTTTTAGTAGATTATACCCTAGCCCCTGTAGTTCAATGGATAGAACAAGACACTCCTAACGTCTAGATGTAGGTTCGATTCCTACCGGGGGCACCAGAATAACACCTTATTGGTGTTTTTTTGTTCCACGTGGAACATAATAGATAATCAAAAAACCCCCATCGACGTTGCGACAGGGGTTAATTAGAGAAGGTTTTGTTATAGCGTTTAGGCTCTCCTGTTCAGACTCATTCCCTTAAGGAAATAAGGTATTCAGACTCTGAATTGAGCATTAACTTGGGAGTTGCATAGAATATCGCCTTGCTGCAAAACAATTTAATATTCCACCCTTGTCTCTGCATAACTCGCTCTGAAGCGGCATCTTATCTGAACCAACCCTGATGAGCATTTGCGCATTTGAGACAGATAGCCTCATTAGCTGCACCCGCTACAACAGCGTTCGCCAAACCTCTCATTTTCCATTAAGAATATATTATATTAATAAAATCTACTTGTCAAATTGTTCCACGTAGAACATTAATATTGATAATTTTTAATATATAATATAAAATATTGCTCACGGGCCTGTAGCTCAGCTGGCTAGAGCGCTTGCATGGCATGCAAGAGGTCGCTGGTTCAAGTCCAGTCAGGTCCACCAAACAACCTTAAGGGTTGTTTTTTTGTTCCACGTGGAACATTGTAGTATAATTATATTGCTCATTGGCTGAAAGGCACACGTGCATATCTGATTCTACTTATCTGAATTTGAACAATCATTATTGCCTAAAGGGAATCTCATACCCAGACAAGAAGCTAAGGTTTAAGACGGCAAAAGAACGTCACCGACGCACTTGGTGGTCAAGTAATAATTATTGATCGCGATAGGCTGATGAGCAAATTTTAAGCCATCACATTGTGATGGCTTTTTCTATTTGTGTCATATTGCTCTAGGACATATAATAGATGTACTTAAAATTAATATACAATTTATGTATGCACCATCACACATCGCAGCTGGACTGGTTATTGGAAAAATAACCGGAGACTATACTACTGCTGTAATAGCATCTATTTTTCCTGATACAGATCATGCCTATGCTTTTTTTAAACACGGCTATCTAAAAAACTGGAAGAAGTTTGTTAATATAGTTGTTCAACAGGAAGATCCTTTTGATGATCAAAGAAATTATCTACACAATATTTTTGTTGCGGTTGCTTTATCTGTAATTGCTATGATAATTAATTTACAAATTGGGGTTATAATAACAGTTGCATATTTTTTGCACCTACTTATGGATGCTTTAGATGGAGCAGAGTATTATCCTTTTTATCCAAAGAAGAAAATTAATCTTAAAGGACCAATAGGATATTTTTCTAAATATGATATGGCTGTAAGTATTGTCTTAATAATAATATTCCTAGTGTTGTAATGCTTGACAGATATACCCCCGGGGGGTATACTACATTTATGAATAAGGATAAGAAAAAACTAAAAGCAAGAGTTTCTAAGATTAAAGGACAGCTTAATGGGCTAGAACAAATGTTAGATAATAATACAAATTGTCTAGAGGTTTTTAATCAATTAGCAGCTATTAAAGGGGCTTTATCATCATTAGGAAAAGCTATTATGGAAGATGAAACAAGTTGTTTAAGGATAAATAAGAATGATGAAAAGAAGTTGCAAGATATTTTAACTAGGTTTATAAAAATAAATTAAATATATGGAAGATAAATATGATGTAATTATTTTAGGTTCTGGACCGGCTGGTTATTCAGCAGGAATATATACAACTAGAGCAGAACTTAAAACTTTAATTGTTCTTGGCGGAGAAGTTGGTGGACAATTAACCACCACAACAGATGTAGAAAACTTTCCTGGTTTTCCAGAAGGAATAATGGGACCAGAGCTTATGATGAAAATGAAAGAACAGGCTGAAAAGTTTGGAGCCGTTACAGTGCCAGAAGCAGCGGTAAGTATTGAAGTCAAAGGAGATAAAGAATTTATTGTTAAAACGGACAGTAATGAATATATGGGTAAGTCTGTTATAGTTGCAACTGGTGCATCAGCTAAATGGCTTAATATAGAGAGTGAAAAAAAATTACGCGGTCATGGAGTTTCTGCTTGTGCTACTTGTGATGGTTTTTTCTTTAAAGAAAAAATAGTAGCAGTAGTTGGGGCTGGTGACGCTGCTATGGAAGAAGCAAACTTCTTAACAACTTTTGCAAAGAAGGTTTATGTACTTGTTAGAAAGAGTAAAGAAGAAATGAAAGCAAGTAAGATTATGCAAGAAAGAGCTATGGAAAATCCTAAGGTAGAGTTTATATTTAATACTGAGGTTAAAGAGGTTTTAGGAGAAGATAAAGTTGTTGGTGTTAAAACAATTAATAACAAGACAAATGAAGAAAAAGATATTGATCTAGATGGTCTGTTTATAGCAATTGGTCACAAGCCTAATACAGATTTTTTGAAGGGTGTGGTAAAATTAGATAGCAAGGGATATTTAGAGGTTGAGAATAATACCAAAACAAGCGTTAAAGGTATTTTTGCTGGAGGAGATGTGGCAGACTATAGATATCGTCAAGCAATTACAGCAGCTGGCTCAGGATGTATGGCTGCTTTAGATGTAATAACTTACTTAAACGAATAATTAATTAATAATTTAAAAAAAATATGGCAGAATTTGTAACAGATCAAAACTTCGAAGCCGAAGTTCTAAAAGCAGACACACCAGTGTTAGTAGATTTTTATGCTGAGTGGTGTGGTCCTTGTAAAATGATGAGTCCAATTATTGATGAGCTTGCTAAAGAATATGAAGGCAAGGTTAAAATAGTTAAACTTAATGTTGATGAGAATCAACAAACAGCAGGACAGTTTCAAGTTATGAGTATCCCAACTTTGTTTATTTTTAAAGGTGGTCAAATCGCAGATCAATTAGTGGGCTACCAAGACAAAGGAAGTTTGAAAGAAAGAATAGATAACTCACTATAATGAATCCTTTAGATAATGCTATTAAACAATTGTCTGTAGCGGCAAACGAACTGGGTATTAAACCCAGTCTTTTGTCTAAGCTTAAAAAACCAAATAAAGTTTTAAGGAAAAAAATAAAGATTACATTAGATAATGGAAAAGAAAAAGTTTTAGAAGCTTACAGAGTGCAGCATAATAATTGGAGGGGTCCATATAAAGGTGGAATTAGATTTCATCAAGCAGCAGATATTGATGAGGTAAAAGCCTTAGCTTTGTGGATGGCAATTAAAACAGCTGTTGTTAATATACCAACTGGCGGTGGTAAAGGAGGCGTTAAAGTTGATCCGAAAAAGTTTTCTAACACAGAACTAGAAAGGCTAGCTAGAGCTTGGGCAAAAGCAATGCATAAAAATATTGGTCCCAAAATAGACGTACCAGCACCAGATGTATATACAAATCCACAGATAATGGCTTGGATGAATGATGAGTATATGAAGTTAACTGGTGAAAAAAACAAAGGTACTTTTACTGGTAAACCAATCAACAAAGGTGGTTCAAAAGGTAGGGATGTTGCTACAGCACAAGGTGGCTTCTATATATTAAAAGATATAGTTACAAAGTTTAAATTAAAAAAACCTAGAGTTGTTATTCAAGGCTTTGGTAATGCAGGAGCTACTATGGCCTATTTATGTTTTCATGCTGGCTATAAAGTAATTGCAGTGTCAGATTCTAAAGGTGGCATTTATGATCCAAGAGGTGTAAACATTCAACACTTAAATAGATACAAAGAAGAGAATAAGACAGTTGTTGGATATAAAGGAACAATGAAGATTTCTAATAAAGAGATTTTAGAATTAGATACAGATGTTCTAATTCCAGCAGCATTAGATAATCAAATAACAAAGGCTAATGCTAAAAAAATTAAAGCCAATATAGTTATAGAATTAGCTAATGGACCAACAACAGCTGACGCAGATAAAATTATGTATGAAAAAGGAATATTAGTTGTTCCAGATGTTCTTGCTAATGCAGGTGGTGTTATGGTTTCATATTTTGAAATGGTGCAGAATGCTAAGAATAAATATTGGACAAGAGCGGAAGTTTTAAAGAAGTTAAAAGATAAAATCTTAAAAGAATATAAAGCTATAGATAAATTAGCTGGTAAAAAGAATGTAAATTTAAGAACAGCTTCATACATGGTTGCTTTGAATAGATTAATAAAAGCTAAGAAGTAGAATGGATTATTATAAAAAAAGTTTAAGCTTGCATAAAAAAAATAAAGGCAAGCTATCTGTTAAATCTAAAGTTTCTTTAAAAAACAAAGAAGACCTATCTTTGTATTACACACCTGGAGTAGCAGAACCTTGTAGACAGATAGCAAAGAATAAAAATAATATTTATGAATATACTTCAAAATCAAACACAGTTGCTGTCATAACAGACGGATCAGCAGTCTTAGGTCTTGGTAATATTGGTGCAGAAGCTTCTATACCAGTAATGGAGGGTAAAGCTATTCTCTTTAAAGAGTTTGCAAATATTGATGCATGGCCAATAGCACTTGCTAGTCAAGACGTTAAAAAGAATATTGAAACAATAAAAAACATTACACCGATGTTTGGTGGAATTAACTTAGAAGATATTAAAGCTCCGGAGTGTTTTGTTATTGAAAAGGCTTTACAAGATTTAGGTATACCAGTTATGCATGATGATCAACATGGTACGGCTGTGGTTACATTAGCCGCAATTATTAATTCACTTAAAGTTGTAGATAAGAAAATTAATAAAGTTAAAATTATTATTAATGGTGCTGGTTCAGCTGGTATTGCAATTGCAAAACTATTAATCGCTTATGGGGCTAAGCCTGCTAATATAATAATGTTAGATAGCAAGGGAGTAATTTATAACGGCAGAAAAGATATTAAGGATAATAAAGAAAAAGTTTTAATATCTAAAATAACAAACAAGAATAAAGAAACCGGAAATTTAGATGGGATTATTACTGGCGCAGATATTTTTATAGGTGTATCAAAGGCAGGTGTGCTAAAAAAGAGTATGGTTAAGAAAATGAATAACGGTTCTATAATTATAGCCATGGCCAATCCAACACCAGAGATAATGCCAGAATTAGCAAAACAGGTAGGTGCTAAAGTTGTAGCAACCGGTCGTAGTGACTATCCAAATCAGGTGAATAATGTTCTAGCTTTTCCTGGAATATTTAGAGGAGCTTTAGATATTAGAGCTACTAGGATTACTACAGATATGAAATTGGCAGCTGCTAAAGCTATTGCTAGCTGTGTTAAAAAACCTACAGAGGATAACATCATTCCAAATGTGTTTAATAAAGAGGTTGTTAAAAAGGTTGCAAGTGCTGTAAAACGTGAATGGAAGAAAAGTAAATAAGCATCTATCAAAAAACAGCTTTATATAATAAGCTGTTTTTATATTCTGTAACAACAATTAATCTCATACGTCTAATTTAATAGAAGGGAATAAATGAATATTTTAGCCACAAAAGTGTAAAAAACAAAAATAAAAGCACGATTGTGGCTTTTTATATAAATATATGAATATTAAGTGTTATAAAAGAATAAGAATTGTGACCACTTCTAAGTGGTATGTTTTATTGCACTTTAATATAAAGGAGGATCAGAGTCTACGCTTCAATACTTGAAATTAAGACATGGTAATTCTTTAAGGCTCTGATTGTACGCAGAGCCTTTATTGTTTATTAATAATTAAATACAAAGGTCGAACTAATTAATTAAGAAAGCTGGATATATGCCTAACAAGGACATAAAACTAAATATTAAACTAGATACACCAGCAAGTTCTCAAGATTATAGCTTGTTGAACAAAGTATTTATAGCTATAGGATTGTCACTATCTACAACAGTTACAGATAGTTTAAATATGAGCAATCCATTTACTGTTATTGGTTTAATAGCAGTAATAGTTATGATAGCTATATTTACTCATAAGAAAGTTTAAATTAGCTTAGATCTAAGGATCTCTGTATAATACTGTTATGAAAATAACGAAAACAAAAATTGCTGGCGTGGATGAAGTTGGTCGTGGTGCTTGGGCAGGACCATTGGTTGCTTCTGCAGTGGTGTTTAAAGATAAAGTAGATTTTGAGTTGAAAGATTCTAAAGCTCTTGATTTTGCCAAGAGAAAAGAGCTAGCTAAAAAAATTAAGAAAGTAGCCTATTGGTCTGTTGGAGTAGTTAGTCATTTCGAAATAGATAAATTTGGATTACAAAAAGCAAATATAATGGCTGCTGTAAGAGCGGTTGCTAATCTACCAATTAAACCTCATGAGTTAAAATTGGACATGATAAGAGGTTTTAAGCACGAATTACCACATGAATTAATTATTCGAGGAGATAGTAGTGTTTTAGAGATAATGGCCGCTTCAATAGTTGCTAAGGATTATAGAGATAATATGATGATAGAGTTTGATAGGCATTATGGAGAATATAATTTTTCAGCCCATAAAGGTTATGGAACTAGTCTTCATCAGCAAAAACTAGATAAACATGGTATTAGTGTTCTACATAGAACGTCTTTTGCCCCTATTAAAAAATATATTAAAGATTAACAAAATGTACTAATTTTTGGTATAATATTATACATATGGAACATACAAATAAAACAGAAAAAAGCCTAATGGATCCAACTAAGATACTAAAAGACATCTTGCATTTAGATTATGGTTCTAAGGTGGCAGATTTAGGCTGTGGGGCAATGGCATATTTTACATTAGCAGCAGCTAAAATAGTTGGTAATAATGGGTTGGTCTATGCAGTGGATATACAGAAAGAAGTTTTGTCTTCTGTTGAAAGTAAAGCAAAACTGGAATCATTACCAAATATTAAAACAGTCTGGAGTGATTTAGAGATTGTTGGTGCAACTAAGGTGCCAGAAGGCATGAATGTTTGTTTTTTAGTAACAACACTTTTCCAAAATACTAACCACTTGCAAATGATGAAAGAGTCTGTTAGATTACTTGAGCAAGGAGGAAAATTATTGGTGGTTGAGTGGCTCCCACAGCAAACAGCTATTGGGCCAGAGGTTAGTAAAAGAATTGCTGCTGACACCATTAAGAAGCATGCCGTAGATTTAGGTTTAAGCTTAGAACAAGAGTTTTCAGCAGGACCTTATCACTACGGATTAATATTTATAAAATAAATGATAAATTGGTTTAAATTAGATTATCTATTCACAAATAATTTGTTACCCATTACAACAAATGTTTTTAGGTTAGCTGTAGGTATTTATGTTTTAATATTTATTCTAGCTATTGTTTTTTCAATATTAAGAAAAAAAGAAGTTTTTTCTTCTCCATACAGAAAAGTAATGCAAAAACTAGGAACTTGGTGTTTTTCATTTAGTATTATTGGTTTAATTTTAATGTTTTTTAGGCATCAGTTAATTCCATATTTAGGAATGAGAGCCTGGAGTATGATTTGGTTTTTAGTTTGTATTGCCTGGATGATATATATTATTAAGTACATTGTTATTAATATACCCAAACAAAAAAAAGACCTAAAAATTAGGGAAGAGTTTGAAAAATATCTACCATAGTTTGTTCTCCTCCTCACCGGCAGCTCCGACCCGACCACACCCCCACTTCAATACAGTGGGGGTGAAATTTTATATACCTTGACAAGAAATCATATTTATACTAATGTGGTATATTAGTTCATTGGAAATTAATAATATATCCTTAAGGAGGGAAATATGGAAAAACTTATTCAACGCGAAGCGTTTGTGTTGGCAGGTATTTTAAGTGTTTTTTTAATCTTTGTATCAATACCCTATTTATCAGGCGCTCCAATTGAAGCAAGAGGGTTTATTGCTTTTGGTGCTATGCTTTTTGCAATAATGGTAGTTGGAGGGGTTGTGTTTGGCATTGCAGGCGCTATGGCGCTATATGTAATGGCAATGTTTGTGACTCTTGGGTGGGGAATGATGTTGTTTAGCGGTGCTTATATGTTTAGCACAGTAACGTTTCTTTTGCTCTGTTCCCCAATTATAGGTGTGATGTGTATAGAGGGAATTAAATGGAGGGCGCTGCCACGTTTTGCGGTTTTGTCTTCTGTTGGCCTTACTACTATTATTACCTGTACGGTAATGGGAACCATTACGTATTTAAGTTTTTAATGTAAAATGCTCAAAATATATCCTTAAGGAGGGAAGAATGGAAAGACAAACTGGCTTTACTTTAAAAGAGTTAATACAGATGGTTGAGAGTGGTGAATATACCACTTGTCCGGGGTCTGGTAGTGTGGGTCTTTTACCACTGGGCGTGCTGCTCAACGAAATTGGCACGATCTTTCTGGAAACAGGAGACTCTTCAGCAGAAGATCTTTTGGCCAACATGTTGGCAAGCGATCATATTGGAACCAAATTTATCTGCTATGGTTTTCTTTTTGCAAATTCAGCCAACTTGTCAGATGAAGCCAAGCTGCTGGTGCATGGATTTGAGGAAAATCCTGCAAATGCTGAGCTCGTACAAAATGCCAGAGAAACAGTAGCAAATCTCTAAAAAATCAAAAAAACAAAGTCCCCTTGTGTAAGCAAGGGGCTTTTTAATATCGGTTAACAGGTAATAAAGAGGTTTTTAACAGCTTATTAACTTGTGTAAATGGTAATTTTTAATTAAATTATATGAGCAAATTAATAACATTAATATTTATGAGAAGGAAAATAATTCTATTAGGAGGGTTGTTTTTTTTAATATCACTACTGTTTTTGGGCAATAGTGCGTTGGCAGCTGAAGATCCTTGTTTACATGATAAGGATTGTACGGTCCCAGCCCCTACACTTGTCGTGCCTGAAAATAATTCATCTGTTTATGCAGATTCTTTAACTATTACTGGTTTATCATGGAATGAAACATTAGTAGATGTATATGTAGATGGAGTATTTAATGGAAGAGCAAAATTAAATCTAGACGACTCTGGAATAGGTAATTTTGCATATACTACATACTTACCATTAACACCTGGAACTCATACTGTGTATACAGTTGCGCGTAATTTAAATGAAAGAGAAAGGTCTGTTGAGTCTGGTCATATAAGCTTTGCTGTTTTAGCAAGACCTGTTCAGGTGGAGGTTGAGGAAGTTGTTATTGAGGAAGTTGTTAAAGAAGAGCAGAAAGAGGAAGTTATAGAAGAACAACAGGAAGAGGTTGAAGAAACAGTAGAAGAACAAGAAGAAGTGGTAGAAGAAACAGTAGCTGTTAGTACTGATGTTGAGGATCCAGATATTTCTATAGCTCCAGAAGAAGAGGGAGAGGTTAGTGTTAGTGATGGCGGTCAAATTGAAGGTGGTGTTTGGGAGCAAGATGAGACAAAAGTAAGTGAATTGCAGAAAACAGTAGATAGGGATGAGATTATAAATGAATTCTTTAGTGAGGATGACGGAATTGTTTCTGAGCAAAGAAGTTTAAGAGAAAGGCAAAACAGGCAGATTGGCTTTGCTATGTTAGGAGTTATTGTTGTGATAAGCATTGTTTGGTTTATTATTAG
The DNA here is from genome assembly GCA_048538235.1 of Candidatus Komeilibacteria bacterium. Lineage (GTDB taxonomy): Bacteria > Patescibacteriota > Patescibacteriia > UBA1558 > UBA1558 > BS150m-G51. The sequence goes on along the minus strand of JBLYPX010000001.1, from coordinate 790,179 downwards.
CAGTAAAGATGAAAAAGAGATTAAGGAAAAGCTAGTTGTTAAAGAAGATAAGAAAGTGGAAAAACAGGATGAGAAAGTTGAGGATACTATGGATGATGAGTTAGATAGATTGGTTTAATATATGTTTGACAAGTTACAGTTTGAATGGTAATATTTTAGTAGGCTAGTATTTTCATACTAGCCTTTATTATTAAAAATTTATAAATACGATTATGGAGGATGCAAAGCAAATAAAGCAGGCCATAGAGCAGATTTGTGAGGAAAAAAACATTCCCTACGACTCTGTAATAGAGACTATAGAAGCAGCTCTAGCTGCAGCTTATAGAAAAGATTTTGGTGAGAAAAACCAAAATGTTAAAGCAGAATTTGATCCAGAGACAGCTGAGGTCAAAGTTTTTGACGTTAAAACAGTTGTAGATAATATGGATCTTGAAGAATTAGAAAAGGTTTTAGAAGAGGTTAGAGAAAGACGTGAAGCAGGTGAAGAAGTGGATGAAGAAGCTGAAGGGATTATACGTTTCAATCCAAAGACAGAGATAATGATTAAAGACGCCAAAGAGATCAAAAAGACTATTAAGATTGGAGATGAGTTGATTCAAGAGTTGTCTATTCCAGATGAATTCGGTCGTATGGCAGCACAAACAGCCAAACAGGTTATTATTCAAAGATTAAGAGAAGTTGAGAGAGACACAATATATAATTCATTTAAAGATAAAGAAGGCGCTTTGGTTGTTGGTACTGTACAAAGACGTGAGGGTAGAATGGTTATGGTAGATATAGATAATGCTATGGGTATATTACCACCAGAAGAACAGATTATGAGTGAGCGTTATCAATCAGGACAAAGAATTAAGGTTTTAATAATGTCTGTAGAGATGAGTGGTCGTGGACCCCAGATAATTTTATCTAGATCTCACCCAGATTTTCTTAAAGAACTCTTTGTTATGGAAGTTCCGGAAATTAGTGCGGGCACTGTTGAGATAAAGGCAATTGCTAGAGAAGCTGGTCAAAGAAGTAAAGTTGCTGTTTGGACAGAAGAAGAAAATATTGACCCAGTTGGTTCTTGTGTTGGACAAAGAGGTGCTCGTGTACAAACAATTATTGCTGAATTAGGCGGAGAGAAAATAGATATTATTGAGTGGGATGATAATGTTGAAACATTTATTTCAAATGCTTTATCTCCAGCCAAGATTAAAAGTATAGAACTTGATGAAGAAGAAAAGGTTGCTAAGGTTGAGGTTAAAGAGGATCAATTGTCTCTTGCTATTGGTAAGGCTGGTCAGAACGTAAGACTGGCAGCTAAGCTCACAGATTGGAAAATAGATATTGCTGGTGCTGAAGGAGCTGAAGACGAAGAGAGTGAAGATGGTAAAGAAAAGGAAGAGAAAAGCGATGAAGTGAAGGAAGAAAAACAAGAAGTAGCGGAAGAGAAAGAGGAGACTAAAGAAGAATCTGAAGAGGAAAAAGAATAAGATATAATTAGGAGGGTTAATTTTAATAATTATTAATTAATAATTAAAACTATGACAGACGGATCATTATTTGCACTTATTGTGTCTATTGTCGCAATTGTGTATGGATTTATTCTAGCCAAGTTGATTTTAAAGAAGCCTGCAGGCGGAGATAAAATGAAAGAAATTGCAGAGGCTATTCAAGTTGGTGCTAAAGCCTATTTAAATAGGCAGTATAGAACAGTAGCTGTAATAGCAGTAATATTGTTCTTCATTTTAGGCTTTGCTCTTGATTGGGCTACAGCTATTGGCTTTATTTTTGGAGCTGTACTATCTGCTCTTGCCGGATACATTGGTATGAATGTTTCGGTGCGCGCTAATGTTAGGACTTGTGAAGCTGCTAAGAGTGGTCTTGCACAAGCTATGAATGTAGCAGTTCAAGGTGGAGCGGTTACAGGACTTTTAGTTGTTGGGCTTGGACTTTTAGGAGTCACAAGTTTCTTTATTATTTCAGGATCATTTAAAGCTCTAGTCGGTCTTGGTTTTGGTGGAAGTTTAATCTCTGTATTTGCTAGACTTGGCGGAGGTATCTTTACAAAAGCAGCCGATGTTGGAGCAGATCTTGTTGGCAAAGTTGAAGCTGGTATTCCAGAAGACGACCCTCGTAATCCAGCGGTTATTGCAGACAATGTTGGCGATAATGTTGGTGATTGTGCTGGTATGGCAGCAGACTTATTTGAAACATATTCTGTTACAACAGTTGCTACTATGCTACTTGGATCATTACTATTTACAACTTATCCAAACGCAGTTATTTATCCTCTAGTAATTGGAGCTATTTCAATTATTACAAGTATAATTGGTACTTGGTTTATCTCTTTAGGTAAATCTAAGAATATAATGGGAGCTTTGTATAAAGGCTTATCTGTGACGGGTATTTTATCTATTATCTTAATGTGGCCCGTTACTAAAAGATTAATGGGAGATTTAACATTGTATAGTGCTAAAGATATTTATCTTTCAGCGGTTATTGGTATTGTAGTAACAGCTTTGATGGTTATTATTACTGAATACTACACTTCAGGGAGATATAAGCCGGTTAAAGATATTGCTAAGGCTTCAGAAAGTGGACATGGTACAAATATTATTGCCGGACTTGCTGTTTCAATGAAGTCTACTGTATTACCTGTTCTTGTTATAGTTATTGGTATTTTACTATCTTACAGCTTAGCTGGTATGTATGGAATTGCTATTGCAGCAACAGCTATGCTTTCACTAGCTGGTATTATTGTGACTATAGACTCATATGGTCCAATTACAGATAATGCTGGTGGTATTGCTGAAATGGCAGAACTATCTGACGATGTCAGAGCGGTAACAGATCCTTTAGATGCTGTTGGTAATACAACTAAAGCTGTCACTAAAGGTTATGCTATTGCTTCTGCAGGACTTGCTGCTTTGGTATTGTTTGCATCTTATGTCCAAGAATTTGTCGGACATGGACTTAATTTAGAATTTAAATTAATAGATCCAATGGTTATAGCTGGGTTGTTTATTGGCGGACTATTACCATATTGGTTTGGCGCTCTTGCTATGGAAGCCGTTGGTAAAACTGCGGGTAAAGTAGTTGAAGAGGTTAGACGTCAATTTAAAGAAATTACTGGCATTATGGAAGGTACAGCTAAGCCAGATTACAACAGAGCGGTAGATATCGTTACTAAGAGTGCTTTGAAACAAATGGTCGTGCCTGCATTAATTCCAGTACTTGTACCTATTCTAGTTGGATTCATTTTAGGTCCAGTAGCTTTAGGTGGTGTATTGGTTGGTAGTATTGTGACTGGTATATTTGTAGCTATTTCAATGACCACTGGTGGTGGTGCTTGGGATAATGCTAAGAAATATATTGAAGATGGAAACTTTGGTGGTAAGAATTCACTGGCTCATCAGGCAGCTGTTACTGGAGATACAGTTGGTGACCCATACAAAGATACAGCTGGTCCAGCTATTAACCCAATGATTAAGATTATTAACGTTGTAGCTTTATTATTAGTTGCTTTGTTAATCTAATAATAAACTAAATATAATTATGGAAGTAAATAAAAAAGAATTAGAAAAAAATGAATTAGAGTTAACCATAAAGGTTAAAGTAGATGAAATGGATAAGTTTCTTAAACTATCTGCTGAACGCTTATCTAAAGATGCTAAGATTGCTGGTTTTAGACCAGGCAAAGCGCCCTATGATATGGTTGTTAAAGAGCTTGGTGAAATGAAAATATATGAAGCAGCTTTAGATGATATCTTAACTCACTACTTCTGGCAGGCTATTCAAGAAAATAAAGTGGACGCCATTGGTCAGCCAAAGATAGATATTGTAAAGTTTGCACCAGGTAATGATTTAGAATTCAAGGCAACCGTTGCTTTATTGCCAAAAGTTAAACTTGGTAAATATACAGACCTTAATATTAAGAAAAATGAAGTTAAGATAGATAAGGTAGAATTAAATAAAGTTATAGATGATTTACGTGAAATGAGGGTAAAAGAAGTTGCTAAGAATGAAGTAGCAGCTGATGGAGATAAAGTTAGTGTAGATTTCAAAGTAAGTTGTGATGGCAAACCAATTGAAAATGGTTCTGCTGAGAAGTACCCACTTATTATTGGTAGTAAAAGAATGATTCCTGGCTTTGAGGAAGAAGTTGTGGGATTAAAAGCCGGCGAAGAAAAGAAGTTTAAGCTTAAATTCCCAGAAAACTACCATGACAAAGAAGTTGCTAATAAAGAATGTGATTTTGAAATTAAAGTTCATGAAGTTTTCTCAAGAGAATTGCCTGAGCTAGATGATGAGTTTATTAAATCTTTAGGTCAATTTAAGGATGTAGAAGATTTTAAGAGTAAAGTCGAAGAAAATATTAAAGCTGAGAAGGATTTTAAAGAATCTCAGAGAGTAGAAATAGAAATGTTGGAGAAGTTGGTTGAGAATGCAGAGTTTGAAGATATACCTCAAGTTTTAGTTGAGGCTGAAGCTCATAAAATGGTTCATGAACTACAAAGCTCTATTGAATCTCAAGGTATGTCATGGGAACAATACTTGCAGAGTATTAATAAAGATCATGACAGCTTGCAGAAAGAAATGGAAGTTGGTGCTGAGAAAAGAGTTAAAACTTCATTAATAATGAGAGAAATAACTATTAAAGAGAATTTAAAAGTTGAACCAAAAGAAATTGAGGAAGAGCTTAAAAAACTAGCAGAACAATATAAGGATAATCCTCAAGCTCAAGAGAATTTACAGAGTGATGGCTATAAAAAGTATTTAGAGAACAACTTGAACAATGAAAAAGTACTAAACTTTTTAAGAGACAAGAATATAGTTAAATAGATTGTATTTAGATAAAACACCCCAAGTTTATTGGGGTGTTTTTTGTTTGTGATATAATTAATTTATGAAAGTAATAATAGTAGCAGATATACATGACAACATTCCAAATTTAGACAAAGTGCTAAATTATGCCAAAGAGAATAAAATAGATAAAATGATTTGTTGTGGAGATTTTGGATCTAAAGAAACAATAGATTATTTGTCTAAAAATTTTAAGGGTACTATTAGGGCTGTTTTAGGAAACACAGATAGAGATCACATGAATATTTTAGAAGCTGATACATATAAAAATATTAAGATAGATAATAATGTCAGTTCCTTTATTATAGACAATAAACAAGTTCTAGTAGTTCATGAGCCAAAGTATTATGAGAAATATTTAGATAATGATGATTTACAATATATATTCTATGGACATACGCATAAGCCGTGGCAAGAGTATAAGAATAACAAATTGGTGCTAAACCCAGGTAATGTAAGTAATTATGGTTACCCTCCAACATTTGCTGTGTGGGATACATTAACAGATAAATTTATATTAATACAATTAAATACTATAAAATAATATGACAAGAGAACAATTGGCTAAAAAATTAGCAAAAGAAGCTGGAGAATATCTATTGAATAATTTCTATACTTTTAAACCAAAAGAGAAAAGTTATAAAGCTAATAAAACCACCGTTACTAAATATGATAAAGGAGCGGAGAAGATAATATTAAAAGCTATTAAAAAATATTTTCCTAATGATGCTATTTTGTCTGAGGAAGCTGGAGCCAATAATAAGGAATCAGAATATTTATGGATTGTAGATCCGTTGGATGGAACTAGAAATTTTACTATGCGCAATCCAGTTTTTTCTGTAGCTATTGCTATTATATATTTGCCAGATAAGAATAGTTCAAAGGCAGAAGTTAAACACGGCTTTGTATACGTGCCAGTATTAAAAGATATGTATGAAGCAAGTCTTCATAAAGGAACAAAATTGAATGGAAAGAAAGTGTATGTTTCTAAGATTGCTAAAATGGAAGACGCTCAACATACTTTTTGTCACGGGCAAGGACCAACATATATGAGTAAGTCTGGTAGATATAATTTAAACTTAAAAAAGAAAAACATTGATGCAAGACAATTGGGGTCAGCAGCTATTGAACTTGCTTTAGTGTCATCTGGAAGAAGTGAAAGTATTGTAATTCCTGGGGCTAATTCTTGGGATGTAGCAGCTGGTATTTTATTAGTAAGAGAGGCTGGCGGCAAAGTAACAGATGCTAATGGTGGCGCTTGGAGATTGGGCAGCACAGATATGATAGCAACCAATGGAAAAGTTCATAATAAAATATTAAAGGTTTTTAATAATGCCTAAAGTGTATAAAATAAAGGTTGTGCCAAGGGCTAAGCAGAATAAGGTTGAGAAGTTAGAAGATAATAGTTTGAAGGTATGGTTAACAGCTCCCCCTGTAGACAATAAAGCTAATTTTTTATTACTTGAGGTGTTAGCTAAATATTTAAATATAAAACAAAGACAAATAAGTATAATTAGCGGTGTTAAGAGTAGAGATAAGCAGATAAAGATTGATGAAGATTAAAACTCTTTACAAATTTATATAATTTGCTATACTGCTTGTGCTAATTTATAGCGTTGTTATGCGGGTGTAGTTCAGTTGGCTAGAACACCTCCTTGCCAAGGAGAAGGTCGCCAGTTCGAATCTGGTCACCCGCTCCACTATAATCCCGAGCTTTTATAGCGGGATTATTTAATATAACAACGGGCGAGTGGCGGAACTGGTAGACGCGTTGGACTTAAAATCCAATGAGCTTAACACTCGTGAGGGTTCGAGTCCCTCCTCGCCCACCACAAAGACAACTCATTTAGAGTTGTCTTTTTGATTCATCTTAAAATTTCTGCTAAGATACTATGAAAATTGAGATAGAGGTGGTTAAAAAGGAGTCTCTATTTTTCCAAAAAATAAAATAAACAGTACGTTTATTATAAGCCGTCGGACGAAAGAGAAGTCGTTTGATGTGTATATAAAGTGTAAAGTCCTGTGGTTAAACAGGACTTTACGGGGTTTGCTAAATCTGCCAAAGGCAGCTAGCTAATACATTATTAAGTAATATTATTAGAATGTCAATAGTTTAAGCTACCTTTGCGGGTAGTTTTAATTATTTAATAATGAAAAAATGAATTTAAACAAAGCGACATTGATCGGTAACTTAGTTGCTGATCCAGAAGCTAAAAAAATGCCATCAGGTATTGATTTAGCAGTTTTCCGTGTAGCTACAAATCACACATGGAAAGACAAGAAATCTAAAGAGATAAAAGAAAGTGTAGAGTTCCACCATGTTATTGCCTGGGGCAAGCTCGCTGGCATTATTAACAAGTATTTAAAGAAGGGTAGCAATGTTTATCTAGAAGGTAGAATAGCTACTAGGTCTTGGGAAGATGATAAAGGTATTAAGCATTATATGACAGAAATCATTGCTGATCATTTAATAATGCTTGGACATAGAACTAAAGAAGAAAAACAACCAGATGAATTAACTGAGGAAGATATTACGGTTGAAGAAGTTAAGGCAGAAGAGTTAAAAGATTAATATTAGTCGGGGGTCAGTTCTTGGTTAACGACCCTGGCTAAGAACTGATCCCTCTAATATATTTATTATTAATTAATGAATATGTATTTAGAGGATTTAAAATTAACAATATTTATCTTGTTTGTAGGTTTATTCTTTATTGTTTTTCTGTCTGCAATACAAGTTGTTGTGGCTGCGGAAATTGACTCAATATTATTTACAGAGATTATGTATGATTTAGAGGGTGGTGATGATGGTTATGAGTGGGTAGAAATATATAATAATACAAACGAAAGCTATGTGATAGACGATAATTGGAGATTTTATGATGGTAGTAATCATTTGGTAAATATTGTGCAAGGTGATGATGTGTTTGATATAGGAGAGGTTTTAGTGATTACAGACAGCGTAGATAATTTTTTGCAAATTCATCCAGATTATTCAGGAACCATTCTTGATTCAGTTGTAAAATTAAATAATACTGGTGAAATTATTAAGTTGAGTATTGATGGCGGAGATAATTGGATAGCTGAAGTAGAATATTTAGAGACAATGAATGAGTCTGGTGAGGGTTATAGTTTGGAGTATGATGGTGTTGTCTATAAGTCGAGCGTAAATATTGGGGGTAGTCCTGGTTTGTATGAATTTGTAGAAAATAATAATGAATGTGACTGTAATGTTTGCACGCCACTAGAGGTAGTTCAAGAGGAGAATGTTAACGAAGAGGAAGAAGAGGATGATGAAAGTCAAGATACAAATGGAGTCCAAAGCGATCAAGTTGAGGAGATTGTTGATGTGGTTGATAATGAAATCGAAACACCAGTCATATATAGTAATAAGGTAAGAATAAACGAATTATTACCAGATCCAGACGGCAGTGACGAAGAGAATGAGTTTATTGAGTTGTTTAATGATGACGATTTAGATATAGATCTAGAAGGTTGGTACATAGAAGATCTTAGTGGTAAAAAATATATTTTGTCTGGCAATGTAGCGTCTAAAAGTTTTATAGTTTTTTACAGAACAGATACAAAAATTACTTTAAACAATAGTTCTGGCGATGTATTAAGTTTGTTTAACCCAATCGATGAGTTGGTTTCAAATTTGTCATATGATAAATCGCTAACCTCATACAGCTATTCTTATTTTACAGAAGGATGGAAGTGGACGGAGGATATAACACCAGGTAGTGAAAATTTTATTATAGAAGAAGTTGTAGAAGAAGTTGTAGAAACCGATAATAATGATGAGGTTTTAAATGATTTAGAAGAAGACGTATTAGAATTAAAAGCAATTTCAGATATTAAACTTTTAGAAAAGAATGAAGAGGTTTTTACTCAGGGAGTAGTAACTGTTCCACCTAGTTATTTAGCTGATACATATTTTTATATATCTGAAATAGATTTGAATGGAGATATTAATTTAAGCACAGGAATTCAAGTGTATTTCTCGAAAAAAGATTTTATAAATTTAAACATTGGAGATGTGGTGATTGTTATTGGTAGTATGTCAGAAGTTAGTGGTGAGAAAAGAATTAAAATTAAAGAAAAGGAAGATATAGAAATTGTAGACAACACTACTTTGCCAGAGGTAGAAGAATTATTAACTGGAGAAGTATCAGAAGACTATGAGGGTGGTTTGGTATATGTATCTGGTGAATTAATAGAAAAGAAATCTTCCTCTTGGTATATAGACGACGATTCTGGAGAGGTTAGGGTGTATATAAGTTCAAAAACTGGAATTGAAAAGCCCGCTATTGAAGTGGGGCAAGAAGTATTGGTTGTTGGAATTGTTAGTGAGACGAAAAGTGGCTATAGACTTTTACCAAGAATAGATGATGATATTATTGTTGAAAAGAATATTTTGGAGGTAGTCGAACCAGAAATTAATGTAATAAATGGATCAAACGATAGGTATATAGAAGAGACTAAGAGTGAAGATGGTAATAATAGTGATTATCTGGGCTATGGCCTAGGTGTGGTTGGCTTAACCATGGCTTCATGGGCTCTGAAATTAAAATTATTATAAATAAAAAACGCCGTTAAATACGGAGTTTTATGATAAACATTTTTAGCTCCCTCCTTGCAACTCTGCAATAGAATTATAAAGAGGGAGTATAAAAAGGGGATATCTTCTTGGTACCCGACTTTCGGGCATTTTGATAAAGAAGATATCAATAGGTAGTGTAATATAAAAGTTATTAACAGTCAAATGTTTTTTAACAATTTTTTTATAATTATTGACTTTTTGAATATAATGAAGTATAAATTATTACAGTTTAATACGCCGGGGTGGTGGAATTGGTAGACACGCGTGGTTTAGGACCACGTGTCGCAAGGCGTGCAGGTTCAAGTCCTGTCCCCGGCACCATAAAACACACTTAAGGTGTGTTTTTTTGTTTATAAAAAGAAAACACCCTAAATCGTTGTTTGATTTAGGGTGTTGGGGTTTTTGGTTAGTTGGCAAACATAACGCCCAAATATCCATCCTTTTCTAATCGGTCGCCGAAGTTGAAGATATAAGGTTGGTTCCTCGTATCTCCAATAAGTACGGTGTTGCCAGTAGAATCGGTATCATTTGGTGCTAGCAAACCGCTTACATCAACTTCGGAATACTCACCTAGAATAGTATCAATAAGAGCTGTAGAGGTGGATAGACTCACAACTCTAATTCGCATTGGTGCATTACCATTATTACTGATTACGGTTGTGTCCATATCCTCAGAGTAGAATGGCCACATAACCTGTATAGGCCAACTACTCCAGTCATTACCGGTTACGTGAGTATTTGGGGTTTCATTGAATGAGTGCTCTGAAAAACTTGTTCCAGAGAGCATAACGTCAATAATGGCTCCCATTGTTGAACCAGCTACATTATACGCATCTTCAACAACGACAGTATCGTTTCCAGTTGTGTATTTGTATGAGAGAGTAAGAGTGTCAGTAAAGCCTCCTACTGTCATATCTAGCAAACTTCCTACACCAGATATCGGCGTGACGTGCTCTTTTGCAATGTTAACAATTGGCAGAGCGGTAACCTCCGTTCCCTGTTCTGAAGCCTGGATAAGGCTAATTGCACCAGGGAAAATAACTAGATCGTTAGCTGTGAAGTCGATATCAAAAATGTCTTGGTTGCCGACATTCATGATCACGTACTGCAAAATACGTGTATTGAGCACTTCACCATAATCGATCATTGCAGATGCAATTTTGGCAAGACTTTGTTTGTTAACATCTTCCAAACGCACTGCAAGACGACCCATTTTTCTCAAATTGTCTACAGCAGCCTCGCGCGGCAGATATTTGTTGCCATCTTCGCCGACGTAAACTTTTGATAAAGCATCATTTCCCAAAGGAACGAGAATGAGCTTGCCCATGGTTTCGTCAGGTTTGTCAGTTGGACCAGTTGGCCCATTATCGCAGCTGACCATAACCATGACGGTCAGAATTGCGATCATCAGAAACTTCATGAAATTCTTCATGGTCTTTCTCCTTTTTCTATGTTTTTGTTGTTAAGGGGCGAAATTAAACTCCCTCCCGTTCTTTATTATTACACAAAATCATATTATGTAATAGCCTATAATATCCTATTTTTCATATTTTGTCAAGGTTTTCTTTAAATTACCCCATAATCTCTTGACATTCTTTATAAATTAATATATTATGTATGTGCTATTGGAAAGGTTATCAACAGCCTAAAAATAGCTAAAATTAAGAATTTTAGGATAGGAAATCAGTATGAATAAATTTAAGTTAATTCATAACAAGCCAAGCAGTTAAGCTCAAGGATTTTCTCCTACGCGTAACTCCGCTTGGTACCAAGCGGTTTTTTGTTCCTAAAATGATCATTGATAATTGCATAGGTAACATAACGAGCATTTGTAATAAAAATAAATGTGCTACTTTTAGTAACCTAGCCAAAATATTTGGTGGTTACACTAAGGGCACACGGTGGATGCCTAGACATCAAAGAACGATGAAGGACGTAGCAGCCTGCGATAAGCTTCGGTGAGGTGGCAAGCAACCTTTGATCCGGAGATTTCCGAATGGGGTAACCCGGTTTAGTGGAAGACTAAATCATTGCATACTGAATACATAGGTGTGTGAGGAAGACCTTGGGAACTGAAACATCTTAGTACCAAGAGGAAAAGAAAGAAATAACGGTGTTAAAGTTATTAGCTGATCTTTGATCAGTTACTGACTTTGATACTCTCTATTCCCTGAGTAGTGGCGAGCGAAAAGGGAGGAGTCCAAACTTTATATAAGATAAACCATCGCCGTTGTATTACTTTCGGGTAATGCAACATGATGGGGCAATGTCCTCAAGACTAACGCTGTATAGGGGGTTGTAAGAGGTTACATTTGGAGCTTGAGTGGTCCAAGACAGAGTTTACGTAGTTTAACTTTCCTAATTGAACAGTCTGGAAAGACTGGCCATAGAAGGTGATAGCCCTGTAAGTGAAAGGAGTTATCGCTCTGTTGTAATTTTCTTGAGTACTTCAGGACTCGTGAAATCCTGGAGGAACCTGGCGCGACTATGCGCTAAGACTAAATATCTTTGGTGATCGATAGTGAACAAGTACCGCGAGGGAAAGGTGAAAAGCACCCCGGTGAGGGGGATGAAATAGTATTTGAAACCGTGTGTTTACAAAGAGTCAAAGAGCTATACTTAGTTTCGACTAAGAACGCTCAATGGCGTGCCTATTGAAGAATGAGCCAACGAGTTTGTGTTTAGTTGCTTAATTTAACTCTTACGAGAGGAAGGTAAAGTGAAAGCGAGGCTTAACAGGCCGTTGTTAACTTTTAAGTTAACTCTTGATTTATTAAGAGCTAGCTTAAATTTTAACCAGCAGCAGATACAAGACCCGAAGCCGGGTGACCTAACCATGGCCAGGTTGAAGCCAGTGTAAAAACTGGTGGAGGACCGAACCCACTGATCGTGCAACATCAGGGGATGAGCTGTGGCTAGCGGAGAAATTCCAATCGAACTCGGCAATAGCTGGTTCTCTCCGAAATAGTTTTAGGACTAGCCTCCTTATGGAGCCTGGGGGTAGAGCACTGGATGAGATGAGGTGCGAAAGCTTACTCATTTCAATCAAACTCCGAATACCAGGTACTCTTTATAAGGGGAGTCAGACCGTGGGGGCTAAGCTTCACGTGTCTAAAGGGAAACAGCCCAGATCCTCATCTAAGGTCCCTAAATATTAGTTAAGTGTGAAAGGTGGTATCAATTCTCCGACAACTAGGAGGTTGGCTTAGAAGCAGCCATCCTTTAAAGATAGCGTAACAGCTCACTAGTCAAGAGTTTTTGTGCCGAAAATTTAACGGGGCTAAACTAATTACCGAAGATAGGAATCTTAAGTTTTTTAACTTAAGGTGGTAGGAGAGCATTTCTTGCCCGCTGAAGCAGTACCGTAAGGAGCTGTGGAGGACAAGGAAGAGAGAATGTTGGCATAAGTAGCAAAAATTTGAGTGAAAACCTCAAACACCGAAAATCCAAGGTTTCCTGGGCAACGTAAATCGACCCAGGGTTAGGCGATCCTAAGCCGAGGCTGAAAGGCGTAGGCGATGGATGAGCAGGTTAATATTCCTGCCCTACCATTAATTATCGATGGGGAGACGCCGGTATGAACTTTAAGCGTCATCATGGTTTAGACGTTGGTGGTCAGCGATGCGATTCTTAGGTAAATCCGGGAATCATTAAGTGTCAAGATTGTCAGAAGATTGCGGCTTCGGCCAAAGTCAATTTAAGGGGAATATTGGACTAGAAAAACCTCTAAGAGTTTAAGTTAATGGTAATCGTACCCCAAACCAACACAGGTGGATAAGGCGAGAAGCCTAAGGTGTACGAGCTAACCTTCGTTAAGGAACTCGGCAAAACAGCGTGCGTAACTTCGGGATAAGCACCGCCCTAGTTTTGCTAGGGCCGCAGCGAAAGATTTCAAGCGACTGTTTATCAAAAACATAGGTCTCTGCTAAACCGTAAGGTGATGTATAGGGGCTGATGCCTGGCCAGTGTCCGAACGTTAAAGGGAGAGGTGCAAGCCTTGATCTGAAGCGCGGATGAACGCCGGCGGTAACTATAACCGTCCTAAGGTAGCGAAATTCCTTGCCGGGTAAGTTCCGGCCTGCACGAATGGCATAACGACTTGAAAACTGTCTCAACGAAGGACTCGGCGAAATTGCATGACGAGTAAAGATGCTCGTTACCCATAGCCGGACGAAAAGACCCCGTGAAGCTTTACTATAACTTGGTATTGGTTTAGGGTTGTACTTATTCAGTATAGGTGGGAGACTTTGAAGCCTAGACGTCAGCCTAGGTGGAGTCGCCAGTGAGATACCACCTCCGTATTATTTTAAATCTAACATCTTGCCTTGAATCAGGCGGATGGACAGTATCTGGTGGGTAGTTTAACTGGGGCGGTTGCCTCCCAAAATGTAACGGAGGCGTTTACAAAGGTTGACTAGTTCCCGATGGAAACGGGAGCGATAGTGCAAGCGCATAAGTCAGCTTTACTGCAAGGGCGACAACCCGAGCAGTTGCGAAAGCAGAAGCTAGTGATCCGACCGTACGATATAGGACGGCGGAAGCTCAACGGATAAAAGTTACTCCGGGGATAACAGGCTGATCACGCCCAAGCGTCCACATCGACGGCGTGGTTTGGCACCTCGATGTCGGCTCATCGCATCCTGGGGCTGGAGAAGGTCCCAAGGGTTTGGCTGTTCGCCAATTAAAGCGGTACGCGAGCTGGGTTCAGAACGTCGTGAGACAGTTCGGTCTCCTATCCGCTATGGGCGTTGAATTTTGAAAGGGCTCTTCCCTAGTACGAGAGGACCGGGAAGGACGAACCTCTAGTGTACCAGTTGTTCCACCAGGAGCATTGCTGGGTAGCTATGTTCGGTTTTGATAAGCGCTGAAAGCATCTAAGCGCGAAGCTGTCCTTGAGATTAGAATTCATTATTAGGCCGGTCGGAGACTACGACCTTGATAGGCTCTAAGTGTAAGCGCAGTAATGCGTTCAGCTGAGGAGTACTAATTGGCCAAGTAACCACTAATTATTTTGTTTAGGTTAAATAAAATAACTAAAAGTATAAGTTATGTTACCTTCTACAGGCAGTATAAAGCTTGTAATGGTGTTTATTTTCTTAATAGCCATCATATGTGCTAGTTTCATCGTATTTCCTATAATATAATCGCTGGTAGTTAGTTAATAATATATTGTTAATTAACTTCCGGTGATTCTTGCGAAGGGGAAATACCCGATCCCATTTCGAACTCGGTAGTTAAGCCCTTCAGCGCCGATGATACTTGCCCCTGTGGTGTGGGAAAGTAGGTCATTGCCGGTTTTATGAAGAAAGCGTTCCTTTTTGGAGCGCTTTTTTCTTTTCTTAAATAATGCTAAACTGTTTTTATGAAAATAATAGCAGATCTACACATACACTCTGGCTATGCCAGGGCATGTTCAAAAGAACTAACACTTCGTAATATAGAAGTTTGGGCTAAGAAAAAAGGTATTAACATAATATCAGTTGCGGATTTTACGCACCCACAAAGATTAAAAGAAATAAAACAGGATTTAGAAGAGGTAGGCAAGTCAGGATTATACAAAATAAAGAAAAGTAATAGCGGCGTACTGTTTGTTTTAAGCACAGAGTTATCTTTAATATATAGAGATAAAGACAAAACAAGGAGAATACATATGTGTGTATTTCTATCTAGTTTAGAAAAGGTAGATAAGTTTAATAAAGAATTAGAACAAAGAGGGGCTAAATTAAAATCTGATGGTAGACCAATTATTGGTATGAGTTCAAAAGAGGTGTTACAGATAGTTATGTCCATAGATAAGAAAGGTTTTATTGTGCCAGCTCATATTTGGACACCATGGTTTGCTATGTTTGGTTCAAAGTCTGGCTATGATTCTTTAGAAGAATGTTTTGAAGAATTAACGTCAGAGGTTAAGGCCGTGGAGACTGGATTATCTTCAAGTCCAGCCATGAACAGAAGGTTGTCTATGCTGGATGGAATAAATTTATTATCCAGTTCAGATTCTCATAGTTTGCCAAACATTGGTCGTAACGCAACTCTGTTTGATTTAGATAAATTAACTTATGATGAATTAAGGAATGCTATAAACACTCCAAAATCAAAAAAGATTGTTAAGACATTAGAGTTTTATCCTGAAGAAGGTATCTATCATTATGATGGACATCGAAAATGTAACACATCGTTTACTCCAAAAGAAACAAAAAAACATAAAGGTATTTGCCCTAAATGTAAGAAACCTTTAACACTTGGAGTTATGTACAGGGTGGAAGAATTAGCGGATAGAGATGAAAAAGATATCCACAGTTTATATAATTGTACAAATTTTATTCCACTGCAGGATATTATTGCTGACGTACTATCTGTTGGTAAGCAATCTAAGAAAGTACAAAGCATGTATGAAGAGATAATTAAGTTTGGAAAAGATGAATTTAATGTTTTACTAAATTTATCTAAAGACGAATTGTTAAAAATATGTGATTCAGGAATTGTTGAAGCTATTATGCGGGTAAGAAAAGGTAAAGTAAAATTAACACCTGGTTTTGATGGACAGTATGGAAAAATAGAAATATTTACCAAGGACGAATTAGAAGTACAGAAGTCCTTACTTTAATAATTTTACCTTTAATTGTGTTGTGGTGATTTATAGAATTTAAACCAAAAATCCCGTAAACAACGGGATTTTTGATTCTATCTAGATAGAATTGAAGTTATTTTCTCTTTCTTCTCTTAGCTACTTTTTTCTTAGCAGCTTTCTTAGCTGGTTTACGTTTTGCTACTTTTCTTTTTTTTGCTGGCATATTATCACCTCCTTCATTAATGGTATAAAAAACTTTATGTATATATTATACAACTTTTTGACAAGCTAAACAATAATTATTTTAATATTTTTGTAAATAAAAAATCACCAACTAAATTGTTGATGATTTTTTGGTGGACCCGACTGGATTCGAACCAGCGACCCCCTGCTTGCAAAGCAGGTGCTCTAGCCAACTGAGCTACGGGCCCTTAAAATTTATCTTACTAGTGGACCAGTGGCTGTTCCCATTACGTCATCGTAAAGACCAGTAACAAGTAACATACCAATAAGTATTCCTAGTATTCCGATTAACTTGTAAAATAACCTACTACCACCTTCTGTTCCTAAATATTTTTCAGCAAAAGCTATTCTTCCAAAGAAACTAAACCAACCTTCAGTCTTCCACACCATTGTGAATCCAACACCTATTAATATTAATCCTATAATAAATCTCATAGTTTTATTTTATGGTGGGCGCTGAGGGATTCGAACCCCCGACCCTCTGGATGTAAACCAGATGCTCTAACCAGCTGAGCTAAGCGCCCATTATATTATTTCAATGTTTTAGTGGTGGTGCGGATGAGAGGATTTGAACCTCCACGACCGATATATTGGTCACAAGCCCCTCAAGCTTGCGTGTCTACCATTCCACCACATCCGCATAGCGGTGTGAATTAACCGAGAAGTTTTTCTGTTAAACGTTTCTTGTATTCTCTTAAGAAATATAGTTTAGCGCGTCTTACTTTTGCTTCTTTTTTAATTTCAATCTTTTCTATATTTGGTGAGAATAGTGGGAATATTTTTTCAACACCAATACCTTCAGAGATTTTACGAACAGTAATGGTTGCTCCTGGTTCTAGCCCGTGCTTCATTGCAATTATGCGACCTTCAAAGATCTGTACTCTTTCTTTTAGTTCACCTTTAGCGTTTGTTTCTTTAATCATTTGATGAACACGAACAGTTAGCCCTGGTTTTAGATTTAGTGATTTAGGGTCGTATTTTGAAACTTCAGACTGGGTCTGTTTTGCAGTTTTTTCTTCTACATTTTCTGGTTGTTTTGCAGTTTTTTCAGCCATATATTTAATATTAGTAATTTATTTGCCTCAATATTTTACTCGAAAAGCTAAATAAAGTCAAGGGTTTTTCCTGATTATATATTATATCCCTCTTTTTTTAGTATATTTATAATATCTTGCACAGCTTGGTCTAATTTATCTCTTTTGTTCATTACAACATAGTCATAGTGTGGCATTTCATTGTCTAGTTCATTTTTAGCAGATTCAAGTCTTTTTTTAACATCTTCATCGGATATGGACGAATCTCTACTTCTTAACCTTCTTTCTATTTCTTCAAGACCGCCTGGGTCAATAAATATGGTTGTCGCATTATATTTCTCTTTATAGAATTTAGCACCAACAAGGTCGGGGTTAATTATTATATTATAATCATTTGCTAGTTTTTCATCTAAATCTTTCTTATATGTTCCATAATATATACCAGTTCCAGCAAGTTGAGTATGTTCTAGAATATTGCCATTCTCAATTTGTTTTTTAAATTCTTCTTCAGAAAAAAAATAGTAGTCTATCTTTTCTTTTTCATTAAGACGCGGTGGTCTGGTGGTAGCAGTTACTAGTCTTTTAAACTTAGGAAACTGTTCAATTAGTTTGTTTGTTATAGTGCTTTCTCCAGCAGTGGTTGGTCCTGCAATAACTAATACTCTTTTTTCAGAATTGGTCATAATTATTTTAATGTTTTTAATAAATCTATTAATTTTTTTGGCAATTCAGAAAAGTAGTTTACTTTTTCACCCGAAGGTAAAACAAATTCTAAATAACTAGCGTGTAAAAATACTCTACCCAAGTCTATTGGTTTGGTAATATTTTTGTTTGTATATAATGTGTCACCAACTAAAGCGTGTCCAAGGGCTTGCATGTGGACTCTTATTTGATTTGTTCTGCCGGTTTCAATATGTATTTTTAATAATGTATGGTTGGTGTATCTTTCTACAACTTCAAAATTGGTAATAGCTGGTTTACCGCCTTGTTCAATTGAGTGAGCAGCCATTCTACCAGTGTTTTTTGATCTACTGATGGGAAGATTGATTTCACCTTCTACATCTTCAAAGTTTCCATAAACCAGTGCAGTATATTCTTTAGTAACCTTTCTTAATTTAAACTGTTGTTTGAAATAATCTAACATATCTTGTGTTAAAGGTATGACCATTAAGCCAGAAACTTCTTTATCTAATCTGTGAACAAGAGCTGGTCTTAGTGGATTTTCGCCTAACTGTCTTGTTTGTGGGTATTTATCTATTAACCAATCTATTAAAGATGGTGTGTTTGGTTTGTCTGGCAGTGCATGAACCAAAAGTTTTGCTGGTTTGTTAATTACTATATATTCATCTGATTCAAATAATACCTCAACCTTTTCTATAGCTGGTGGTGTAATAACAACTTCTTTTACATCATTGGTTCGCCACTCAACCGTATCGTTATTTTTAAGCCAACAGTGAACTGTTTTTTCAACTTTATCATCTACTTTAACATTACCAGCTTTAATATTTTTTTGAATAAAGGATCTGGATCTATCTTTTAAATTTTCGTGCAAAAAAACATCCAAACGTACTTTTGGCTCATCTATATTTACTGTAAAATTAAGTTTTGTCATTATGTATATTATATATGTTATGTGAGTAAAATAAAAATTCACGACAAAGTGAATTTTCTAAGTGGTGGGCGATACAGGATTTGAACCTGTGACCTCCACAATGTCAATGTGGCGCTCTAACCAACTGAGCTAACCGCCCTGGTGGGTGTAGATGGACTTGAACCATCGACCTCGGCTTTATAAGAGCCGCGCTCTAACCGGCTGAGCTATACACCCATGATGTCTAACACCTCAACATTCTACATTATTTTAGCTGTTTTGTTAAGGCAGTAAATTATTTAATTTTCTCGTAATAGAACCAATCACTTCTTCTTCAACCTCTTCAATTGGTTTGTTTAAAGTAAAACAGGCTAGTTGTTTATTACCGGTTGTTTCATAGGCATTAGCTAGGAACTGGGAATCAAAACTTTTGCTGCTATATACATATACTTTAACCTTGCTGTATTCCTGGGCATAGAATATTATAGCTATTTCGGTTGTTTGTGAAGTCATTATTATTTCTTCAATAACACCTGACATATCTTCTTCTGCAGCACCAGATCTTATAAAATCATTTTGGTTGATTGCAGACCACGCTATCTTGTATTTATTATCTATTTTTAGTCTAGCAAGTACCCTTCCCCAAAGTTTTAGAATTGATACAGACTTTGTATTAAATAATTTATCTATTATTTCTTTTCTATCTGCACCCCGGTTAATTAAATCACTAGCCAGGTGTAGTGTCTGAGGGTTAACAGTAGATGTTTTAAAACTCTTAGTAGCGTCTATAATACCAGTTAATAAACATTGTGCTATATCTTTATTTATTACATCAGCATTTATTTGTTGCATAATATCATATGACATTTCAGCAACAGATGTCTTTGTTATATCCACCTCATTAATATTACCAAACATTTCATTTTGATGATTATTATCTATATTTATTAATGGCACTTGGTAGAAAAAGTCTGCATGTTCATTGTGTATCTTTCCTAAACCTTCATAGTCTTGTACACCTAAACATATAATTAAATCATATTTAAAGTTAGTATCTTTAAATTTAACGTCTTGGTAATTAACAAATCCTTTACTAGGAGTTAAGTATAAAAGCAATTCGCTATCTTTAATATCATAACTAAAATCATCTAGCTTTGTTTGAGATATGTCTACAGCAATTGTAAATTTTTTTAATTTTTGTAGATTAGGTTTAATGTTATTTGTTTCTGGTAAAAACCCATAATGATCCTTTAAAACAAAATCACTAATAACAACATCATTGTGTTTGCCCAATTGATTTAAAAATATATGCCAAGCTAAAAGAGTAGCGATGTCATCGCCACTATAATATTGCTTAGAAAGTAAAAGTATATTTTTTGCTTGTCTAATTTTTTCAGTTATTTGGTTTTTTTGACTTAGCATATGTTCATTAAAATAGCCGTCTCTATAAAAGGCTAGTTTAATAAAATACACCACGTAGAGTGCTTTGTCAAGGTAATATATTAAATATTACGTATTATGTGCAATAGTGTCTTTATTGGGCGATTTTAGGCCATATATGAGCATTATAAGCCCAATTACTATATATATGTCAGCTAGGTTAAAAATGGGCATATATTTGATTGTAATAAAGTCTATAACAGCATCATAATTAAGCCTATCTAAAATATTACTAAAAGCCCCGGCTATAATAATTAGAAGAGGGAAAAGATTAGTTTTTGTTTTTAATAATACATTTATTAAAATTAGTATAATTAGACTGGCTAAGGTGATGCTTAATATTTTAGGAATTAGAATTCCAAAAGCAACGCCATTATTTAGTAATAGTTTTAGTCCTGCAATTTGATTGCAACAAAAAAGCCCATCAGTTAAAAACTTTAAGGCTAATATTTTTGTTATTCTATCTATAATAAATAGTAATAATGTAACTATTACTAAATATGATTTTTTCATTATATATCCTTTTGTTTACAATCCATACAAACCGTTGCTTGTGGGAACGCTTCAAGTCTTCCTGGTTGAATTTCTGCATTACACTTCTCACAAAGACCATAGGTATTATTTCCCATATTGTGCAGTGCTTTATCTATTCTGCTTAATGAGAATTTAAGATCTTCTTCTAAAGATAGGTTGTTTTGATAAGCGGCTACTTCAGCAGCGTTTTCATCCTCTTTATCTCCAAAATCTGGGAATTTTGCATCATATTCAGTACTTTGACGATCAATTTTAACAATAGAACCCAATTGTTCCTCTAATTCAGCCTTTTTCTTTAATAACTCTTCTTTTCTAGCGTTTATGAAATCTTGTGATAGCATATGTTTATTGTTAATTTTTATATTATTTTTTGCAATAAAATAGCTATTTTAGCTACTTTAGGTAAATAATTACCCCTAAAGGATAAAGGAAAATACGTAAAATGTCAATGGTTTTTTGGCAAAAATAAAACGGGCGTGATGAACCCTAAAAAAATTTAATATATGGCCCTCAACGCCCGTTAAATGTTTTCTTGTTTCGCTTACATATCGCCAGGGGGCAATTGTAAACATCGAAGCAAAAAAATATTTCGAGCATCTCAGCTAACTCTTAATATCTACCGTTTAAATGGTTTTCTCCGCAATAGGCGAGGATTACCTTTTTATTTTTATTTTATTTGCATTTTTTTGCATTTTTGTTTTTTGGGCAGCATGGCTGAGTCACGCTGACTAATAACAGTAGATACTTGAGAATTACTACAAATAGCTTTGAAGCAATATCTCATATATAAATGTACTTTTACTATACATCCATTATATCATCAATTTACGAAAAAGTCAACAGTGTTTTATGGCTAAAGTTAGCAAATAAATATGGTAGTGTCTCTATAATTATAGTTTTGTGAACAAAAGTTTTACTCACTACTTAACAGATTATCCACAGGTCATTTAAGTCTTAAACAACCCTTTATTACTATATTTTCATTATAGCTTTGATCAAAAATAGTGAATTCTTCTAGGTTTTGGCTATTTATGTATGGATTTTCTACCTTGTTGTTAAAATATAGCAATTCAGCAAAGTTTGTATTAATTAAGCATTGGTTTGGGTTTTTTATTGGAGACTTTAGATTTTCTTCAAGTAAATCATAATCAGTGCTAATAATTATCTTCTTACCATCAATATAGTAATTAAAGGTGGCGTTTGCGTTTGGTGCAAATATAGTTGTAATTTCTTTATTTCCAACCATTGTGGTTCTTTCTTGTATTTGTGATTCGTCTGCAATCAATTCGTAGGATTTTGAACCATCCGGCAGAATTTTCTCTACACTTTTGGGGTTTTGTTTACCCAATATTTCATATATTAATTGAATGGTTGCTTCAAAATCTATTCTATTAACAATTCCTATAAAGCTTGTTTGATCTTTTATTGCTATTAAGAGACTGCTTCTTATTTTATTTGTTAATTCTTTTATGATGTCTACATTTGTGGCGCTTAGTGCATAATTTGTGAGACTTTGCCAAACTAAACTCGACCCAAGTTTATTGTTATTAAGCTTATCTGGTTCATATGAGCCAAACAATATGTCAGGTTTAAAGTTTATATATGTTAAGCTGTCTGCAATATTGTTTTTATTATATTCTGCGTTAAAATTTCTTGCCCCAATGTTTGATATCTGCCAAGTTAAATAATTACCAGTTTGATTAAACTCAAGTTTTAAGTCTGTTTCAGATTTTTGTAAAACAGGGTCAAGAATTTGGTAGAGTTTAGCCAATATACCGTTATCTGTTGGCTTAATATTAGCATTTGGATCTATTTTTATTCTAAGAATTGGCTCTAGGCTAATAATGGAGAAGCGCTGTTGCCATGAAGAGTCTGGATTATTTGCGTAGTTATCTAGACTTGTTTTAACAAGGTCTGGGCTTGAAGATATTGAAAGAGTGTTGCCGTTTATAAAGGAGAAGTATATGGTTGAATTATCTTTCGTGGTTAGTTTATATATGTTTAAATCATTAAAGGTTGAAGATATTATTAAGTCTCCGGATGACTGTAGGTAAGATAATAACTTCTTGTTATTAGCTTTGGCTAATACCCCCCATTCTGTTTCATCTGTAATGTAGTAAATTATTTCTGGTTCAATATAATTCATGATATTCTCGGGCCAGGAGATATCGTAATTAGTAGAAGTAGATTGTAGTTCTGTGTTTATATTGTTTAGTATTTTTCCTATAGCATTATTTTTTAACAACTTAGACTTTTGATTAATTGTGGTATTAAGCTCTGACATGTTTAAATTAATACTAAGCTTTGTTTCCTGAGGTAATAGCTTATCTAAATCTATTGAGTATTTAAAATAGTCTACTTTAATAAGCCAAACACAAACAATTGTAAGCATTATACAGATGGTAATAATAAACCAATTTGTTTTTAGGAAATTTAGCATGACTATAGTGTAACAAAAAAACACCCGTTTATCTACGGGTGTTTTTCATATAATCTGTATTATTTCTTGTAAAAAGGTTTTCTCTTAGGACGGTGGTCGTTTCTATGATCACTTCTATGATCGTCTCTTGGACCGTCGCTAGATGTTCTGGGAGCGGTGTATTCTTTGTGTGATAGACCTATTCTACCTTTTTCTTCATCTACATCTATAACCTTAACCTTCAGTTTTTCACCAACCTTAGCTACATCTGATACTCTGTTAACATGTTCATTAGCAAGATTAGATATATGAACCATTCCGTCTTTATTAGGTGCTAATTGTACAATTGCACCTATTTCTGATCCAGAATTTCTATCTGTAACAATTTTAACAACTTCACCTTCATATTCTTCACCAACTAATATCTTTTTAGTTATTCCTTTAACTATTTCAATTGCTTTAGCGCTTCCTTCAGCATCTGTTGATGTAATCATTACAGTACCATCTTGTTCGATGTCTATTTCTACTCCAGTCTGTTCAATTATTTCATTGATAACTTTACCGCCAGGACCAATAACATCTCTTATTTGTTCTGGATCAATGTGTAAAGTTTCAATACGTGGAGCATATTTAGATAATTCAGTACGTGGTTTGTCTATAGCACTAGTCATTACTTCTAAAATCTTTTCTCTAGCTGTCTTAGCTTTTACTAAAGCTTCGCTAATGACTTTTAGCGGAATACAACTTAGTTTAATGTCTAATTGGATAGCTGTAATACCTTGATTTGTTCCTGCTACCTTCAAGTCCATATCTCCAGCATGATCTTCAAAACCTTGAATATCTGTTAAGATACGGTAATCGTTAAAGTCTTTAGGATTTGTTATTAACCCCATAGCAATACCAGCAACTGGTCTTGTAATTGGCACACCAGCATCCATTAAAGATAGGGTTGAGCCACAGACAGATGCTTGAGAAGAAGATCCGTTTGATGACATAACTTCAGATACAACTCTAATTGTGTATGGGAAGTCTTCTTTAGATGGTAATACAGGAATTAAAGCTTTTTCAGCCAAAGCTCCATGACCAATTTCTCTTCTTCCAGGAGAACCCATACGTCTTACTTCGCCAACAGAATAGCCAGGGAAGTTGTAGTGATGCATGTAGCTTTTTTTGCTAATACCATCATCTTCCATATTTTCTAGATACTGTTCTGCCCCAGGAGAGCCTAGAGTAACAACAGATAGTACTTGAGTTTCACCACGGTGAAAAAGTCCAGTACCATGTGTTCTTGGTAGTATACCAACCTGTGCTCCTAAAGGACGCACATCATCATATCCACGACCATCGATTCTAGTACCAGATAATGTTAAATCTCTAGCAGCCTCATCAATGTGTAGGTTTAAAACGTTAATACCACGAGCTCTTTCTTCTTTATTAATCTCATTATCTTCTTTCAAAATATCGTTCAACTCATCACGAAGTTTTTCCATATTATCCTTCGTAATCTTTTTATCTTTATTAAATATTTTTGTAAGATCTTTACCTGAGACAAATTCTTTAACTTTGTTATTAACTTTTTGTTCTGCAGCTTTCTCTTCTTCGGTTTGCTCAATTTTTAATTCAGCTTTTTCTTTACCAACAGCAGTAACAACTTCATTAATTAATTTAATTATTTGATCTAAATGTTTTTGACCAAAAGAAATAGCCTCTGTCATATCTGTTTCATTTACTTCTTTTGAACCAGCTTCTAGCATTATTAATCCGTCTTCTTTACCAACAACAACAACGTCTAAATCGCTATTATCTAGATCTTCGTATGATGGGTTTAATATCCATTCATTATTTACTCTACCAACTTTAACACCAGCAACCGGTCCGCCCCATGGCATTGGTGACATAGCTAACGCACAAGATGCAGCAATTAATGCAGGCATATCTGGATCATTTTCTTGATCCCAAGATAGAACTGTAACAGCTACTTGCACCTCACGTCTTTCATTCTCACTAAATAGCGGTCTGATTGAACGATCAATAACACGAGCTGTTAAAATAGCCTCTTCTGAAGGCCTGCCTTCTCTTTTTATCCAACGACTGCCCTTAATTTTTCCAGCAGCATAAAATTTTTCTTCATAATCCACTGTTAGTGGGAAGAAATCAAAACCTTCACGAGGTTTATCTGATGAACAAGCTGTAGCAAGAACTACAGTTTCACCATATTGTACCGTACACGAACCACCGGCTTGTCCAGCCAATTGTCCGGTTTGTATTGTAAGAGTACGGCCAGCAATAGATGTTGAAAATTCTCTGATTTCCGACATAATTTTTTCCTTTCTTACTACTGACCACCAAGCAATAGACTAGAACTTATTATAGTCTATCTGTCTAATGGTCAGTAAAATTTATTATTATTTACGGCGAGAGTATCTATTTTTAATTAAATACTTACTCGCGTCATCACTTATATTAAGGAATTCATCTGCGTCTTCTATTAATTTAGCAGATGCGCTTTGTTTAAAGGCTACTACTTCAACTTTACAACCTTTATTATTTTTTAAGAAATTAACAAGTGGTATAAAGTCACCATCACCAGTTACTAAAATTACTACATCAATGTGATTAGCAATAGTAATAGCATCAATTGCTATACCAACATCCCAGTCACCTTTTTTTGCGCCACCAGGAAATATTTGTAAATCTTTACTTTTAATTTCATAACCCTGTTTTTCAAGAGCTTCAAAAAAACCTTTTTCCTCATTTGCTTCTGTTTCAACTACATAAGCCATGGCACGAACTAATTGTCGACCATCTTTTATTGATTCTAAAATTTTACCAAAGTTTAATTTAGCATTGTATAGATTTTTTGCAGAGTGGTACATATTACCAACATCTACAAAAACACCTATGCGTTGATTTGTGTGAGAAACAGCCATTATGTATTATTCTTTTTCCTCTAATTCTTTTAATTCTTCTTCAGAAGGCTCTTCGTTTGTTACTTCACGTCTAGCTATTTTTATCTTTAACTTCTTTACCATATTTTCAAAACTTTTTTCGTCTGTTTTTTCTAAGTAACGAAGTAATTTACGTCTTTGATTAACTTTACGGATTAAACCTCTTCTTGAAGAGAAGTCTTTACGATGTTCTTTAAGGTGTTCTGTTAATTCTGTGATTTCAGCAGATAGGATAGCAATCTGCACCTCTGGAGAACCAGTGTCATTGTCATGTGTTTTAAACTTTTCAATGAGTTTATCCTTTTTTTTCTTATCTAACATGTTTTTTGCCTTTCGCTCATGCCAAGAATAACGTTATGTTAGCTTACGCATTTCCTAGCTTGAGTAATTAATTAGTGACTGGAATATACCATAGTGGCTATTTCTTGTCAATACAAAAAGCGCCATATTAGGCGCTTTATTGTAAATTATATTATTGGGTATATGTTTCGGCTTCTTTTAGGTTTATGGATAATAGTCTAGAAACGCTGTCATTTCCCATAGTAACACCGTATAGAATGCTAGCGTGATGCATTGTTACTCTGTTATGAGTTACAGCAATAAATTGAGTTTTGTCAGATAGTTCATTAATAATAGCTACATATCTACCAGCATTAGCTTCATCTAGAGCAGCATCAACTTCGTCTAGTATTACAAATGGTGATGGGTTTGAAGAAATAATTGCACAGATAAGGGCAATAGCTGTCATAGCTTTTTCTCCACCAGATAGAGTACTCAAAGTATCTATCTTTTTTCCAGGAGGGGATGCTTTTATTTCTATTTCAGTGTCTGTGAGTTTCTTCTTAAGTTTTTTAATTGGTGAAATCTCTTCTTTTTCTTCCTCTTCGTCTGTTTCTTCTTCCTCTCTTTTGTTTAAAGTTAAGCTAGCTTTTCCACCACTGAATAATATATTGAAGTATTTTTTAAACTCATCATTAATTACAGTGAAATTAGTTTCAAATTGTTTTTCAATTTTTTCATCTAGTTCTTGTATTACGTCTTGCAGGGTAGTGATTGATTGATTAAGGTCACTACACTGCTCATCTAAGAAATTAAATCTTTCCTTTACTTCTTCATATTCTTCAGATATTCCTTGATCTATTCCACCGATCAGAGCAAGTTTATTTTTTAAAGTAACTATTTTTTGTCTACTGCTTTCAATATCTATTTCAGCTAACGGTTTTGTTGGCGACCAGTCTGATCCCTTTTCATTTTTAATTTCTTCATTTAAATCTTCAAGCTTTGTTTCTATCTTAGCAATTTCAATATTGATTTGATTGATTTTGTTATTCTGATCATTAAGTGTTATTTGTAGCTCTCTAGCTTTCTTTTGAGATTGTATAAGTTTACCTTGTTTTGCTTCTGCTTGATTATTAAAATTATCTATTTCTTGTTTAGCAAGTTCTAAACTAGCATTTACTTGTTCTAGGTTAAGTTGTAGCTCTTTCTTTTGCTTCTGTAGGGCAGCTTGCTTTTCATCATCTGTATCTTGGGTGTTGGCAGTAATCTCGTTGTCTATCTTTTCTTTCTCGTCACTTGTTATCTTAAGTCTGTTATTGACTTGCTCTGTTTGTGTTTTAGCAATTTCTAATTCAACTCTAATTTGATTAATTTCATCAACTAGATTATCTTTACTGGTTAAAAATTGATTCATTTTTTCCTCAAGGAAAACTATTTCTTGGGCGCTAGTTGGAGAAGTTTCTTTAAGATTACTGTTTAATGATTGAATTAGTATAGATATTTGTTTGGCAGTTTCTTTTAATTCATTAATTTCTTCAACAGCACTAGCTCTGTCTAGGTCATCCATAAAATCTTTATATGCGTCTTTAAGCGATATAACTTTATCATGTATGGCGGTTAAGTTATCGTCATTACCAACATTCTTTTGTATTCCTAGAAGCTTGTCTCTAATGTTATCAAATTCAGCAACTATTGCAGATTGTTCTTTTGTTTTTTCTTCCAAGAGTGCACTTTTTTCTTTTTCTCTGTTCCTGACTGTTTCTAGCTGTTCTTGCAGAGATGTTAATTCAACAGAAAGGTCTTGAGATTTCTTTTGTAGCCAAACAATATTTGCCTGTCCAGAAGAGGTTAGTTTTAAATCTATTTTACCTTGCAAGAGAGATATTTCTTGTAATAAACGGTTCTTTTCACCAACCAATTGAGAATATTTATCTTCAATGGCTCTAAAACTTTGTGTGCGACTATCTTCTGCTTCAATTTTATCTAAACTTTGTTGTATTTGGGAAATTTCCTCTTCAGTTCTTCTTCGGGTTGTTTCTAGTGTTTTAAAATTATCATTATTTCTATCTAATTCTTCTGTTAGTCCAAAATATATCTGACCATAGTATTCGTTTTGTAATTTATCTAATTCCTTAATAGCTTCAGCTTTTTCTTCCAAGCGTTTCATTGATCTGGTCAAAGATTTTAACCTTGGTTCAATTTCTTTTAATAGCTGTTCAGATTGTTGTAAATTTTCGTAAGTTTTTTCTAATTTATTTAAACTTTGCTCTCTCTTTATTTGGTATTGTCTAACGCCAGTAGCTTCGTCAAAAAATTCTTTTCTCTCTTGTGGTGATGAAGTTAAAATAGATTCAACCATTCCTTGGCCAACAATAGAATATGATCTTTGCCCAAAGCTAGATTTAGCCATTAGCATTTGTATGTCAGATAATCTAACTTTGTTTTTATTTATTAAATATTCTGTTTCACCATTTCTATATATTCTTCTGCTAATAACAACCTCTTTATAATCTATTGGTGCTTTGCCGTCCTCATTATTTAAATACAAATTAACCTCGGCCATGCCTAGGCGAGTCTTTTTGTCTGAACCGGCAAATATTACATCTTGAGATTTTTTACCACGTAGTACTTTTAAACTTTGTTCACCGAGTACCCAGCGAACAGCATCTGCAATATTTGATTTACCAGAACCATTAGGACCAACAACAGCTGTTAAGTCTTTATTGAATTCTAATGTGGTTTTGTTAGCAAAAGATTTAAATCCTTGTATTTCTAGTTTTTGTAAAAACATTATTATATATTCGTAATAAACATAATTTATTTTAGCATTATTTGGGTCTTTTTTCAATTACTATTCAAGCTTTTATTCTTAGTTTTTGGTATAATATCTTTATGATGTTTAGATATATATTTACTATAACCATTTTATTTTCTATTTGTTTTACAAGTGTTATTGCTAGTGGTGTGGCAGACGCTTCCTATTTAGGACTTAGAGACTATACTTATGGTTTGCTAGAAGATGGGGAAGTAGATGAGGAGGAGTTTATTAAATTGGTTGTTGATCAGGGATATAAATATAGGTTTGTAGACTGGATTGGAGATGCTTATCATAGTGTCTTTTTTAATAACCCAAAAGGAAGTGAAGTTTTGTATAATGATTTTGTAATGGCTCTATGTATTGGTTATGATAGGTTGGGAAAACCAGAAGAGCTTAAAAAACCACTTACTAGAATAATAGATAGAAGGTTAAGAATGTGGCATGGCACTAAAAATAGTAATCATTATGCCAGGGAATATGCCTCTTTAGCTTCACTTGCGTATTTATTGGAAGATGAGAGGTTTTCTAATTTGCAAGAAAAACTTAGAAAAAGTGTAGATAAAATATATTTACCAGATGGTTATGCTTATGAAGGCCCAGAGTATGGTCTTTATGCTATGTCTATACTATCTGGCTATGTGTATTTTACAAAAGATGAAGATGTTAAACAGAGCTTGATTAATAACATTAACTATTTAGCTAGTATTAGTTCACAAGATAGGTATAAGCCACCCTTTGATGATTCGCTTGCCAGTGTTTTGCCAAGTAAAATAAGTGCCTTTCAAGAGGTTAATGATTATTGGAGAGCTAATTTTAAATTTAATAATATTCCAGATAGTAATACATACAATAAACAGGAGACTATATGGAGGTATGGAGATACAACTGTTTGGATAAGGCATCGTTTAAGAGATAAAGAATGGCAAGGATTGCATAGAAATTATTCTAATGGTGATGTGTTATTAAAGACAAACGATACTTGGTGGTTGGTTGCTCCTGGTTATGTTGGTTGGGATGCTAAAAGTGTTAAACCAGAATTCCATAATGTTGCTATGACTAAATGGTCATATTTTTGGAGATCTTTATGGCGTGTATTTGGCGGTCAGGCAGAACTTTTAAAGAGAGAGGAATCTGGAGTTAATAAAGCAGTTATTAAACTTGCTGGTAATATTGTTAGAACAGTAGAGTCAGACAGTAGTAGTTTGGTAGTAGCAGATAAAGGTAAAAGAAATTATTTACAATTCTGGCAAATCAACGGAACTTTGATTGATCAAAAAATTGATGGAGATATTATTACTTTAAAATGGCAGCAAGGAGATAAAATTTTAACCCAGGCATTGAGCGGGGTGTATAAGGTATCCATTGAGAATGGTTTTCATACGGGCGAGTCTAAAACAGAAATAATTGAACATAGTAGATTAAGATTAGAGGGTCAAGATATTATTAGTAGATTTGTTTGGTAAAAAAACTCCCCTACAGATAGGGGAGTTTAAAGTATAGTATTTAATTGGTTAATTTAGTCTAACCATTTTTTTATTTCTAAAGCATTTCTGGCTGCATCAATCTGTGCTTCTTGTTTTGAATTTCCTTCACCTTCAGCAACCTTGTCTTTGTTTATATACACACCAACTCTAAAGAATTTATTATGATCTGGTCCAGATTCATCTAATACTTTATAGCTTGGTGTAACACTGTATAGTTCTTGAGATTTCTCCTGAAAACTACTTTTAGGATCAATATATCTTTTTTCTTTTAATATCTCTGGTAATTTTACTAAAACATATTTTTTAACAAACTGATCAGCTACTTCCCAACCTTGGTCTAGATACACAGCTCCAATACAGGCTTCTACAGCATTAGCTAAGATATAGTTTCTTGCTTTTCCGTTTTGATCTTTAGATTCACCCTTACTTAAGAAAAGGTTTTTTTCTATCTCTAAATCTTGAGCAATAACTGCTAACATTTGACCATTAACAAGGCTAGCGCGCCAGTTTGTAAGCTCTCCCTCAGGGTTTTCATAATTTTTATATAGATATTCTGTAACAGCTAATTCAAGAACTGCATCGCCCAAAAATTCCAATCTCTCATTATGATCAAGCTCAAAATTACGATGCTCATTTAAATAAGATCGGTGTACATGAGCTTGGCGTAGGATATCGTAGTCATTAAATTTTATCCCCCAGCTGTTTGCAAGCTTTTTAAAGTCTCTCATATTAAGTTTTCCTCTAGTAGGTGCTGATCTTCTGAAATTAGTAGTTAATTTAAAAAGACCAATATCTACTATTAATTATTATATTTTAATGTTTAAAATTTTATATGCCTTATCTAAAGCTTCTCTAACATTATCGTAATCTGTTTTTTCATAAGCTTCTTTTGGAGAAAACCATTTAACATCTTTAAGTTCAGCAGTATTTGGTACAATAATTTTATCGTCCAAGCTCTCAACTAAATAAAATTTAATTGTTTTTAAAACAGTTGTTGTTTTTGGTTTCTTTATTTTAACTTTTGTTTCACAAAGATAATCTTTTACGTTTAATTTAGTAAGACCTGTTTCTTCAGATATTTCTCTAGCAGCTGTTTCTTTCTCATTTTCATTCTCATCAATATGACCCTTTGGTAGTGCCCATTTATCATGAGCGCTAAATATTAAAGCTATTTTATAGTCTTCTTTTTCTTTATAATACACAACCCCACCAACAGATGTTTCCTCTTTAATTACTTCATCCATGTTTGTTTTCTCACCTTTTACTTCCATTTCTTTAAAGATAGAACCTAGAACGCCATTGATAAATTTACCAGACGATTCTCCGCCATATGTTTTAGCAAGTTCTATGGCTTCGTTGATAGCAACCTTTGGTGGTATGGTTTGATCAAATTTAAGTTCATATATTCCAATTCTAAGACAATTACGATCTGAGGTTGTTATTTGATCAAGAGGCCACTCCGGTGCGAATTTTATTATTAACTTATTTATTTCTTCAATATTCTTTACAACACCCTTAACTAAATCTTTACTAAAACCATCATCATCAAAATCTACCGCAAATTCCTTGAAATTGTAAGCAAGTATGTCGTCTATATTTTCTTTCTGTTCATTAAAATCCCACTGAAATAGTGTTTGTAGAGATAATGTTCTTGCTAGGTGTCTGTTGGACATAATTTTAACTAATAAAAAAGAAGAAAAACTATTTCTTCTTTTTATCTAATGAAGACTTTATTTTAACAACTTCTTTATCTTTGTAGTTGCCACATTTACCACAGGCTCTGTGAGGTAGTTTAGCAGCACCACACTTAGGGCAAGCTTGTGAATTTACAGCTGCTCTATTATAGTGCGATCTTCTTTTACCTTTTGACCCGCTAGTTCTTCGTTTCTTCGGTACACTCATATATATTTATTAATATTACTAAAAAAGCTTTTACAGTATATGCTATTTTTAATATTCTGTCAAGAATAGATACTTAGTATTTGACTAATATTAGCTAATTATTAAGCACTTGTTGATAATAGGTCTTGACAAAAGATTATATCTGTGTTAAGCTCCTATATTACTTAAAGTACCTGTTGAAGTGCAGGCACGACAAGCATGGGGATCAAACTTGGATCTAATTAGGCTTTTTGCTCAATTGCTTCCAAATCTGATTTTCTTGTCTGCACTTCAATGGGTATTTTTTTATTCTTCAATTATTTTTTCTTCTACAACTTCTTCTGGATCAACACCAATTAAGCAGACCTCTGGCCAGGCAACATAGTGACTTGTAAAGGTTTCCTCTTTGATTTCACCATCTGGATATTCTACGGTATAGGTAAACTCAGCGTCTGCACCATTGTGTGCACGTTCTGTACATTTTTTTTCACCAGGCTTTAATTCTGTTGTTTCAATATATTTTGTTTCCGGTGGTCTAACTATATTATATATTCTTGGTTCAGTTGCGGTTGCTATTCTCCCATCACTTGTTCCCCAGTATTCGAAAATTAATTCAGTCCCTTCCATTCTTGTTTGGATAAGAATATTACTATCTGTATCGTTTAGCCAGCGCATATCTGGTTTTGGAGAATAAATAGTAGCATCTGTCCCAGCTGGTTCATAGTAAGATACTCTGTATGAATGATTTCTTCTTTCAACAATAGGTAAGCCAGAACCATAGGCTGCTCTAAAAGTTGTTGTCCCTATTTGGCATAAACCACCACCATACTCTGGAACAGTTTTGTCTCCTTTAATAACTAGTTCTTGAAGATAGCCATGATCTCCATCAATTGGACCAAGCGCTGTTATTAAAGAGAAAGTTTCCCCAGGTTTTACAATTAAACCATTAATAGCTTCTGCACCTGTTCGAATATTGTGTACACGATTATTTGGACTACCAGCAAAGTTTGATCTACCCTCACCAATCTTTTCTACTATTCCCATGTCATTGGTGTCGCCAACAGCAAGTTTTGCTTTTTGTTCGATCACTACTAAACCGAAAGTAGAGTCTTCAGAGTTAAAGAAGCTGGTATTAACTAGCTCAATGGTTCCTTCTGTATTAAGTTCTCTACCATCTCTACTATTTTGGAATTCAACCACCCTACCGTTTTGAATGTCGAACTTAGCATCTTGTGGTTCCTGATCTATTATATTAGCTACATTACTTTCTAAGTATTCAGTGAATAGTTTTTTATCTAAACTTAAAACTATTTTTTGATCTTTTTTATCAAAAATTATCCAAGGTTTGTATGTAGCTGGATCAATACTCCAATTTCTGTCATTATATGTCAAAGTTAAATATTTATTTTCATTAAGAAAATCTTTAAGGCTATTTACTTGATCGTCAGTTATTTCATTACTGGTAACAGTAGGAAAAAATATCTCCCTTTGTAGCTCAATTGTACTATTATCTAATCTTGATGAATTGTATATAGTCTGCTCAATTACATTTTCATATATAAAATTCAAACCAAGTTTATGAGCAGTAATTTCAATATCTTCATTGCTGTTTATAATCGGTAGAGCAGAAGAGGTGATGGTTTCAAATTGTGAAAAGTTGTCTTTTAAAGACTCTTCTAATCTATCGCTATTAGCTTCAATTACTATTGCGTAATGCTTGGGAATAATTAAATGTCTTATTTGCTGCCAGTAGTTTTTTAAATAACCTTGTTCATGACCTATTAACCATAATTTATCTATTGTTTCATCGGGAAAAAAGCTTATTAGGCTGTACACATTATCTAAATCTGCGGAAGTAACATCTGTTTGCAAATCTACAGCATGATCATTATATCTATAATGAAGGCCAGACTGTTTAAAATTATCTACAGAAGATCTTAATATTTCTTTAGCTTCATCTATTGTTTTCCCACTTAAGTTTTGCTCGGCTGCATAAACACCAACTATTATTTTATTCTTATATATATAATGCAAACCAAGTCCTACTGCTAGGATAAGAGTGAGGACAACTAAAGAAGCGGTTACTATAATAAGTAACCACCTCATAAAACTATTTGCATTCGTTTTTTTATTTAGCATTACTCTGTTTGTAAAATAGAGTTAATTATTTGTATAGCTTCTTTATCTCCAGATAGGTTGTTATTTTCCTTATTGAAATTTAATGTAAACTCGTCACCAATATTATAGTCTGCTGGTAATAGGTGATGGGGTATTATTATTTGTTCATTATCTTCGTTTTGAATGACTGCGTTATTGTCTAAGAACTTAATTAATCTCCAATTCATGCTTCTCTGGTATTAACTTTAACTGAGACAGATTTAGACTTCTTTGCTTTAGGTAAAACAATCTTTAGAACGCCATTTTTTAATGAAGCATCTACTTTATCTGGCTGTATTTCTACAGGTAGTATGATTGATCTAGAAAAACCACCCCAATAACATTCCTGGTAATAATAGTTATCTTCATTTATGGTTTCTGTTTGCTGTCTCCTACCTTTTATTGTAATCATCTCATTATTAATAGAGATATCTACATCTTCAGATTTAATGCCAGCGATTGTAGATTTAATTACAATATTATCTCCATCTTCGTAAACATCAACAGATAATTGACCTTCATAATCTTCTTCATTGATCCATTTATCGTCTGTTTGAGCTGCAGCTTTATTAAAAAAGTCGTCATTCTCGACAATGTCGTTATTTTTTTTGCTTTTTCCTAAATTAAACATAGGCACATTTTAATTCTAAGTGCCTATATTATAGTACAAAATGTTGTTTTTCGCCAAATTATAAATTTGGTCCAGTAGGATATTCCCAGTATACAGGAATTGTTAAGATGTCTGACCAGTTAAAACCATGTCTATTAAAGTTATATTCATCTATAATTAATCTCTTGGTATTGTTTTCTATTAAGTACACATCAGGATTATATGTATATTTAATTAATGTATCGTCTGGATGTATGAAATTATCTAAGGTTAACTCCTCACCAATTTCATAAGTATTAAATTCTAATTGAGTTACTTGCTTTATCTGATTCCATTTATATCCAGCCCTAATAAATATTTCTTCATTAGCAAAAGGCCTAGCAATATCTCCATATATTAAATATACAGAATTGTGATTAGCCTTAATTAAAGTTCCGCTAGGATATTTTAGAGCGCCACTATAATGGTAAGTATCTAATTCTCTTTGTGTAATGGTTATTATATCTGCCCAATTAAATTTATATGCATTGAACATCTCTTCACTAGCTATTATGTATGAACTATCTTCATCTATTAAATAAACAGTTGGGCTATTGACCAATTTCACAAGTTTCTTATTGGCAGCTGTGTATCTAAACTGTTCAGAGTTGTTTGATTCATTACCATTCTTATCTGTTAAAGTTAGAGTGTAATAATAGTTATTGCCAGGGATTAGGTTTGTGTCTGTATATGTATAATTTGTTAAATGATCTCCAATTAACATTCCTTTATCTGTATAAGTGTTTGAGCGATAAAGTGTAGCATTTACATAATTGCCATCATCATATTCTGGCCAAGTAATTAGTACATCAGTTGTTGTAATTGGACTAAAGCTCAATTCTGTATATATCTTTTCTAAAGCCGGTTTTATATTAGTATAGTGAACATCATAACGACCATTATCGTTCTGTCTGCGCCAAGTAACAATATTTCCTCTGATTGAAGGAGATTCATCATTCTGGTAACTATTTGTTAACCTTATTTCAGACTTAGTTTTTAGATTGTACAAATAAATATTGTAAGAACCATTACGTTGTGATTGGTAAACAACATTATTGCCATCTATTGAAGAGTAGAAGTTTGCGTAAGATTTGCTACCAATAATTTGTAATGATTGGTCTTCTAGATTTTTTACGTAAACAGAATTTTTTGTATCCCAGATAACATTATTATCAGATATTTTTGGAAAGTAATGATTTAATCCATTATTGGATAAATTAGAAACAACTTCTTCTTCGTCTATTGTTTGTTTAATAAATATTTCATCGATGTCATTTCTTTTGTCTTGCCAAACAACTGTATTGCTATAATGTCTTTGGTTTGTTTGTGATCCGTGACTAACACCATCTATCGTAGAAAGTGAAGCAGAAGCAATATCATAAACCATTACATAAGATGTGCCAGCGTTTAAGTTCCAACGAATGAATGAAATTTTATTTCCTTGAATATATGGATGTGTATCATGATAGCTAGTAGTTGGCATAAAATATGCACCACTTTCTTCAGTAAGTATATTGTAGTGATTAATATATTTCTTTCCACCACTACCAATAGCTTGCCAGACTATATCTGTGCCATCAATTGATGGACTAAATTTATCTCCTGTCTGTTCGGCTAATAATTGCTTTTCTCCAGTTAATATAGTGTAGAGATATAGCGAAAAAGTGTTATCACCATATTCCGTATAGACAATATATTGATCGGTAGCTGCAAACTCTATTTGGTCATTGTAGCCATCATTAATATTAATAGGAGAATTAGAGGATGGCATTGTCCAAGAGGCCTTAAGCCCTACTAAGCTTAAACTAATTAATATTAGGCTTATTATAAGTATTTTTTTCATAATTTATGTTATTTGTTACTTCTATGTCTTAACAGTTATTTCAAGTCGAGTCAACCTTGACTAATTTATGAAAATGTATTAGAATACTTCATAGTTTTTCATGCCGCCTTCGTCTAGTGGTTAGGACATCAGGTTTTCATCCTGGCAACAGGGGTTCGATTCCCCTAGGCGGTACCATTACTCCCTTTATTGGGAGTTTTTTGATATAATGAATATAAGCTAATAAGTTGTTATAATAACATTATGTATTTTACAAATTATGCGCCAACACCGGTTAAGAATACAAACACGGTCAAAATGATTTGTTCTAATTGTAGTAACGACTCCGAGCACGAGGTCTGTACTGAGCCAGTTGGTCCTGCTATTGGTTTCCCGTTTGCAAAGAAGCCCTGGCTTTCCTTTAAAAGGTATTACTTGATCTGTCCTGTATGTAGGCGCATATCCAAGCAAATTAAAAAGGAACAGGTAGAAGCATTAAAGAGATAATCTTATGTTGATATTTGGTTGGGGTAAAAAAAGTAAAAAAATTGCAGATGTTGGTTTAATGACTTGTCGTAATTGCATGAATGTGGCGGGTGCAGAGGTGAGAGAATTAAGTAATAAGGCGAGCCTCTATTTCGTACCAGTCGCTAAATGGAACAAGAAATACTATTTAGTCTGTCCCGTTTGTGATGCTGGATTTGAACTTGATGAAAAGAGCATGAATGAACTTTTGGCTAGTGTTGCAAATTTACCATCTAATGAAGTTTCTATTAAAATCTATAACGATGTTATAGATTTTTTTAATAATTGTAATGATGACCCAGCAAACAACCTTAATAAGATAATGACTGACCTTGAACAGGTGCTAAAAGATAAAGGGTATAAAGAAGACGACATGAGATATGTTGTTGGTTTTTTTGTTGATAGTATAAGTAGTAAATTTGATAAGTAACAAATCTATGAAATCAAAATTTTGCGCCTTTTGTAGAGCAAAAATAAACTTCACTGAAGAAGTGTGTCCTAATTGTCGCCAGATATTAATTGAGAAAATAGCTTTGAATGAAAGTTTCTCTGAAACGGAATCTTATGGTGCGAAAAAAGAATATGATCTAAAGTTGATATCTAAACGCATAGTTTTTGTTC
Organism: Candidatus Komeilibacteria bacterium; assembly: GCA_048538235.1. Classification (GTDB taxonomy): domain Bacteria; phylum Patescibacteriota; class Patescibacteriia; order UBA1558; family UBA1558; genus BS150m-G51. The sequence goes on along the minus strand of JBLYPX010000001.1, from coordinate 751,718 downwards.
TAGTAGGAATACTGTTTTTTTCTTGGATTATTTCAGATGATGATACAATTTATGGTGGTGGAGTAAAGGCACCGCTTCCGTTGCCAGCACAACAAGATTATGATGGTGACGTTGAAACAGGGTCTGTTGTATTGCCAGCATCTCTTGCCAATGGAACTATACTAAAAAAGAATGACAATTATTTTCAAGGAGATGGAGGGACGTTGTATATAGATAATGGCACCAGTTTAGATGCTGTAGCCAAGCTTATTACTGATGGGGTATCGGTGTTTACTGTGTATATCAAATCCGAAAGTGAATATACTATCACGGGTATATCTGACGGTGTGTATTGGTTAGCTTTTGCTCAAGGTTTAGACTATAATTCGGATAGTAAAGGTTTTAATCGTAGTCAACAGTATTCAGTTTTTGATGAAACATTCGATTATCAAACAACATCGGATCGAGAATATTATTATTTTTCTGGGTTTGAAGTCACTTTATATCCGGTTGTTGGAGGAAATGCTGAGACGAGCAATGTTGATTCGAGTCAGTTCGATTTGTATTAACCAGATATAAGTAAATATTATTAAGCGTTATTTTTGTTATTAGCTTTTTGATATACTTTGTGTATAAATAGATTATTTTAAAACATTATGTATTGTAAAAAATGTGGTTCACAGCTAAAAAAAGATTTTTTGTATTGTCAAAATTGTGGAGAGAGGATTTCAGTAGATGAAAGTGAAAAAAAATCAGATGCTTTAAATGATGATAATAATCTACCTTTAAATCAAAACATCGATGATGAGTATAAGGGTATAGGAGGTTGGTTGTATTTAGTTGCAATAGGATTATTTGCAACACCAATTTATGTTATCCTTTATTCATTGTTTACTGGTTGGTGGGAGTCATTCCAATTCCTGGATTTTGATTTTAAGATTTATTTGATTTTTGAATTTGTTGCAAATGTTTTTATTGTTGGCTTTTGTTTTTATTTAATATTTATTTTTTTTCGTAAAAAGAAAGAATTTCCAATAATGTGGATTGTTTGGACGTTGGGCTCGTTGATTGTTTTGATTATTGACACGATAGCTGCTTACTCTATTTTCCCAAATTATTTTGAGGGAGAAGAGCTTACCTCGTTAACAGATGGTTTAGATGAAGATTTGATCAGACAGTTTGTTGGTGCCTGTATATGGATACCCTACATGAGAGTATCAAAAAGGGTAAAGGCAACTTTTATTAATTAACATAGTGAGTATTATATGTTTTGTCAAAATTGTGGAAAGGAAATAGAGGGGGCGATTTCTTTTTGTATACACTGTGGGAAATCAACCAAATCAGGACTTGTTAGAAGACAAAGTAGGTTTAAAATTCTAAAAAAAGTGTTGATTGTATTTGTTTTGTTTGTTGTTGCAGCTCTGGTTGCAGTGTTTTATTATTTTGAAGATTTTGATTCATTATATGAAGATAGTGAGGGGTACGATATTTTGAGTGAGTTGGAACCTAGTTTAGAGCCGCTGGGATATTTTACAAACTCAGATGTCTTTGATGACGAAGATATGGGCTGGAAAGAATGGTATTCTTATGTTGAATATTATGAGCTAGAGAGTCCTGAAATTGATTTTGACGAAAACAGATATCAGTTCAAGAATCAGACGAACATAATTAGTTCTGTTGTTAAGTTGGTGTGTGAGGATGATGATTACTTTTATATTGGTTCGGGCACTAATACAGACCCTAGTGGGTATATATTAACAAATTTGCATATAGTTGAAGGTGTTGACGGTTGTGCTGTTGGTTTTGTAAATTCTGGTACTGGCTTAGTTGAGGAGGCTTATTGGGCTGTGCCAATTATCGACAGAGACGAGAATATGGTTCATGATTTAGCATATCTATCAATAAAGTCTCCAATGTTTGATGATAATTATAATATTTATGGCTATGCGGATAAAGTAATTGAGGGGTTGTTCCCATATTACAGCAATCCTAGTGGGGAGTGTGAAGACGCAATTCAGTTGGGCGACTCCTTGTTCGTGGTGGGATTCCCTAATATTACTGGTGGGGCATTAACAATTACAAACGGGTTGGTTAGTAGTTTATATTCAGTTAATGGATACATAATAACGTCGGCTAAGATTTCCTCTGGTAATTCAGGCGGATTAGCTATTGATGCTAGGGGTTGCTATGTCGGAGTTCCAACGGCAGTTTATATTGAAAAAGAGGAAGAGCAATATGGGGAAATAATTGATGCGCAATTTGTTTATGAGTTTGAGGATTCTATAACAGACGAGCTTAATGATTATATAAATAGTTATTAATTGTTTGATGTAACACGTATAGCGTTGTATCACAAAACACCCATCAGAAATGATGGGTGTTTTGTATATATATTAACTTGCAGTTTTGTCTAATTTATTTAACTAAGTAAACTTAGTCAAATCAGACTTTTAAACAGGGTTTCAGCTTAGTGTTTTTAATGATAAGCGAGGGCCGTGCTATCATATAAAACCTTTAGCTATATACTGCTAATTAATTCGCTTTAATGGACCAGCGTGGAATGTATAAATGCTGTCTGTAGTTTTCTCCTTTAAGAAGGTTTTGCCATTTACTGCTCTTTGCTTCTCTATTACCACGACTGGTAAAATTTACTGATAAACTGGACGCTTGGTGTAGTGTGTGTTTACCAAATTTATTATTAATAATATCTATTACATTTGTTAGTTGTTCCATTTTTATAACTTTAACTTTATCTGTAAATAATGATTCCTGTATTTTATTATCTGCTTTTAAATTACTTAGAACCACTCCAGTTGATCTGTAAGGTGTGCCGGGTGCCCATATTTGTTTAAAAGCTTTTTTTAAAGAACTTGTCATAAGCAGGGAAGAGTTGCTAGCTCTATCTAGTTTTATTTCAATACCCGAGCTTTGAAAATTTTGTTGACGTAAATATATTACTAATCTATCGCTTACCAAATTATGTCTTCTGGCTTTTATACAAGCAGATTCTAAATTGCGTATCATTTGTCCAAGTAAATAGTTTCTTTGAGTAGAGGGCGGTGTAAAAGTTTTAGTCTTGCTAATAGATTTATACTTTTCGTGCTTCTCATCAGCTATATCATATACTGCTTGTCCTCTTAACTCGTTCCATATTTCTAATCCAGTCTTATTTAAATGTTGTTTAACCCAGTATTTACTTTTAAGCGTGAAGTCATAAGCTGTTTTAATGCCAAACCTTTTTAAATAACTGGTTGTACTTTCTCCAAAGCCCCAAACTTTATTGATAGGAGTTTTTTCTAAGAGATTTTCTATTAAGCTTCCGGGCACAACTGTTAAACCAGAGGGCTTTTGTATATTAGCAGCAATTTTAGCAAGGCTTTTAGTTGGAGCTATACCAACAGAAACAGTAATACCAAGCTCAACCTCAATTTGTTCCTTTATGCGTCTGCCAATTTCATGGTATGAGCAGTGCAAAGGACGACGCATACCAGTAAGATCTGCAAATCCTTCATCAATAGAATATTCTTCAACCACTGGTACAAAGCGACGCATAATGTCGAACATACGTGTAGATATTAAAGAGTAGCTTTCATAATCGCTAGGTAGGATAATAGCGTCAGGACAAATCTTTCTAACTTCCCACAAAGGAATGCCTCTGCCAATTCCTAAATCTTTTGCTTCATAACTCGCAGCAGACACAATACCCCTCTCTGCCCCTGTAATAACAGGCAAACCTTTTAGGTTTGGATTAAGGGCTTGTTCGCAAGAGGCGAAAAAAGCATCTGCATCAATGTGCAGAAAAGCACGTGGCCATGATTTAATAAGAAAACTATTTCCCTTTTTATACTCCATCTTTTTATATTTTAATTTTTTATTTATATTTTCTAATTGAAGATACTATTACTCCAGCTATCTCAAGTTCTTCATTTGGTACTAGATTCGGATAATTTTCATTAGCAGCTTGCAGATAAACTCTTTGTCCTTTTTTGTATAAATATTTTAGTGTCCAGTCATTATCTATCTTAGCCAAAACAATATCATTATTTTTTGGTGTTAAAGCTCTATCTACAATTACTAAATCTTTTGGTTGAATACCAGCATCAATCATTGAGTCACCAGACACCTCAATTAAAAAACTGCTATCAGGATTATTTATTAAATACCTATCTAGGGTAAGAGTATCAACCAGTTCTTCTTCTGCTGGTGAAGGAAAGCCAGCCTGTACATTACCTAGTAGTGGTAGGGAAGTTAAAATCTCCCCAGGTATTAAATGACCGTTTTCATCTTGATCAACAATGCCAGCATCTTTTAATTTGACGACTAATTTACTAACAGCATTTTTAGAAGCATAACCAAAGATACTAGCCATTTCTGAGAAAGAGGGAAGGCGTCTATTCTTCTGCCAATACTTCCTTAATTTGGCTGTTGCTTGTTCTAGTCTTTTATCCATGAATATATTATAAGTGAACGTTCGTTCACCTGTCAACAATCCTCCTGTGTATAACCTAATTTAAGCTGTAACATTTGCCAATTTTATTCGTCTAATATTATAGGAGGGACAATTTAACACAACTATGAATAATCAAAACTCACAACAGAATAGTCAGTTTATGAGCGTTTATGCAAAGGCAAAGTCACTTTTAAGAAAAGTTGGCTATGTTTGTGCACCGACTATTGATAATAGTCAGGCCCAGGCGGATTACTTTGTTGTAAGTGATTATGATGGACTGCAATTAAACTCTAATTAACAGAATTAAATTGCTCGAAAGTATTCCCCTGGGACTTGTGCCCCAGGGGTTTTTTGAACATTTAAAAAGGGAGATAAAAAAATGGGGAAGAAAATTATTAGGCAGTACATGTGGTTAACATCAATTGACCATTTATTCATGGGATTGCACACAGCCATTTATGTAACATATTTGTTAAGTAATGGCTTAGATCTTTTACAAGTTAATTTAGTCAATGTGGCATTTATGGTATCTGTTTTTATATTAGAAATACCAACTGGTGCCATTGCAGATCTTTTTGGTAGAAAAGTGTCTTTTGTATCATCTAGCGTTGTAATGGCTTTAGGATTTATTTGGTATGGTATTACAGACAACTTTGTAGGTTTTGTTATAGCTGAGATTACAATTGCTTTGGCTGTTACATTAACCTCTGGTGCTTTTCGTGCTTGGCTGGTTGATTCTTTGCAGTATCATAGTTGGCCAGGAGAACTTTCGGATGTGTTTCGTTTAGAAGGTAGGTGTCGCAATGTTGCTACATTACTTGGTGGACTTATTGGTGCTTACATTGGAGCGGTGAGTTTATCTCTGCCTATGATTATTACTGGTATTGGATTTCTTGGTTTGGCTTTCTTAGCAGCAGTTATAGTTCGCGAAGATTATTTCACACCTAAGAAATTGTCAGAAGTAAAAGTGTGGTGGAATTTAAAAGAGATTGCTACAACTAGTGTTAGTTATGGACTTAAACACAAGATAGTCTTTATGGTTATAACTGCTACTACTGTTTTTAATTTAGGTTTCCCAGCTTTTAACATGTATTGGCAGCCTCAGTTTTCTGAATATTTATCTAATACAGAATATTTAGGATATGTATGGGTGTTTGTGGTGTTAACAGCTATGATTGGTAATGAACTTGTTCGCTTTTTTACTAAGAAGTTTCCAAGACAGAAAATTGGCTTTGTGGTAATTGGTTTGGTGGTTGGTCTGTTTATGGTTGTAGCTGCCATGTCTAATACTTTAAGTATCTTGGTATTAGGTTTTATGGGACACGAGATGATGCGTGGACTTATTAGACCATATGTAGATACAACCATTCAGGAAAGTATTCCATCAAAAACAAGAGCTACAGTAGATTCATTTGTGCATATGATAGCAACTGGTGCGTCTGGTATAGGGCTTGTCATGTCTGGACTTATTGCTAAGTATTACAGCATAGATACTGCTTGGCTTATCTCTGGGCTAATTATCATCCTAGCAATGCCTGCTGTTATGTTTTTTAATGGCAAGAAGGTAACAAGACTCTAAATTAACACCCCTACTTAAATGTAGGGGTGTTTTCTTGACATATAGGTTGAACTATAGGACAATCATAAGCTATAATATGAACACTATGAGAATTTTAGGAATAGAATCAAGTTGTGATGAAACTGCTGTTAGTCTTGTAAATATAAACAAGCGCGGTATTGATATTGAAAGAAGTGTAGTTTCTTCACAAGTAGATATTCATGCTAAGTACGGTGGAGTTGTTCCAGAGGTGGCTGCCCGTATGCATGTCGAGGTTATGATACCTTTATTGCAAGAAGTTATGGGTAGGAAATTTAAAGCAGAAGATATTGATGCAATTGCTGTAACCTATGGACCGGGCCTCATTACCTCCTTACTGGTTGGTATTGAAACAGCTAAAACACTATCTCATGTTTGGCAAAAACCAATCATTCCCGTAAATCACTTAGAAGGACATCTTTATTCTAGTTGGCTTGAAAGTGATGAACTTAAAGTAGATAGGAAAGATATTTTCCCAGCTATTGTTTTACTTGTTTCTGGTGGACACACAGAATTAATTCTGATGAAAGACTATGGTAAGTATAAATCTATTGGATCAACTCGAGATGATGCAGTTGGTGAGGCTTTCGATAAAGTTGCTAAGCTTTTAGATCTTGGTTATCCAGGTGGGCCAATCATTTCAGAAAAGGCAGCAGAGGGAAATCCAAAAGAAATTGAATTACCGAGGCCAATGTTAAATGCTAAGAATTTTGACTTTTCTTTTTCTGGACTTAAAACAGCAGTCAGATATCATGTGAAAGATAAAAAACTTAGAGAAAGAGATATAAATAATATAGCGGCCAGTTTTCAGGATGCAGCGGTAGATGTTTTGGTTCAAAAGACAATGAGAGCGGTTGAGAAGTATAATGCTAAGAGTGTAATTATTGGTGGAGGGGTGGCAGCTAATAAAAAATTAAGAAAAGAATTATTGATTGCAGCAGATAGAGCTCAAGTAGAATTTTTTTGTCCTAAAATGAAGTATGCAGGAGATAATGCTACTATGATAGCTCTGGCTGGATATTATCAATGGCAAAGTATGAATAAAGATAAACAGAAGTCATTAATTAAAACTTGGGAGAATTTAGAACCAGTTTCTAGCATAGAATTATAGATAAAATTTAAATAATAAGGCCCCTTTGTGAAATAAATGAAGGGGCTTTATTTTTGCCTAAAAATAAGGTATAATGGGTATATGAAAAAGAGTATAAAAACTAAGAATGAGGCTGAGACATTAAATGTCGGTAAGGAGTTGGGAGCAAGTTTTAAGGGTGGTGAAGTAGTAGCTTTGTACGGTGATCTTGGTGCTGGAAAAACAATTTTCACAAAAGGTTTAGCACAAGGATTAGGGTATAAGAAAGTTATAACTAGCCCAACTTTTGTATTAATGAAAGTATATAGTCCAGATAATCCTCAGATTGAGAATTTTGCTCATGTAGATTGCTATAGAGTAGATTCATCCGAAGATCTTTATGGTATTGGTTTTAATGATTACCTTGGTAGAAAAGATACTGTGATGGCAATTGAGTGGGCAGAAAAAGTTGGTGATGTTATACAAAAAACTAAAGCTAAAGTAGTTAAGGTAAAGATTAAATCTGGTAGAAAAGATTTAGAGAGATTTATTGAGATTAGTTAAATTTAAATACAATTTGTAAATGAAAAGCCCCGTCTCATTGAGACAGGGCTTTTTTGTGCGTTGTCGGCTGCTTACCCTCATTGTTCTATCCAAAAGCTGTAGGTATTGTAAGTGGAGCTTTGGAATAAGAATTCTGAAAAGGGTATTTTTGTTTTTCGCACCAGGTAAGATCGTCATGAGCGATCACAGGTTTTTAGAATGATACATACATCGTCCAGTCCGATGCGTTGTCAGTCCGGTTTACTTCAGATGAGTACTGTGATCTGCGGCTTTTTTTTCTGCCACTCATGCGACCGCACCTGGAACAAGGCACAAACAGCTTGATGGTTTGTATAAGCATTGTTCCTCCACGGATTGCAGAGTTCCCTTTACTCAACAGTTAGTCAAGATTTGCTTAGACCGTCCTCACCGGTCGGCGCATCGTTGTTAGACTGTTGCAGGTTGTCTTGCGTCCGGGGGCGAGTTTTCTCGCCAATCATGCGACTACAGCGTTGACAGGGCACATAGAGTTGAAACTTCCGTATCAACAACATTGTCCCTCCATGGTTCATGGTTCGCTACTGTGTTAGCCATATTACGCTGCATGTTAAAATTTGTCAAATCTTAATATATATGTTAACTTATTATTACATAAAAGCGCTAAAAGTCGGGATTTAATGTCCCCCGGCAAGCTGTCAGAAGAAAGTTATTTAGACGAGTAGAACTGACCAGGTAAGCCTGTTATAGCTGTTAATAAGAGTCCTGTTAATAAATAGGGAAATAAGGTGGTACCGCTCTTAAATAAGAGTCCTTATATATGTAGGGATTTTTTTATTTATTAAAGGTATAATATATTTATGAAAGAAATAGCTAAAAACTATAATGCTCAAGAATTTGAGCAAGATATATATAGTCAGTGGGAGAATTCTGGATTATTTAATCCAGATAATCTTAAAACAAAGAAAAAACATTTTTCAGTAGCTCTGCCACCACCAAATGCAACTGGTGTTTTACATTTAGGACACGCAGCTATGCTCGCCTACCAAGATACTATGGTTCGTTATCATAGAATGCTTGGTGAAAACACTCTATGGGTACCAGGTACAGATCATGCAGCTATTGCCACTCAGAATAAAGTAGAAAAGATTATTGCTCAGGAAGATAATAAGACTAAAGAAGATTTAGGCAGAGAAAAGTTTTTAGATAGAGTTAAAACCTATGTTGGTGAATCACAAGATACTATTCGTAATCAGATAAGGAGAATGGGTTCTTCTGTAGATTGGAGTAGAGAACGTTATACATTTTCAGATGGTTTGTCTAAAGCTGTTAATATGGCTTTTAAGAAAATGTATGATGATGGTTTAATTTACCGTGGTCATAGAATTGTTAATTGGTGTCCTCGTTGTCATTCAACCCTAGCTGATGATGAAGTAGAGTATGAGAATAAGAAAACAAAACTGTATTGGATAAAATATGGTCCTTTTGTACTGGCCACTACTCGCCCAGAAACAAAACTTGGTGACACGGCTGTAGCTGTTAATCCAGATGACGACCGGTATAAAGATATGGTTGGTAAAGATTATATGATACCAGGTGTTTTAGGAGAATTTAAAGTTAGAGTTATTACAGATAAAGCAGTTGATCCAGAATTTGGTTCAGGTGCTGTTAAAGTTACCCCAGCTCATAGTTTTATAGACAATGAGATGGCGCTTAAGAATAATATACCTATGCGTCAAATAATAGATGAAGACGGTAAGATGATGGCTAATTGTGGTAAATATGCAGGAATGACAACTACTGATGCTAGAGAGGCCATTTTAAAGGATATGGAGAAGATGGGACTTATAGATCACATTGACGAAGATTATGAACATAATTTATCTGTTTGCTATAGATGTAATACTCCAATAGAGCCTTTGCCATCAGAACAATGGTTTGTAGATGTTAATAAAAAAATACCAAGTAAAGGTAAGAGTTTGAAAGAATTATCTATCAATGCTGTAAAATCTGGAGATATAGATATAATGCCAGATAAGTTTGAAAAGGTATATTTTAATTGGATGAATAATTTACATGATTGGTGTATTTCTCGTCAGATTTGGTGGGGGCATAGAATTCCAGTTTGGTATAAAGGAGACGAAAAATTAGTACCAAGGTATATTACAGAATTAATTATTAGCAGGCACGGTCTTACAGATTGGAATCAAGAAGGACGCGTTCAGGGGCAGACAGACACACCACTTGATGAAAAAAAAGTGGGAGAGATAAAAGATAAGGTAGCTCAACTTAAAGAAGAAAAAATAGCAAAGATTATTTGTTCCCCTCTAATGCGCTCTAGACAAACGGCTGAGGTTATTAGTGAAGAGTTGGGAGTAGATTATGAAGTAGATGAATTAGTAGTTGAGCGTAATTATGGTTCATTTGAAGGAAAACTTGTTAAAGATATTAAAAAAGATAATCCAGATTATTATAAGGATAAAATAAATTACGACATTCCAGGAGACGAAGAAGAAACCTATGAGTCAATGATGAAAAGAGGAGAAGAATTTCTAAAGAAAGTAGATGAAAAATATGCAGGACAGAAAATATTAGTTATTACGCATAATGCATTTATTAGATCTTTAGAAATGTTAATTAAAGGTGGAGATGCAAAAGAGTTAAGTGATTACAAACCACTTTTCGGTAACTTTGTTCGTTACTCTTTACCAGACGGTAGCTATAATCTTAAAGAATGGGAGCAAGATGAAGATACACTAGATACTTGGTTTTCATCTGCACTTTGGACATTCTCAACATTGCTTGATCAAGATTTTTCTAAATATAGCTCTTGGGAAGAATGGGTAAAGAATAGCCCAGACTTAAAGAATTTTCATCCAACCTCTGTTATGGAAACAGGTTATGATATTCTTTTCTTTTGGGTAGCTCGTATGATTATTATGACCACTTATCTACTTGATGAGATTCCTTTTGAAACAGTTTATCTTCATGGCTTAATTAGAGATAAGCAAGGCAGAAAGATGAGTAAGTCACTGGGCAATGGTATTGATCCTATTGAAATGATAGATAAGTTTGGTGCTGATGCTTTAAGACTTTCTATGATGGTGGGAGCAACACCTGGTAATGATATGAGGCTTTATGAAGAAAAGATTGAGGGTTATAGAAACTTTGTAAATAAGCTTTGGAATATTTCTAGATATATTTTAAGCTCTGTTAAAGATGTTAAAGTTATAACTAGCAAATCTAAGGCAAAAACAATTGCAGACGAATGGATATTATCTGAACTGGATTTATTAGTTGATAGTACAACTAAAGATTTAGACGAATTAAAGTTTTCTCCAGCCATTGAAAGATTATATGAATTTACTTGGTCAAAGTTTGCAGATTGGTATATTGAGATTAGTAAGGTTGAAACAAATAAGGATGATATCTTGTTATATATTCTAGGACAGCTATTAAAACTATGGCATCCATTCGCGCCATATGTAACAGAAGCTATTTGGAGTAATTTCAATAATGGTCAATTAATAATTAGTCAGTGGCCAGCAAATAAACATGGTTTGTTTAATTTCTTAAAAAAGAATAGAAATAAAGAATTTAACATTGTAATGGATATCATCACAGGTATTAGAAATGCTAAAGGAGAGAATAAATTAGATCCAGCTAAAGTTATTAATTGTAAATTAGATTTAAACACGGTTATTAGTAGTAATGTTGGTGTTATTGAGAAATTGGCAAAAGTAAAGATAGTCCCAACCAAGGATAAAAGTTGGTTAGAGCTACATATTAAAGGCGTAGATATTGCCTTAGACATAGATAAGAGTGAGGCCAACAAAATGCAATCAAAGCAAAGGGAAGAGTTAGAAAGATATATTGAAACCTTGCAAAAAAAACTTGGTAATGATAATTTTGTAAGCAATGCTCCTGCTGAGGTTGTAAATAAAGAAAAGGAAAAATTAGCGGAGGCAGAAGAAAAGTTAAATAAATTAAAATAATAATATGGGATTTGAAGGATTAAAATTAGATAATTTAGAAGAGCCTAAACAAGAAAAGAAAATAGTTGTAAGAAAAAAAATTATTAGAAAAGAGCTACCATTGCCAGATGGAGAAAAGTTTAGGGTTATTAAAGGTAAATATAACTGTGAACACCCTATTTTAGTTAATGATAGTAGAATACCATTGCGTGCAGATGATATTATTAAAGTATCTTGGAGTGTAGAGCATAACGATTTAGAAATAACAGTGGCAGATTATCTAGCTTTGATAGATCGAACCTTTCAAGATTATGCTGATGTAAAGTTTAATAGAAGAAACAAAGGAATGTCTAATCAGGAGATTTTCTATTCATTGCATCAGGAAACTGTTAATAAAAGAGGAGAAACATCAAAGCATTTAACAGAAAAATTTAATTTTGTTAGTCCAGATAAAGGTAATAATGGAATTGAATCTCGTGATCATGATAGTAAAGTTTTTGTAAAAGGAATAAGAGAGCTTGGGATTGAAGGGGTTAATGCTGTTGAATCAAGACCAAGGGAGGATTATTTAGACCAGATAGATGAGTTTATAGTTATTGATACAGACAGGCTAGCTGGTAAGGAAGAATCTGATCCAGCTAATATTGTTCATCTTGCTATTCAAAGATCTGCTAACGAGGATCCGGGTAAAAAAAGTTCTATTATACATAAACCAGTTGTTACTATACCAGATAGATTAGAATATGGTCACGTGCCAAGATTTTTCTTGCAAGAGAAAGCTTCAGATTATGGCAGGGATGATGTAACTGGCGATCCTATAGATTTTAGAAAGATGATGGATTTAACAGATAAGACTAAACCTCTTGAGAAAACAATGGGTAAAGAAAAGTACAATGCTTGGATTATTAATATTTTTTCAACCGGTGTAAAAGAACTAACAGAATATTTAGAGAACTCAAAGGTTAAGATTAGTGAAAGAGAAGAACGGAGTATAGTCAGGGCTAGAGATGCTATGCAAGAAGTCTTAGATAAAATTAAAGAAAAAGAATAAAGAAAAACACCGGCGTTCTCGTCGGTGTTTTCAAATTAACTCTTTTATTTCGTCTTCAAATATGTAGCATTCGCCACCGTCAGTGAAGACAAAATGTACTGTACCCACAGGACCTGGGCCGATTGTTTGGATAGTAGAAATGCCTTCTCGTCTCCAAATAAAGCTTAGTCCAATGTTAAGGTTTGTGAACAATAGTGGGGAGGATAATTCACCATGAATTTCTCTACCACTATCTTTAATTGCTTTGATGATCTTTTTAATCTCATCAGCCAAGTGGCGATACTCTTCTGCTTGTAGAGATACTAGCTTGTCTCCCAAAACTTCTATTTTGTTCATGTCAAAACCCTCCATATTGACAGTGTTTAAGATTAACATCTAATCTATTATTTGTCAATAGTAAAACAAAAACACCTCTCAAAAGGTGTTTATTTTAGCTGTTTTTTGGTTTTATTCAGTCTTGTCAAACACTTCTTCTAAAGAAGTAATGCCATCTTTTGCTTTAATTAAGGCATCTTGAACCATAGTAACCATACCAGATTTAATAGCAATAGTTTGAGCCTCTGCTTCAGAAACTTTACCAGATAATATCATCTGCTCTATTTCTTCATTCATTGTTAGTACTTCATAAACACCAACTCTGCCTTTATAACCACCATGGCATTTATCACAACCATCAGCTTTATAGAATTTAAGATTATTTAATTCTTCTTCAGATAATTGATCACCAGAAGCTGGAGATATTTCAGATAATAGCTTTTTAACCTTTTCCATCATTTCTGGTTCAGGTGTATATTCTTTTTTACATTCTTTACAAAGTCTTCTTAATAATCTTTGACCCATGATAGCATTAATAGATGGAGCTAATAAAAATGGTTTAACGCCCATTGCTAAGAATCTTGGTATAGCACCAGCTGCTGAATTAGTATGAATTGTAGATATCATTAAGTGACCAGTCAAAGCTGCGTTAATAGCAGTCTCTGCTGTTTCCAAGTCTCTAATTTCTCCAACCATTACTATATCAGGATCTTGTCTTAGAATAGACTTTAACCCATCAGCAAAAGTATAGCCCTTACTTGGATCAACCTGGCTTTGATTTAATCCTTGTAGCTTATATTCAATTGGATCTTCCATGGTGATAATCTTTGTAGCCTCATCATTTAATTCATTTAGAATTGCATAAAGAGTTGTTGTTTTACCAGAACCAGTAGGACCAGTGGTAATAATCATACCATTAGGTCTTTTAATATTATATTCTAAATCTTTTTTAGATTTTCCTTGTAAACCTAAATCTGAGAAAGCTAGAGAAGTTGCTGAAGATTTTAATAAACGCATAACAACACTTTCACCAAAAGCAGTTGGCATGGTAGAAACACGAACGTCTATTTTATCGTCAGTTAGTTTAATAGTAAATCTACCATCTTGTGGGGCAGTTGTTAAATTAAGTTTAAGGTCAGATAATAGTTTTACACGAGATATTATCTTTGGCCACATTTCTTTTGGCATAGTAGCTACTGTAGCAAGTTCGCCATCTACACGTAGTCTTAACTTAACATCTTTTTCCTCAGCTTCTATATGTATATCTGAGGTATCAAATTTAAGAGCAGAAGCTATTATTAAACCAATAACTTGTGTTGTACTTACTTCTGTTAATTTTTTTTGTAAGTCTTCATGAGTATTAATCTGCTTTTTCATTTCTTCAAGCTCTTCTTCTGTAATACTTACTCCTTTTTCAATTTTTCTAAGCTTAGGAACTTTTTCATATGCCTTAATAGCTATTTCCCAACTTAGTTTAGATATCTGGTATATGTTGAAACTAGCATGCAGCTCTTCAGCCTTTTTTTTGCAGTATTCTTTTACTTTTTCATCCTTAGGAGTTGTGGTTGCATAGCGCATTTCTTCGCCAGTGTAATAAAAACAAAGAACGCCATTTTCTTTAGCTTCTTCTAGGGGTATTAAGGCTAGTGCATCTGAACCAATAGGAAAGCCTTTAAAATTAATATAGTCAAAACCATCAGCGATGGCTTGTTTTTCTACTTCCTTTTCAAGATCTGCATCATGTATAGAGCTAAGTTTTTTAGATAGCTCTTCAGATTTATCTCCAGAAGTAATATTTAGTTTTGTAGTTTTATCTTCTGACATTGTATGTATAGGATACTATTTTTTAGCGTTTAAGACAATATTAGACAAACAAAAAAACTAGTTTACACTAGTCTTTTTGTATATATATTTTAAGCTTCTTTTTTTGCAATTTTACTAGCTACCCATCTAACTATCTTTGGAAAGACTCCACCTTTTTCCAGTTTAATAAATAGTAATGTCCAAGCTGTATTTTGCCAAGTTGCAAATACTGCAGCTGCAAACAAGAAAATAATAGCCATTACACCAATTGAACCACCCATTAGTAAGTAAAGCATTTGTGAAGATCCAGAACTTAAACCAAGAAGTATAAATGGTGAAATTAATATGACGCTTAATATCATTAGTAGGAAAGCTAAAGCTAGGTTAATAACTAATACAATTAGTGCCATCTCAATACTAATAAGCCAATGTCTTGTAAATAATCTCCAACCGTGTCCAAGAGCTTCCCAACATTTTTGTCCTTTTAGAACAACATAAGCAATTGCATATTTTGTTACAAAGCCAATAATGATAGCGATTGGTACAAATATTACAATAGCTATTATTGTAAGTAGTAAAGATATCTTAGCTCCTTTAGCGATTAGTACTGTTAGTAATGGACCAATGAATAATGATAATAGTATACAGACAACTATTTTTGCAAAAGCATTTAATACAAATACCTTCCATGCATAAGGCGCACTATCTAGAAAACTCTTTTTCAAAGATACCTTCTTGTCCTCATTTATTTTACTAGCAGAGTTAATAATAGCAGCTTGAGATACAACCATTAACCAAATTACGATTAAAGCAACTAGCAGTGTGAATAGTAGGGTTAGAATCAAAGCTAGTAAATTAATAGTTGGTAATTCTCCAATAGATTTAAAAACAGAACCCCATAAATCTAATTTATAGCTTAAATTAAACAATGAGTCTGGATTGTTCTTAATAATATCTATTTGTTTAAATAGAGCTTTGTATTCACCAGCATTTCCTAAAAAGGCTGCGAAGAAACCAAATAACCACAAAAATTTAAAACGTTTGGTTATTTCCCAAGCCTTAGTAAGAATGGTTCTATATAATGATGTCATAGAGATTTCCTCCTTAAAGTTAATAGTTGTACTTAACAGCTATATTATACAATAATAACTAGTCTACGAAAAGAGCAGAGAATTCATCCTTCTCAATAGTTTCTTTTCTTAATAGTTCATTAGTTATTTTCTCTAATTGTTTCTTGTTTTTTAAGATTAGATCTTTAGCTTTAACAGCAGCATCATTAATGATTGCAGACACTTCTTTATCTATGGCTGTTGCTGTTTCTTCACTATAATCTCTTCTTTCATGAATTTCATTGCCTAAGAAAACCATTTCTTCTTTTTCACCAAAGGTTCTAGGGCCAAGATCTTTACTCATACCATATTGAGTGACTAAACTCTGAGCCAGCTTAGTAGCTCTTTTTAAATCACTACTAGCACCAGTTGTTACTTCACCAAATATTTCTTTTTCAGCAACATATCCACCTAATAGCACAACTATGTCTGCAATATGATCAGAGTATGAGTGTAGATGTTTATCTGTGTCTGGTAATTTCATTGTATAGCCAGCTGCTCTACCACGAGATATGATTGAAACCTTATGAACTGGATCTGCTTCAGGGATAACGTGCGCTAGTAATGCATGACCAGCTTCATGATAAGCTGTTATCTTTTTCTCTTTATCTGACAATACGTGAGATTTTCTTTGTGGACCAATAGTAACTTTCTCTAAAGCTTCTAATAGATCTTCCATGATAATCTTTTTACGACTAGAACGGCCTGCTAGAATAGCAGCCTCATTAAGAATGTTTTCTAAGTCAGCTCCAGATAAACCAGGTGTTCTTTGAGCAATAGTTTTCATAGTAATATCTGCTGAGAATGGTTTGTTCTTAGCGTGAATATTTAAGATTGCTTCTCTTTCTTTAATATCTGGCAAATCTATTATTACTTGTCTGTCAAAACGACCAGGTCTTAAAAGAGCATTGTCTAATACATCTGGTCTATTAGTAGCAGCCAGAACAATAACATTTGTACTTTGTTCAAAACCATCCATCTCAACTAGTATTTGGTTTAAAGTTTGTTCTCTTTCATCATGAGATCCACCAAGGCCAGCACCACGTTTTCTACCAACCGCATCTATTTCATCTATAAACACAATACAAGGAGAACTTTTTTTTGCTTTCTTAAATAAATCTCTAACACGTGAAGCGCCAACACCAACAAACATTTCTACAAATTCTGAACCAGAGATATGAAAAAAAGGAACCTTTGCTTCGCCAGCTACAGCTCTTGCTAATAATGTTTTACCTGTTCCCGGTGAACCCAATAGTAATATACCTTTAGGAATTTTAGCTCCTAAGGATGTAAATTTGGTTGGGTTCTTTAAAAACTCAACAATCTCTGCTAATTCTTGTTTAGATTCTTCTGCTCCAGCAACATCATTAAAGGTTACAGAGTTTTTATTCATAGGGCTAATTTTAGCTCCAGACTGTCCAAAACTCATAGCTCTATTATTTGCACCTTGTACCTGTCTAAACATGAACCAGATGAAAACAACAATGAATAGTATTGGAATTATGAAAGGCAAGATAGTGTTTAACCAGAAAGATCTTTCCGTATTTGTAACTACCATTAATTCAACTTGTTGTAACTTAGTAGTGTCTACTCCTAAATTACTCAAAGTATTACTTAAAGATTCACCAGTTTCTTTCTTGGCTATTTTTTCACCACCATCCTTTAAACGAATAGTAAGTAATTCTTCATTAATGTCTATATTATTAACTTGCTCATCATTAATATATGTAACAAGCTTATTCAAAGATATCTCTTCAGGTTTAACTTGTTGAGAGCCGTATAGGCTAAACAATGAAGCAATAGCAATAAAGACAATAAAAAAGATGAAAAAGTTTTTCGTTAGATTATTCTTCTTCATATATTATTTATGTTAATGCTAAGATTTTATTCAGTTTTTTCTTCTTCCTTTGGAGTTTCTTCTTTCTCTTCTTTTACTTCCTCTTTCTTTTCCTCCTTAGGCTCTTCTTTTGGAGCAGTCTTATGAATCATAGATAATCCTAATCTATGATTAGCTGGCTCTATAGAAATGATATTAAATTTATATGTTTCACCAATTTCTACCACATCGGTTGGGCTAGAAATTTCTTTTTCAGATAATTCTGAAACGTGAGCAAGTCCATGAATGTCATCATCTAGTTCAATAAAAGCACCAAAAGGATTTACCTTTAATACTTTACCCTTAACAGACTGACCTACTTTATATTTCTTAGCAACAAGTTCCCATGGATCTTCTTGTAGTTTCTTTATAGATAAAGAAATCTTTGAGTTTTCTATTGCAATAATAGCAGCCTCTACTTTATCTCCTACATGAATAATATCTCTAGGATTATCTATTCTTTGCCAAGCAAGTTCTGAGATATGGATTAAGCCTTCTAAATTATCTCCGAATTCAACAAAAGCACCGAAGTCTACAACACCAGTGATAACACCTTTAACTTTATCTCCCACCTTATATTTAGAAATTGCACTTTGTTGCTTTTCTTCCCAAGCAGCCTTTTCTGAAACAATTAATTTTTCTTCAGCTTCATTTACATCAATAATTTTAACTCTGAAACTTTGACCAGCGAAACTTTTTAAGTGAGTTAATATTTTATTCTTATCTCCACCTTCTACTCTAGGATAATGTTCAGTTGTTAATTGAGATACAGGTAAGAAACCTAGTACATTGCCAACTTTTATCATAAGACCACCTTTATTAGCATCCATGATTTTAGCTTCTACAACATCTCCAGCTTTTTGTAGCTCTTCAAGATTCTCCCAAGCTTTTTGGTGACCGGCAAATCTAAATGATAGCTCTAATTCACCATTTTCATTATCTAGTTCTAGAACAGTAGCGGCAATTTTATCTCCAATTTTTAAATTAGAAGCATCACCTGATTCGTCTAGTATTTCTTTTCCACGTACTACACCAGTATGAATACCGTCAATATCTAGTAAAACTTCATTTTTACCAATACTGACAACAACACCTTCTATTAATTCTCCAACTTGTGGAACAATAGTAGAATCTTTTTCTTTTTCTAAAAGATCTGCCATTGCAGTTGATTTTTGTTTTGTATTTTCTGTTAGTTGATTAGACATTTAATGATTAAATGTTAACCCAAATCTAGTGATCTGAGCCCCCAAATTCTGGGGTTTATTAATTAATTTAGCTTGATAAGCTTACAATATTTTTTAATTTTTGGCAAGGGTCTAGTTTTCCTAGTTTTTTACACTTTTTGCTTGTATAATAGGCTGGAAATGCACTTGATTTCGCCCCTATTTTATGCTAAAATAAAGTAGATTTACGACTAGATTTTAGAGTCTATTTTTAGTTAACTTTTAATATAAATATATAAATTTATGCACATAAATTGGTACGGACAAACATGTATAAAAATACAAGATAATGGTACAACCATTGCTATTGATCCATATAAAGAGAGTTCTATAAAATCTCCTCGTATGGCTGCAGATATACTATTGTTAACATCAGATAAATTAAAGGCAGCCGCCTCTTCTATTAGTGGAGATAAATTTACAATAGATTCACCAGGCGAATATGAGGTTAAGGGTATATTTATTAATGGAGTTTCAAATAATGGTAATACCCTATACTTTTTAGATGTTAATGGGGTTACGGTTGGGCACTTAGGAAATTCTAGTAAAGCAGAGCTAACAGCAAAACAATTAGAAATGTTTGAAAGTGTAGATGTTTTACTTGTCCCAGTAGGAGAAGATGCAAAGGTTGCTGCAAAACTTGTTAACCAAATTGAACCAAAGATTGTAATTCCAATTTTTTACAAGATACCAAAGATAAAAGATAAGCTAGACACTTTAGAGAATTTCAATAAGCAGATTGGAGTTAAATCTGAATCAATGGATAAGCTATCTATTAAACAGAAAGATGTGCCTCAAGAAGATATGCAGATGGTTATTTTAGAACAACAAAATTAATGACAAAAGACAGACAAGCAAAAAGACAACAGATGACAGCTATTGTCAGTGTGTTTTTAGCTGTTATAATTATTGCTTGGATTATGTCTTTAAGCTTTACTTTGTTCAACGCAGATAAGAACAAGGATGAAGGTTCTGTTCAGAATCTACTTGCTAATTTTGAAAAGAGTTTAGAAAATTTTAATACAGAACTTTCAAGCAATGATGTAAATTTAAGTAATGTTGCAGATAGTTTAAAGAATAAGTTTAACCAAGAGAAGCAGAACGTAGAAATAGTAGAAACAATTAAGAATAAATTAGAAACAATAAAGTTAGATTCTTGGCTTGAATATGCTGGTGAGAATATTAGCTTTAAATATCCAGCAGATTGGATATTATCCACTGAAGACAATATGATTAAATTGGGCTTAGAAGACAATATCTATTTAACAATCAATAAGTATTCTGTTGAGGATTTGCCAGACAATATTAATTCCTTACCACTAACAGAATATTTAGATGAGCAGATTAATAGAGATTTAGGAAATATTACAGGTTATGTAGCTATAGATACAAATACTGAATTAGAAATGTATGAGGTAGATTATAAAGAAGATAGAGATACGGGTGTAATCTATTGGGAGAAGAATGAATTAGTATATAGTTTAGAATATACTCTAGATGAAGAGTTAGATTCAATAATTAAATTAATAATTTCAAATATAAAATAATGGTAGCAAAGAATAAACCCAAAAGAAAAGCTGCTCCTAAAAAAGTAGCAAAGAAAAAGTCAGTAAAAAAGGAGGTTAAGAAATCTGCTAAAGTTGTTTCCTCTCCAGGCGGAAGAATTGAGGGCTTACAAATAGTAACTGAGATGGAAACATCGTATTTAGATTATGCGATGAGTGTTATTGTGCAAAGAGCCTTACCAGATGTTCGTGATGGTATGAAGCCAGTACACAGACGCATTCTTTATGCTATGTGGAGTATTGGTTTGAAAGCTGGAGCAAAACATAGAAAGTCAGCAACAGTTGTTGGTGAAGTTTTGGGTAAGTATCATCCTCATGGTGATTCAGCTGTATACGAATCTATGGTCCGTATGGCTCAAGATTTCTCAATGCGCTATCCACTTGTAAATGGACAAGGTAACTTTGGTTCTATGGATGGTGACTCAGCCGCTGCTATGCGTTATACAGAAGCTAAGCTTAGAAATGTTGCTGAGGAGATGCTATATGATTTAGAAAAAGATACTGTAGATTTCATACCAAACTATGATGGATCACAAAAAGAGCCATCTGTTTTACCAGCTAAACTTCCAAACCTATTACTTAATGGTACTATGGGTATTGCTGTTGGTATGGCTACAAATATACCGCCACATAATTTAACAGAATTGATCGATGGTATTACACATTTAATAGATAATAAGGATGCAACAGTAGATGATTTAATGCAGTTTGTTACAGGACCAGACTTCCCAACGGGTGGCATTATATATAATATTGATGAAATTAAATCTGCTTATGCTACTGGTAAAGGATCTATTGTAATTAGAGGTAGGGCAGAAATAGTTGAAGATAATAAAGGTAGATTTAATATAGTAATTTCTGAGGTTCCATTCCAGGTGAACAAAGCAACTATGATTGAAACTATTGCTAATCTAGTTAAGGATAAGAAATTAGATGGCATTAGAGATTTAAGAGATGAGTCAGATAAAGATGGTGTTAGAGTCTTTATTGAATTAAAGAAAGATGCTTATCCAAAGAAAGTGCTTAATGCTCTATACAAACAAACTCAGTTACAGACTAGCTTTCATGTAAATATGTTAGCTTTGGTAGATGGTATTCAACCAAAGGTTTTAACATTAAAGATGGTTTTGGAAGAGTTTATCAAACATAGGCAGGAAGTTGTTAGAAGACGTACACAGTTTGATTTAGATAAAGCTAAAGATAGAGCACATATTTTAGAAGGTTTGGTACTTGCTCTTCACGATATAGATAAAGTTATTACAACTATTAAAAAATCTAAAGATAGGGATGATGCTAAGATTAATTTGGTAAAGAAATTTAAGCTTAGTGAAATTCAGGCAACTGCAATTCTAGAAATGAAGTTGCAACAACTTGCTAACTTAGAAAGAGTTAAAGTTGAAACAGAATTGAAAGAAAAGAAAACTTTAATTAAAGAATTAACAGCCATATTAAACAGTTCTAAGAAGATTTTAGATATTATTAAGAAAGAACTTAAAGATCTTAAAGAAAAGTATGGCGATGAAAGAAGAACTAAGGTTGTTAAGTCCGCGGTTAATAAATTCTCAGCTGAAGATTTAATACCAAATGAACCTACTGTTATTATGGTAACACGTGATGGATACATTAAACGTTTACCACCGGATACTTTTAGAGCTCAATCTAGAGGCGGTAAGGGCGTTATTGGTTTAACCACCAAAGAAGAAGATATGGTAGAGCATTTCTTCACCACTAATACCCATGCAGACTTAATGTTCTTTACTACTCGTGGTAGAGTATTCAAATTAAAGTCATATGAAGTGCCAAGTGGTAGTAGACAAGCTAAAGGACAGGCTATTGTAAATTTCTTACAACTTGCCCCAGAAGAAAAAGTGTCTTCAATTCTTTCTTTAGAAGACATGTCCTCGTTCAAAAACTTAGTTATGGTTACTAAAGGTGCTTTTATCAAGAGAGTGTCTTTAGATTCATTTTCTAATGTTAGAAGATCTGGACTTATTGCTATTAAACTTAAAGATGGCGATGCTTTGCAATGGGTTAAGCCAAGTAGTGGTAAAGATAATATAGTTTTAATTACTGCCAATGGACAAGCAATTAGATTTAAAGAAGAAGATGTTAGAGAAATGGGTAGGGCAGCAGCTGGTGTTAGGGGTATAAAACTTAAAGGTGATGATCATGTTGTAGGTATGGATATCTTAGATGGTGGTAAAGCAGCCTCAACTGAACAATTATTAGTTGTTATGACTAATGGTTATGGTAAGAGAACAAAGTTAAACGCTTACAAGATTCAACATAGAGGTGGCACTGGTATTAGAACAGCTAAGATAACAGCCAAGACCGGCACCATTATTAACGGATTTATAGTAGACGCTAAGCGTGAGAAAGAAGATATAGTTATTATATCTGAAAAAGGACAAGTTATTAGACTTAAGATAAAACAGGTTAATGTTATTGGTAGAGATACACAGGGTGTGAGATTAATGAAATTTAAAGATCCTGAAGATAAGGCTGCAAAATTAACATTTGTTTAAAGTTAATAAAAAACACCCCCGGATATACCGGGGGTGTTTTTGTTATATCTATTTAATATATTCCAGCGGATTCTTTCTTACCCCATTAACTCTAACTTCATAGTGAATGTGTGGCCCAGTTGATCTACCAGTTGAACCAATAGCAGCTATAATATCTCCCCTAGATACAGACTCTCCTTTTTGAACATAAAGCTTAGATGCGTGAGCATACAATGTTTCAAGTCCATTACCATGGTTAATAATTACATAATAACCATAACCACCATTATTCCAACCAGCAGTTGTTACTTTACCAGCTTCAGATGCATAGATTGGTTGTCCAGTAGGACAACCGACATCAAGTCCAGAGTGACGCCAACCATAATATTGAGTAATAGTTCTACAACTAGTTGGCCATAGTAATTTACCCCCAGTTTCTGTAGCAGGAGTTGTTACTGGTTTGGTAAACACGCTAGCAATTGTACGTGTAGGAGTTGGTGCAACAACAGTTGGTTTAACACCACCAGGTATCATAATCTCTTGACCAGCCACAATATCATTTACAGATACAAGTTTGTTAAATTCAACTATATCATTTATATCTGATTGGTATTTTTTAGCAATAGATTCTAAAGTGTCTCCCTTTTTTATCTTATAACTTAATCCATCAACAGGAGGAATTATTAATTTTTGACCAGGTCTAATAGTGCTATAAAAACTTAGATCATTAGCCCATAATAATGATGAGATATTTAGTTCAAACTTTTCAGCAATACTTCCTAATATATCTCCGCTTTCAACAATGTATTCAATAGATTCAGATCTCTTTGTTTGTACTAAGGATGGGTCACTAATATCTGGAGCTTCTAAAGCAGATTCATCTGGAGTTAGAATAGCTAAACTGTCTCGCCATGATGACGGAATGTCTGGTTCTATAATAAAATCATTCTCACTTAATACTGCATCGTCTAAAAAGTGATCAGTCGGAGCAACATTACCACTAATAGGTCCTTCAATTATTTCTTCATTCTCTGCAAAATCTTCACCAGTAGTTGTTAAAGAATAAATTAATGAGTTTTTTCCAAATTCTTCAGGCGTAACATTTTTAGCTTCAAGTCCTTGCCAGCCAGTAAGTAATACTAGCAGTATTAAAATAGAATAAGATAAATATTTTGACGCAATTTTATATATTTTATTTTTATTCCTATAAATTTCTCTAGTCCAAAATATTACTTTTCTTATATATGAATAAAAAGGAACAAGTAATATTTTAAAACTAATATTAAAGAGCCAAACTATTGGTTTTGTGATAAACAAAAAAGCGGACCAAAAGCCGCGTCCAATATAATAAAACAACTTCATTAAAGTCAAAACTAGT
The DNA here is from genome assembly GCA_048538235.1 of Candidatus Komeilibacteria bacterium. Lineage (GTDB taxonomy): Bacteria > Patescibacteriota > Patescibacteriia > UBA1558 > UBA1558 > BS150m-G51. The sequence continues at coordinate 727,285 of JBLYPX010000001.1, read as the reverse complement.
TTTAATCCAAATTGTTTAAATCGTAAACTTATACGATTGTATATCCTATAGCAATTGGTTTTTTGTTTAAAAATAATTTAGACAACCAGCCAAAAGCTATTAAGTTTATAACGAAGTAAAATATACCCTATTTAGCGTATGTGGTCAATATATGCCCTATTTTTTAGTTGATTTTACCCATTTTTTCTGTTAAACTGGAGTAGTTATTAATAATATAATATGGATAAATATAATCACAAAGAAATAGAGCCAAAGTGGCAGACAAAGTGGGAGGAATGGCAAGTGAATAAGTGCAATGGCGATTCAAAAAAAGACAATGTCTATGTTTTAGATATGTTTCCTTATCCTTCTGGACAAGGCCTTCATGTTGGTCACCCAGAGGGTTATACAGCTACAGATATATATTGTAGGTATTTAAGGTTTAAGGGAATGAATGTTTTACATCCAATGGGCTGGGATGCTTTTGGACTTCCAGCTGAGAATTATGCAATTAAAACCGGTACTCATCCAAGAGAAACAACTATTAAAAATATTGCCAACTTTAAAAGACAGATAATGTCTTTAGGTTTTTCATATGATTGGTCAAGAGAAGTTAATACAACCGATCCAGAATATTTTAAATGGACGCAGTGGATATTTTTACAATTATTTAATAAGGGACTTGCTTATGAGGCAGTAGTACCAATTAATTGGTGTCCTTCATGTAAGACAGGCCTTGCTAATGAAGAAGTAGTACAAGGTAAGTGCGATAGATGTCATACTGAAGTTGAAAAGAAAGATATGAAGCAATGGATGTTAAAAATTACAGCCTATGCAGACAGATTGCTTAATGGTTTAGATAAATTAGATTGGCCAGAATCTATTAAGGCCTTACAAAAGAATTGGATTGGTAGGTCAGAAGGAGCTGAGGTAGATTTTAAGATAGAGGATTATTTATTAAAAGTGTTTACTACTAGACCAGATACTTTATTTGGCGCAACCTATATGGTAGTAGCTCCAGAACATGAAATGATTACAAAGTTTAAAGATAAGATAGATAATTATACTGAGGTTGTAGAATATATAGAAAATGCTAAAAATAAATCTGACTTAGAAAGAACAGATTTGGCTAAAGAAAAAACTGGAGTTGAATTAAAAGGTATAAAAGCAATCAATCCAGTTAATAATAAAGAGATACCTGTTTGGGTCGCAGACTATGTTTTGGCTTCCTATGGCACGGGTGCAATTATGGCAGTACCTGCTCATGATGAAAGAGACTATGAGTTTGCCAAGCAATATGGTTTAGAAATTATTAAAGTTGTTGAAGGCGGAGATGATGAATTATTTGCTGGCGATGGCATTGCTGTGAACTCTGGTGAATATGATGGTTTAAAGACACAAGATTTTAAGAAAAAAATTATTAAGTGGTTAGAAAAAGAAAAGTTAGGTAAGGCAGCTATAAATTATAAACTACGTGATTGGGTGTTTTCTAGACAAAGATATTGGGGTGAGCCAATTCCATTAATACATTGTGATAAATGTGGTATTTTACCTGTTAATGAGAAAGAATTACCTTTAGAGCTTCCTGAAGTAGATAGGTATGAACCAACTGGTACAGGTGAATCACCACTGGGTGGTATTGAAGAATGGGTAAATGTTAAGTGTCCAAAGTGTAAGGCGTCTGCAAAGAGAGAAACAAACACCATGCCTCAATGGGCTGGATCATCTTGGTATTGGTTAAGATTTATTGATCCTACTAATTCAAAAGAATTTGCAGATAAAAAGAAATTAAAACATTGGTTACCAGTAAATGTATATGTTGGAGGTGCAGAACATGCAGTATTACATTTACTATATGCACGTTTTTGGAATATGGTTTTATTTGATTTAGGTCATGTTCCTATTGAAGAACCTTTTGCAAAGTTAATTAACCAAGGCCTTATTTTAGGACCTGACGGAGAAAAGATGTCTAAGTCTCGTGGTAATGTAATTAATCCAGATGAAGTTGTTGAAGCATATGGTGCAGACACATTAAGAATGTATGAAATGTTTATGGGTCCACTTGAGGATGCAAAGCCTTGGGATACAAAGGGTATTATTGGAATTAGAAGATTTTTAGATAAGGTGAATGCATTAAAAGTTGAAGATATTAATTTAGGAGATAGTCATATTTCTTTGTTACACAAAACCATTAAAAAGGTAGGAGAAGATATTGCTGACTTTAGATTTAATACAGCTATTTCTGCTATGATGATCTTAATCAATGAAGTAAAGGCTTTAGATAAAGAATCGTATGAAAAATTCTTAATCATACTAGCTCCTTTTGCTCCTCATTTATGTGAAGAGTTGTGGTTTAACTTGGGTAATAAAGAATCTATCTTTAAAGAAAAGTGGCCAAATTATGATGAGAAATATTTGAAAGAAGATAGTTTTGAATTAGTGTTTCAAGTTAATGGTAAAGTCAGAGATAAACTAAATGTTAAAGTTGGTATAACTCAGAAAGAAGTTGAAGAGCTTGTTAAAAGCTCGGAAAGAGTACAAAAGTTTTTGGAAGGTAATGAGCCAAAGAAAGTAATTTATGTTCCAAATAAATTAGTTAATATTGTTATTTAAATAAAACAAAAATGGGATTAAGAATTTTAGGAGATTATCAAAGGACAAAGATATCTAAAGGTTTAGCACTACTATACACAAATAGAACTTTAAGTTCTGTAGCAGGAAGTTTACTGGCATTGTTTTTGCCAGTATTTTGGTATATTCATTTTGATTTATCTTTAGTAGTTGTAATGCTTTTGTACGTTTGGAACTTTGGTTTACAAATGCTAATGGTAATACCAGGTGCTAAATTAATGAATAAACTTGGTATTAGGAAGTCTATCATACTTTCAACACCTTTTATTTGTGCTTTTTATGCCACTCTATATTTTGCAGAAATTAATTTTTTATGGATGGGTATGCTTGCTTACTTTTTGCTTAATATATATAAGGCTATGTATTGGATACCTTATCATACTAGCTTTGCTTCATTCTCGCACTCTGGTAGGCGTGGTAGGGAAATGGCATTATTAACATTAATGTCAGATACAATTCAGATATTTGTTCCTTTGGTAAGTAGTTTCTTAATCGTAACTTTTGGATTTAATTATTTGTTTATCCTTGTTTTGATTATTCAAATGTTATCTATATTCCCATTGCTTACTCTTCCAGCTGTTAATGAAAGCTTTACCTGGTCAGTTAAGAGAACAGTTAAAGAAGTTTTTGATAAAAAGAATAGAACAACTTTTTGGGCATATTTTGGCGACGGCATGCAATCTATGGTTGGTTCTGTTATTTGGCCAATATTTATATGGCTATTATTTGATGAAAGTTACCAGTCGGTTGGATTTATAACCGCTCTGGTTATTTTAGTAAGTATGGTTTTAAGATTAGTAGTTGGAGATCTAACAGATAAGTATGATCAGAATAAAATTTTAAGAGCCGGAACTTTACTATATTCAATTGGTTGGTTGTTTAAGATTTTTGTAGTAACTGCTTTTCATGTGTTTATTATTTCTGCGTACCATAATTTAGCAGCAATTATTATGCGTACTCCTTTTGATGCTAGTATGTATGATCAATCTGCGGATTGGGGTCATTTTATGGATGAATATACAGTTGTTAGAGAAATGATTTTAAATTTTGGTAGAGTGGTAGCTCTTATTCTTATGATAGGTTTAGCAATTTATTTACCAATCAATTATACATTCATAATAGCAGCTGTATCTTCTTTGTTAATGAACGCCATGCTTCATCAAGTGGATTATGATTTAGAAAAATCTGAATAAAAATATTTGTAAAAGTAAAACGACCCTGGTTATAGGGTCGTTTTTTCAACACTTTTAAAGTAGTTGAAGATTGAAGCTATTGCCAATACTAGGCAAGTAATAAAGATTGTACTAACAATTGGTGTCATCCTTACAAAGCCTAATTTGTCTACTAGGATAAAACCACACCCAAATGTTTGTAGGGTGAGTTTAATTTTACCCCATATGGTGGCATTTTTTTTAAACGTAATGTTTAATCTTTTACCTATTGGTCTAAGCAGTAGAGCCATTGCCACAATTATTAATTCAATAATAATAATTGAGGTAAACAACCAGGTAGAAAGATAGCCAGAGCCTAGAGTTAGAAACACTGCTGCAAAAACTAGCTTGTCTCCAGTAGGATCGAGAATTTCTCCTAAGTCGCTTTGTTCATTTAATACCTTTGCAAGTGGTCCATCAACCGCATCAAGTATCATTATGAAGATAAAAAATGCAAGCGACAGTCCAAACCTCTCATCTAGTATAAAGATGAAAAGTGGCAAAGCCATTAAACCTCTAAATATAGATATTAGATTTGCCGCGGTGGTTATCTTTTTGTCTATTAGCGGCTTAAAGAGTTTTTCAATTCTGTACTCTTTTTTAGCAATAGATCTTTGTTTAAAATCTTGGAGATATGCCCTTATTTTGCTTTGTACCCACGTGTCTCTCCAATCGTTTAATCTTGATAATCCTGTACTGATATAATCTATAAATCTATTCATAACCCCTCCCAGGTTTTTTGTTAACGAACTGTCCTATAGTCTTACAATATATATATTTTTTTGTCCAGAGGGCTTATAGTGTTATAATAGAAGCAATAAAGTTGAGGATTCTATGATTCGTGCAGTCCATAATTTAATATCTTTTCTTCCAAAAAGAATGAAACCAGAAATTAAGGAGCTATTTACAGCTACCTTAATTCTTAATTTTGGCTTAGCTTTAATTTTTATCTTTGAACCAATTTATTTATTTAGGTTGGGCTATTCATTACAACAAATAATGTTGTTTTGGGTGATGGTATATTTCTTTTATGTGTTGTGTATTCCATTGGGAGCTAAAGTGGCGGAAAAGTTTGGTTATGAACACACCATGTTTTATGGAACATTTTTTTGGATACTATTATATTTAGGTTTATATTTAATTGAAGCTCATTCTATATTTTTCTACATTACTCCATTATTTTATGCAGCCCAGAAATCATTATATTGGCCTGCTTATCATGCAAATTTTTCTAAATACTCAGCTGATTCAGAAGAGGGAAGAGAAATTGGCACTCTAAACATTCTTACTTCTTTAACTTTTATTATTGGACCAGTTGTTGGTGGGTTTATTCTTCACGAATGGGGATTTCACGTTTTATTTATTGTAGTAGCATCAATATTTCTTTTATCTAATGTTCCGATGTTGCTCACTAAAGAAAGATTTGTTTCAGATCCAGTAGATTATGAGTATAGTTATAAAAGACTATTCCATAAAAATAATAGAAAAAAGTTTTTTGCCTATCTTGGTTTTGGTGAGGAAATATTAGTAGTAGTTGTCTGGCCAATATTTATATCGCTATTTGTAAAAGATATGCTTTCTATTGGTGGGCTGGTTGCTGTTACTACTTTTCTTACTATGCTAGTAACCTTTGTTATTGGTAGGTTGTCAGATAAAATGGACAAGAGGAAAATATTAAGGGGTGGTGCTATGTTTTATTCCTTGTCTTGGTTTTTAAGAATGATTATTCAAGGTCAATGGGGAGTATTTTTAGTAGATGGTTTATCTAGAATTTCTAAGAATACAGTTGTTGTTCCTTTAACGGCCATAACTTATGAGAATGCTAAGAATCATACAGTTATGCACCAAGTATTAGTCTTTGAACTATCTTTAGCTATTGGTAAATTAATTACTTGTATATTGGTATTTGGATTATTATCCATCTTCACGGGTGGTTTGTTACCGTTCTATATTGTCTTTATTACAGCTGGTATTGCTACGTGGCTATATACTCTACTCTAAATATGGGAGAACTACTTGAACAAACAAAATATTTAATACGTGCTCATAAGATAAAGCCAGGTTTTGTCGCAGGACAAAACTTTTTAATTTGTGAGGATATATTGGAAGCTATTTTAGAATCTTCAGATATACAAAAGGAAGATAATGTATTAGAAATAGGGCCAGGTCTTGGTGTTATGACTAAAGAATTAATAAAAAAGGCTGGTAAGGTGCTAGCAGTAGAGTATGATAAACAATTAATACCTTTAATTCAGAAGTTAGCAGATGTTAATAATAATTTACAAATTATTAATGAAGATATTCTTAGAGTTAAGAATGATAAAATAGCTGAACACTTAACAGAAGATTATATGGTGGTGGCAAATATACCCTATCAAATAACTTCAAAGATAATACAAAAGTTTTTAACGTTTGAGCCAAAGCCAAGCAGTTTAACATTACTTGTACAAAAAGAAGTGGCAGAAAGAATAGTAGCAAAAGCTGGTGATTTAAGTAAATTAGCAATAAGTGTTCAGTTTTACGGTGTGCCTAAGATAGTAAGAATAGTACCAAAGACATGTTTTTGGCCTGAACCTAAAGTAGATTCAGCTGTTATACAGATTGTTATAGATAATAGATTCTTAGATATTATTAAAAAAGAAAAAGTAAGCGAGAAAGATTTTTGGTCAGTAGTTAAAAGTGGTTTTTCAAATAAAAGAAAAACTTTGGTTAATAATTTAAGTAATAGTTTACATTTAGATAAGGAGGTTATTACTAATTCGTTAAATAAGTTAAAATTAGATCAAAATATTAGAGCTCAAGAGCTCAGCATTGATGATTGGATTCACTTATCTAAACTACTAATTTAATAGTTTGTTATCATTTTGACGTACTAGTAAATTACTGTTATAATATCAGTAGTTTTTACTTTATAAATGTTTAATAATTTACTAGAAAAACTAAAGAAAGTTTTAAAGATTAATACAGAAAGTCCGTACTACTATTTAGGCGTTCTAGCTGTAGCTTTATTAGTCTTTAGTTTTTCGTTTTACCAGGCTCAAAGTAATATTAAGGAGCCTTTTAAAATTGGCATGGCTAGATTTGCTAATGTTGAGGTGGAAAAGAGTGATCAGGTTGATCTTCAAGACGCAGAAGAGTTAAAAAAAATGGATTCAGATGGGGATGGTTTGTCAGATTATTTAGAATTGTATGTTTATGGAACATCTGCATACATTGAAGATACAGATTCAGATGGTTTAGGAGATAGAATAGAGGTTGTTTCTGGTGCAGATCCATTATGCAGTAATCCAGACGGCTGTAATACTAATTTATTTGATCAAATTCCAACGGATTTAGACATGACCATTGAATCATATGGTGGAAAAGAAGGTTTAATCACAGAACTTGTTAAATTAGGTTATCCAGAAAGTGAAATTAATGTTTTGTCTACACAGGATATGGTTGAGCTTTACGAGCAAACCACTTTAGTTTTGTCAGGACAAGGTGCGACTGACGCAGCGAGTGGACTTTATAATGTGTCTGTTGAGGAGGTAAGGGCTATGCTACTTAATTCTGGAATATCAGAAGAAGAATTAGCAGTAATTTCAGACGAGGACTTGATGGTAATGTATGAGGAGGCTTTAAATGAAAATCAAATATCTTATTAAATATATATGAGTAAAATAACAACAATTATCTTAACGGTGTGCTTTTTAACTACTATTTTTGGCGCTGCACTAGCTCCGCAACAAGCATACGCTTTACCGACCTTTGATGCGGCCACTGTTATAGAATTTACGTGGCAGAAAATTAAAGACGTTGTTAAAAATTTTGTTACACTAACAGTTAAGCAATTGGTTATAGATGCATCAGATATGTTTTTGCAGAAATTTGCTTACGAAACAGCTGTTTCACTAGCCACTGGTGATAGGGGGCAAGGAACGTTATTTGAAGGAAGAGTCTTTCAAAACATTCTTAAAGATGCAGCAGGGGCAGCAGCTGGTGATTTTATTGGTGGTTTAAGTGATGAATGGTCAGACCTAGGAATTGATCTTTGTAATCCAGATTTAGATATAAAGGCTACTATTACAATGTCTTTATTGAAGAACGATCAAATAATACAGCCTAGGTGTGATTTGGCAAACATTGTCAGAAACTGGGAGTCTTTTGTTGCAGAACAGGCATGTTTGTTCGGTGAAGGTTGTACTCAAGCAGAGCGAGATGCAGCTCAGGCCGCTTTAGTAGAAGGACTACAAATTCAATTTAGACCAGGTAAGAGTGATTTTTCAGCCCAACTATCTTTAAATGATAAGTTAATAGCTAAAAAAGAAACTCAAGAAAGGGATGAAATAATACAAACTTTAAAGAGTACCTATAGGCCAGTGCTTAATACTACTAAAACTCAGGTGAAAAGTGGTGCTGAGGATGTTCAGAGCGCTGCTCAAGCTCCGGCTAATATGGGTTTACAATTCCAAGGTCTTAAATTGCAGGTTGCTGCCAATTCTGAACATCCTGTTTTAGCTCGTGCTGCAGCGACATTTACTAACACGCTAACATCTACATTTTTAGAAAATCTTATTAATGGTTTGTATGATATAAATACATATAAAAATTTCAATCTTAATAATTTTTTATTTGGCACTCCCTATGCCACTTCAACACCCGGTACAGATAATAGTGATTTGAATTTAAATGTTAATCCATATGCAAACCCTGTAAATACGCAAACTATAGAGAAATATTATTCAGAGGCGTTTGCGGTCTCACCTAGTAGTATCGAACAATATGATCCAGCTAATGATTTTGTTATATGTCCTGATGAAAATATTCGTAATTTGAATAATTGCGTAATGGATCCAAAGTTTTATTCTGCATTTAGTAAGAATGAACCAATTACAGTAGCAGAGGCAATTCAATTAAGACTGATAGATGCTAATACGCCTTTAATATCTAAAGACAGTCATCTACATAGTGACTTACAGTACTGTCACAAAGATGCTTTGTGTTATTCTAATTTACAAAAGATGAGACTGGCTAGATTTATACCTTTGGGTTGGGAAATAGCTGCATCAAAGAGTCCAGTAGATAGCCCAGTAACTCTAGGTGAGGTTATTGCCCAGTTTAATGTTTCTGGGAGTGATTATGAAAGTTTAATTGACCCAGATTGGATATTAGTAGCACCAGCTGCTCAATGTAGGGCTAGTGGTTATGGACCTGTTCTAGAAACACCAAGTAGTACAAACAGAAGTGAGATCTGTGTTGATGCTCAAACTTGCTTAAAAACAGATGGTAATGGCGAGTGTTTACCTGGTGCGTGGGGTTATTGTACGCGTGAAAAAAATGTATGGCAGTTTGGTGGTGAGCAATGTTTGTCTGCTTATGCTTCTTGCCGTTCTTATACTAGCGATCAGGGAACAGATTATTATATTAAAGATACATTAGATTTCTGTACAGCAGATGAAGTTGGTTGTCGTTGGTATAGTACAACCGTTTCTTCATATGGAGATAATGAAACTATATGGGATGAAAATTCTCAGATAAGATTAAATGCTCAAGCCGGTACTTGTGAGGGACAGAATGCTGGTTGTTCAGAATTAATAAAAATAGAGCCAGGTGTTAACTTGGTTTATAATGGTGATTTTAGTCAAAGCACAGACGGCGCTCAACCAGACAATTGGGGAACAGCTGATGAATATTCAGATGGTAAGATAAAACAAAGTTATAACTGGAATGTTGCTCAGTCAAATGTAAAAGTAGCTCCAAATGCTCAATATACTATTTCTGCTTCAGCCGCTCAAATTTCAAACAGTGAAGAGGTTGCTGCTAGAGTAATAGTGCAACTATGTGATAATAATAAAAATTGTGGTGATAATAGCCAAGCCTTTGCTATTGGTGCGGGAGATTGTTCTATTGGTGTTGGCGGACACCCACAAAATGTAGATTTACAATTTACTCCAGTTAGTAGAAATATGGAAAGGAGTAGTTGTACATTTTTTACAAATGATAAAGTTGCTTCAGCAAGAGTCAGAGTTTTGACAAGTAGTGGAGGGTCTTTGTGGTTTGATAATATTCAATTAGAAGTTGGATCTAGGGCAAATAATTATGTAAATTATGGATCTAAGAATATTAGCTATATTAAAAAAGCTCCAGATTATTTAGATTGTGAAAATAATTGGGTTCCTGCTTGTGATAATTATGCTCCAAGTTGTGAAGCAGATGAACTTGGTTGTGAATTATACATTCCAACTAATGGCGATCCATCAATACCGGGAATAGTGAGTAGTCGTGACTATTGTTCATCTGAATGTAGTGGTTATGAACAATATTTACAGGAAAATACAGAAATAGATAGGTGGTTTGGCGCAGATGATATCATAACTTACGATAGTTTCATTGCTGACACAGCTCAGAGTTGTAGTTTAGAAGAGGTTGGTTGTGAAGCCTTTACTAATATGACAGCTGGTGAAACTGTTGAGTATTATAATTCTTTAAGAATGTGTGTTCCAGATACAGACCCAGACGTTACAACATATTATACCTGGGAAGGATCTGAAACAACTGGTTTTGAATTAAGATCTTGGAGTTTATTAAAGAGTGATATTAACGACGGTCCTTGTACTAGTGTTATGTATAATGGAACAACTAATGTTTGTAACGATACAGTTAATGGTGTAGACACTTGTGTAGAAGAAGATGATCCTGCCTGTCGTTGGTTTGTTGATGAGAATAACGATGAATATTTAGTAAGAGAAAGCAGTGTTGTTAAAGCAAGTAATAGCTGTGTTCAGTTAAGAAGAGCAATAGATAGTGCAGATATGGCATTAGTTTTAACTTCTGAATCGGGTTCGTGTTCAGCAGAGGCTGTTGGTTGTAAAGTATATAAGGGTAGTGATGGTAGTAATGTCAGAAGATTGTTTGTCGATGATTTTGAGGCCGGAACACATGGTTGGACAGGTGGCTCATTAAGTTCAGAATCTGTTGTAACAGGTGGGCATTCATACAAAGCTAATAGTGAAACAATTCTTTCAAAGAATGTAAGTATTCGTTCTGGTAAATCATATACATTATCTTTCTGGTTAAAGGCTAGTACTGCAGCCAGAACACAAGCACAGATATCCTTTAATAATGATAATGATTATTTATTTGCCCCAAGTTTCAGTTTAGATGTTAGGAGTGTATGGAAACAGTATAATCTAGGTCCAGTATATTTTGATGACACGTCATCCAATAATATACTTAGTTTTAATTTGAACTTCCCAGCAAATAATTCATATTACTATATAGATAATATAGTCTTGAAAGAAATCAACTCAGATCTATATTTAGTTAAAGATTCTTGGAATACACCAGATCAATGTACTGTTGAGGATTTGGGTTGTGATGAATATGAGGATAGATTAGGCAATACTCATTATTTGAGCAGCTTCAATAGTTTGTGCTCTGAATCATCTGTTGGCTGTTCAATGTTTATTGATACAAAAAACACTAAAGCAATTGGTGCGCAGACTTGGGATACAGATGATCAAAATATAACTACAGAGGCAGACGAATTAATTTATTTGGTAGATGATAATCAATATTATTGCAGTAGTAGAGATAAGGGTTGTACTGTTTTGGGTGCTCCTCAATTTGCAGTTGATAATAATAATGCAAATGTTATAGATTCTTGGGAAGATATATATTTAATAAATGATCCTGAAAGATATGATTTAACGCTTTGTGGTACGGATGCTTTAAATTGTGAAGCTTATCAATCAGATGGACAGACTGTGTATATGAGAGACCCAGGAGAAAGAACTTGTACCTTCTTAGATAATTATGAGTCTAATGGTCAGAAATTAACTGGTTGGTATTTAACATCATCCGTTAATAATGCTAACCAAGCAGACAAAATACCATGTAATGAAAGCGGTGAATTATATAAGAGAAGAGATGTTGATTGGATAGGGTTTGCTGGAGAATGTAATTCTGCTGCGGTTGGTTGTACAGAGTTTATAGATCCTCAAGGAACACAAGGAGATAATTTGCTGTTTAATGGAGATTTTGAAATAAACACGAAATTAGGAAATGTAAATAACGATCCAGAGATACCAGATTTTTGGTGTGAAGATAATACTAGCTGTGACGGCTTTACTTCATATCTTAATGGATCAGGAAGGGATAATACAAATGCTGTAAATGTAGATTATTATACTCCAAGTAGTAATGAATCATTTAGACAGAGTTTCTCAATAAATGGCGGTAAAGATTATACTGTTAAGTTTGATCTAAGATTTATTAGTGGAGACCAACAACCTCCAAGTGAGGAGGAGGCAGAAGATATGTCGTTTAATTTGCCAAGATTTATAAATGTAGCTCATGCATTAGCTGGTACAACGGGTATTGGTAGTTATTCGGTTGGTCTATATTGTGAAGGAGCTACTATAGAATCATATGACGATTCATTTATAGGTGTGGGTGGTGGAGTGTATAAAATGTTAATTAAAAGTTCCCAAACAAGAACAGATAGATATTCAACTTTTACAGGTAAATTTAGAGCAGATTCAAGTAATAACAACATAAGGTGTTCAATAGCTTTCGGTAATGATACCAATTCTACATTCTATCTAGATAATGTTGGTATTAGTGAGACGCAGTCATATTATTATATAAACGGCAACAGTATAAATGGTGCAGATTGTAATGGACAGGTTTCTTGGGAAAGCGGTTGTGTATTAATGTTGGATACATCTAATGTAGATAGTGATGGAGAGATAATAAGACAATATGACAGTAATGCTAGCTATAATAACAGTTTAGTAAACAATGGTAATTTAACAGTTGTTACAGGATGCTCCCCAGAGGATGATGATTGTTTAAGTGATAGTAATGAAGTTATTAAAGTAACTAAAAATAGAGAGTGTAGCGAATGGCTAGCTTGTAGATCTTCAAGTTATGCCACAGAAATAGATGGAAGTGTGAAAGAGTATTGTTATGACCTTGGCAGGTGTACGGAGTTATCTCCTAGTGGTAATACTTGTATTTCTTGGTTAGAAAAAGGTGATGAAATATTAACTGAGGATGTATATACGGCCAGAGAAACTGGTTGGTCAGGACAAGAATATTCTGGTTACTCATTGTTGAATAAGTTTAATTTAGAATCTTTGTTGGCTAAAAATAAAGATGGTGTATTGAGGTTGTCCAACGAAAGTGACGATACAGCGGGTGTAGGTTTTAATGGAATAACTGTTGAACCAACGTGTAGGTTGTTCCCTGATTCTGATGCTCCTTTTTCGACAATAGGGTTAAATATTGAGTTTGATGATGATGGAAATATTATTACCAAGCCTTTGCAGATGCCTCAAGCGAATTTCTGCTCTCAGGGCGCTGGTTGTGAGTGTGATTATACAGAGGTTAATTACACACAAGGTGAGACTAGGTATTATAGATCTAATTATAATGGATTTACTGCTATTGGCGATTCTCAAATTAAATCAGTTAATAATTATCGCGGTTTTTGGGGCTTCTGTCTTGAATATGATTATTCAAGAACGATAATTGGATATGCCGGCAGCACACACCCTTGTTTAACTTGGATGCCATTAGATATTTTAAGTGGTGAATATAACCCATCTGGTGTCAATATAGCTGATGACCTAAATTTGGATTTTGATAATATGTACTATTGTTTACAGTCAGAAGGTAATTATCCTTATGCAGGGGACGTGTCTATTCCAGTTTCGTTAGATCTTGGTGAGCAGGCGCCAGAAAATGAGAGCTATGTATGGGATTGGCAACATTGTGGTTATTATTGGATGGAAGATTATTACGCAAGAACTCCTGAGATTGTTTCACCATATGCTGGTTTTCAAGACAATTCTACAATAGCTTTATGCATGAATGGTGGTCAGCAGTATCCTAATGTTTCAGTAGGTGTTAGTAATCAAGATGTTGAAATATGGGATGAAGATAGTTTTGGTAAAGAAGAATCAGTCATTGAGAGTATTGAATTCAACAATGTTGCGGCTGGTTGGCAGATACCAGGGCATGACGATTATTTTGTTAATGGTATAGGAACGGATGGTGTTTTAAAGTGTCAAGATGATATTTATGGTAACGATCCAGATGAGTGTATGTTACTTAATATAAATGGTTCAAGCACTATTACGCTAACGAGTGAAGATGAATATAGTTGCGTTGGTGGTAATATTAATGAAGATTTTTGCGGTCCAGAGGATTCAAAGATATGGGTTAAGGCATTTTACACGATAGATAGTGTTGGCGGCAACCCGGGCATAACATTTGATGATGAATCTTTTATTTGGCATAATTTTACAAGAAATAATGGGGGTGTCTTCCCGTTTTTAGATGGAGAGGATGGATGTTTGTCTGCTAATGAATTTGCTGGTGGTTATGCGAATTGCAATAACTGGAATGAGTATGCTATGTATGCATTTTTTATTGTTGGTTTTCAAGATGGTGATTTTGATGGAGTAGATAACGTGTCTCGTTATGAAGTTTCTTTTATTAATCCGCTTGAGTATATGGATGGTTATTATAATATAGTTCAGGGTTATATATACAACGTTACGGTAAACTATCTACAACCAGACACTTCTGCAACAGAAATATGTACTGATTTTATTCGGGTAGGCTCGCCTAAGTTTAATAATTTTATAAATGGTATGGCCACATTTAAAGATGTTGATGACAATGAAATATCTTTAGACATAGACCAATATTATAGCTGGTATGGAATGAGTAACGTAGATTTTAATTTGAATAATTATAACCAGTTTATACAGGTCGAAAATGAGAATACTAGTTTGAGTGGGGTAGTTGCCGGTACACCATATTCAGTTTCTCAATCAGGTGTTATAGGTATGTTAGACGGGTCTTCAAATATAGATGGTCATTATTATGGAGTTGATAGTGAAGATCAAGATTTGGTTTCGGCAATAAATTCAAATTTTAATGGAGGTGATAACAATGGATTGCAATGGTTAAAGAATTTGTTTGCAAGGCTTATAGAAAAATTTTCTTGGGATTATGGTCAAGACAGATATGAACAAGCATCATTTAGTGAGATTTCTACTATTAGTTCTGGCGATAATGTAGATCTACGTCAAGTTGAATTAGATTCAAACGGTGTAGTTTCGGAGGGAAATACAGGGATAACTATTAACGATAAAAATAGTGGTAACATTCTTATGGAATCGAATATCTATAACGCAACAGTTAAGTTTTATGCATATAATGAGACTGGTGATCAATTACCATTAAGTAGATTGATGGTGGATTGGGATGATGGTTCGTCGATTTTTGGAGAGAATGATGAAACTGTTAGCTTGAAAAATCACAAAAATATATGTGTTAACAGTTGTACCAACTCAATTTCAGATGATAATTATTGGAATGATTTTAATCCAACCACATCTTGGGGTGGTACTGCGACGGAAAATACGTCAACTGGTATAACTACTATTACACAAACATCGAGCAGGGATGACAATTGGGTAATATATAGAAACACAGAGATAGCAGATGAAAAATTTACAGCCGGAGATGTTGTAACCCTAGAATATGATTTTAAAATAAGTAACAATATTACTGCGACAAGATCAATGGCTAATTATTGGTGTTATTCAACCGGATATTGTTCTCAATCTAACTTGTTGTTACCCGGCCAGACTGAAAGCTATCCTTATTTACCATTCGCAGATACAACTTCTTTGAGTAATGTTGTGAATGGTGTGAGTTACATACCAAATACTAATTCCGGTTGTCCAGATGGTACAGAAACTTTAGAAGATGGTTGGTGTCATTACAGTAGCACAGTAACTATACCAGAGGAAATGGTAACGAGTTGTTATAATGATAATAATACAAGTGGTAATTGTTTGAGGGATTTGGGGGTTGGCAGGTTGAATCATACGCCAGGTTTATCTTCTGATCAAAGCTATCAAATAAAGAACCTTAAGTTAAGACAGGGTTGTAGAAGTAATGCTGAGTGTACAGGAACTAATAATTTGTGTGTTCCAAAAAACATCGGTAATGATCTTAATTATTGTGTGGATGACTACGAGAATGGTATAGGTTATTTTAGTTTTAATCACACATATATTTGTAGCAATCCGCCTACGGAAGTCGATGGTAAACCAGCTTGTGTGTATACACCAAAGGTGTACGTAGAGGATAATTGGGGTTTTTGTAGTAAAGGAAGTGGTAGTAACTGTGGTGTTGATACAAATGGAGATGGTATTTTTGAGGCAATTATTGGGTGGGAAGGATATGATGGCGAAATTATATTAATTCCTTAAATAAAAAATATTTTATTAATAATAAAACCCCCTTTTTGAGATAGGGGGTTTTATTGTCCATTATGGACAAGTGTTATTTTACCAGCACCATTTTCATGGTTCTGGTAAAAGTTGGTGTGCTGATTTGGTAGAAGTACATACCCGAAGGTAAGCTATTCCCATTCCAGTTAACTTTGTAAGTTCCAGCAGACTGGAGCTCATCAACAAGAACATCTATCGTTTGACCGAGTGAGTTGTAAATAATTATATTTACACTCTCATTGATCGGGATAGAGTATTCAATGTTGGTTGATGGGTTAAATGGGTTGGGATAGTTTTGTTCAAGCGTGTATCCGTTAGGAATTACATCGCTGACTCGGTCCACAGACAAAGGAAGGGATTGGTTGTAGGCAATAAGACCGTCATCGCCACAAAGCCACGCTTCCCCAGTTTCCGTGTCGATATCTAGATCAGCGATTGTATAACCAAAGCTATACACGCTCTCCCAGCTCAACCCACCGTTTGGACTGTGATAGAGGGCATTACTTGACCAAGCGTAAAGTTCATCTGTAGAGACAATAGCTATACCCGTGGTACCGAGCGCCTCTGTTGGTTGAGGAACGGAGAAAAAGCTGAGGCCGTTGTCTGTACTTTTACGGATTGAGTTTGGACCAGCAACATATACTGTTGAATTTAGACTCGTGATTCCGTTTACGAAATCAGAGGTGCTAAGCTCAATCTCTGTCCAGCTGCTTCCGCCGTCGTCGGAACGAAGCATGATTCCTTCGTAGTTCTGATCCCAGCCGCCAGCAAGAAACGTGTTATATGCAATGCGCTTGACAGATCGAATCATCCCGCCATCAGGGATGCTATATACTATGTTCCAGTCAGAACCCGTATAAAGCAGTATGGTTAGATTATCGCCACCAGCGATGCCAGAGTCAGGATTCCAAAAATCCATATCGTATACTGCATCGTCGGTGGAGAATTCGAATTGTTCTGTCCAGCTTTCGCCACCATCTAATGACTTAACAATGCTTTCGCCACCAATATAGATGACATCATTGTTAATAGCCCTTACTACATTCCAGTCAGTTGCTTCATTAGTTCCTTCAGGATATGGCTGTGCGTCTAAACCGTTAAGGGTTCCGCTGGCATAAAGACCATACCATCCGACTGTATGTACAGTTCCGTTGGGGGTAGCAGATATTGATTGCAAGTCAGATGTGTATGCATACGGTACAACTTGCCACTCGGCAAATACAAATACAGGCATGGCCACCAGAGCGGCCATCACGATAGTAATCATCAATTTTTTCATGATTTCCTCCTAGAGGCTTAGCCTCTTTGTTTGTTTGGTTTTTCAAGGTTCTGTTACCTATTTAATGATAACATATAATAATACACTATTTAATGTATTTTGTCAAGGTTTACTAATATTTGAGGTTAAAATAAGTAAATATGTAAAACCCCCACCTTTAATTAGGTGAGGGTTTGTTGATTATTAAATGCAGGTTATTTTACAAGTAGCATTTTGTGGGATAATGAAATTCCACCGGATTGCAACTTGTAGATGTAGGCGCCAGAAGGTAGATTACTACCGTCAATTGCAACCCGATGAGTTCCAGCAGACTGGAATTCGTTTACAACAGTTTTGATTTCTTTGCCACGGAAATCGTATATCGTAAGAGTACACATTCCATCAGCAGGAATAGAATACTCAACTGTCGTGTTTGGGTTGAATGGATTTGGATAATTCTGGTTTAACACATAACCATTTGGCACTTGTTGATTGATGGGGTCGATAGAGACTAGAAATGATGAATTGTATGAAACTATTCCATTTCTTCCAGTTAACCAACTAATATGGTTTGTTGTGTCAACATACATATCTCTAATCGTGTCATCGGTTTCATGTTCGAGCGTCCAGGTTGCACACGAGTCGGTTGAAGAATACAACTCAACGCCCTTGTACATAAAGATCAGATCATTGGAAATAATCTTGAAACCGTTCACTCCGTTGTTTGTTGGCGTGTTTAAGTAGTAAAAACTAACTCCTCCATCGTCACTTCTCAAACAGTGCGAGCTTCCTTTGGTGGCAATTAATACGGTTTCGCCAAGACTGGTTATGTGGAAAACATCATCACTTGTATTGATATTTACTGTATTCCACGTTTCACACCTATCTTGAGAGCGGAAAAGTATTCCATTGTTCTCATAATCCCAACCGCCAGCAAGGAAAACATTAGAAGATACTTGATGAATGTATTTTATGCATCCGCCGTTTGGATTACTCATCACTTCTGTGTATGTTTGTCCGTCGGTTGTAAGCATGATAGTGAGATTGTCTCCACCTACAACGCCGGAGTTTTCACTCCAGAAGCTCATTGCATAAAATGATAAGTCATCGTCATTGCCTTGGAACTGGACATTCCAGTTATTACCACTATCTATAGATTTAAGGATAGTATTTTCTTCCCCACATATATAGATAGTGTTGTTTACGGCAAAAGCTTTAAAATAATCTGTTTCAAGTCCAGCCGGCGATGGTTGATTTGATAGTGAGAAATTAATCCCCCTAATATATGTACCATCTTCTCCAAACATGTGAAACATATCATTTTCCGTTCTTACCATTGTGTTTAAATCATCGTCATCAGTGTCTGGGTTAGTTATGTTTATCCAGTCACCATGTACGATCGAAATAAATACAAACATTAACGCAGTTAATAAGTTTAAAGTCTTCATTTTACTCTCCTACTCAATTCCTTGAGATTTTGTATGTGCTATTAATTTTGTTATAAAAGATCAAATAATAAAGTAATATAGTATAATACACCATTTTTATGTTTTTGTCAATATTAGGTATTGTTTTTCCTTGATTTTATTTCTTTTTTTAAGTATAATAAAGATAGATTACTAAGATTTTTTAATGCTTAAAAATCTAATTCTTAGAATAAAGAAGTTTGCAAACACCAAGGTGACTAAACGGTTAGCCTTGGTTGTTTTCGTTTTAAGTTTAATTATTTTAGTACCTTTTATTAGTCATGCAGCTGGTATAGCTGATGCAATGACTAATGTATTTGCCTGGATACTGGATTTATTGATGAGTTTGATAGGCTCACTTATAACCTTAGTGTTATCCGTTCTCATTAATATTGCTCAGTTTAATGAATTTACTTCAGCGGCTGCTGTAACAACTGGTTGGGTGCTTGTTAGAGATATATGTAATATGTTCTTTATAGTCATATTACTTATCATCTCTGTTGGTACAGTTTTAGGTGTTGAATCATATAGTTATAAGAACTTTTTGAGGAAAGTTATTATTATGGCTATATTGATTAACTTTTCAAAGACAATAGCAGGATTTTTAATAGATGTTTCTCAAGTTATCATGTTAACTTTTGTAGCTGCTTTTAGAGATTCTATTATTGTTGGTTTTACAGAGGCTTTTGGTTTGAATAAGTTAAAATCCTTAGCAAGTTCAATGGATGCCTCTGGAGAAATAGAGCAAGATAATTTTGCCCTTATCCTTGGCATGATTTTTGGTCTACTTATTTCGTTAATATTGTTAGTGGTTTTGGTTGCTGTTGTTGCTATGCTTGCTTATCGTATTGTTATTCTATGGATATTAGTTGTAATGTCTCCTTTTGCATATTTAGCTTCAGCTTTACCAGGAAGTTTAGGTGGTCAGGCAAAACAATGGTGGTCTCAGTTTAGCGAGCAGTTAATTGTTGGTCCGGCTATTGCTTTTTTCCTATGGTTAACATTGTCTGTTGTGTCACAAACTGGTGGACGTTTTACAGCTGAAGAAAGTTCTGTTAATCCCGATAGTATTATTGGTGGGCAATTAGCCTCAGCGCCATTTTTACTTAACTACCTATTAGGTATTATGCTTTTGGTTGTTGGTATGCAGATGGCTCAAAAAATGGGAGGTAAATCTGGTGGTCTAATGGGCAAGGTTTTTGACAAAGGAATAAAGAAGGGTGGTGGATATATTAAGTCTGGCATGAAGGCAGGTGGTAGAGGTTTAAAAGCGGGTGGAAAAGCGTTGGCTGGTGGTACGGGCGGAGCGCTTTTAAGGTGGGATGCTAAAAGAGTTGGCGCTACAGAAGGTGGAGCAAGAGAGGGGTCATTATTACATTTAGCGGCAGCTAGGTCAGAAGATAAGTTAAAAGGAAGAGAGAAAGCAAGAGATAAAAGAGCAGATAATATCAGAAAGAAAGTTTTTGGTGGTGGAGATAATATTAATGCAGCTTTAGCTGCTAGAGCAGAGATTCCGAAAAGGGAAGCTATTTCTAAAGCTATTAACGCAGATGCTGCGGGTGCGAATAAGTTATGGAATAAAGGTGGTACCGCTAGAGATGGTTCTGGTAAGGTTGCAGCTGGTGACATTAGAGAGTCTTTTATGAGAGAGGAACACGATAGTGTTACTGAGCAGGCAAAGAATAAGGCACGTACAGAATGGAACGGTTTTGATGATGCTCGTAAGCAGGAACTAATAACAGAGTTTGATGTAAATACTGTAGACGAGGCAAGAGATGCATATAAAGCTAGAGCTATAACGAATGCTGAGAATGAATTGCGCACTAAATATGATATTGAAGAGGGAGAAGATCTATACAGCGATCAATCTTTAAGTAGTGCAAAGCTTAAAGAAGCATATATTAATAAAGAAAAGTCCGAAGCAACAACTAGAGCAGAAGAAAAATATAAGAAGAAGGAAGTTTCTTCTATTAATCCACTTAAGAGGGTGTATAAATCTGCTGAAAAAGAAATAAAAGAAAAGAGATTAGCTGAGCGTAAGGGTAGGGTGTTTGCAGATGAGCCAGAGAGATTTCAAGCTGGAGATGTTGAAGATAATTTGGGAGATATAAAGAGTAAGGCTGTTAAAGAAATGTTTAAGAGTATGCCTTATGATAAGGTAGATAAATTAGTTAAACAAGTTAATGAAAAAGTAGATTCTCAAAACCCTGGTACAGATGGTAGGAAGAAGGCAGAGACTAGAAGAGCCGCTTTGTACAAAGCCTTAAAACATTTAAGTGATGAAAAGGTAAGCAACGAGGCCTCTAAATATTATGATCAAAATTTATCCAATGAAAGTATAAGTGTTCAAGGAGAACCTAAAAAGATTAGTGATGTAGAGGTAAAGAAATCCACTAAAGATTATATGGTAGATTCTCAAGTTTCAGACGATCAGATTTTAAATACAGGTTTAGCTGTAGAAAATGAAATTAGTAATCTTATGCCAACAGACATGGTTAGAGCAGATATGAGTGAAGAAGGTAAAGATTGGCAGGTTGATCAAGAAGCTACTAGTAGAAATGAAAACAGTAATGTTGTTCTTAAGAAGGGTGATGAAACCAGAGAAGTAAATAAGGATGAGTTTGTTGCAAATAATGCTAGTGTCTTAGGGGAGCGTTTCTATAACTCAGACAAATATAAATCTTTAAGTGAGGAAGAAAAGAGTAGTGAATATTTAAATCAGGATCAATATTCAGAATATTCAAAAATAAGTAAATCAACTCAAGGAGGTATTACAATGGGATCGCTTGCTAGAAGTGGTAATATGACAGCAGTAGATTTCAATGAACTGAATGAAAGAGTAGAAGGTGGTTTAACCGGTCAGAAAAGAAAGGCTGGTATGTTTGTTAACGGTGAAGAAGCTATTAAAGCAGCTAGTGCTATGAAAGAAATGGTGCAAGCTTATCAAAGTGAGCTTGAATCAGCAGAGGAGGATGAAGATATCAGAACAGCTTTAGAATATTTTGGCGTAAAACCAAGCAAAGACGCAGACTTACAACAAGTAAAGAATGATACCTTGCATGGAATTGAGACTGAATCAGGTGAAAGAGTTAGTGGTGTTGATCAATTGTTAAACAATTTAAATGATGAAGAAAGAATAAAATCAGATGGTTTGGTTTTGGTTAATAAATCAAGAAAAGGAAAAGACGCCAAACAGTTAATTCGTCATGAGAAAGCTCATAGTACCATTGAAGGTGTCGATTCGGATGGCTCTATTCAAGAAGATGTGTGGAATAGTATGACCGTTGCTGAAAAAGAAAGTGCCCGTCAATATATTAGAGAAGACAGAAATCAACCAAACATGACTGAGGGTGATATTAGAAAAGAATATTTGGCAGACGCTATTGCCAATGTTGGAAAGAACGGTGTTATAGATAAATCTAAACCTAAACTTCCTCAACCCTTTGTAGATAGGATTATTAATGCAAAAGATATGACAGTCAGTGAGGGTGGTGTAAGCGTAGAAAAGGGGAAGAGTTTCTTTGAATCAAGAAAAGAACGTAAGGCAATGAAAAAAGAGCGGAAAGAGAATATAAGAGCTGCTAACTCAGAACAAGAGCGTCAGAAGACGGAAGAAAGATTAAGGGAACAAGCTTTAAATGATTGGTCTAGTATGAGCAATGAGCAAAAAGAAGAATTTATGATTGTTAATGGTGGTCAGGGGTATGATGCAGATAGAGATGAAGATGCTCTAGATGTTTACCAAAGTAGTGTTGTAAACAAAGCTATGAATAAAGAAGAAATTAAGCGACAGTCTGAAGAGAATAAAGCTGTAGCCAAAGAAGATGATTATTATAAAACGCAAGATGTAATAAACGCTACAAAAGCTTTATTTGCAAAGAGCTATAATGATAATAATAGCAAGGTTAAAGACTTGACTGGTAGAGCGGAATCGTATGAAAAAGATGCTGCCCAGGCTAAAAAGGAATATGAAGATCCAAACTATGTAAATCCAGAAGGAGCTATGTATAGATATAATGAAGCTACTAAGAAGGCAAATGCTTTACGAAAAGAAGCTTCTAGGATTTCTACAGAAAATCAGAAATATAAAACATCACATGAAAAAGAAATAAAGAGTTTAGAATCTTTAGCTAGCAAGCAAAAAACCAAAGCAGAAGAGGCAAGGGCTAGAGCAAACGAGGTGTCCAGATCAACAACAAATACTGAGAAAGCTGGTTCTAATAAAGAAACATCATCAAGAGATTCAGATAGATCAACGGCTAGTTCAGAATCAATGAGCAGTGCTGAAAAAGCCAGAGATACTCAAAGTTCTGTACAAGGAGAATCATCTTCATCTGTAGAAACAGTTTCAACTTCTAAGGCAGAAAGTGCTGGCCAAGACAAGCAAACATCTTCAAGGGATTCAGAGAAGGAGTCTGTTGCTAGCTCTGAAGCAACTAGAAGCACTCAAGCAGCCAGAGATACTCAAAGTTCTGTACAAGGAGAATCATCTTCATCTGTAGAAACAGTTTCAACTTCTAAGGCAGAAAGTGCTGGCCAAGACAAGCAAACATCATCAAGAGATTCAGAGAAGGAGTCTGTTGCTAGCTCTGAAGCAACTAGAAGCACTCAAGCAGCCAGAGATACTCAAAGTTCAGTTAAGGATAGGGTTAGTGATTTGTCTAAAGTGATAGCAGATAGGAATAGTACAAAAGAGCAGATACAAAATAGTTTACAAGCTCTAGAAAAAGAAATAGAAATAAATTTACCTGAAGAAGAAAAGAACGAGCCAGATAATAAAAAGTTTTTGGAAGAGTTGAGAAAATTGTTAGCACAAACAGATAATACATCAAACAGTACTGACGAGGAGGCTATGAATGTTATATCTGGACAGATGGATCAATTTTTAAGCAATATACCACCAGGAATGCTTAACGCTGGCAAAGCAAAGCAAAGCTCGAATAAGGGAGGTATTAATATACCCAAAACAAGTAGTGGTTCATTCTTAAGTAAACCATTATCTATGGCACAGTTCTTGGCTATGAAGAAATGGTTTGAACAGCAATCTTCCCAAGTTAAAAAGATGGGAGCTAGTCAAGCAGCGTTTAGCAATGAAATGCAAGATAAAATAGCTAATGTTAATCAGAGGATTAGTAATATTAATACAAGCGGTGGAGGGGATGTAGATATGAAAGTGATTTTAGAGGAAGAGGGTCTTTCTGGCGATGAGATAGAACAAATAGTTTCTAATTATACAAGCGAGCAAGAAGATGAAGAATAAAGAAATAGAAGAATATTTAAATAGAAAAGAAGTTCTAGGAGATTTGAATTTATTAGCTTTAAAATATAATTATTTTCCTGGTGAATTAGCACAGGCAATTTTAGAAGGCGAAGCAAGTAATAAAGAAGCAGTTGATTTTTTAATTGAAGATCTTAATTTTGAAGAAGAAAAAGCTAACGATTTTATTGATGCCTTGAGTGAAAATATTATCGAGCCATTTTATGTAGATGGTGACGAAGATTTTGAGGAAGAGGAAGAAGAATTAGAGGATGAAAGTGTTTCTGTTCCAGTGAATACTATTTGGAAAGATTTTATTAAGCCAAAATCTTTAACAAAGTCTATGGAAGAACTAGGAAGAATTTCTAGCGGCGATGTATCAAGAATTAGAAACTATCTTTGGAAAAGTTTAGGACTAGGCAAGGCAGAGGAAGTTGTTGTTGTTTTATCTTGGTTGGCACGTACGGGAGAGTTAGTAAAAACATGGCAACAAGATTCAAGGTTTAAAGGTATATTAAAAAAATATATAGCTGTTAAATATACAGATGAGATTGCAGAAACCATGATAGAAGCAAAACCTACGCCAGCTTTGCTGAGTTTAGCCTTAGAGATGGTTTTAGTAGACAAGCTTAAGTTGTCTAAAGAAGATTCAGCTATGGTGGTTATGGCTATAATAGATAATATGTTAGACGAAGATAAGCCTAAATATATATTGATGGCCTATGTAGATGCTAAGGACAATTCGTTTAACTGGAATAAATTACAGACATTGGGTAGTAGTTTGCAATTAGCAATATAATATATACAAAACAACCACCTAATATTAGGTGGTTGTTTTTTTATCATGTATATAATTATACTCTTTCTACATATTCTCCAGTTTCTGTGTTTACTCTTATCATTTCACCTTTGTTTACAAACAAAGGTGCTTTTATTTCAGCGCCAGTTTCAAGTGTAATAAGTTTGCTGGCTGATCCAGCAGTATCTCCCTTTACTCCAGGAGGGGCGTCAGTTACCATTAGCTCAATCTTGGTAGGCAATTTAATAGATACTGGAGTATCATTAAAAATAAGAGTATCTACTGTCATCCCTTCCTTTAAAAATTGTCCAGCAAAACCTATTTCACTATCATCTAATTCAAACTGTTCAAAGCTCTCATTATTCATAAAGAAGTATTTATCTCCTTCTTTATATAGATAGTTAGATTTTTGTCTTTGTAAGTCTGCTGGCTCAGCTTTATCTCCAGAAGAGAAGGTCTTTTCTAAAACTTGACCACTAACTAAATTTTTTAACTTAGTCCGTAAAGATGCACCACCTCTAGCGACTTTTATGTGTTGAGTGAATGTTATTTGATATGGTTGATCATCAATAGTAATAACAGTTCCCAATTTTAATTCGTTCATTGCTAGCATAGTCTTTTATCTTTTAATTTATTTTGATGAGAATGGCAATAAAGCCATGAAACGTCCACGTTTAATTGCAGTTGCTAATTTACGTTGATGTTTAGCACAAACACCAGATCTTTTTCTTGGTACAATTTTACCATATGAAGATAAGAAACGTTGTAATAATTGTACGTTCTTATAATCTATATCTCTGACAGAGTTTGTACAGAAATGGCAATATCTTTTAGTTGGTTGTGCAGAATTGTTATTGTTTTTTAACATTGTGTTTACTTTCCTTTCTTAAAATGGAATATCTTCCACATTTATCTCGTCCTCAGCAGGAGGTGCTGGTTGTTCATCTTGATTAGTAGATTGTGGAGCAGGAGCGAAATCATTTGATTGACCACCTTTACTATCTAGCATGATCATATTTTCAGCTATTACTTCTGTTCTGTAACGTTTTACACCATTCTGGTCTTCCCAATCTCTGGTTTGTAATCTGCCTTCAATATATATCTTGCTACCTTTTTTTAGGTATTGGCCAATAATTTCTGCTAACTTTCTCCAGGCAACAATATTATGGAATTCAGCTTTTTCTTGTTTGTTGCCATCTCTATCTTTCCAAGTAAAGTTTGTAGCAATAGAAAAACTAGCTACACTATCTCCAGCTGGAGTTGTTCTTAGCTCAGGGTCTCTTGTAATATTACCAATGAGCATTACTTTATTAAGATTCATAGATTTGTTGGTTAAGTATTATTCAACAATTGTGTCGCCTTCAAAGATTTCATCTAGCTTTTCATCTAGATCTTCTAGGCTAACCTTTTTAACTTCTTTTTTAGATTTCTCTTCAGAAGTTTCTGTTTTAACAGCTTCTTCTTTCTTTTCTTCATTAGCTGTCTTTCTAGCTTGTTCTTTAGCTTTTTCTTCAGCAGTAAGCTCTTTTTTTGTAACAATTAAAAAACGAAGAACTTGTGGTAATAACTTAAATTCCTCGCTGATCTTAATTATTGTGTCAGGTAAAGTATTAAACTCTACAACTTGGTAAAAACCATGTCTGACTTTTTCAATGGCATAAGTAAATTTCTTTTTGCCAAGGTCTTGAGTATCTGTAACATTAGCATCAAATTTTGCTAATATTTTATCTACTGCTTTTTTTATCTCTGGATGTTCTGTTTCAGGAACTCCGGTTGAGATAATATAGGTTAGTTCGTAATGTTTTTGTTCCATTTGAATTAATCCTACCTCAGATCGACTATTTCCGAGGACCTAATAGAAATATTCTAATAGGTGTGGTTTGATTAAGTATTAAATTAACTGTACTTATTCTAGCGGAAAAGCACATTTATGTCAATATTTGCCGTATTTTATTGTATATATAGTAATAATGGCTAATTTAAGCCATATTTCGTAGTTTAGCTATTCTATCGTCTATGTCTGGATGAGTAGCAAAAGCTTTTCTAAGACCCCTTTTTGCGCCTAGGAATGGGCTAGAGATATATAGATGAGCTGTAGCTTTATTAACTTTTTTTAATGGTTTATTTTGCAGTTTAATCTTTTCAAGGGCGTTTGCTAGTCCTTCTGGATATCTAGTAAGCATAGCACCTGATGCATCTGCTAAATACTCTCTTTTTCTAGAAACAGCGAATTGTATTAATCTGGCAAATATTGGTGAAAGGATTGCTAGTATTAAGCCAACTATTAAAATGATAGATCCAAGTTGTCCAGAATTACTATCATTACTTTTCTTACCCCCTATTCCATAAAGTCTAGCTCTAATCATCCAGTCAGCCAGTAGGGTAATAATACCAATACAAATAATTACTATCATCATTAATCTGATATCGTAATTTTTAATGTGAGATAATTCGTGAGCAATAACTCCTTCAAGTTCTTCATTAGTAAGTTTATCTATGGCACCAGTTGTAATAGCAATAGAGGCGTGCTCTGGATCTCTACCGGTTGCAAAAGCATTAATACTATCATCTGGTATGATATGTACCTTTGGCGCTGGCAAACCAGAGGTGATACAAAGATTTTCAACCATTCTGTATACATAAGGGTTGTCCATTTTTTGTATTTGTTTAGCACCTGCTGATGCTAGTGCTACTTTATCTCCAGAGTAGTAGCTAAAGGTTGCGCCAAGTAAAGAAAATATTACAGCTATTATTAAAATACCGTAGCTTGAATCGCCATACCACATGTTAAAAACATAGCCGAGTAGAGATATAACTAACACAAAAATGAGCATTAAAGCCCATGTTTTGCGTTTATTTGAGTCTATTTGTGAATACATTTTTAGAACTTAACTGCAATATTTTCTTTCTCAACATCATCTGCTTGAAAGAATTCTTTACTGGTGAATTTTAATTTTCCAGCAATGATATTGTTAGGAAAAGTTTGTATTTTTGTATTAAAGTCTCTAACGTTTGTGTTGTAGAACCTTCTGGCTGCTTGTATTTTATTTTCTGTATCTGATAACTCATCTTGTAATTGTAAAAAGTTTTGGTTTGCCTTTAGATCAGGATAATTCTCAGACAGAGCAAAGATAGATTTTAATGTTTCAGACAAGGCATTTTCTGCTTCTGCCTTCTTACTACCTTCTGCACTCATGGCAGAGTTACGAGCTTTAATAACATTCTCTAATGTTTCTTTCTCATGTTGAGCGTAACCTTTAACAGTTTCAATAAGGTTTGGAATAAGGTCATAACGTCTTTTAAGTTGTACGTCTATATCTGACCAAGCTTCATCTGTTCTGTTTTTTAATCTGATTAATCCATTGTATAGAGCAATTAGCCAAAATATTAAAACTACAACTACTGCTATTATAATGTAAATAAGTGTGTTCATATTTTTATTGTTCGTCGTTATTTAGATGTTTATACTTTTCTAGCAAGGCGTTGTCGTAACTATCTAAGTTGTATGTAGGCATTCCATTTTCATCCACACTCTCTGTTCCGCTCTCTAGGGATTGGTTGTCCTCTAGGTTGTCATATATACCCTGTTTTACGTTAAGACCACTTTTATACCCCTGCTGGTAGCTTAATAGGGTTAGAGCAACCGCAATTATTACTACAACAGCAATAATAATTATTAAGGTTGTTTTTTGATTGTTCAATGTATTCATATATTTAGTTTACGGATTAACAGATATATTGTATAATAAAGTCACCAAATGGTCAAAATAATTAGTTTAATTTCAATATTATGAACAGTAAAGTAATTATGACAATTCTATTTTTCGGATTGTTATTTTTTGTTATTAATTTAAGCCCTGTGGAGGCTGCCTGGAGTGATCCAAGTTGTGCTCCTCCTGGATGTAATCGTCCAGAACCCATTACTGTTGAGGGTGGAACAATTCAAGAAGGTCATACTTTGACGGTTCAGGGAGATGGTGTTGATACTTTTGATACCTCAATTAGTTCGGGTAGCGGCCTTGTCGTTGGTTCTAAGATAGATGTTAATCCAAGTGCAACTTATGCTACTCAGGACATATTTCAGATAAGTCCAACTTGTTACGGTAATATGGATAACTGTTGGGGAACATACAGTTCTGAAACAACATATTTTGATAAAATCATTGTTGCTAGTAGTGGTATAGCTTTAGAAGAGGGGCAGACAATTAGTATGCCTGGTAATAATGGCATATATATTAATGGAGGTTTGGAAGGATCTTATGGATTCGCTGTTTATGCTAGAGCTGCAGATTTAAATCATTCATCTTTAACGGGTTATGATTCAGGTGCTACTCAAGTAAAAAATAGTGCTGCTATTTGGGGCGTTACTACAGATAAAAATGTTAGCTCTGATCCATACTCTTCAGACGTTTGCACAACTTCTACTGGAGCTGAATTCGATGAGACTAATCTCTGTGCTTATTCATATGGTGGTTTTTTCCAAGGTTTTACTAGTCGTGGTGTAGCACTTCATACAAGGTCATATGCAGGAGCCTATGGAGCATATTTAAGAGGTACTATTCTAGTTGGCAATGGTAGTAATTTTGTAACTACACATAATGTATATAATGACGTGATTCCTTGGTATACATATTCTGGAACCCATGAAAGGTATCCAGAGTTTATAGTTAAAACAGCTAATACTTTTTGGAATAACCCAGGCTATAATGGTACGCCGTCAACATATGAAGAGTATGAGGTTTTAAAAGTTGAATCCTCTGATCCAAAAAAGGTGCAAATTGGTGGTGCTGGTACAGATTATGAGATTTGTTTAAATGATAGCTGTATAACAGAGTGGTCATCTGGTGGTGGATCTGGCGGGCAAGCATTTAAGTTTATTGATGTAGATAGTGGTGATGATCCTCAAGCAGATAGTAGCGCAGATAGATTATATATCAATGATGGAGCGAACATTAGTGTAGTTGGTGGATCAAATGACTCAATAACAATTTCTATGGATTTATCTCCAGATGATATTTCTCAAATAAATGGTGCGAGTGGAAATTATTTGTACTTAAATGGAGATAATAGTTATGGTGTTAAGGTCTATGATAAATTGACAGTTGATGGGGATATTCAGATAAGCAGCGGCGACAGGATTCGTTTTGTAAACGATCAATGGGCAATAGGTAAAGACTTCAAGTCTGACACTGGCGCTTGGTATGTAACTGGTGAAGCCTTACAACTTACTGGGTATGAAGCTGCTACAAAAGGTGTTCAAATATTGAGTAGACAAGGCGGACAAGTAAGATTTGAAGTTGAGTTTGCAGATGGAGATACTGGTATTCATGGTAATTTAAGAGTGGCTGGTGATGTAGATTTTGATCAGGATGCAAATGTTGATGGCACAATAGTAGCCGATGAGTTGTGTATTGGAAAAGTTTGTATAAACGAAAGTCAGTTACAAGAATTACTCTTTTTAATTAAATAAATGAAAACTATTACCAACATTTATCATTATGTAGTATTCATTTTTATACTACTTACAATATCTATTCTATTCATGGTGTATATGCAGCCAGTTGCTTTTGCTGAACCAGCTGTTTTGCCAGATGGCGAGCTAACTGGTTGGGGTTGGACAGA
Source organism: Candidatus Komeilibacteria bacterium (assembly GCA_048538235.1). Lineage (GTDB taxonomy): Bacteria > Patescibacteriota > Patescibacteriia > UBA1558 > UBA1558 > BS150m-G51. Next base: position 696,763 of record JBLYPX010000001.1, on the reverse strand, counting down.
TACTTTTGGTTGGGTGTCTTTGAATTGTATTAATGTTTATGCTGGTGAAAATGATGCGCAATTAACAAGACATTGTGCCAGTGAAAGTTATTCAGATTATGCTGTAGAGCTTGATCCTGAGACTGGCGTTATGGATGGATTTGCTTGGTCAACTAATGCTGGCTGGATAGATTTTAGTCCAACAATTGGTGCTGGCAGCGTAGGTTCATTACCTACAATAAGTGGTGGAGATAATTATGCTCACACTGTTCAATTAGATGTAGAGAGTAGGTATTTAGAGGGTTGGGCTGTAGCTACTTTTAATGATACTGATCCAAATAATAATGCTTGGATTAGATTTAGGGCAGCTGAGGAATGTAATACAGTAGATCCTGACGAAACAAACTATTGTGTTAGATTGAATGAACATGGTTATTTAGCTGGCTGGGCTTGGTCTGGTGGTGATGATGGTTTAGGTTGGATATATTTTGATGAGACATTTAGTGGTGGTCCATATATTAAGACTCAGTATAGCGATATATATAGCGGTGGAACTGTAACAGGATCTAGAGCCCCAGAAGGTGCATATAATGCCACCTATTGTATTATTTCTGGCTCAAATAATGACATAACTTTATCTAGTAGTAAGTCATGTTTAATTGGTGGTATAGATATAGATTTCCCTACAGCTAGTGAGTCATATAGCACTTCTATTGTGCAGTTAGATGTAGACTATTTAGAGGCATTATCTAAAGCAAATAATAAATATTATGATGTAGATTCAGATACATATAATATTACTGAATTACCAAATAATAATTCCTTGGCTGGTAATGTATACTATTTCACTAGCACAACTAGAGATAGTGTAGATTTTAATATTAATTCTTCCTTAGATTTTGATGATGCAATTACAGGCTCAGGTGCTGGCACTATAGTTATTGATGGAGATCTATACATTAATGCTAAGACTGGCTATGGTTCTGGTGTACCAGATAATTTAAATGAAATAGCTTCTGTATCATGGGTCGTTCTAGGGGATGTATATATAAACAAGAGTGTTTCAAGTGTTGTTGGTGCATTTGTAGTTTTGGGTAATGGAACTGCTGGTTCTGGTAAATTCTACACAGGTGATGATGATGGAGATGCTGTTGAGACAAAAGTTCAGTTAGATTTTTCTGGTGTGGTGGTTGCTAAAGAAATTATTCTTGAAAGAACTTACTTTAGTAGTTTGTCACCATCTGAAATATTTGAATATGATGGTCGTGTTTTGTTAAATACACCACCAGGGCTAGGAAACTTTGTTGGTTATTTACCAGAGTGGAGTAGATAAAAATATAACAAAAATAAATGGGATTATTTTCTAAAAAGAATTCATATTTAGGAGTGGATATTGGTACGGCCAGCATTAAGCTGGTCCAACTTACAAATGATGGAAAAAAAACCATTCTGGATACTTTTGGTTATGTTGATGTTGCGAACGATATTATTCATGAGAATACTCCGGAGAGTAAGCAAAGATTAATAGATGTGTTAAAAAAGTTAATGGAAAAAGCTGGCACTTCTACAACACAAGCTATTGCGGCTTTACCAACTTTTGCAGTCTTTACCCTTTTAATTAATCTACCAAAGCTTCCAGATAAAGAAATGCCGGAAGCTATTAAATGGGAAGCAAAAAAATACATACCATTACCACTGGAGGATATGATACTAGATTGGAAACTGGTAGATAGAGAAGATACTGTTAAAGAAAAAACTGGCTCAGGTTTATTTAAGAAAAAAGAAGAAGTTAAAGAAGGTGCAGAACTAGGTGATGAGGGTGGTTCTAGTAAGATTATTTCTCAACAAAAAGATTATACTAAGGTGTTGGTAACGGCTGCTCCAAAAGCTTTAGTTAATAAATATTTAGAAGTGTTTAAAGGAGCAGGTCTTAATCTTTTGTCTTTAGAAACAGAAGCTTTTGCAATGTCTAGAGCTCTGCTTGGTAAAGATAAAGAGCTAACCATGATTGTAGATATTGGTTCTATAACAACAGATATTTCTATTGTAGATAACGGCTTGCCAGTTCTTAATAGAAGCATAGACGTTGGTGGTTTAACTGTTACAAAAGCAATTGCCGCAAGTTTAAATATTAGTGAAGATAGGGCAGAACAATTCAAGAGAGATTTTGGTCTTGTTTTAGGGGAAACAAAGAAGGGAATACCAAAAACTATTGAAGCATCGCTTGGACCAATTATTAATGAGGTTCGTTATGTTTTTGACATGTATAGAGGACAATCCTCACAAGGAGTTTCTAAAATACTTTTATCTGGTGGTTCAGCCTTTTTACCAAACTTGCCAGATTATTTCTTAAGTCTATTTAATGTACCAGTATATATTGGTAATCCATGGGATAAATTAGAGTATTCTCCAGACTTAAAACCAATGTTAGATAAAATAGGTAATCGTATGGCCGTAGCTGTTGGCTTGGCTATGCGAGATATGTAATTATGGTAGATTTTCTACAAAATAAAAAAGAAGAAAAGAGGGAAGAAAAAAAACCTAAAGTAAAAAAGCAAGGTAGTTTTTTACGTAGTTTATTACACCCTGTTAACGGTAAAAAAGATGGTGAATCAATAGACTTGTTAGCTGTTGCAAAAGAACAGATGGCAGATTTGCCAAAAGAAGATATTAAAGAACCAATTATTCAAGAGGTTAAAGTAAAGAAAGAAAAACTTAAAAAAGAACCAATACTTAAAAAGAAATTGGAAGAGGGTGGTTCAGAAAAAGTTAGAAAAGGTTTTGATGTTAATTTATTACCAGCAACCTTTAGATTTCGTTCAACCAACAAATTAATTTCTATGATGTCTGTTTGGTTGATTGTTACTATTATAATTTTAGTTGGTATATTTACAGTTATTTCTTTTTACGGATTAAAAGTTACGGAAGAAGGTTTAGCATTAGAAGTTGAGATTGAAGAGTTAGATAAAGAAATAGCAAAGTATAGTGGTGATTTAAATGATGCTGAGAGCTGGCAGTTGAAACTATCTGCAGTAGATAGTCTATTAAGAAGTCATGTATATTGGACAAACTTTTTTGATGTTTTAGAAAAGACCACCTTACCAGAAGTATATTACAGTGGATTTACCGCTTCATTAGTTAACTCAGATATTAATTTAGCATCCTATGCTAAAAGTTTTACAACCGTAGCTGAGCAATTAATTGCTTATGAGAGATTCCCAGAAATATTTGGTGGTTTTAGTGTGGCTGAAGCATCACTCGATGAAGGTATTGGTATTAGCTATAATGCCCTGGTTAATTTATACAGGGATGTATTTTATGATCAAAACTTTGTAGAAAAGAAATAATATGATAGAGAAAGAAGAAAAAGAAATAAGTAAATTAAATTATACCCTTAATACATATTATAAATATATTAGTATTGGTTTTGTTGTTATTGTATTTGTTTTGGGAGTCTGGCTTGTGTTGTGGCCAAAGTTTAGCGACATACAACATCAAAATAATAATAGGGTGCCAGAATTGAGACAGGAAAGAGATGACAAAAAATTATACTTAAGTAAATTAAAAACACTTGAGGAAAAGTATTCATATATTACTAGTGCGGAGAATTCCAGAGAATTAGAAAAGATAAATAATATATTACCAGATAAAGCTAATGTACAATCTTTGTTTGTGGAAATTGAAAGACTTGTTTCTGAAAGTGGATTTATTCTAGAGCAAATATCTATTAATGATGTTAAAACAGATATAGATCAATTAATCGAATTCCAAGTAGCAGATTTTATGGATTGGGACGGACTACCTTCAGAACTTAAGGCAGTAGATATTGAGATATCTGTTGAAGGTGGAGGGTATAATGAGTTTAAAGGTTTGCTAAAGAGAATAGAAGATAATGTTAGACTATTTAATTTAGTAACAGTTAACTTTAGTGCTTTATCTGAACCTAGTTATGTTGGTCAAGACGGAGAAGAAATAGCTACTAAAAAATATTCATTTAATTTTAGAACTTACTATTTAGATCAAGACGATGCTAGCTAAGAAAAAACCATCAAAACAAAAAAATGCCATTATGATAGTGATACTAGTCATCTGTTTTGGTGCAATGGCATATATGTTATTAGGTCAAAATGCAGTAGTAGAATATGATGAAACACTGGATAATGATTTATTGTCTCCTGGTTTTATGCAGGTTCGTAAAACAAAAAAAGTGGATGATGTAATTAAAGCATTAGATATGAATTTTACAGAGTATGATATATATAAAAGAATGAAGGGTGGTGTAGGTTTGCCAGTTGTTAAAGATGACGATATTGGTAATGAAAAACCATTCCAAGTTAAAGAATTTATTCCAGAAAGGTTTTAAATAATGGCAGCTAAAATAAAAGGAAATAATCCTCTATTAGATAAGTTAATAGAACGTGGCCTGATAACTTCTCAGCAGTATCAGGAGATTTTGGCTAAGCAAGAATCAACCAGCAGTCCAATTGAGAAAATTATTTTAGAAGACAAATTAGTTGAACCAGAAGAGTATGCTAGAGTAAAGGGTGAGGTCCTTAATGTGCCTTATGTTAATTTACAGGACATGCCTATCGAGGATGCTCATTTGAAGTTTTTACCACAAGACTTAGCCCTTAATTACCAGATGATTGTTTTTGGTAGTAAAGATGATGAATTGCAAGTAGGTTTGGTTGATCCAACGAACTTTCAAGCTTTAGAGGCTATTGAGTATTTAGCAAGAAAGAATAATTTGCAAGTTAAATACTATGTAATATCTACAATTAGTTTTGATTGGGCAATAAAGAAATACGAAACATTAACCCAAGAAGTGGGAGAGGTGTTAGGAGCTGCTGAACAGAAATTTCAAAAGAAAAAAGAAGGTACAGGTATTAAACTTGAGGATGCAGAAGGAGATTTAGATGAAATAATTAAATCTGCTCCAGTTTCTAAAATGGTATCTGTTATTATTAGGCACGCTGTTGATGGCGCTGCTTCAGATATACACATTGAACCATATGGTGATGATTCAAGGGTTCGTTATCGTATTGATGGTATTTTACACACATCTCTTACATTGCCAGCCTATGTTCATTCAGCAATTGTTACTCGTATTAAAGTTTTATCCAATCTAAAAATAGATGAAACTCGTATTCCACAGGATGGACGTATTCGTTTAAATATACACGATAAAGATGTAGATTTTCGTGTATCTACGCTGCCGTTGGTTGGTAAAGAAAAGGTGGTTATGCGTATTTTAGAATCACCAGATAAAGCCCCATCTTTAGAAGATCTTGGATTTATGGGACACCAAAGAGATGTTTTACATAAAGAGCTTAAAAAACCAAATGGAATGTTCCTGGTTACTGGTCCTACTGGTTCTGGTAAATCTACTACTCTTTTTTCAGCTCTAGATATTTTAAATAAAGAAGAAGTTAATATTTCTACCCTAGAAGATCCGGTTGAGTATTTTATTCCTGGAGTTAATCAATCGCAGGTACATGCAGATATTGGATATAAGTTTGCATCTGGTTTAAGGTCATTGCTTAGACAAGATCCAGACATAGTCATGGTTGGTGAGATTCGTGACGGTGAAACAGCAGAGCTTGCTATTCACGCTGCTTTAACAGGTCACTTTGTTCTTTCTACTCTTCATACTAACGATGCTGAAGGTGCTGTGCCTAGATTTTTAGATATGGGCGTAGAGTCATTTTTATTAGGTTCAACTTTAAATCTTGTTATCGCACAAAGACTTATTAGAAAAATATGTCCAAAGTGTAAAATTGAAGATCAGGTACCAGCTGATGCAATAAAATTAGTTAAGGAAAGCGTTGGTGATATAAAACCAGAGTATCATTATGAGGGAGTAGATTTGAATAATCTTAAGTTCTATAAAGGTGAAGGTTGTAATCATTGCGGGCAAACAGGGTATAAAGGTAGATTTGTAATATCTGAAGTTATTTACATTAATAAAGAGATGAGAAATATTATTTCAGAAGATTTCGATAAAAATAATTTTAGAGAAGAATTGGTTAAGCAAGGTTATTATGATATGAAACAAGATGGTTTCATGAAGGCTATCCTAGGTATTACAACCGTAGAAGAAGTTATACGTGTAACTAGACAAGAAGAGTCTGAAGAATAAATATATGGAAGAAAATATTAAACAAATATTAATAGTAGAAGACGATTCTTTTTTGCTACAAATGTATACCACAAAGCTTACTAAGGCTGGTTATGAAGTAAAGTCTGCTAGTGATGGTATTCAGGCATTAAAAAAGGCTAAAGAGTTAAAGCCGGACATTATACTATTAGATTTACTTATTCCATTAAAAAGTGGCTTTGAAGTATTAGAAGAATTGAAAATAGATAAGAATACACAAGACATACCAGTTATTGTTTTAAGTAATATGAGTGAAAGGGAGGATGTGCAGAAATGTTTACAATTAGGAGCCGTAGATTATTTAATAAAAGCACACTTTGTGCCATCAGAAGTTATTAGTAAAATAGAAAAAATAATTAGTTAATATATTGTTATGGGAACAACAGATACTTTGATTATAAATAGAATATTAGGAACTGCTGCTGAAAGAAAAGCATCAGATTTACATTTCTCAGCTGGTAATTATCCTTCACTTAGAATTAATGGCAAGCTCGTTAATTTAGACAATGAAGAGGTGGTAACTCCAGATTTCATTGAGCAATTATTAGGATTCTTTTTTTCTGAGGAAGGTTTAGTTGAATTAAAAGATAAAAAAGATGCAACCATAATCTATGAATGGATGAATCAGTTGCGTTTAAAGATAAAGGTTTTTTATCAAAAGGGAATACCAGTATTATCTATTCATTTAATTCCAGAGATGGTACCAGATTTAAGCACTCTTGGTTTACCACACAATATTGAAAAGATTGCTAATCTAACCAAAGGCTTAGTGGTTGTTGGTGGAACATTTGGTTCTGGTAGATCAACTACAACGGCAGCTTTATTAAATTATATTAATAATACAAGAAGTGAGAATATAGTAACTATTGAAAAGCCACTTGAGTTTCTACTTGCTAATAATAAGAGTATTATCTCTCAAAGAGAGGTTGGAAAAGATGTAAATAGTGTTAAAGAAGCTTTAGAGCAATCTTTAGATCAAGATATAGACGTTATGATGGTAAGCGGGGTGACAAATTATGAAGAGTGGAATTTAATACTAAAACATACTGAAGCTGGTAGGCTTGTGTTTGTGGTAATGACAACAGAAACATCAACACTTGCTTTAGAAAGAATTATTAACTGTTATCCAGACAGTGAGCGTGGTTGGATTAGAGAGTTACTAGTTAATAATTTAGAGGCAGTTTTAATCCAAAGATTATTACCAAGAGTTGGTGGAGGACTTGCGATGGCAGCTGAACTATTATTAATGAATCAGGCTGTAGCTGGATCTATTAAAGAAGATAAGCTTTATCAGATATTTAGTATATTGCAGAGTAATAGAGAATTAGGCATGTTTGCACTAGATGTGTCTTTAGTTGAGCTTGTTAGAACAGGTGAGGTTGCTAAAGAGGATGCTTTGCCAGAAGTTATAGATAAAGTTAATTTTGAAAATAGTTTAAAAAAATTCTAAATGGCAGTATTTCGTTACAGAGCACATAAAGGTGAAGACATAACCTCTGGAATGGTTGAGGCGCCGAATATTGAATCGGCGTCTGAGATTTTAAATGACAGAGGACTTACCATTATCAATATTGCAGAAGAGTCTGGTCAAGGCAAAGGCATTTCTTTTAATTTGGCAATATTTCAGAAAGTAAAACAAAAAGATATTGTTATCTTTTCAAGACAGCTATCTGTTATGATTAGTGCTACTTTGCCTATTGTTCAAGCTTTGAGAATACTTGTTAAACAAACAGAGAGTGAATATTTTAAATCCGTCATATCTGAACTGGCTGATGAAGTAGAAGGCGGTCAAAAGTTTTCAGTTGCTCTTGAGCGCTATCGTAATGTCTTTTCTAACTTCTATATCAGTATGATAAAAAGTGGTGAAACATCTGGTAAGTTAGATAATGTGCTTGAATATTTAGCCGATCAATTAGAAAAGGATTATGATTTAAGTAGTAAGATAAAGGGTGCAATGATTTATCCGGCTTTTATCATCTCAGGACTTATTGGCGTTGGTGTTGTTATGATGATATTTGTTATTCCAAAGTTAACAGAAATGTTAACTGCCTCTGGTCAAGAATTACCAATGACGACTCAGATATTGATTGGCACAAGTTCTTTTATGAGAAATTACTGGTGGCTTTTAATAATAATTGTTGTTGTGTTAATTGTTGGTTTTAGAGCTTTGGTAAAAACACCAGCCGGTAAGAAAACAAAAGATATAATTGTTTTAAGACTACCTATCTTTGGTAAGCTTTTACAGAGAATATATCTAGTTCGTATGACTAGGTCTTTATCTACTTTAATCGTTGGTGGTGTTCCTTTAACAGTTGGCCTTAAAATTGTAAATGAGGTGGTTGGCAATGCGGCTTACCAAGAGCTTATTGAAGAAACAATTACCACAGTAGAAGATGGTGACTCTGTGGCTACTGTTTTTCTTGAATCGCCTATAGTTCCTAGTCTGGTTTCACAGATGATGAGTGTTGGTGAAAAAACAGGTCGTCTTGATGATGTTTTAGCTAAAGTTTCAGACTTTTATTCAAGAGAAATTGAGAACATTGTTGCTAATTTAACTAGCTTAATAGAGCCATTTATTATGGTTTTGATAGGTGTGGCAGTTGGTGGTATGGTTGCAGCTATTATTTTACCTATGTACAACTTAGCTAACCAATTCTAGACTTATCTACAGGAGGTGTTTACGAATTTTACGAAATATTATATAATATTGACATAGATAACTTATATATTTAATAAATACACTACTTTTTAGTAGATTTAAGAAAAAAATATGAATAAACAAAAAGGTTTCACATTAATTGAACTTTTGGTAGTTATAGCCATTATTGGCTTATTATCTACTTTAGCAGTTGTTTCATTGAATTCAGCTCGTTCTAAAGCTAGAGATGCACGTCGTACATCTGATATTAGACAGATACAGACTGCTCTAGAAATTTATTATAATGATCAAGCTGCTTATCCTTCTCAAGCCACAGCTGCTCTTGCTTTAGGCGGTAGCGGAGCTCTTACATTGTCTAGCGTAGCAGGATGGGCAGATAGTGCATCTGGTACTACTTATATGGCACAAGTCCCAGATGATCCTGTTGCAGCAAATTCTTACGCCTACCAAGTCAATAGTACTTCTACAGGTGATTATGCAATTTGTTTCACATTAGAAAATGCTAGAACTGAATGGGGTACAGGATTGGCTTGTAAGGCAAAACCAGGTTCGATTACCTGCGCAGCTACTTGTAGCGGTTTATAATATTTAGATTATAGTTTTAAAACCCGTTAACATTATTTAGCGGGTTTTTTGATACTCTAAAAAATGGTATAATTGACCTATGAATTATGTATTTATTGGTATATTTGGCTTAATTATAGGTAGTTTTTTAAACGCTGTTATTTATAGACTTAAGAGTAAAGACAGTATAGTTAATGCTAGGTCAAAATGTGTTAAATGTAAGCATCAATTAGGGGTAAAGGATTTGGTGCCACTTTTTAGTTGGCTTCTATTAAAAGGTAGGTGTAGGTATTGTAATGAAAAAATATCATACCAATATCCTTTAGTTGAACTTATTACAGCCATATTATTCATTTTAGGCTATTTTGTTTTAGTTGTAGATTTTAATGCTTTAACTATTTTAGGATATCTATATTATTTAATAGCTATTTCCTTTTTAATAGTTATTTATACTTTTGATCACTTACATCATTTGATCTTAGATAAGGTTACAATTCCTTTAATGGTGATAGCTATTATTTTTACATTTATACTTGGATTAAATTGGGTACATTATTTATTAGCTGGCATATTTGGTGGAGCTTGGTTTGGTTGGCAATATGTAATATCTAAGGGTAAGTGGATTGGTGGTGGAGATATTCGCTTAGGTGTTGTCATGGGATTATTATTAGGATTCCCAGGAGTGGTGGTTGCTTTGTTTTTAGCATATATCTTAGGTGCAATTGTTAGTATATATTTACTTATAACTAAAAAAAGAGAAAGAGGTAGTCAAATTGCCTTTGGTACCTTTTTAAGCTTAGCAACTGTTATTACTTGGCTTTATGGTTCAGAATTACTTAGTTGGTATTTAGGATTATTTAATTTTATATAATACATATGAATAAAAAAGGATTTACATTAATAGAGTTGGTAGTAGCGATGGGAGTTTTTTTAAGTTTGTTTTTAATAGTTATTGTTAATTTTAGATCTGGCGAATCTATAAACGAATTAAGATTAGAAACACAAAAAATAGCTAGTGATATTAGAAAGGTTCAAACCCTATCTTTAACAGGTTCAGATTATAATAATGCATCTGTTGGGGTTGGTGGTTATGGAATTATGTTTAAAGCGAACAATAATGATTATGTAATATTTAATGATGTAAATGCAGACGGTGTCTATACATTAGCAGCTGATGGTGCAGTTCTTGAAACAAGAAGTTTGGTTCCAGATATTAACACATTGCAAATTACAGGTACAAATGATGAGTTACACATAGTGTTTAAACCATACTCATCTAATGTGAGTATATATACAGTACTTGGTTCAGCTGATCCAGTATTACAATCTTCAACAACAAGTTTAAGTTTGACTCATAGTAGAGCAACTAATAAAACAGGTACGGTTAGTATTACACCAGTATCTGGAAAGGTAGATTTTACATTAGAATAATTATGATAATTAAAGATCAAAAAGGGCAGGGATTTATGGAGGTGATTGTAGCTATTGGCATTATGATAATAGGCATAGTGTCTATTTTGATTTTAACTTCATACAATTTAACAGCTGCAGATTATGGTGAAAAAAGATTAATTGCTTCTAATTTAGCTCGAGAAGCTATAGAGGTAATTAGAAATGTCAGGGATTCAAATTGGGTGGCTGGAAATGATTGGGATACAGGTTTGCCAGTAGATCCAGCAACAGATGATTACAGACAAATTGTTAAGTTTACAGACACTATTAATGGTAGCTCTTATGTATTAGAAGGCGTAGAAGAAGCTATAGATACATGTGAGGTTTGTAAGTTGTATGTTACTAATACATTGTTTAGTCACACAGATACTGGCACCTATTCAAGTTTTAAGAGGCAGGTAGAATTTAGAGATATATGTGATACAGACATTGGCAATCCAAGTAATGCCTTAAAATTTTTAGATATAGATGAAAGTTGTGTTGGTATTGGAACTAGAGTTGGTTATGAATTAAAATCTATTGTTCAATGGCAAGCCTCTAATGGTGATGCTAAAAGAGTTGAGTTAATAGATAGAATATTTGATTGGAGATAATGAATAATATAAATAAACAAAAAGGATTTACTTTATTAGAGATGCTAGTTGTATCTGCCATTTTTGTTATGGCTATGACTGCTATGGTTTCTATTTTTGTTCAAACTAATAGAGCACAGAAAAGATTAGCTAATTCTGAAAAGTTGCAGGCAGATACACGTTATGTGGTTGAATTAATAGCAAGGGAGGTTAGGAATAATAGGGTAGATTATGATTTCTATACTGGTGGAGGAGATAATTTAGCCGCTCAACCATTAAATTATCTTGCTTTAAAGAATACAGATAATCAATCAATTCGTTTCCATTTTACAAATAATAAAATAGAGATTTGTAGATATGTCAGTGAGGCTATAAATTGTGAGTTGGATACATATTATGATGTTACGCCAGAAGATATTTCTGTAACTTCAATGAAGTTTTTTATAACACCAGATACCAACCCTTTTGTTTTGTACGGAGCATTAGATACTCAGCAGCCACTTGTTACAATTGCTCTAACAACACAATCATTAACTGCAGATTTAGATACACCTGAATGGATACGTTACCAAACAGCTATTTCATCAAGATATTATGCTAAATAATATATTTAAAAAAGAAGATAATAATGGAGCAATAATTCTTATTGCTGTTATGATAATGGCTACATTATTAACAGCCGCTCTAGGTACTGGTACATTAGTTATTAATATTATTAACCAATCAGCTAGTATAGATTATTCAATTGCTGCATATTATGCAGCTGAAACCGGTATTGAGAAGAACTTATACAGTATTAGACAAGATGGATATATACCACTTGTTAAAACCTATGGAACGCCAGCACCAATAACAGAGAGTTTAATATTAGATGACAATGTAACTTTAAAAGCTAATTATGATTTAGCAGCTATTAATGGTAAAGATACTATTGTCTTTGATTTAGCAGCTAACCAGGAATATAGTGTAGATATTTATGACCCATCAATTAATGCACAAAGCTTTGTAGATGCTGTGCAATTACAGTTGAATGGTTATGGTAATGCATCCGCTCCAGTAACAATACAGATGACAGCGGTTTCTTGGTCGCAAGGTCAAATAGAGGTTCCTAGTGCAGAAATTAGATCTATACAGCAGGGTACGGGTCCTATTGATCCGCCTATTACTTTAAATTTAGCAGATGCTCATGTCCACAAAGTTAAGCTTAAAGCTTTTGGTGGAGATTTAAGTAATTTAGTGTTAACAGCATATAATAGTCAGACATGTCCTTCTGGTAACTGTAGTACTTCAATGCCAGGTACCTATGTCTTAACTTCTACAGGGAGCTATCCAAATAATAATAGTAGACAGGCAACACAGGTTTTAACAGTTGAAATGCCAATTTTAGAACCTGCTTATGGATTATATAATTTTGTAATCTTTTCAGAGGGAGATATAACAAAGAGTGTTAATTGGTAATTATGGATAAAATAGAAGCAAAAAATAGAATGAAAAAACTAATAGAGCAGATAGATAAGATGCGCTATCAGTACCATGTACTAGATCAACCAGAGATGGATGATGCTATTTATGATTCTTTGACAAGAGAATTAAAAGATTTAGAAGAAAAATATCCAGATTTAAAATCTGCTACATCACCGTTGCAAAGAGTGGGTGGTAGGCCATTAGATAAGTTTGTAAAAGTTACACATAAAGAAAGGCAGTGGTCTCTGCAAGATGCTTTTACTTTTGCAGAGATTGAAGAGTGGGAGGAGAGAATAAAGAAGATTTTAGAAAAAGAAGGCGTTAAAGAAAAGCTAGACTATTCTTGTGAGATTAAGATAGATGGTTTGAAGGTAATATTGACGTATGTTAAAGGAGTATTTGTACAAGGGGCAACCAGAGGTGATGGTAAAATTGGTGAGAATGTTACAGCTCAACTTAAAACTATTCAAAGCATACCTTTAAAGTTAAACAAGGAAATAGATATTACAGTTGTGGGAGAAGCTTGGCTTAATAAAGAGTACTTGGAAGAGATTAATAAAAAAAGAGAGGCAGATAATAAACAACTATTTGCTAATTCACGCAATGCGGCTGCTGGTTCAATTAGACAATTAGATCCAAAAGTAACAGCCGAACGTAGATTAGATTCATATATTTATGATATAGACAGTATGAAAGGTGAATTTCCGGAGAATCAGATAAAAGAATTAAAGTTTTTAAGTGATTTAGGATTCAAGGTTAATAATAACTATAAACATTGTAAAAATTTAAAAGAGATATTAGATATATATAATATTTGGGATAAAAAAAGAGATAAACAACTATACGGAATAGATGGTTTAGTAATTAAAGTAAATAGTAAAAAATTACAAGATATTTTAGGTTTTACAGGTAAAGCGCCTCGTTGGGCAATAGCATATAAATTTTCACCAGAAAAAGTAACAACTCAAGTTTTAGATATTAAGGTTCAGGTTGGTAGAGTTGGCACTTTAACACCCGTTGCTATTTTAAAACCAGTAGCTGTTGCAGGCTCTATTGTTTCTCGTGCTACTTTGCACAATCAGGATGAAATCGACAGAATGGACATTAGAATAGGAGATACAGTGGTTATTCAGAAAGCAGGAGATATTATTCCAGACGTGGTTAAAGTTTTAACAGATTTAAGAACCGGAAAAGAAAAGAAATTTAGTATTCCAAATAAGTGTTCAATTTGTGGTAGCGATATTATTAAACCAGAGGGTGAAGTAAATCATTATTGTTCAAATAAAAAATGTTTTGCAATTGAAAAAGAACAGATAACACATTTTGTATCAAGGCCTGCTTTTAATATTGAAGGCTTGGGACCTAAAATCATTGAGCAGTTGATCAACGAGGGTCTTATTCAAGACGCTGGAGATCTATTTAGTTTAGAAGAGGGAGATTTAGAACCTTTAGAAAGATTTGCAGAAAAGTCTGCTGCTAATTTAATAACCAGTATTAATAATTCAAAGATTGTTAATTTGTCTAACTTTATTTATGCCCTTGGCATTAGACACGTTGGCGCAGAAACAGCAATTGCCCTTGCAAATCATTTTGGCTCACTAGAAAATTTAGAGAAGGCAGATTTAAATCAATTAATAGATATACAAGATGTTGGTGAAAAGGTAGCTGAGTCTATTAATAATTGGTTTGCAGATAATAGTAAACAAAAGTTTTTAGAGAAGCTGTTTAAGTATGGTGTTAAGGTTAATAAGCAAAAGGTTGTTGGAGGTGGAAAATTAAGTGGTAAAAACTTTGTTTTAACGGGCAGTCTTAATTCAATGCCAAGGGAAGAAGCAAAAGCTAGATTAAGGTCTTTGGGAGCTAAAATATCTTCAAGTGTGAGTAAAAATACAGACTATCTAGTAGCGGGCGAAGATCCTGGATCAAAATATATAAAAGCGAATAATTTAGGTATAAAAATAGTAGAAGAGGCAGAGTTTTTGAAAATGCTTAAATAGAGTATAATAGAGATAATTTTACAAATATGGAGTTTAAAAAAGAACAAATTGAATATTTAGCTGAGCTAGCTAAATTACATATAGATGAAGATAAAATTGATGAGTTACACCATCAATTAAAGGGTATTTTAGAATATGTAAGTCAATTAACAGCATTAGAGGGTTTGCCAGCTACTGCAAAGTTTGACGATCCTGTTAAGACCGTTAATGTTTGGCGTGAAGATATTGTTAAAACATTACCAGAGATTGGTAGGCAAGCTATTCTAAATAGTGCCCCAGAAAGAGATGAGGATTTAATTAAAACAAAACCTGTTTTTAAGAATGGAAAATAATTTAAAAAATTTAACCATTGTTAAGGCAAGAGAATTACTTGCTAGTCATGAAATAACATCTGAGCAACTTACTCAGTATTATTTGCATGAAATAAATAATAGAGACAAAGAATTAAATACTTTTATCAGCTATAATGATCAGGCCTTAGATGAGGCAAGAGTTGTTGATGAAAGAATAGCTTCTTCTGAGTCTGTAGATTTCTTAGAAGGTGTTCCAGCTTCTATTAAAGATGTTATTGTAACCAGAGATATACAGACAACTGCTGGTTCACAGATTTTAGCAGATTATATCCCACCATATAACTCTACTGTTATGAGGAAATTAAGGAAGAGTGGAGTTGTGGTTTTAGGTAAATCTAATTGTGATGAATTTGCAATGGGTTCTTCTAATGAGAATAGTTCATATGGACCAGTTTTAAATCCTTATGATTTAACTAGAGTGCCAGGCGGTTCATCTGGTGGTTCAGCAGCAGCTGTGGCAGCAGATCTTTGTGTTTATGCTATTGGTACAGATACGGGTGGTTCAATTAGACAGCCTGCAAGTTTTTGTGGGGTGGTTGGTTTGAAGCCAACCTATGGTAGGGTTTCGCGCTATGGACTTATAGCCATGGCTTCTTCATTTGATCAAGCAGGACCAATTACAAAAACAGTAGAAGATGCAGCTATTGTATTACAAGCATTAGCGGGCGAAGATAAAAAAGATAGTACGACTATACAAAGGCCTGTGCCAAATTATGTTCAAGATATGAAAAAGGGTGTAGCGGGCATGAAAGTAGCTGTGCCAAAACAATTTTTTAATGAAGGATTGTCTAAAGAAGTTGGAGATAGGATTAAGGAGCAGATAGAAGTTTTGAAAAAATTGGGGGTTACTGTTGATGAGATAGATTTACCAATCTTAGATCAAGCTTTAGCTGTTTATTATATTATTATGCCAGCTGAGGTATCTGCTAATTTAGCTAAGTTTGATGGAGTTAGGTTTGGAAACCCAGCTCCTGCAGAAGAACTGTGGGATGTATACAAGAAAACACGTGGTCGTAATTTTGGTGAAGAAGTTAAACGTAGAATATTAATGGGAACATATGTACTTTCTGCTGGATATTATGATGCGTATTACAAGAAAGCTTTAAAAGTGCAAACAGTCATGAAATATGAGTTGAGTAAGATCTACCAGAAATATGACGCAATTTTAGGACCAACCACACCAACCACGGCTTTTAAAATAGGAGAATTAACAACCGATCCCTTAACAATGTATTTGTCGGATATTTATACAGTAGTTGCTAATATTATTGGTTCACCAGCAATATCTATACCAGTTGGTAAAGATAGCAAGGGCTTACCAATAGGACTACAATTAATGGGTGATGCTTTTGCTGAAAGTAAAATATTACAACTAGCTTGGCATATTGAAAATTACAGGGAGTAGAATATATGGATTGGCAAGCATTTTTAGAAACATATGGTTACTTCGCATTCTATTTTCTATTAATGGTTGAGGGGCAGCCCACATATTGGCTAGGTGGAATATTATTATCTTTAAACGGCTTTAGTTTTTGGCCATTATTATTAGGACCGTTCTTTGTTCTATTGGGAGATTATTTATTCTATCTAGTGGGTTATAAGTTTGGTTCAAAAATGTTGGCAAAAAGAGGTAAAGTTCTTTTTTTAAGTAGACGTAAGATAGATTATTTAGCGAACTTGTTTGATAGACATATGGGTAAGGCGATTGTTATTAGTAAGCTTGCTTATGGCGTTGGACACAATCTAATGCTTGTCTATGGAATAATACAGGGTAAATGGAAAGATGCTTGGAAGTGGAGTGTTTTAGGCGGTACATCATCATATATACTATATGTAACTTTAGGATATTTTTTAGGAGAAGGATATTCAATAGTAAAGGATAGTGTTGAGCGTTATAGCGTGTTCATATTATTAGCTATTTTGGTAATAATACTTGGGTCTCAAATTATTGTTAATTCAATAAAACAAAGAAAGGTAGTTTTAAAATTTAGTTTATTTAATCATAAAGATAAAAAATAATGAAAACACATAATATTATGAAACCATGGTATAAAAAATGGTGGGGAGTATTAATAATATTTCTTGGTATATTTTTACTTGCCTCTATATTAAGTTTTTCTTGGGCAGTATATGAACGGGTGCAAGAATTACGTGATGAGCAGTTTGTTTCATTAAGACAAGATTACTTAGAAGGTTTAGCTCCTGGCTATAGTCCAAGACTTGGTTCAGAGAATCCAGTTCTAACAATAGTTGAGTTCTCAGATTTTCAGTGCCCATTTTGTGCTGAGAGTGCACCTATTATGAAACAAATTATGAATGAATATGGTGGACTCGTTCAGTTTGTATATAGACATATGCCAGTAGATAGTCTACACCCCGATGCTTGGAATGCTTCTCTTGCTTCAACTTGTGCAGATGAGCAGAATGCATTTTGGACTTATCATGATAAATTATTTACAGAGCAAGACAATTTGAGTAAAGATAATTTGTTTGCTATAGCTGAGAATTTAGGTATGAATATGGATCAATTTAAAAAGTGTTTTGATTCAGAGAAATATGCTTCACAAGTGAGAAGAGATATGAATGATGGGGCAGAATTGGAAATTGAAGGGACGCCAACATTCTTTGCTAACGGTGAAATGCTTTCTGGTGTGCTTAGATATGATCAGTGGAAAATAATCCTTGATGCCTTTCTGCTGAATGAATAATAGTGTATAATTAGCACTACATTTACTAATTAATAAAGGAGAATAAATTATGTTTAATAAAGAAAATAGTTTTTGGTCAAATATTAAACCAAAAACAGGGTTTATACTTGGAATTATAGCTGGTATTTTAATAATGTTCGTAATAGGATTTTTTATACTATTAGGACTATATTTAAGTGATTCAGACTATAGTTTTAATAATAACAATCCTAGTGTTGTAAATTCTAATAGTGGTAATAATAACCCCCCAGCAGCTATTAGAGGTATTCAAAAGGATGATAATATTAGGGGAAATAAGAATGCTAAGATAGTTCTAATTGAGTATTCAGATTTTCAATGTCCATACTGCACCAGAGCTCATTCAACCCTTCAACAAGTTGTAGAAGAGTATGGTGATGATGTTGCTTGGGTGTACAGACACTTTCCACTAGACTCAATTCACCCATATGCACGTAAGACAGCTGAAGGTTCAGAGTGTGCTGCAGATCAAGATATGTTTTGGGAGTTTGCAGATGCTGTTTTTGCAGACAACTCTATTCTTAATCAAGGTGTAGATGGAATAAAGCAAATTGCCTCAAGCATAGGACTTAATATGAATAAATTTAATTCATGTTTAGATTCTGGAAAATATACAGATAAGGTTAATACAGACTACCAAGAAGGTGTAGCTAATGGAGTTACTGGAACACCAGCTACATTTATTAATGGTCAGCTTGTTAAAGGAGCTGTTCCATTTGAAACATTCAAACAAATTATAGATTCATTTTAATTAATGTTAAATTGGTTACATAGTTATATACCGCAGCCAATCCTATTCCAATGGGGTTGGCTGTCTGTTTATTGGTATGGTTTATTAATAGCCATCGCTGTTATAATTGGTTTTGTTTTAACGGCAAGAATTGCTTCTAAAAAAGAATATGATCAAAAAGTCTGGTATGATATGTTGTTCTATTCGTTAATAGGAGGTTTTATTGGTGCAAGGCTTTATCATGTCATTTTAGAATTGCCATATTATTTTAAAAACCCCTTAGAGATTTTTCAGGTGTGGCATGGTGGACTGGCTATTCACGGAGGAATAATAGGTGGAGGTTTAGTTGTATATTATTTTGCTAAAAAAAATAAATGGAAAGTATTATCTGTTTTAGATATACTGGTACTTGCTATGCCATTGGCACAGGCTCTTGGTAGGTGGGGTAATTATTTTAACCAAGAATTATTTGGTTTACCAGTTACTTGGGGTATATTTATTGAAGCTATTAATAGACCACTTGAGTATGTTCAGTTTAGTTATTTTCATCCAACTTTTTTGTATGAGTCTTTGGCTAATATATTATTATTTATTTTACTTCTGTTTTTGTATAAATATAAAAGCAAGGTTGTTGGATTAACAACATCTATATATTTATTGTCTTACAGCTTAATACGCTTTATTTTGGAGTTTATTAGAATAGATAGAACGCCTGAGTTATGGGGGTTGAGATGGCCTCAGTGGGCTAGTTTAATAATTATATTATTAGTGCTAATTTATTGGGCAAAGCCTAAGGACTTGCAAAAATCTAATAAACCTGTATAATATTGAAGTTAAAAAATATCCATGAAGGGGTGGTAGTTCAGCTGGTTAGAACGCCTGCCTGTCACGCAGGAGGTCGAGGGTTCGAGTCCCTTCCATCCCGCCATGGGTATTTTTTTTATTTACCCAATTAGAAATTTCTAATTGGGCTTTATCTTGACTAAAATACTTATTTTAAGTAAGTTATACAAACAACGATCTTTTAAATAAAGGAGGGAGAAATGGTAGTAAACAAGCACCAAGGTAAGCCTGTTGGCTCCTTTGATATCGACGGAACATTTATCAGAGACAGTCTGTTTATATATTTAACCAAGGCTTTGTGTGATTTAGGTATATTTCCTGTTAATGCTTTTGCTGAAAAACATATTGTTTCTATTAGCAAAAGTAGATGGGAAAATAGACTGGAATCATATGATGTATATATTCAGGCGGTGGCAGATTTCTTCTTTGAGAATATTGGTGGCGTTGAACAACATGTTGTTCAGGAAATAGCCAACAATATTTTAAAAGAGAGATATAGGCATGTTAATGTCTTTACTAGAGAATTGTTCCAGATAAGTAAAGAGAGCTATTGTACGGTAGCGGTTACTGGATCACAATTTGAAATGGTTAGTGCTTTTCAAAAGTATTGGCCCTTTGATTTGATTCTTAGTACTGAACTAGAAACTCAACACGGTAATTATACTGGCAAGGTAGCAGCCAGACCTCTTAGTAATAAGATAGCTGCTTTGCAAGATGTGGTGGCACTCAATGGTTTGGTTTTCGATAAATCATTCCACGTGGGAGATTCTGAAGGGGATATTAGCGTTATGAGGCGAGTGGAAACACCTATTTGCTATAATCCAAACGACCTTCTTTATCTTGAAGCTGCAGAGAATAATTGGATTGTTGTGATAGAACGCAAAAATCTAATTATGATCTTGCAAGATCATAAAGCGTCACCAGTTTTCTTGCGTACACATAATAAGCGTGCCTTGCGTAATTACATAAGGCAATTACTTGGATAACAAAAACCCCTCTCTTTCGGAGAGGGGTTATTTAGTTAATAAATCTACGGTTGTAAAGCTTCTTCTACATTGCCATCAACAGATATTATTACTTGTTCAATATCTGGAAATTGCATCAAAGTTTCAACTATTTGAGCTCTTCTAGCTGCCATCATACAGCTACCACCACCTTCATTTAATACTGAATTAAAGTCAACCGTTGCAACACCACTTTGTATTGTTAAATTTCTTAAGCGTGTGCCAAAGGGTATAGATGTAGTATATCCTAAAGCTATTTCTTCAGAGGTTAAGCCTTGTGTAAGCGTAACCAGTGCATTAACTTCATCTGTATTATATCTAGTATCTATATCTTTAACTACACCTTCTACAGCACTACAATTATCTCCGCTATCTTTTTGGTAAAATATTTTAATAATGAACTCTTCATTTTCATCAATTGGAGTGTCTTCAACTATTTCTTCTTCTGTTTGTTCAATAACTTCCTCTTCCACTTGCTCTGTTTCTTCAGCTGGGACCTCTTCTGTAACTTCGTCTTCAGTCTCTACTGTTTCTTTATCCATAACAGGCTGTTCAGAATTAATAACTAAGGTTTCAATCATTCTATCAAAGATAGAACCAAAACCCCTTACTTCTAGTTTTTCCTCATTACTTAAATTAAAAGCAATAAATTTTGTAGGTGATCCATCGTCTGGATCTTCACCTTCAATTATTATTACTTGAGAGCCAGCAATTTCTTTTATTGTTTGTGTTCCTGATCTGTGTTTGTTTTGTAAAGAAACAACTACATCGTCTAAATTATCTGGAGATAAAAATTTTGTTGACTCCTCACCAGTCTCAACATTCCAGTCTGCAGGATATTGAATAGAGTAGTTTGCATAGGACGTATTTTTATATGTTAACCACTCATTAGAAGTTTCTGGTTGTTCTATATTGGTGTTTTCGTCAGTAATGTCATTGTTTGTAGCTGGTAGCCAATTATTATATCCATAATATATTCCGCCAGCTATTATTAATAGCCAAATTAGCTTTTTCATAGAATTATTAGTAATTATTAGTATATTAATTATACTATTTTTCCTTATTTTTAGCCATTTTTTATAATATAAGGGGATAAAAACCTTGACAATTCTTTAAAAATAGTGTATAGTCATATATTCGGATGATGGATAATTGTATCCGAATAGAACTTTGATAATTCAAAAAACAAGAAAATACAGGGTTATATACCCTGGAGGAGAAAGAAATGTTAGAAAGTAACAAATGGGTAAAGCCCACCGTGATTACCTTTGCTATTTTTATAGCGCTGGTATTGTTGAGTTTTGCTCCAACATGGGTCGTGGTAACTCTTTCTGTGATCCTAGGCCTTATCATTCTTTTGGGGTTTTTGTACTTAGCTATATGCTTTGTCGAAACACCACGAGATCGTGTTCGCCTTGTCGTAAGAAAGGGATCACCTCTTCACGTTCAACGTCCTGGCTGGGGTTTTATATGGGCACCCTTTGATAATTATTACGATTATACAAAAGAGCTTGTTCGCCTGGATTTTGAAGAAGAGAAAGTTTTTACAAAAGGTACAGAGACGGTTGATGAAAACGTTGCTTTTGTAGATTCTGTGATTTACTTCTACCTGGTTAAGGATAGAGAAGATGCTGATGGTGAAGAATCTGGAACTGCAGAAAAATACCTGTTTAAACAGGTTGTACTTTTGTGGGAACATGGTTTAAGACCAAGCGCTGGAAGTATGATAAGCGACGGATCTGTTCTTAAAGACATTGTCGAGCCATTTGTACAAGCAAAACAGCGTGATGTTGGTGAAGACCTTACCTGGAGAGATCTTCTTTACAAAAAGACCTTTGTTAATAAATTAACTAAGGCTCTTAATTCTGATGATTCTAATAAGAACCCCCTTGAACGTCTTGGCTTGGCTGGTGATAGCAATATCATATACGCCGTCAAGAAAATTCGGTTCTCTGAAGAAATGGAAGATTCTCTGAATGCTCTGGCTATAGCCCGGCAAGAGGGTGAGGCTGAGAAGAAGAGAGCTGAGGACAATGCGGTCGCTCGCGAGAAAGTTCTTAAGGTCATTAACGACAATCCTCAGGCAGCTACTATCATTGCTGTTGAGAAGACAAAAAACCACTTCGTTTTTACCGAGGGTAAAAATGGAGCTATTCCGGTATTGATGGGAGGAGAAGTGTCATGAACGGATTCTATATAGCTTTGATCATAATTGGCAGTTTTGCTCTTCTGGGTACAGGAATGTTTGTTATGATGGCTTTCCCTAAGATTGGGAGCAAGTTGTCAGCAATAATTCCTTCTCCAGATGGTGCAACTACCAGGGGTCGACAAACGAGGTCCACGGTCTCAACCAGCGTAACCGACTATCTTAACGCGAACGATTTCAAATCTCGCTTTAAGATTCCTATGTTCCTTGCGTTCCCGGTTCTTGCCTTCTTTGTATGGCACTACCCGGTAACATTTGTCATAGCAAAGCTTGGTTGGTGGATTCCAATCATTCTTTGGGTGACGCTTGGTCTCTCTGGAACATTTCTTGTTCCATTTGCTGCTTTTGAAGATGATGGTGGTAGAAAGGCACTGAATTTTGCCTACAAGCTACTCATCGTCGCAACAATTGCAGTACTCTTAACATCATTGTTTGCTCCGGCAGAGTTTGACTTCATCTACTTTTTGAAGGATGCTCATCCGGACTACATTGCAATGATGGGAAAGTAGTTCTTTAAACCTAAAAGGGTTCCACAATGGAGCCCTTTTTTGATTGACAAAACAGTAAAAAAATGATATTATCTTAATATAAAAATATAATTACTTCTCTATGATTCTAAAAGCAAAACAATCTTTTAATCAACTTAAAGATGAAGCCAAATCCCAAGGTGCCAAATTGGGTTTTTTTATTTCAGCTTTAAATGTTGAAGATAAATACAAAGAAGCTATCTTGGCTATACTACCAAAGATGTCACTTGAGCAGATAGACAGATTAATAGCAATATTTGAAGCCCAATACACACAACAGGAAACAACTGGCATAGACGAGAGCTTTAAAAAAGAATTGCAGAACATTAAAGACAAATACGATAAAGATATTGAGAAGGTAGATAATAAGGTAATTGAGGGTTTGGAGAAATTAACAGCAGAGTTAAAATAATATGAACATATTCGGGAGGAAACTAAAACAAGACAAGAAAGAGGTAGAAAATAATCTGCGTGATTTCCGTTTAAGAAAGATAGAGAATATATATGGTTGGTTTTTACAGGAGTTGAAAGATTTAGAGAGCCAAAATAATTCCAAGGTAAATGAGGAGATAAAGAAAATGGAAACAGAAAAGATTCAGAATATTTTAGAACAAATTAAAAGTATAAATTAAATATATGAATGAGAAATTTCCACCTGCCGGAGGGGAGACAAACCAAGAAGAAATCAATGCCCTTAATCAGGAACTTGAAGCTCTTGAGGCTGAGCGAGATAATTTGAATTTACAGTTATCTAATTCTACAGATTATAAAGAAGAGGCAAATCTTAGAAGTAAGATTAAAACTAACAAAAGAGCTATTAAACAAAAGAAAGCTTTAATCAAACAAAGAGGTGGTTTTGTTGGTGAGGAAAGTGAATCTGGGGATAGTCCGCTCACTGAGTTCGAGAAAAGGCTAGCAAGTTTAAATGATGATTCTACGGAGGAGGAAAATGGTTTAGAGGGTAAGGAAGATATACTCGATAGAATTAGGAGAAGGGTGACTGAATATGAGCTAGAAGAAAATGTTGAATCTATAGAAAAAGATGTAGAGGGTAAAAGTGAGGGCGCAATTGAGTCTGGAGTTGAAGAAGAAGTTGTCGAAAATTTAGAAGATACAACAAAGAAAAAAATACATTTCTTTGAAAAAGCTAAGAATTTTAAAGATAAGTTTACTGGTTCTAATGAAGTTAAAAAAGCTATTGGAAAGGCTGGTTATGACACTATAACCTCTATTTGGGGTATTAAAACTCTTTCTGATCTTTTGCTTGCTTTTAAGGGTAAAGGAGATATCTACGAGCATTTTAAGCAAAAAAAGGTTAGAAAGGAAGAAATGCAAGAATTAAATGATTTAGCTATAGAAATAGAGAAAAATTGGCAGGTAAGATTAAATTATGAAAGGAAAAGAAGAGAAGCGGCTGGTGATAAAAAAGAAGCAAGAGATGATTACGATAGTTTTATGCATGAAGAGAAATTAGATTACGAAGATGCAAGTAGTAATGTTAAGTTAAAATTAAAAGAATTCTATACAGCAGTTGATGCATCACAAAGTTTAACAGAAGAAGAGAAGAAAGAGTATCGTAAGAAAGCGACCCGTATTATGTATGAAAGAGGTAAAGAAGCAAAACCAGTAGATGAAGAAAAAGACGCTACTATAGCAAGAGCTACTAGTGTATATTTACAAACAAAGGTTCATGGCACAAAATTAGTTAAAGATTTGCTTAATACAACTTTAATGTCTACAGGTCTTGTTGCATTGCGTGGTCTGTCCTATGGATTAATGTCAGTTGTAGATAGAGGCGCAAGTGCTAAAAGGCAATACGCTAAGGACGTTGAATTAGATTATAGAAAATTGAGAGGTGTTGAAGTTGATGCAGATCAAGAAAGTAAAGTTAAAGCAATAATTAAAGATGTAACTATTAACGCTACTACAGAAACTGTATCAGCATTAATAGGCAGAGGAAAGAAAAAAGGCTTTAAAGGAAAGTCTATAGAATTTGCTCAGGCTGCTGGTTCGATCTTAAGACTTGTTGGTATTGGTAATATGACACTAAGTGAGATATTAAGTGAAACTGGAGATGGGGTGTTTAATCCAGCTTTTGACAATTTATTAGATTCAATTGAGGAAAAAGGTGTTTTACAAACATTAGGAGGTAATTTAGCTGAAAGGCCTGCTGGTTTTATAAAAAAGGCTGCAGATATTATTTCCAGTCCATTTGATTCCGATGTTGAGGTTGGGGATATTCCAGCAGAAGAAACTGTTTTAGGTAGAGGTGGTTTAAGAGCAGCAACCCTGGCAGATACTTCTCAAACACAAACATTTATAGACAATCCGGACACTCTTTTGCAGGGGGAGAAAGGAGCTCCTGTTAACTTTAGGAGTATCTTAGAAATAGATCAAGGTCCTATAGATCAAAATGATCCTTGGGGTTTAAATGATTATGATCACGTTCCTGAAAATGTAGAGGTCGAACAACCAGATAATTTTAGAGTAGACCACGCTCTTCTAATGAGTGAATCAGAGAAGGATGGTTTTGAGGTGAATCTGGAAAAAGACAATGCTTCGGTTATTATTAAATTGGGTGAAGATGGAGCTTATAAAAATGTAGATCAAGCATTACGTCGTCTAGCTGTAGATAATATGGAGATACAAGGTAGTTTTGATGCTGTAGATGCAGCTAGGGCAGAAAATGTATTAGCAAATATTCGTGAGCTTATTAATGGTAAGAATGTTGCTAATATGTCAGCGGAAGATATTAAAGAAATGGTTCATTTGGATGAAAATGGAGATTTAGTAATAGACGATTATAATAAATTTGCAAAATTAAATGAGGATCTATTTGAAAGAGCTAGTGATCCAATTGAGGGTATTACAGAAAAAAGTGATGCAATTGCTTATGTAGATAATACTGGTATTGAAAAGTGGCAAGAAATTGTAAATGCTAAATTAGATCAAGAAGCTCACGCGGTAGATTTTAATATGGAAGATATTAGTGCTGCAGAAGCAAAAGTGTTTGAAGAACAATTAGGAGAAAAGTTTAGTTTCTTGGGTGATGAGGCAGATTATGAGATAACAGATGAAAACGATGCCCTAGTTACTATTAATGATAAAGTTTATGAAGTAAAGGATGGTTCTGTTGTGTCTATTGATGGTAATAAATTAGAACAGCCAATAAAAGTAGACGATAACTTTCAAGAAAACTTTATTGTTCATAAAATTGGAGCAGATTATAACGTAAACTATGATACTTTAAAGGCGTTGGGCGTAGTTGGCGGTGAAGATTTTGAAGTAAGTAATTTAGATAAAAAGTTTCTATCGGTCTTAAGCAGCAAGGGTGTATTTGCTAATGAAGAGAATATAAAATATTTAACAAACCAGGGATATAATGTAGATTATTTTGTTAAGGAAGGAAAATTAAACACGGAAGCCTTAAATCTTTTAGCAAGTAAGGGCGGTAAGATTGAAAAAGATACTATGGATGAATTATTAAAGGTTGAGGAAGCTCTTGAAAAAAGGGTTAATAACCTTGTTCCGCTTAGTAGCCTATATGCTGTAAAAGAAGATTTTGGTTATACATTTAGTGTTCAAGATAGTGGTGATGTTATTTTAAACAGAAACGCTGCTGATGGCAGTATTGAGGGTATTGTGATTTCAAAAGGTGGCTATGTTGGATTGTCTAGTTCTGAAGATCCTTTGTCTCCTGGTAATAAATCAATGGTTTACTTAGATGAGAGGCCAATTAATACATATATAAGCGACAAGGACAGAATAGATAGATTATTTGAAGATCTTAAAGATAAAGCAAATTCTCATGTAGATTTGTATTCTTCTATGAAAGCTGCAGTTCATGAGGATGGTTTATTGCGTATAGACATGGATAGGGATTATTTGGATAAAGGTTTAGATGAGGTAACAGCATCAGAAGCAATTAATGATAAGAAGTCTTTTGTAAAAGCTATGATAGGTTTTGGAAAGGAAAATAACTTAAAAACAGTTGGCCAAAAGGATAATTTAGGCAAGGTATATGAGGCTATAAGTAAATCTATAACAGGAGAAACAAATGCAGAAGATATAACCCATATATATCCTCCAATAGGTAATGAATCTTTAAGAGAATACTTAATGAGGGTTGTAGGCGAGAGGGAATTGACTGAAGAGGAATTGTATGTAGATCATGTAGATAATTCATTTGCTGAGCCGCACAGCCCGCTTGATCACATTGAAACAAATGAGCATGTAATGATTGTTGATGGAGAGCAAGTTAATGCTGTTAGTACATTAGACGGAAAAAAGATTATTGTTAAAGACGTTAGTGCTGTGCTTACAACTTCAAATGAAAATCGTGCTTCCGTCCTTCAATTTGAAGGAAGAAATGTTTATAGAGGTGTGGACGATCAGGGAAAGATTCATTATTTTACAGGCGACGGAGACCACGGCTTTAATGAATGTAAATTACCTACAGACGCAGAGTCAGTAGACTTGGCAGCTGTTCAAGAAACAACTTCTTCAGAAAGAGTTATTAGTAGAGATGTTGCTGCTGTCAGTGCTGCAAAAGATTTGTCGGGTAAGGATACTGATGTAAATGACGTTGTTAAGGAAGATCTTAAAAAAATTGATCAAACGCTAATAGATAAAAAGCCAGATATAATAAGTGATGATTTAAAACAGCTAGAGCCGGATGATGAAAAATTAAATAAAAATGTTGTTAAAGAAGATCTTAAGGAAGTTGATCAAAGCCCTAACGATAGAAAAACAGATTCACTTAGTGAAGATTTAAATAAGGTGCACGAATCAGATATTGAGCGTACAGAGTTTATTAAGTCTCATGATGAAATAGTTAATGATCAAAGTCTTTTATTTACACATATTTGGACAGCAATAGATCATCAAGAAGGAATGACACAAAATGAGTTTATCTCAGAATTAGAAGCTTACAAAGGTGCTGATTTAAGCGGTAAAGAAGAAGAATCACTTAAAGATCTTTTTGATCGCATGCAGGAAGACATGTTAGATAATGGAAATGTTAGCGAAGAACAATTGGCTAACTTTAGTAAAGAACTTAATACCTTAACCGATATAAGAACCTCCCTCATGCAAGATGGGAATTTTAATGGAGCTGAAGTCGGCAATATTATTATTGAGGATTCAGCAGATGATTTGAATGATCTTTTAGATAAAAGGTTTGTTAGATCGTCTAAACTAGAATCTGAATTTGTAAAATTAGTTCAGAGGGCTGGTTTAAAGCCAGATGAATCTAGAGAATTTGCAGATTATTTAAATAGTAATGGTGGTAAGTTTAAAAAGGAAGATTTAAATGTCATTTTGTCTGATGATAATAAATCTGTAGACGCGGACAAGCTTACTAAAGCAATATATGAATTTAGAAACCCTAGTCCAGAGTTGGGACAAGCAGATATGGTTGGTAAAGATTTGAAACAGGTAGTTGAAACCCAAGAGCAAATGAAGTCCACTGACATAATTAGTAATGATTTGAAAGGAGTTGAAGAAACACCCGACAGACCTGGTTCAATAGAAGAGTCTAGCACAAGAGTTATAGAGCAAGCAGTTGATGAAACACTCCCTAAAGTAGAGGCGTTAATTATTGGTTTAAGGGATAAATTAGATGGGGATTTGTTAGCTGCTGGTCTCAAAAATGAAAAGAGTAGAAATTTGGTTTTGGATTTAATTATGAATAAATTTATTGGAGATGATAACAAGCTTACGTATGATGAATTGGTAGAAAATGGTTTAGTTACAGATGATTATGAGTATAGCCAAGATGTTACTCGTAAACTTTTAGAAAAGTATAGCGATGAAATTAAAGAAGAGCTTGGTGTAGATATATTTGGCGCAAAAGACTTAACGCATACAGATGTACCGGAGTATACGAGAGAAGGTGTTAATATTTTTGATGGAGGCGAAAGGTTAGAAGCATCAAGTGTTGAGGAGATAAATTCCTTTATAAATTCTAAGGGTAATTACTCAAAAGATGCTAAGCAAATAGTAAGTAAATTAACCAATCTAATTAATAAAGACTTAAAAGATGATCCCACTTTTAGAGGTTCACTATCTGGTAATACAGAAAATTATACATTCGTTATTCAAGAACCTAGGGCAGACGGTGTTAAGGTGGGTATTAGAGTAATAGATGAAAATAATAAATCTATGGAGTGGATGTCTGCAAATAGATTAAAAGGATCGTTTAGGGCTAGTCAGGAAGAGTTTGCAGCTGCTATGGAAGAAGCAAAGAATAAGATTCCAGAGGTTGCAAAAACAGACATTGCAGAAGATATCTTAAAAGATGCAGAGATTAAAGAAGATACTCCTATTGTAGACCTTGAGAAGGGCGAACAAAAAGATTTAGTCGCAGATTTAGGTGTAGCGTCTGAGGAGCTTCCTAATTCAGAAGAATTATCTCCAATAGCAGAAAGTTTGGAGAGTAGCATAGGAAAAGAATATAGTGTAGGAAAAGATGGATTAGATTGTATGACCTTAATCAAAGAAACTGGTGAAACTGTTAAAAATGATACTCTTACAGATTATGTAGAATTTGTTAATACCCATAAGGGTGATGAGCTAACATTTACAGCCTTTTTAGAAGGTAAAGATTTAGATTTTCAAAACGCAGATTGGGAAACAGTCAAGGATAATATTGAGCCAGGTGAGTATATGGTTAGTTTAAATTCTCCAGGAGCATCTACTTATGGCCCAGAAGGACACGGTGGTATATTAAGGGTTGTTGAGAATAGTGATGGCACAAAGGAATTCACAATGGTTCATGCATCCACATCATCATTGATGGCAGAGGGCATTAAAGAACCAATACCATTACATGAGCTAACTATTAAAATAGATGGTAAAGAATATACTGGTAGGGATATTGTTGAACAATTTAAGAAAGATTATGGTGATCAGACAAAGGTTTTAGAAAGTGGTGCTAAAGTATATAGTTCAGAATTAGCTAGTAAAATGCAGTTGTTTGATAGCAAGGGTAATGAAATTAAACCTGTTACACTAGAAGATGGATCAATCAAACTTGGTTATGTGACAAAAGAAACAGACTTAGATAGTTATTTTAAGTATAATAAAGATTTTTCTAAAGATATTACAGTACTTAGTTTAAAAGATAAACAATTAGTATAAAAAATATAAACGAAAACCCCCAAGCAAGTTTGACTTGTTTGGGGGTTTGTTGTTTTGATCCGGTTACGGATTTGTGGGAAGATTGGCCACGACGGTCGACAGCTGCATCAGGGCATCACGGAGATCGTTCTTGCCCTTGGGAGCATATTCCTTGACCACCTGGGTTTTCAGCTTGGGATCAACCTTCACATACGGGTTGTCCGGGGGGTTGACCACTGCTTCCAACTTGAAGCGTTCATCTTGGGAAAGCGACGTGTCAGCCAGGGCATTCTTGGCACCGAATGATGCGAAGAATTCTTCTGTCGTTGCGACCATACCGAGCATTGTTTGCGCCCATCCTTTTTCACCACCGTATTTGGGCAGTTCGACGGCACGTTTGTGCACGACATGAATGGCGATCGCTTCGGCGCGACCATCAGTCAGAGCATACAGGGCCTTGAAATTGGCTGCAGTTGCTTCGGCATTGGTGGAATCGGTCTTCCAGCCAACGACCTGGGCATAGGCCAGTTCATTCTCGGTGAAGGTAACGGCTTCCTGAGCAAAGCTCAGACTGACGACGGTCAGCAGGATCAGGACTGCGGTGAAGTGTTTCATACTTCCTCCTAGGTTTGTTTGTTCGAACAAATTGTTCTGTTTAATGTTCATTCCTTTACTTTGGAATATATTAGGTTATCATACTTTTAATATTTTGTCAATAGTAGGGATAGAAGTTTATCCACAGGAAATTAAAAAAACCGCTAGAATTAGCGGTTTTTTATAAATATATAGTATATATTATTTAAGCTGATCTATGATTTTCTTAAAGATTTCAGGGTTCTTTTGAGCTATTTCACTCAATACTTTTCTATCTAATTCAATCTTATTCTTCTTTAATAAATCGATAAATTTGCTATAAGATAGGTCATATTTACGTACAGCAGCGTTTAATCTAATTTGCCATAAACGTCTATTTGTTCTCTTTTTAAGCTTTCTGTCTCTATATGCATTAGCGCCAGCCTTAGTAACAGCTGTCTTTGCTAATTTAATAGATTTCTTACGACCCCACTTAAATCCTTTAGCTTCTTTTAATAACTTCTTTCTCTTTTTAACATGAGTTGTACCTCTTTTTACTCTTGGCATATATTTTTAAAATCTAATTACTAGTAATACCTACTTAATTATATGGTAGGGCTTGTTTAACATTTGCGTGATTTGCAGTAGCTAAATCTTTATCTCTGCGCTTGTTTCTTTTCTTATTACCAGTTTCACGTGAATTAAAATGACCTTGTGCACCAGATCTAATTTTTAATTTACCGCTTTTAGTAACTTTTATTCTTTTCGAAACAGCTTTTCTTGTTTTCAACTTTGGCATATCTTTTAATTTCTAATTAATATTATAAGTTAAGTGTGATTTATGAATTGATTATTGCAGATATTGTATTACCTTTTTTTGTAACCGGTTGTTCTATCTTTACTTCTGGTTCAATACTAGCAATAAATTCTTTTACTTTATCTATAGCAAGGTTAGTGTGTTGTCTTTCTCTACCTCTTAGCATCATTTCTATTCTAATCCTATTACCTTTCTTTAAAAACTTCTCAGCTTGCTTTTTTCTTGTTAATAAATCTCCAGAGCCTATCTTAAAAGATAGTCTTAAACCCTTAGTCTCTGTTTTTTTACTTTTTTGCTTAGCTTCTTGTGCAGCTCTGGATTGTTGGTATTGGTATTGTCCATAATCCATTATCTTACAAACAGGTGGCTGGGCTGTTGGGTTTACCTCAACTAGATCAAGATCTACTTCTTTAGCTATTTGTAAAGCTTCTGATGTGGCAATATTTGGATGAGCATTGCCATTATGGTCAATCAAAAAGACTTCTTGAGCCCTTATTTTGTGATTAATCCATAGTTTTTTTTGTGTTCCTATATGTTTTGTATTATTTAATAAAATGGTGGAGATGGTGGGTATTGCACCCACGTGTACAACACTTCAACAGATAATTTCTACAATCATAGTTTGTTTTAATAACCTATAATAGTAAACAAACAAAACTAAATTATAGGTATTCTCCTAAAAGTTCAATCATAATGCAGGAGAATCATTATGATTAAAGTCCGCTATATAGCACCCATATATCCTGTCGCAGACATCAGGAAAGGATGGTTATCGCTAATATTAAGCAATAACAGAAGCCGGTTGCATCACACTAAAAGCGGATTTAACCTTGGCTAACATGTTTTTGGCATGTATATTTGTGACCAGTTTAAAGTGGTAATCAGCACCAATTGCAATTATATATTGATGTAAAGTAGCGAATTAGGACATCCCCTAAGTGTGCATCTTTTGACGGATGCGGCGATTAACATCGCGTTTTTTGATATGTTCACGTTTATCTAGCTTAGATTTTCCTTTAACAAGAGCTAGTTCAAACTTGATCAATCTGCGCATATTATATACAGAAATGGGTACTAGTGTCAACCCTTTAGTGCCTAGTTTACCAATAAGCGACCTTATTTCTTTTTTTGTAAGCAATAATTCTCTATCTCTTAGTGGATCATATTTCTTTTGAGCATAACCACTTTTAGAATATTTACTTATTCTACAGCTCTTTAATATTAACTTAGGTCTATTATTTTTATCTAATTCAATAGTAACATAGCTACCATTAAGGTTAACTAGTCCAGATTTTACAGCCTTAACTTCAGAACCTGTTAGTTTAATGCCAGCCTCAAACTTATCTATGGTTTCATAGTTAAAACCAATTTGCTTATTTATTGTTATTATTGCTTGTTTCTTCATCTATTACATTATATATTATTTTGACCATTTTGACTTAAATTTAATTGACCAATGTTTAAGATTGGTATATCTTTATAGCTGATAATAACTATTTTTGCAAATATATGACAACAAAACAGAAATTAGAAAAAATTATTAAAGAAGCTTTAGTGGATATTACAGATGAAACATCTGTAGATTTTGACATTAATTATCCTAATGAGGATAAATTTGGAGATTATGCCACTAATATTGCTATGGTTTTAGCCAAGGAATTGAAGAAAAATCCAGTAGATATTGCAGGGCAGTTTAAAGAAAAGTTAAATTCTTCAAAAGAACTACAGAAGATAGTGTCTAAAGTTGAGGTGGTAAATCCAGGTTTTATTAATTTCTTCTTAAGTAAAGAATATTTGGAAGAACAGTTAAAAGAGATTAATAAGAGTAAAGAATATGGTACTTCAAAGCAAGGCATAAGTAAAAAAGTACAAATTGAGTTCATTTCAGCCAATCCAACTGGCCCATTAACACTCGCTAATGGTAGGGGTGGATTTTTAGGCGATGCACTGGCCAATATTATGCGGCTAGCTGGTTACAAAGTAGATAGAGAGTATTTAATTAATGATGCGGGTAACCAAATTACTACATTGGGATTGTCTAGCTTGTCAGCCGTTGCTAAGATTCCTGATAGTCCTGATTATTATCACGGAGATTATGTTAATAGCTATATGCAAGAGATGATGGTCGAGGCGCCGAACTATGTTAACTTACCCGCTGAGGATATAGGGGCTGAGTTTGCTAATTATTTGTTTAGCAGAGAAATAAAACCAGTCATTGAGAATGGTATGAAGATCAAGTTTGATAAATATTTTTCAGAGCAAAAGGAATTACATGATAAGGGTAAGGTTGAAAATGTAATTGAGTTCTTGAAAAAGAAAAATCTGACTTACGTGCAAGATGATGCACTATGGTTTAAAACTACAGGCCATGGAGATGATAAAGATAGGGTACTAGTTACAAGTGATGGTCGTTATACATACATGGCGGTAGACATTGCCTACCACCTAAATAAATTTAAGAGAGGTTATGATAGGGTGATAGATATTTGGGGAGCTGATCATGGTGGTTATGTAGATCGTATGTTGGCTGGTGTAAGTGCAATCGGTTTTGAAGGACAACTTGAAATTATAATAATGCAACTTGTGAAATTAATGTCAGGTGGTAAAGAGGTTAGAATGTCAAAAAGAAAAGGAGAGTATGTTACGATGCAATATCTTTTAGACTTACTTCCACTTGATGTAGTAAGATGGTTCTTCTTGATGTACAATCCAAATACTCATATGTTGTTTGATTTAGATCTTGCTAAAGATAAATCAGAAAAAAATCCAGTGTATTATGTTCAGTATGCACACGCTAGAATTTCAAGTATATTATCACAAGCTAAAGGTTATAAAAAAGAAGATAAGAAAGATATGTCAGATGAAGAAATTTCATTTGTAAAAGTACTTCTACGTTGGCCAGAAATTGTTCAAGATGTTAGTCAGATTTACCAACTTAATTCAGTTACAACATACGCAACTTTGGTTGCTGAATCATTTCATAAGTACTACCAAAATTATAGGGTGATAGATAATGAAAAAGTAAATGAAAGTAGACTTGAGATTATAAGTGCATACAAGAAAATACTAATATCGGTTCTATCAAGTTTAGGCATATCTGCTCCAGATAAAATGTAATAAATTGCTAGTCATTTAAACCCTCATCTTAGATATAGGATGAGGGTTTTTTAATTGTGTGTAACTTTATATTTTGTAAGTAAGGATTTATATATAATTGTGGATAAATATTTAACTTTTTTATGAAAATAAACCATAAAATTAAGTAAAAGTAATATCGGATAGAAGTATGTATAAAAAAATAAGTTATTTTTAATTATTTTAAGCCTAATAATTATTTATTTATTATCTAAAATACTTTACCGATACTTAAAAAACTGTTGATATAATATTGTCCTCTGTACAAAAAAATGATATAATATATTTAGAAACAATGTATCGGGTAACCGATATTTCCAACAATTGGCCCTCGCGGAAATATTGCTTATCCGATACAAGACAAAATGCCGCATACTATGCGGCGTTTGTCAGATAATAGAGACCTGTTGTCTGACATACGCCACTTAGGCGATTCAAACAATTTGCTAGTCCCCATGCCAAACAAAGTCAACAAAGTGACTAACTCTTTGCCTGCAGGTTTTATTAGTTTAGCCGAGGCAAGTAAGTTATGTTCATACTCTCAAGAGTATTTGTCTTTGCGTGCAAGACAGGGGAAAATTAAAGCAGAAAAGTTTGGAAGAAATTGGTTTGTACAACTTGAAGCTTTAGAAGAGTACATTGAA
Source organism: Candidatus Komeilibacteria bacterium (assembly GCA_048538235.1). Taxonomy (GTDB): domain Bacteria; phylum Patescibacteriota; class Patescibacteriia; order UBA1558; family UBA1558; genus BS150m-G51. Next base: position 661,242 of record JBLYPX010000001.1, on the reverse strand, counting down.
AATAATGCTGCTGATAAAACTGGAAACAAGAAGGGGGAATTACAAGCAAAGAAAGTTATTAAAGAAACACTATCTGATTCTATCGTAGGTGTATCTGATTGGCAGACATTTAAAACATTAGTTAGATTTAAATTAAATAAGACTATCCGTGTAGTTACACGAGTAATGAATTCATTACTTGGAAAATATACTACCAAAGTATCGGATAGTTTTTTTGTTCTTTTGAAAGGTTTAAGAAATCCAATTGTATGGCAAAGGGGACTAGCCAGTTTAACAATTGTTTCACTTCTTATGACCTCGATATATTTTACTCCAGCTGCAGCAGCCGCCTACGCTGAAGATCTAAATGCTATTTGGAATTTTTCCAAGAAGCAGATTGTTAAAGCAACAGATACCCTCGCAGGTTGGCAGGACAGTGTAAAGGAATTGGCAAATGATTATCCTTTACTTTCTCCTGCTAGTTCAACTAAGGTGGTTGCTGCTAATGTGAGTAAAAGTTTGGAGAGTTTAGTAAACAGAGTTGAAGAAAGTAATGAAACTTCAAAAGTTCAGATTGAAAAAGTTGTAACAGATGCATTTGAAAATAAGACTAAAGATAAGGTTGCGAATCTAACTAGCAAGATTAAATTTATTGCAGATAATTTATTTGCAAATAATTTAACTGAACTTGCTTCTGCTGTAGACTATATTGATCTTGAATATTTAAATGGCAAAGGTTTGGCACAAGCAGCTCATGATTTTTATACAACCACCAAGGAAAGAAATATACAGCTTGCTCTAGGTACCGTTGATCAGATAAAAGATCAGAGTGTAAACCTAGCAAGTGCATATAAGAATTCACTAGATAATCGTTTAGCTTTGATAGATAAGAATACAAATACTCAAATTATCACACCACAAGTAGCTGGTGTGTCTATTACTCGTGGCAATGTAGTAGTTTATGATTCAGCGGCTGCTAATAAGTTAAGTTTTGTTCAAAAAACTTTAAATACAATTTCAGATGATATAAATGCTGTTAAAGAAACAGTGATTTCTACTCAATCAGGCTTTAGGAGTAAGTTAGCTAAAATATCAAATAGCTTAACAGACTTAATCGCAAACAATAAAGGTAATATTGAATCTGCTAAAACAAGATTAGCTAGAGGAGCTAAACTTTTAACCCAATATTCGTTTGATAAATTTACATCTCAAGTTAATAAAATAACTTTCTATGTAGATAATGCAATTAATTCTATAACCGGTAGTAAAGTAGCAGATAGAAGTGAATATATTTTAGAACCATATTATTTACAACTTTTAGGAGATTTATATAGTCAATATGACGTTGTAGCTAGCGGACCACAAGTAGTCCAGGGACCTCCTGGCCCTCCAGGTCCTCAGGGTGAACCTGGTCCTGCTGGTGAAAGTGGCGCAACTGGACCAGAGGGTCCTCAGGGTCAGCCTGGCGATTTAGCAAATCTTTCACAAGATAATACTTGGACTGGAACAAATATTTATGAACAACATGTTATTGGAAACACAATTGGTGTAAGTGGAATACTTTCTGCGACAGATTTTTCTTCGCAGAATTTAGTTGTTAATGATACAGCTGTGATTGGTGAAGGAGGGAGTAATGATAGTTTAACAGTAAATGCAGAATCTACTTTTAATGGCAATGTGAATATTAACGGAACTTTAAGTACTACTTCTTGGGCAACGCCTTATGATAAAGTTATAACCGTTGCCAAGAGTGGTGGAGATTATACAACTATTGCTGAAGCAATAGATAGTGTTGGAGATGGCAATGTTTCAACAGCTATTGCTGTTACTTCAGTAAGTGGTCAATTAAGTGGTGCAGATTATAATGACGCTTCAACGGTTGAGGATTATACAATCACATTTACATCAGCTACTGACTATACAGTAACTGGTTCTGTTACTGGTGCAGATGGCACAGGATCAACTTTAGGTAACTTTGTATCAACAAGTGGTAATTTAAGTATTGCGCAAACACAATGGAGTGGGGACTTCTTGGCTGGCGATACCGTTGCTTTAACAAATACAGCTAATAGATATCTGGTTAGAGTAATGCCTGGAACATATGAGGAAGCAAATCCAGTTGTTATGAAATCTTACGTTGATGTAAAAGCTGCTTCAAGTGATTGGAGAGATACAGTTATTTCCAATAGTGCAGATAGTAATTTAATAACAGCAGCAGATAATAGTTCTTTAAGTGGATTTACTTTGCAGATCACGGGTACAACTACTTCAGCTAGATCGGTTGTTGCTGTGGCAGATAAAGATTTTTGGTTAAAAGATAATAAGATTATAAATGGTGGTACAACTGCTGGTTATGGTGCTAGCGTAACAACTGGTAGTTTAACAGTGGATGGTGGAGAAATAAGTGGTAGTGGATTGGAAAGAGGTATTTCATTAACAGGTGCTGGTACTGTAAATCTTTGGAATAACCAAATAACTTCTACCACAGATGATTTATATGCAAGTAGCGGTACAATCAATTCATATTACAACCGTTTACAAGGAACAAGCGATAATATTGACGTTGCAGTTGGAGCAGTTATAAATTCTACTTATGATCAAATAGATTCTACTAAAGTAAGTTCAGCTGGTACTTTCTACAGAAAGGATCAGCCTTTAAATACATTAATAGTTGCAAAAGGTCAGGCAGGACACTTTGACACTATTACTGAAGCATTAGACGAAATCACTAGACGTGGTGATGCAGCTTCTGCTAATCAGTATGTTGTTGAGGTTTTGCCTGGCGAATATGATGAAGCCGTTACTATGATTCCTTATGTGGATATTGTTGGTGTCGGTGGTAAACAAGTAACAACTATTACACAAACAGACAACACGGTAATAACTGGATCTTCTAACAGTACCTTAAGAGGTTTCACTTTGTCTTTGACTGGTGATACCACAGGTAAATCTTTGGTGGCAGTGGGGACTAGCTCGCCTAAGTTAGAGGATCTTGTTATTACCGGTACGGTTGGAGTTTCAACTGGTGTATCAGTTTCAACTGGTTCACCAGAAATAAAGAGAGTAACAGTCAACAATGTAGATACTGGTATTAACCAAACAGGAGCTGGTAACTTAGATGTAAGAAATTCTGCTATTACAGCAGCTACTACAGATATAGATGTAGATGCTGGAACAGTAGATTCATACTTTAATGTTTTAGCTGGCACTGGAAATATTAACGTTGCCTTAGGCGCTACTATTAATTCTGGTAGCGACATTTTAGATTCTACAAAGATTGTTAATGCAGGAACATTCACAAGATTAGATAAACCAAAGAATACAATCTATGTAGCTAAAGGAAACGATGGTCATTATGACACTATCACTGAAGCTTTAAATTCTATTACAGATGCATCAAGTAATAATCCTTATGTAATTGAAGTCTTCCCTGGCGTCTATGATGAATCTGTTACTATGAAAGAATATGTCGACGTAGTAGCAGTAGGTAATAGTAATTCAACATTTATTACTCAAACAGATAATACGGTAATAACTGGATCTTCTAACAGCACCTTGAGGGGTTTTGCTTTGTCTTTGACAGGCGATACTACCGGCAAGGCAGTTGTGAGCACGGGGACTAGCTCGCCTAAGTTAGAAGATCTTGTTATTGTCGGTACGGCTGGTCAGTCAACTGGTATTTTAGTAACGACTGGTTCACCTATTATCGAAAGAGTAAGTGTTTCAGAGGTAGCTAATGGCGTACATCAAAGTGGAGCCAGTGGAGCAGCTGTTGTTCGTTATTCAACAATCGTTGCTTCTGTAAACGATATATATATCTCTACAAGTGGTGGAGCTGTATATTCATACTTTAACCGTTTGTACGGTACAGCTAATCACTACAATACTGTGGCTGGTACCACTATTACTGCTATGGCAGATACAACATCAAGTATGACAGAAAGTATTGCAGCTGGTACATCTGCTTCTGACTATTTAAGAAATGGTCATATTATTCCTCTTGAGAGTGAACTATATGATCTTGGTACACCAACTCATCGTTGGAGAAATGTTTATACCAGTACTTTGATCGCACCTGGTTCTGGTATTTTAGGAACAACTGCTGAAAGCTTTGTTATTAATACAGATAACACTACTAATGACGGTGAGGCTATGAACATTGTGTTTGAAAGAGGAACTCCTGGAACAAACGCAACATTTGGCTGGGATAATACTAATGATCGTTTTGACTTTAATTTCCCATTGTATTTATCTGGTACAGCAAATATTTCTACAGACTCTCAAAATTTAACTCTAGAAACAACAACTAGCGGTTCAATGATACTTACCTCCGCCGGCCTCTTTGACTTAAACGCAGGCGCTAACTTAGATATAGATGTAACAGGAACATATGACCTATTAACATCTGGTTCTCAAAACATAGCAACAACAGACGGTTCTGTGACATTTACTACTGGCGGAGCTACCAATGGAGACCTTACTCTAAACGTAGCAGATGACTATGATGTCAACGTTGTAGGTAATATAACAATCGATGGAGTAAATTATACTTTAACCAATACAGGTACTTATGCAGTAGATTCAACAGGAACAGTAAATGTAGACTCAGATACAACCGTAGATGTAGGTGGTACAAAGATATCTTTAACAACAGATGGTGGAACACTAGCAGATGGAGAATTAGACTTCACTTCATCTGGTAATATAGATATTAATGCTAACGATACAATAACCATAGACGGTACTACCTTTAATTTAACAACTACTGCTAATTACTTAGCTACAGTAGGTGGTACTTATGGTGTAGATGCTACTGGGGCTGTAAATATTGATTCAGATGCTTCTTCAACACTTTCTGGTGCTGGAGTTAATGTTACTTCTGATGGTGGTATATTAGCCCTAACTGGTGATGGAGTAACAGATATAGATATAAGCAATGCTGGTGCGGCAATAGATATTGATTCAGCAACATTAGTCATAGATACAACAGCTGGTTATTCAATTGATGGCGCAGCAGCTTCTAATTTATCTGTAACTAATAATAATTTAACACTATCTACCATTACAACTGGTAGTATGATAGCTACTTCTGCCGGCCTTTTCGATCTTAATGCAGGTGCTAACTTAGATATAGATGTAACTGGAAATTATGACATGCTATCTTCTGGAACATTTAGTATAGATGGTACAGGAAATTCTAATGTCAGTGCTACTTCTGGTAATTTAACATTATCTACTTTAACTTCAGGTAACTTAATTGCAACCTCCGCCGGCCTCTTTGACCTAAACGCAGGTGCTAACTTAGATATAGACGTAACAGGAACATATGACCTATTAACATCTGGTTCTCAAAACATAGCAACCACAGACGGTTCTATGACATTTACTACTGGAGGAGCTACCAATGGAGACCTTACTCTAAACGTAGCAGATGACTATGATGTAAACGTTGTAGGAAATATAACAATAGATGGAGTAAACTACACTTTAACAAATACAGGTACTTATGCAGTAGATTCAGCAGGAACAGTAAATGTAGACTCAGATACAACCGTAGATGTAGGTGGTACTAAGATTTCTCTTACCACAGATGGTGGAACACTAGCAGATGGAGAACTAGATTTCACTTCATCAGGAAATATAGATATTAATGCTAACGATACAATAACCATAGATGGTACTACCTTTAATTTAACAACAACAGCTAATTACTTAGCTACAGTAGGTGGTACATATGGTGTAGATGCTACTGGGGCTGTAAATATTGATTCAGATGCTTCTTCTACACTTTCTGGTGCTGGAGTTAATGTTACTTCTGATGGGGCGAATAATATATCTTTAACAACAGGTAATGCCACAGACCTTGTTAATGTATTAACTGGTAATTTAAAGGTTGGTAATGGAACTCCTAGCCAAACATTAAACGGAGAAGATGCATATATTGAAGGAACATTAGAAGTTGATGGCATGGCTTACTTTGACGGAGGTCAAACAATAGCTGGAAATATTACACCAGCCACAGACAATACATATGACTTAGGTTCAGCAGCTAAGAGATGGCAAGATCTATACTTAGGACCAGCTTCACTAAATATTTCAGATACAGCTGGAACATCAGGGGCAGGTTCTAATTATGTTAATTCAACAATTGGTTTTTCTGGGGAACAATTACAAATACTTACATCCCTTGTTGGCGCTCAAGCATCTGGTGGTAATATATTGATTCAATCATCATTACCAACAGGAGGTATTTCTACAGAAGCAATTAGAATAGCTACTGCTGGAGCTGTTGGAGATGCTGATGAAATATTACAGATCGGTGAAGGCGCTACAAACTTTGTTACTGTTATGGGTTCTGGTAATGTTGGTATAGGAACTGCTACACCAGATACAAAGATGGAGATTGTGGCTAGTGATCCAATATTAACAATTAGAGATACAGAAACAGCAGGGGCATCAACAGACACTAGACTAAGATTAGCAGAGTCTGGAGCTGGTGACACATTAGACGCTTATTGGGATCTTAGAAGAACAGGCACAGACTTTGCCATAGATAATAGCGTTTACGGTGGGGAAATATTTAGAATTACTCAGAGTGCAAACGTTGGTATTGGTGTGACAGATCCTGAAGGAAAGTTAGAAATAAAATCTCCAGGTGTTGGTTCTGGAACAGCTATAGAGGTTAGAGAAAATGGTGGAACAAATAATATTCTATTAGTAGACGAACCTACTACAGGAGATGCAAGATTAAGATTAAGAGGTAATGGTACAGATACGGTAGCTATATTAGGTGATGGAAATTCTTACTTTAATGCAGGTTATGTAGGTATTGGTACTACAGCACCCGCTTTTGCATTACAGGTTGAAGGAAATGGAGTTATGTCTAGATTAACATCTAGTCAGACTTTGCCTGGAGATTTATTAGGTAGTTATTATTTCGGTGGCAAGGTTGCCGGTGTAGATAAAACGGGTGCTCAAATTAGAGCTGTTGCAGACGATACTATTGGCTCTCAAATACCAACAAGATTAGAATTCATTTTACAACAGAGTTCTTCTTCAAGCACGCCAGATATTACAGCTATGACTTTAAATCATGATGGCGAGGTGGGTATAGGAACAACCAATCCTACGCACAAATTAGAAATTGAGACAGATAATATTGGCGCATCAGAAAACGGGTTAAGCGTTGAGGGTTATTTAAATTCAAGAATGATGACATGGAATTATTTAAACAATGGTATTGTGACAGACTGGTTAAATAGTGCGGGCACCACAGTTAATAGAATTAGAAGTTATGGAGATTCATATTTTAATGCAGGTAATGTTGGTATAAACACCGATAGTCCAGATGCAAGACTAGAAAGTTTAGACGCTTCGAGCCCTCAGTTACGTCTAACTCATACCAATGATGTTCTTTATGCTAATTTCCAAGTAGATAATACCGGAGATTTAACATTAGACATAACTGGAGCAGCTGGAACAGGTCAGTTAATACTTGGAGATACAGATACAATTGCAATTGGTGGTGCAGCTGGACAAGTGTACAACGTTATTGGAGATGCTGTGACTGGCATGGGCCATGGCTTAAATTCAGATGATGATTTATACATTGAAGGGGTATTAGAGGTTGACGGAGATGCATTTTTGGATGGCAATCTAACGGTTGCTGGGGACACTACCATTGTCGGAACAACGGCATATGAGAGCGATATAGACATGCAGAACAATTTAATATTAAACATTGGTGATGCAGCAACAGATTTTACAGCAGGCGGTGGTTTAAATTTGACTAGCGATTTAGCAGTTAATGGAGGAAATATTAATTCAAGTACAAATTTAACATTAAACCCAACTGGAGCCTTGAATCTTGGTGGGGCAAACACAACGTCAGTTGTAACACCAAATACAGTTGCTACATATAGTATTAATGGTACAGGTTTAACAACCTTTAACGTTGCTACTCTTAATTCAAATCCAGCCACTTTAAATTTAGCCACATCAAACCAAGCAAATAATGTAAACATTGGTACTGGCACAGCTATAGATACAATAAATATTGGTACTGGCGGAACAGCAGCTGACGATATTAATATTGGTGATGCGCTAGCTGATGTAGATATTACAGGTGCTTCTCAGATAGTTGCTGGTACAGGCGATTCTCTTACTTTAACCGGTAACGCTACTTCAACTTGGTCAACAACAGCTGGTAATTTAAATTTAACCTCAGCTTCAGCTTTGAACTTAACACAAGCTGCCAGTTCAACTTGGACTTTAAATAATGCGGTTAATGCTTTAAATATAGATGCTAATACTTTATCTATTGATGCTTTAAATAATAGAATTGGTATTGGAGTTACAGCTCCTGAAGCTAAGTTGGAAATTAATGGGCTGGGAGTAGGCGGTGTTGGTTTAGATGTTGAGACTAATACTGGATATGAAATTAAGTTCTCTGGAACAACTACAGCTAATATATACCAATCTGTAAGTGGTCAGGATTTTTATCTTACAACTGCGGGCGGTAATATTTTAATGACCGGTGGAAATGTAGGCATAGGTTTAACTAATCCAACTAGTAAGTTGCAATTACCATTAGAAAATGATGCAGCCACTCCAACATTATCATTCGGAGATGGAGATACTGGTTTTTATGAGGCGGGCGATGATAATATTGTGTTGTCTGTTGGCGGGACTGCAGTTTGGCAGGCATTAACTACTCAATTTAGAGCTACAAATAGTGACGGTCCAATGATGGTTAAAGAAACTTCATCGTATACTAATCCGGTGATTATACCTCATAGAGGTGACGATACTACTGGTATCGGCGGTGATGGTGCTAACAATCTTTCATTAATAGCAGGAGCTTGGGAAGGTTTAAGAGTAGTTGAAGGAACAGAAGATTATTTACAAATAACAAATGATAATTGGATAAAGAGCGTAGATAGCGCTGGTACTGGCACGGTAAACATGTTTAAGGTGAATAGTTCAGATCAGGTAGAATTGGGAGCAGCTTTAAATATTGGAACATTTGTAGCAGACGAGGATGCTGGTGCAATTACCTTCTTTGATATGCCAGTAAGCTCAACTCCAACAGCTGGTACAGAAATGTCTGCAACATTTAAGATTGATGGCGACAATATATTAAAAGTATATGCAGAAGCAGATGGTACGGGTGGTATACAAAATCCAGCAGTGAATGTAACGGGTGATCTTAATGTGACAGGAGATTACACTTTAACAGGAGATTTCTTACCAAGCGTTAATGATACATATAATTTAGGTTCAGATAGTTTACGTTGGGCAAATATATATTTGGGTGGCGAAACAATACATGTCGGAGCATCTACATCAGATGAAGGAACTTTAGCATATACATCAGCTACCGATGTTTTGACAATGAATAGTATAGGCAATATTGCTTTGGAGACAGATGGCGGCAATGTTGGTATTGGGACAACTGCACCCGCTGAATTGTTGGAAATATCAACTGCGACAGGAACGGGAACATTAAATCCAACCGTTTTAAGAATATCGACAACATCAACAGGTTCAGATTGGGATACGGCTAATAATTGGGGTGGTATCGAGTTCTATTCAGCAGATGCTACTAGGGTTCAGGCATCTATAAATGCTGTCCCATACTCTACTGCAGGAGATAATACTAATATAACGTTTAATGCTGGGTCTGCTAATCAGGAGAGAATGAGAATTACCGCTAGCGGCAATGTTGGTGTTGGAACAACAAGTCCAGTATATAAATTATCTATTGAAGACAGCTCTTCAACTTGGGCACAGAGAATATTAAACTCAAGTGCTACGGGCGAAGGTTTGTTGGTTAGAGCTTCAGATTCTTCAAATAATAAAAGAGTATTCCAATTGGCAGATAAGGATGATACAAAAATTTTAACAGTAACTGGAAATGGCTTTGTCGGTATTGGAGCAACAGCTCCTGATGACCCATTACATGTTGAATCAACAGAAACATATATAGCTAAATTTAAAACTACTGCAAATGCTAATCAGGTGGTTAGTATGGAAGCGCCAAGTGGATATAATACCAATCTATATTTCTTTGAAGGTTCAACAGCTGAGGCCGGTATAAGATGGGATGGCGGTGGTGATAGAATGGAATTCAAGGTTGGCAATACTGCAACAGACGCAATGACCATTTTAGACAATGGAAATGTTGGTGTCGGCACAACAAGTCCGGGTAGTTATGGATTGAATGTAGCGGCGGGAAGTTCTGGAGCTATTGCTCAATTTCAACAAGGTAATAATGGTGGAGATGTGTATAGTGGTATTACAAATACTTATGGAGGGGCTAGCTCTATAGATGAAACCGCAACTCTTTATCTTGGTGCTACTAATGCAGTTTATGGAGCATATGTAAGGGCATATGCAGAGTCAGATTTTCAGAGTGTTGCAAATAGAGACGGAGGAATTAAATTAGGTGTAAGAAAAGATGGAACGTGGGCAGATGGTCTAACGATAGATGCTGATGCTAATGTTGGAATTGGAACTACTAGTCCTGCTAGCATATTAGAGGTTAGAGATGAGACTGCCAATGCAGCAGTTAAGATTGTTACTGGTAATACACTTTATTCAGCAATAGATTTTGGTGATACCAACGATGATAATGTTGGTCAAGTTAGATATAATCACAATACCGATGTATTAGGGTTTACTACTAATGATGTAAAAGATAGATTGGCTATTGATTCTGCTGGTGAGGTTGGTATTGGTTTAACAAACCCATCTGAAGTATTAGATATATTTGATTCAGGTAATGCAGATACGGTATTACAAATAAGATCTCAAGATTCAGCTGTAACAACTGCTAATGAAGGTGTAAGAATTAGATTCGCTGAAAGTGATGAAACTTTCTTAGGTCAGGTTGGTTATACTTATAGAAGCGCAAGTCAATATGGTACACATTTGAGCAGTGCAGATAATATCCACTTTGAAGTAAATGGTAGTACATCAGCTGCTGTTACTATAGATACTAGTAGTAATGTTATATTAAACACAGCGACTGCAAGTCTTAAGTTACCATCACAAAATGATGCAGATACGCCTACTTTAGCTTTTGGTGATGGAGATACCGGTATATATGAAACTTCGCCTAATGTCTTATCATATGCTTTTAGTACGCAACCTGAAGCATTTATAAGTGCAACTGGTTTTGGATTCTATGGTACCAACTATCCAAGAGTTTGGAATGAAGCACCAACAAGTATAAATCCAGTATTCAGTTTTGAGAGTGATGATGACACTGGTATTGGTAGAGCAGCTGCTGATCAACTCTCATTAATAGCTGGTGCTTGGGAAGGATTAAGAGTAGTTGAAGGAACAGAAGATTACTTACAAATAACAAACGACAATTGGATAAAGAGTGTAGATAGCGCTGGAACTGGTACGGTTAATATAGTCAAAGTTAATACTTCTGATCAAATTGAATTTGGTGGCACAATAGTTGGCGGAACATATGAATTTGCTGAAGATAGTGGAGCTGTCACATTCGTAAATATGCCTGTAAGTTCAACTCCAGCAGCTGGCACAGAAGAAAGTTATTCATTATCTATAGATAGTGAACCAATATTAAAGGTGTATTCTGAGGCAGACGGTACAGGTGGAATTCAGAATAAGGCAGTAAATATTACAGGTGATTTAAATGTGACTGGAGATGTAGCTATGACTGGTACTACAACATTTACAGGAGATTTATTACCAGCCACAGACAATACATATGACTTAGGTTCAGCAGCTAAGAGATGGCAAGATCTATACTTAGGACCAGCTTCACTAAATATTTCAGATACAGCTGGAACATCAGGGGCAGGTTCTAATTATGTTAATTCAACAATTGGTTTTTCTGGGGAACAATTACAAATACTTACATCCCTTGTTGGCGCTCAAGCATCTGGTGGTAATATATTGATTCAATCATCATTACCAACAGGTGGTACTTCTACAGAAGCAATTAGAATAGCTACAGCTGGAGCTGTTGGAGATGCTGATGAAATATTACAGATCGGTGAAGGCGCTACAAACTTTGTTACCGTTATGGGTTCTGGGAATGTAGGTATAGGGACGACAGTTCCAGGCCAGAATTTAGAAATCGCTAATGACAGTGTTGCGAGCATGTTGTTGAATGGTACAGGTGCTAACGCAGACGCAAGGATTATGTTTCATTCTACTGGTTCAACAGAACAATTCAGTATAGGGTTGGATGAGTCTAGAAATATATTTGCTATATCTGAAACAGCGGATACTTTAAATACTAACCCACGTTTTGTGATAGATGGTTCTGGTTATGTAGGTATTGGTACAACAGCTCCAAATCAAGATTTGGTAGTTTCTGGTATAGCAGACACTTCGTCGGCGGCATTAAAGTTAGAAGCAGCGGCAAATTTGGATACATATATTCAATTATTTGGAGATAGAGATTGGCAGATCCAAGTGGATGGAGATGGCAGTATTGGCACGGCAGATGAATTCCATATTTATGATAATACAGCGGGCGCAACTAGATTATTGATAGATACAGTTGGTAATATTGGTATTGGTACTACTCAGCCAGAAGATAATGTTAAGCTAGATATTTATGCAACAGGTGTAAACTCTGTTGTAGATGTTGAGTCAAACGCAGATGGATATAATCAAACTATTAGATTTAGACAGGGTGGAGTAAATATGGCTACGATAGGGTATGACGATACTATCGATGCAGCGACGTTCAGTTATGGCAATTTTGCAAACAATCATTTGAATATTGACTCAACTGGTCAAGTTGGTATTGGAGCTACTGCACCTCAACAGTCATTACATATTACAGATGCAGGACCAGCAATTCAATTAGAAAGAACCGGTACTGGGCTTGGCAGTTGGATACAGTCTGTAACATATGCAAGCTCTGCTAATTATGGTTCATTGTATTTTACACCATCTTTGGCAACTGGAGACTTCGTTATTAGAAACAGTTCAAGTGTAGATAGAGTATATATAGATACATCTTCTGGAAACGTTGGTATAGGTCCAGACACAACTCCAGATTATTTATTAGATGTACAAGGAACTCTTAATGCAGATGGTGCTATTACTGGAGGTTCTACTGCAGATATAGCTTCTTGGGTTAGAGGTGAAACACTACGATCAGAAGGGCAACTTTATTTGAATTTTGATGGAGCTGACGCAGATTCTCAGATCTACTTCTACGAAGATTCCTCTACAACGGGAGAAAGTATTATATGGAGCAATACAAATGATAGGTTTGAATTTTCAGATGGTGTATTAGTGGATGGAGATACAGACGAAGTCCAATTAACAGTACAGGGTCATAGCACACAAACAAGTGATATATTTGTTGTAGAAGATAGTGTCGGCAGTAATTTATTCGATGTAGATACTGCTCAAGCTAATTTTAATGTACCAACTAGCTTTAATGCAGCTGGAGATGTTTCAATAGCTTATGATTTAGTGTTTACTAATCCAACTGCATCATATATTAAATCCCAAGCTCCATTATATATACAGACTGAATCACCATCTGGTAATTTAGATTTAACATTATCTGCTGCTAATAGTGGTTCAGTTATTATTGATGATAATTTTGAGGTAACCGGAACAACCACATATAGCGGTAATTTAGATATGGAAGGAAACAACATTGTAGATGTTAATTCAATATATGTAGACAATATTTATGATAGAGACAGGGGCGATGTTGCTATCGAGCTCGGAGATGAATATTTGAGAATTAATGATGGCGGTACATTTAGTAGTGGTATATATATAGGAACCAGTGATTTGAAGATGAGCTCTGGAGATTTATTAGTTGGTAGTAATGGCGGTACAGGTGCTATTAGATTATTTGCAAATAATAATGGCACAAACTATATAACGGTAGATGGTACTTCTGGCGGAAATTCTTGGTTTAATACCGGAGGTAATATTGGTATTGGCACAACAAGTCCAGATACTAGTTTAGATGTAACATCTAGTGGTGCAAATGGTATTGTTATTAATCAGAGAACAGACGCAGCTACTTCGAGTGCTAATTTATTTTTTGCAGATAATGCCGGTCAAACAGTTGGCTTAAAGACAGTAAGTGGAAGGTTTGGCATTTATACAGGCGCAACTGTTGGGTCCAGTTCTGGTTCTGAAAAAGTAAGTGTTTTAACAACAGGAGAGGTTGGTATTGGAACAACTACTCCAGATAAGATATTGCACGTTTCTACTGCTAGCGATACTCAAGTTAAGTTAACAGCTGGGGCTACAAATAATGTTGGTTTGATTGGCTACCAAGGTTCAAATTTAATGTTCAATATGGGTTATGAAGATAGCTCAGATACAGTTAGATTAAATTATGGAACTTGGAGCGCTGCTAACGGTATTGCTATAAATTCATCTGGATATGTGGGCGTAGGCACAACAAACCCTTCAGATTTATTTACTATTGAGGGTTCTGGTGGATCAAGTCAAGGGTTAGAATTAAAGAATGCTTATGATAAGTTTGAGATTTATTTCCAAGATAATACAGATAATACAGATTTGAACATTGGTTATTCAGGAAGTGGTGGAGCAGACATCCAACTGCAATACGATGGAGATATTATTTTAGCGGAAGACTCTGGCGGTAATATTGGTATAGGTATAACAAATCCAGCTTCTAAATTAGATATAGATACGGGTAGTAATGCAAATGGTCTAAGGTTAAGAGGGACTGCAGAAACAGCTGAAATTGCAGATTTGTTTGTAAATAGTTCCGGTGCTCTAGTTTTATCTACTGTCGCTGGAACAGATTCACAAGCATATATAGATTTAAGATCAGAGGATGATACAACGGGTGTGTTGATTAGGCAATCCAGTGGCGCAGGTACGTCAACTTACGCTAATCTATACGTAACAGATGCGTCAGATGATTATTTATCTATAAATTTAAATAGCGGCACCGATGGAAACGCATTTAACGTTACAGCTTCAGATAGAGTAGGTATTGGTACAAACGCCCCATCCTCTAAACTATTTGTTAATGGTTTAACAGATGAAGTACAGTTAACAGTTCAAGGTCATTCAACTCAAACAAATGATATATTTGTAGTAGAAGATAGTTCTGGAGCAGATCTATTTACAGTATCTGAAACACAAAGCACATCATATGTACCATTCTCAGTTGAAGGTACTGGTACTTTATCTGTTGCAAATGGTATTAACTTAACAGATGATGATAGTAACACCATTGAAAGTTATGGAACATTCTATTTAGCAACTTCTGCTGGTACTCCAAAGGATATAGTCTTACAACCAGGTGGTGGTGGTGAAGTTGGAATACAGAGTGATTTAGTTATTACTGGCGCTACAGACTTTGGTACAATCACAGGTGATTTATTACCAACAGTAGATGATTCATACGATATTGGTTCAGATACCTATGAATGGCAAGATCTTTGGATTGACGGTACAGCTAATATTGATACATTAGCTGCTACAACTATGAGTGGGACTTTGACTATGGGCGCTAATGCTATTGATGGCACAAGTTATGATATTACTGGTGCTGGCGTTATCACGGGTACTCAAATAAATGGAGATAATTTAAGACTTGATGGTAATACATTATCTAGTACAAATACAAATGGTGCAATAACCATAAATCCGAATGGCACTGGTGGAATAAATATTGGTACAACTAATTCAGCCAGAACAATTAATGTTGGTACCGGCACAGCAATAGATACCATTAACATAGCAACTGGTGGTGGTGCAGACGCCGTGTCTATTGGTACCACAGCAGCCAATGTGGCTATAACAGATGCTAATTGGTCAATTACTGGTGCTGGTGTTATGAGTGGCACTCAAATAAATGGAGATAATTTAAGACTTGATGGTAATACATTATCTAGTACAGACACTAATGGAAGTATAACTATTGATCCAAATGGTAGCGGAACCTTAACTTTGGGATCTGCAGATGTTGGTGCTATTGCAATTAATAGTAACACCACTATTGGCATTGGCACTTCTGTGACAAATGCTATCACCCTAGCAACAGATGGTACTGGTACAGCAGAAGTTGTATTGCCAGCAGGATCTATTGATTCTACAGAAATATTAGATAGTACAATTGTTGGTGGCGATGTAGCAGACGACACCTTAGATTTTGTAGATTTTCAAGACACTATGGATTTAGATGCCGCTTGGGTATTAAACACGGGTGGTAATGGTAGAAATATTACATTTAATGAAGATAGTTATGATATAGACTTTAGAGTAGAAAGTAATGGAGATGCTAATGCATTATTTGTAGACGGTGGCACTAATAGAGTGGGTATTGGAACAAACGCTCCATCTTCTAGATTGTTTGTTGATGGCTTGGCAGATGAAGTGCAATTAACCGTTCAAGGTAATGGAACACAAACAAATAATATATTTGTAGTGGAAGATAGTGCTGGAGCAGATCTATTTACTGTATCTGAAACACAAAGTACATCATATGTACCGTTCTCAGTAGAAGGAACTGGTACTTTATCTGTTGCTAATGGCATTAATTTAACAGATGGTACAAGTAATACTATTGAAAGTTATGGAACATTCTATTTAGCTACATCTGCTGGAACTCCAAAGGATATAGTATTACAACCAGGTGGCGGTGGAAAGGTTGGTATTCAGAGTGACTTAGTTATTACTGGCGCTACAGACTTTGGAACTATTACAGGTGATTTATTACCAACAGCAGATGATTCATATGATATTGGTAGTGCTACATATGAATGGCAAGATTTGTTTGTTGACGGTACGGCTACTATAGATACATTAGTTGTAGACGGTAATTCAGGAACAGCAATAAATATATCTGGCACAGGATTTGGTACAGATATTAATCTTCAAAATGGTGAAACAATTAGTAATGATACTAATGGTACTATATTGTTAACTGCTACAACAACCGCCACATCTAGCAACTTAAATGTTGGTGGAAATGTAGATATCGACGGTAATGCATTAAGTTTTGGCGAGTCAGAACAGACAATACAAGATGTTGGTGATTATTTGACAGTTTGGGACACCTCAAGTTATTTCTTCAATTTTTATACAGCTGGCACTCAAGCTGGTGATTTACAGGTAGATACAAACACATTATATGTTGATGCTTCAGCTAATATGGTTGGTATTGGTACTACTGCTCCAACCGCTAAGTTTGATGTAATTGGAGAAATACAAGGCGATTCTCTAGATATTGATGGAGCTGTAGATGTAGATGCTGGAACAGGAGCAATAACTTTTGACAGTACTACAACAGGTACATTTGATGTAACAACAGCAGCTGGTCAAATTTCTCTAAACTCAGCCACAGGAGAGATAGATTTAACAACAGGTAATACTACAGCAGCAGCCATAGATATTAATGCAACTGGAGCTGCTGGAGGTATAGATATGGATACAACCAATGGTCCAATAGCCTTAACAGCTGGAAATGCTACAAATGGTAATATCTCAGCAAGTGCAGCCGGAACTTTGCTATTAGATTCAGCTGGAGTATTAGAACTTAATTCATCAGGAGCAGCAATATCTATTGGTAATGATGTAGTAGATCAAGCTATTAATATTGGTACAGGAGCAGCAGCCAGAACAATTACCCTGGGTAATGTTACAGGAGCTACTACACTGGATGTTAATACAGGTACAGGAGGTTTCTTAGTAGATACTACAGGTGCAGGCCCTATTTCATTAGATGCTCCAACTGGCCTTATTAATTTGACTACAGGTAATACTACAGCAGCAGCAATTTATTTGAATGCTTCTGCTGGTGGTATAGATATTGACTTGGGTAATGGCGCTGGTGATGATTTTAATGTAGATGGAAATGTTTTGGTTGTTGAAAGTGATACTAATAGTGTTGGTATTGGTACTAATGATCCTAACGCTATTTTGCATGTATATAAAGGAGATTCAACAGCAAATATTTATAGCTCAACATATAGCGCTTTAGCTTTAGAGAATAATAATCACACCATGATAGACTTTATGTCTCCTGCAGATAAGCAAGGCGGTTTTTACTTTAATGATCCTGATCAAACAGCGATGGCAGAGCTGGTGTATAGTCATAGTACAGATAGTTTTAATTTCGGAGTACGTCCAGCAATTGGTTCTGCTATTGATACTGTATTCAGTTTGTCTGCTTCACAAGCAACCTCATATGTTCCATTTAGTATGGAGGGTACGGGTGATGTAACAATTGCTAATGATTTATTCTTCTCAAATGCAACTTCAAGTACAATTTCATCAGAGGCTCCTCTATATATTACAGCAGGTGCAGTTGGTAGTAATACAAATTTAGTATTAGAAGGTCGTGGTACTGGTAAGGTTTATGTAGATGACAATTTTGAAGTAACTGGAACAACTACTCTTGGGGGTGGTGTGAGTATTTCAGGAGATTTCTTACCATCAACAGATAATACTTATGATTTAGGTTCAGCAGCATTACGTTGGGCAGAAGTAAATGTTGGCCCTGGCTCTGTAAATGTCTATAATGCAGCTAGTGATGCTAACCCTATAGTAAAAACATCTTCTAGTGGTCTAGAATTTGGTGTTGGCGGAGGATCACCTTTAGATATTAGACTCTACAGGGATAGTGCTAATGTTTTGAGAACCCCAGACTCTTTAACAATAGACACAGATTTAACAATATCTGGTGGAGATTTAAATGTTGCCTCAGCTGCCTTCAATTTAGCCAATGCAGCCACTACTTTGAATGTGGGCTCTACTAATATAGCAAGAACAATAAATATTGGTACTGGTACAGCAGTGGATACTATTAACGTAGCAACTGGTGGTGGTGCAGACGCCGTGTCTATTGGTACCACAGCAGCTAATGTAGCTATTACAGACGCTAATTGGTCAATTTCAGGTGCGGGTGCAGCTTCATTTGATTCAACTTTAACAGTAGGCGGAACAACAACATTGAACGGTAATGTAGCTATTGGTAATAGCACAGCAGATACAGTATCTGTTAATACTGGTGCTTGGACATTTAGTAATGATACAAACTTTGTATTATCTGGTGGTGTAAATGGTTTAAGTTTGGATGGCAGCACCTTTAGTGTTGATGCGACTAATGATAGAGTTGGTATTGGTTTGACTAATCCTGCCTGGCCATTGTCTATAAAGACAAGTACAACTGGAGCACAAAATATATTAGGATTAACAGCGGATGATAATGGTAATGTATTAGTTGTTGGTAAGGACGCAGAAGACGATGGTTATGTAAATGTATATAGTGGCACTGCTCAGACTATTCAATTACACTCAAACGCAAGCTCATATATTAATGGAGGAAGCTTAGGTATAGGTATAACAAATCCAGCTTCTAAATTGGATATAGACACAGGTAGTAATACAAGCGGTTTGAGATTAAGAGGAACAGCTGAAACGGCTGAAATAGCAGATTTGTATGTAAGCAGTTCAGGAGCTTTAATATTATCTACTGTAGCAGGTACAGATACAAATGCGTATATTGATTTAAGGTCAGAAAATAGTACGTTAGGTTTGTTGATTAGAGAGTCTGATGGTACAGGAACAGGAACTTATGCTAATTTATATGTTAAGGATGCAACAGATGATTATTTATCTATTAATCTAAATAGCGGAACAGATGGAGATGCCTTAGTAGTTACAGCGGCTGATGAGGTTGGTATTGGTACGTCAGACCCAACATCTAAATTAATGGTAAATGGAACCTCTGATCAGATACAAACCATCATTCAAGGCTATAGCACCCAAACAAATGATATATTCGTAGTAGAAGATAGTTCTGGAGCTGACCTGTTTACGGTCTCTCCAACACAAAGTACATCTTATGTACCATTCTCAGTTGAAGGTACTGGTACTTTATCTGTTGCTAACGGTATTAATTTAACAGATAACACAAGTAATACTATTGAAAGTTATGGAACATTCTATTTAGCAACATCTGCTGGCACTCCAAAAGATATAGTCATGCAGCCAGGTGGTGGCGGAGAAGTTGGCATTCAGAGTGATTTAACAGTAACTGGAGCAGGTGCTATCACTGGTAATGTAGGAATTGGTTCAATTACAGCAGACGATCCATTAGACGTGGCAGGTGTGATTGATTCAACTGGTGGTTATGAGGTAGATAATGCAACTATTATCTCTGGAGATGGTAGTACTATATATACAAGAGGGGCTAGTGTTAATAAGATTGGAACAGCTAATTCTTCTGGCATTGGTATAGATGCTTTAAATAGTGGAGATTGGGACTTGTTGTTATATGAAAGCAAAACATATACTTCATCATTAGATTTGGGCTATAACGGAAGCGCAATAATAGATACATATGATACAAATGAAACCTTAACAATTAATGCTAATGGTGCTGGCGGAATTAATATAATGAACTCAGGAACAGGAACTGTTTCAATAGGTACCACAAATGCCGGAGTACAGATTACAGACCCACAATGGTCAGTTACAAATGCCGGCGCAGCTTCCTTTGCATCTATGGCTAGTGGCGGAGCTGTTTCTGGTACAACCGGTACATTTTCAACTTCAGTAGTAACACCATTAGTACAAGGTGGTGCAGCTTCTGGAGGGGATTTAACTTTAGAATCTACTTCACACGCCACTAAAGGACATATATTCTTTGGATCAGATAGTAATAGCGCTTATGATGATGTTAATAATAGATTGGGTATTGGTATTACAGCGCCTGTTGGCCCATTGCAAGTTCATCAGGCAACAGCGGGTAGTACATCGTATATACATTTAACACAAGATGGTACTGGCACAGCTGCAACAGACGGATTGTTAGTTGGTGTAAATGCAACTGAGCAGGCTATTTTCTGGAATAGAGAAAATACAGACGTTAGGATTGCTACAAATAATTTAGATAGAATGACTATAGAAGCAGGAGGTAATGTGGGTATTGGAATAACCAATCCAGGGTATAAATTAGATGTAGCTGGAACGGCTAGTGCAACCACATTAACACTTGATGGTACATCAGGTACAGCCATAGGAATAAGTAATACAGGCATAACAACAGATATTAATCTTCAAAATGGTGAAACAATAGATAATGATACAGATGGAACCATATTATTTACAGCAACAACTACTAAAACCTCAGGTAATCTATATGTAGGAACAAGTGGAACGGGTACAATAACATCGGGCCTAATAAATGGTCAAACAATTTCTTCCGCAGCCGATTTTACCGGGACAATGGCTATCGCTGGTAAGTTAACAGTTAATGATAACGTTTTAATAGATGGAGATGCAGATGAAGTACAATTAACAATAAAAGGTCATACAACTCAAACTTCAGATATATTAAAGATTACAGATTCGTCAGATAATGATTTATTTACAGTATCTCCTTCACAAGCCACTTCTTATGTACCGTTTAGTATGGAGGGTACAGGAGATGTTACTATTGCGAACGATATTTACATGAGTAACGCTACATCTTCTACAATTAGTTCAAAAGCTCCTCTATATATTACAGCTGGTGATGTAGCCACTAATACAAATCTTGTCCTAGAAGGTCGTGGTACTGGTAAGGTATATGTAGATGATAGCTTTGAAGTAACCGGAACAACAACTATGGGTGGCGGCCTGAATTTAACAGGTAATATCTATACACCAGGAACAGTTCGTGCAGATAGTGGTGTGTATGTTGGTGATACTGAGTATTTTTGGAGCGACACGAACGGAAGAATAGCTACTGCAAATGATTTTTATGTCACGGGTGGTAGTGGTAATACATATTTATATTCTGCAAATACATATTTGGGTGCATCAAGTGGCGACAATATATATGTAAGAGGTAATACAATAAGTGGTGATAGTTGGAGTATTACGGGTCCGGGTGTTATCACAGGTACGCAATTAAATATAGATAATTTAAGATTAGATGGTAACGCTATAACAAGTACAAATACAAACGGTAATATTACAATAAATGCTAATGGTACAGGAGACATTAATTTAGACTCTAACACACTATATGTTGACCAATCTGCAAATAGGGTTGGTATTGGTGTGACTGCTCCAGCCGCCCCATTAGATGTAGTTGGAGAAATACAAGGTGATTCTCTAGATATAGATGGAGCTGTAGATGTAGATTCAACAACCTCTAATATAGACTTTACTGCCACCACAGGTACTATTGCCTTCACAACAGCTAATACAACAGCAGCAGCTATAGATATTAATGCAACTGGTGCTGCTGGTGGTATAGATATGGATACAACCAATGGTCCAATAGCCTTAACAGCTGGAAATGCTACAAATGGTAATATATCTATTAGTGCAGCTGGAACCCTAGCTCTTTCGTCTGGTGATTGGGGAATAGATACTACTGGTATAGCCGCTAATATGGGAACATATAATGGACAGACAATTTCTTCAGCAGCTAATTTTACAGGAACAATGGCAGTGACTACTTCAATTACATCGCCACTTATACAAGGCAGTACAGCCTCTGGTGGAGACTTAACATTAGCATCTACATCACATGCTACTAAAGGACATATATTCTTTGGGTCTGATGGTAGTAGCGCTTATGATGATGTTAATAATAGATTGGGTATTGGTACTAGTGCTCCAGCACGATCTTTACAAGTTGTTGGTAGTGCTACGCCGGGAGATAACTTATTTAGAGTAGCTGGTGGAGCAAACCAGGGTCATGTGACTATCTATATGGCGGCTGCAGATGATAGAAATGCGGTAATTGAGTCTCAAAGAGATTTGAATATAATACCAGGTCAGTATGTTGGTATTGGTACCACAGTGCCTAGCGCTCTATTAGATGTAGCTGGAGAGATCCAAGGTGATTCTCTAGATATAGATGGAGTTGTAGACGTAGATGCTGGAACAGGAGCAATAACCTTTGATAGTACAACTACTGGTACATTTGATGTAACAACAGCAGCTGGTCAAGTTTCTCTAAACTCAGCCACAGGAGAGATAGATTTAACAACGGGTAATACAGGAACATCAGCAATAGATATTAATGTGACTGGTACAGGTGGAGATTTAGATGTAGATGTAAATGATGCAATTACTATAGATTCTAAGTCCTTCTCTATTGATGGTGCGATAGCTTCTAATGTGTCTGTGACTGGAAATGCATTAACATTGTCTACAATAGCTTCTGGTGCTCTTAACGTAACAAGTGCAGGCACTGTAAATATAAGTAGTGCTAATTCCGGAGTCATTACATTAGATGGTGACAGCTATGTTTCTGTTCAACCAAGTGATGCAAATTATGGACTGCTTCTATATGAATCAGATGGAACAGGAACGGGTATCGCAGCGAATTTCTATGTTACAGACGCAACAGATGATTATTTATCTATTAATGTTGGGTCTGTTCAGGATGGAGATGCTTTAGTGGTAACAGCTGCTAATGAAGTTGGTGTTGGAACAAGCAATCCGACTGCTAAATTGGATGTAGTAGGAGAGATACAAGGTGATTCTCTAGATATTGATGGTGCTGTAGATGTGGATGCAGCTGCTAATGCTATAACTTTTGATAGTACAACAACCGGAACATTTGATGTAACAACTGCTACTGGTCAAATTGGATTAAACTCAGCAACGGGTAGAATATATTTAACTACCGCTGACACAACCGCAGATGCTATTTATTTAAATGCTTCTGCAGGTGGCATTGATGTTGATTTAGGCAACACAGCAGGCGACGACTTTAACGTAGACGATAATACATTGGTTGTGGAGAGTGATACGAATAGTGTCGGTATTGGAACTTCAGACCCAAGATCTAAACTAGAAATATATGATAGTACAGTTAATGTTGGTGGCGAGTCTACTGATTTAACATTTGGTACAGCTGCAAATGGTGGCACTGCTCAAATTGGGGCACTTTTAGATGGTGCTACAGATCAGACGTCAACGGGTCTAATATTTAGAACCGTGCAAGAAGAATTTGGTAGTTTGACGGACAGAATGATTATTGAAAGTACTGGAAATGTTGGTATTGGTACAACTAATCCAGCATATAAGTTGGATGTTAACGGCTCTTCTCGCGTTAGTAGTTTATTAGTTGATGGAGCTAACGATGTCCTTATTAGTAGTGGAGACATTGATCTTGATACAGGCAATTATATTGGAGTTTCAGCTTCTGCAGGAAGGATTTATTACCAGACAAGTAATTTGAATGTATTAGGAGCTGATTTTGCTGTTGACACCACTGACCTTTTTGTTGATGTTGATGTTAATGAAGTTGGTATAGGTACGTCAGCTCCTAATACTACATTGCATGTTGCAGGCAAGTCTACTTTTGGCAGTGCGATAACTCCAACAGCTACCGAGGACGAAGATATAATAAATATTTTGTCAGGATCTAATGCAACAGGTGGTACAAATGGTATAACATTTTGGGAAAACACATCTGGATATGGTATGAGTATGGGTTATGATGGCACTGGAAGTGGTGATTCGAACGCTATTAGGTTTTATGATACTAACGCTGCTCATTTGATGACGCTAGAAGCAGGAGGAAATCTTGGTATTGGCATAACTAATCCTAGTGTAAAATTACATGTTAATGGAAGCGCAACAATAAATAGTTCTGGAAACGATACAATAAATATTGGTGGTTCTGGGGTAGATACTATAAATATTGGTAATAGCACAGGTGTAGATACGATTTATATTGGTACCGGTGGTGGTGTTGATGATATTCAAATTGGTAGTGGTACAAATGGGTTGATATTATCATCTGCAAGTTGGGATGTGTCTGGCATAGGCTACGCTGATTTTAATAGATTAGATGTTAATGATATAAGATTAGATGATAATGAGATAACTACAGAAACTGCAGATACAGATCTTTTATTATTGCCAACTAGTGAGAGGGTTGGTATTAATACGTCTTCGCCAGGAGCCACTTTAGATGTAGCTGGAACATTAAAGACTAGTGGTGTTGGTGATGTGACAATAGCTAATGATATATATATGGCTAATGGTACGGCTTCCGGGATTCAAAGTAAAAGTACGTTGACTATTACCGGTGGTGATATAGGTACTAACAGTAACGTTGTTTTAGCTGCTAGCGGTTCAGGTTCAGTCGTTATAGATAGTTCGGATAGATTAGTAAGCTCTTTAGCATACACCACTGGTGTTACACCAACACAAACACTTTATGTAGATTCTGCAGGTAATATTGGTAAAAACGGTTCCTCTATTAGATTTAAAGAAAATATTGTAGATATGGAGGATGTATCTTGGCTCTACGATTTAAGACCAGTAAATTTTGAATATAAAGAGTCATTTAATAATGGTATAGGTTCTGGTGTCAAATATTATGGTTTGATAGCAGAAGAAGTTGAGACGGTTAACCCACTTTTTGTTGGATATGATCAAAGTGGTTTGCCAGATTCTGTAAAATATACAGCTTTAATTTCGCCTATGTTAAATGCTATACAGGAGCAAAGCACTGAGTTAAGTGGTGTGTTAAGTATGGTTGATTATACAACTGGTAATATTAGCACAGAATCAGCTCTTACTTTATCTTCAGATAATTCATATGTTCAAGTAGATGATGAGTTGGTAATCGGTTCAACAAACGTAGGTATAGGCTCTATTGTTTCAGATGAAAATGGATTAACAATTAAATCAGACGCTGGTGCTGCAGGTCAGGTAAGGGGTATAAGTCTTGAGTTGGATGATAATGCCGGCGCTTCAAAGTTTAATATTAATAATAGTAATAATAGTACAGTATTAACAATAGATTCAACTGGCAGTATAGATATGAGTGGATCATTAAATACAGAAATGTCTGCCATGTCAGAAATGTTTGCAGTTACAATAGATAATCAAGGAAATTTACCTGAGGCTGGTGATGTAGTAGTAATGTCAAATACGGCGAATACTTTAGTTAAATCTAATGCTCAATACCAGGAATCTGCAGTAGGTGTGGTTGTAGATAATTCAGCCATTAAATTAAATTCTAGTGTAGCTGGTAGAGCTATAGCACTTGCTGGTAAAGTTACTATTAAAGTAACAAACGATAATGGAGCTATTAATAATGGAGATTATCTAACAACATCATCTAGAAATGGTTATGCTATGAAAGCAACCAGCGCTGGTCCAGTTGTTGCTAAAGCTCTTTCTAGCTTTAATTCAGCAACGGGTACTATTGAAGCTTTTGTTCACGTCTCTTGGTATGATCCACTTTCAGATAATCTATTAGTAGCTGGAACACTAACAGCTGGTGGAGATACAGAATTACAAGGTGGAGTAATATTAGGTAATGCTACAGATGATTTAATTGAGGTAAAGGGTACATTTAAGAGCGGTTTACAGTTGAATCAAGATAATATGTATGACTTAGGTTCTACTACTAATCGTTGGGCTAGCGGATATTTTGCTACCGCTGTTAAGGTAGATGAAATGGAGTTATCTAATAACCAGATTCAAACAACTAATGATTTAACTCTAAAGTCTACAAGTGGTAATTTAACACTTCAGTCAGATGCAGCAGATAGTATTATTACATTAAAACCTTCAAATTCTACTAGTTATCTAGAAGTTTCTAATACAGACGACCTTACATCTTTGATTGCTAAGAATGGTTATCTTAGAGTTGGTATGGGAGCTATTGCTGACAATGTTTCAACAGAGAATGATCTATTAGTAACCGGTAGTGTAGAGATTGATGGTGATCTATATGTTGAAGGAGACATTCTAGCACCAAAACTTACAGAAGCTATTAAGAAACAAATTAAGAGTAATTTACCAATAGAGTCAGCTAAAGTATATTGGGAGCAAATGCAAGAGTCTACAATTATTGAATCAACAACAACTGAAGTTTCAACTGAGATTATGGATAATAATTTATCTCTAGTTGCTTATGTAGATTCTTTAGATAGCAATAAAGGTAAATACAGAATATATAATGATGGCAGTGTGGTTGCTAAGGGTGTATTTAACCAAGGAACAACAAGTAATATTGCAACTACTGCAATTAGTAATGGCAGCGTAGCTATTGCCTATACAGACGATAGTAATTCAAGTTATGGAACAATGGTTATAATATCTAGCAATGGTGAGATCGCTACTGATGAAACAGTCTTTAATAGTGCAGCTACTTCAAGCTTAGATATTGCAGAGCTTACAAATGGCTATTTATTCATTGCATATAATGATAACGGAGTTGGTAAATATGCAATTGTTTCTGAGAATAATATTATAATTAAATCTGAAACACAATTAATTAATAGTAGTATTTCAGACATAAATGTTACTCAAATGGGTAACAAGGTTTTGGTTTCATATGTAGATAATGGGGAATTAGATTATGGTAAGACATCTTTAATAGATTTAGATACATATACTCACACAACAGCAACATTTGCTAGTGTAGCAATAAGTAACATTACTAGCACAAGTTTAACAAATGGCGAAGCAATGATTGTATATAGCGATACTGCTGGTAAAGCAATTACAATTGATCAATCTCAGAATATTACTAACACAGCAACAATTGATGCTTCTGCTATTTCTAATGTAGACATGGTAGTTAATAATGATAGAGTAATAGTTGCTTACCAGGCAGTAGATAATAAGACATATTATAAAGTGCTAGATAATGAAGGAAATAGCTTAAACGCAGCAACAGAAATTACATCAACAGTTAATGGTTTAAGTATTACTTCAGATAATATCGGAAACTTAAGTATTTCATACATAGATAATTCTACAGAATATATTAAGCAAACACATTTAAATACAGCCTTAGGATATAAATCTGCATCAGATAATTTGATTTGGTATGATTTAGACATTGAAACAGATAGTGCAGATACAATTGTACTTAAAGCTGGAGATAAATATTCAACACCAATAGATCTAACAACTGGGAATAATACAATAGATCTTGGATATATTTCATACAACTTTACATCAGTAGCGGGAGATAATTATGTATATCTACCAGGACTTGGATTTGGAGCTAAAGATATACGTAGTATTACAGATTCAGAAGGAAGGGTGTATGAAGCAAATAAGATTAATTCGTTCCTTTATATAATCCCTGGCATAGGGACTGGCAAGCAGGTGACAGTCGACTACACGGCCAATGTAGACAGTCAATCTTTGACAATTGTCGATAATATCGACGATAGTGTTATGACTGTAAATTCAACTGTCACCTTATTACCAGATAGTGCAGATGAAATTGTAGCTGAAGAGTTTGCAAACGGTAATGTATTTGTGGGATATATAGATAATGCAGACGGTAAAGCAAAATATGCAATTTATTCAGACAATGAAACAAAGACTGGAATAATTTATGACAATCAAGCATCAAGTATAGCAGCTACATACTTAGATAATGATAATATAATGGTTGCATACAGAAGCGGTGTTACTGGAACAGGTCAAGTTGTTACAATTAATCAGGCTGGAGTAGTATCTGGTCCAAGTACATTTAATGCAGGCTCTACAGATAATATTAGTTTAACAACAACATATAATGATAGTGTGGTTATAGCATTTGAAGATAAGGGTAATAGTAATTATGGTACAGTCGTAGAAGTAGATTACCAAGGAAATATTATTACACCAGAAGTAGTATTTAATTCGGTTTCAACAAGTAACATAGATATTATTAGAATGCTTAATGGAAATCTAATGATTGCTTATGCAGATACAGTTGGAGCTATAAGTATTTTAGATAATTCATTAAATGTAATCACAACACAGACATTTAATAATTTTGCACCAGCACATATAAGCGTTGCTATGCTTGGTAATGGTAATAATATTATTACATATATTGATGGTGCAGATTCTTCTGCCAACTTTGTAATATATAACCAAAGTGGTGTTGGTGTGATTGGTGAAACAATAATTAATAACTCAGCAACAACAGAGATTAATGCTTCAACATTAAATAGTGGTCAGGTTTTGGTTGGCTATGTAGCTAGTGGCCAAGCTAAGGCACTAATTATAGATGAAGATGGTTCAACTCAGATTGCAGCCACTGCAATAAATACAGCAAATAATGTAGTAACTGCTGGACAGAATATTGTATCTTCAAGTACAAATATAAACTTAAATAGTATTTTACCATTTGCTACAGCAAATTCAGTTGCTTTCAATAAGATTTCTAAAGTAACCTTTAATTATGAGAATTATGGTGTTGCTTCAGAAGATGTAGAAGATAAGTTTGTGGATAGCGATGCTCAAACTAATGATAGTCGTGGAGATGTTGCAGAAAATATGACAGTTAGAGAATTAACAATAGATGATGTTAAGACAGTTTTAGACATGACTGTTGAAGATACTAATGTCTATGAATATGCTAATTGTGTAGACGGTGTGTGTAATTATGAAGGTTTGCCAGAAGCTGGAGATATTGTTGTAACAGATCATAGTGGTGAAGTTATGACAGTTAAATCACTTAGAAAAAATGCAACAAATATTGTTGGTGTGGTTACAACAGATCCAGCAGTTATCTTGAAGAAGAATTTAGAAGGAAGAACAATAGTGTTAACTGGTACTACTCCAGTTAAGGTAAGTTTAGAAAATGGAGCTATTGCTAAAGGAGATTTACTTACAACTTCTTCTACAGCAGGTATTGCTATGAAAGCAACTAGCCGTAGCGCTGGTACTTTGGGTGTAGCTTTATCAAGCTTTGACCCAATTAACTCTTGTATTAAGGATATAGAAAATACATATAAGGAAGAGCTATTAAATTCAGAAGTTGTTTATACAGAAGATGAATTAGCACTATTATTAGAAACTGTAGATACAAGTTCTTGTGAAGTAGATGTTCCAGAATTTGGTGAGATTAGTGTTCTAATTAGTATCAATAACCCAGTTGTAACAGATACTGGTAGTATTATCACAATCGTAGATGCGGATGATGAAGAAACAGTTATTGATCTATCTATCATGGAATATGAGGAATTTGGTAACGTGGTTGTTAAGGGTGAAACAATCTTTGGTGGTAAGATTACAGTAGCTAAGGCAGAATTCCTTGGTAATATATCTGTTGCTGGTAGTATTAAAGTTAAAGGTAACTTAGAGTTATCTGGAGCTATTACTCAAAATTATTGGGATGGATCAGAAGGTGCTATTGAAGTTGGTGATGCAGTAGCAATTATTGGCTCAGATACAATTGGTCAAACTTGGGCATCAGATAATAATTTCTTGCCAGCTATTGGTCTTGCTGTTGAAATATTAGATTATGACTATATTCCGGAAGAAGAGTTAAATGCATATCTAACTGGACTTGGTTATGATTTAGAAACAGGCGCTCCAATTGAAATTAGAGATAATATTCGTTTAATTAAAGTAGCTTCATCTGGTAAGGTTGGTGGCTTTAGTAGTTTACAACCAGGTGCTGCATATTTCTTAGCAGATAAGCCAGGTGATTTAGAAACTCTTTCAGACAATTATGATGAATTAAACAATCTTTTACTTGAGTCTAGTGAATTGCAAGCAGATTTAGCTGAACAAGAAGCTGCTATTGCTAAAGCATTGGATGATGGTAATAGTCTTGCTTTACAAAGATCTTTGTCAGTAATTGCTTCAGTAAACGGTGCTAAACAAGTATTGGGTGTTGCTAAGAGTAAGAATGAATTAATAATTATGCCAAGTTTATCTTATTCAGGAGATTATTCAGTATCTGAGGATGTTGTGAATGAAACTTATGTAAGTTCACCAAGCTATTCAACTCCAACTGCTGGCACAGAAATAGTTCAAGAAATAGATGAGTTTATTGCTAATCAACCAGAAGAAGTTGTTGAAGAGGTAGTAGATGAGAGTGCTGTTGAAGAAGTTCCGGTAGAAGAAACTGTTAGTGAAACTGAGGTTGTAGATGAAAATGTAGACATTGAGGTAATAATTGGTGAGGACACACCAAATGTTGAAATAATTACAGATAGTACAGAAGATGTAGTAATTGAAACGATTACAGAATAAATAATAATTTAATATAAATATATGCAAAATGATATTCAAAACAGAAGAATTCAGATGGGAAATATGGATAAACCATCAGGCAATGTTAAAGCAATATATAACTCAAAAAAGTTAATATCTGCAATTATAGGGGTTATTATATTGGTTTTAATAGTGATTTTTATTGGAGGTAAATTAGTAAATAGTGCCGCAGGAGATAGCTATATAATGGATGGTTACCAAGCTGTGTTTGTAAATAATGGAGAGACATATTTTGGTAAAGTTACTAGCATGAATAGCGAAGTTTTAGTTTTAGAAGGAGTGTATTATTTACAAGATCAACAGCCTTTACAGTCTGGGCCTCAACCAAAAGAATCTGAACTTGCTTTAATAAAATTAGGGAGCGAAATACATGGCCCAAGAAACCAAATGATAGTTCCAATTGAAAGTGTTAGTTATATAGAAAACCTTAAGGAAACTTCAGCTATAGTTAGGGCTATTCAGAAGAGCGAATAAATATTTAAATTACACAGTAAATAAATGAAAAAAAGTACAGCATATTATACATCTATCATATTTACAGCAATAATTATTGTGGCTGGTTTAGTTTACCTTTTTCAATCATATAATGTTTGGGCATATTTAAATCCTGGTGCAGATCCAATACATTATTGGAGTATGGATGAGATGGATGATAATACTTGTCCTAGCGGAGGGGATGTTTGTGATCAAGCGGGTTCATATAATGGCACCGCTTATTATGGTGCTGGCTGGGTAGGAGAAGATGAGTGTGTGGCTGGCGGTTGTATGTATTTTGATGGCGTTGATGATTATGTTAGTTTTGGTGATATACCTGGTGTAGCAGGGGATTTGTCTGTTTCTTTCTGGATCAGACCAACAGATATGACTTATCGTCAAAATCCTTTGGGCAAAAGGTACTCTGATGAGTTTGATTTTACTTTAGAAATAGATGATGGCTTGACCTATTATCATGGTGAAACAACTACTAGCGGTTGGTATTTAGGAGTCGCGACTGATCCGGAATTTTATTTAACCAGTAATGAATGGCAGCATATAGAGGTTACCAGAGATGTTAGCGCTCGTTCGGGTGTATATTATGCTAATGGTAAACAAATTAAAACATTTACTTGGAGTACAAGCCAAGATCCGACAGATGGCACCTTAAGTTTTCAATTCGGTAAAACGTACATTGCTGACGAATACAAAGGTTATTTAGATGAGGTTAAGATTTATAATTACCAAAGAAACGCGGCGCAAGTATTAGCTGATTACAATGCTGGTATTGCTGGACATACTCCTAAGATTGGTTCTGCAGTTGCCTTAGGATCAAATAACGATGCAGATCCTGGTGTGCCTTTTGCCTATTGGAAGATGGATGATAATAGTACTGCTAATTTAACTTATGATAGTGGCGGTGGTGGGTATACTGGAACACCATCTAATATTTCTTGGAGTCCTGGAAAACGTGGTAATGCGGCTTTATTTAATTCATCTACAGACAAAATTACATTGCCAAACACTTGGACATCTACATCCCCGTTTGGATCCAGTAATACAGATATGTCAATTAGTATGTGGATTTATCCAACAGTCTATGATCCAGATTATTCTAATCATAATGTATATAATGTTATGTTTGCCAACGCCGGTAGTGTTATAGATGATAATTTTGAAATAGGCTGGTATCCAGATAACGTCGTTTTTTACATGGAATTAAATGGTACGGATTATGATTATTTTGTTTCTTCTGATATATCTATAGGTGCAAATGATGAGTGGAGGTATATTACTTTAACAAAATCTTCAACAGATGGCGTGAAAGTGTATGTAGATGGTAATTTGCAGGGGACAGTACCAGGGTTGACTGGCGCTTTTAATGTGAACGGTACACAAGGTTTTGATCTGATGATTGGTCAGACAAATAATACAGGAATATACTACCAGGGCTATATTGATGATTTGAGAATATATGATTACGCAATTGACGAGAAGCAGATATTAAATGATATGTATGGTGCTAAAGGCGTTCATCCAATATTACATTATTCTTTTGAGGAAGATTATACTTCAGCAGCCTATGACAGCACTATATCAGCTTTACACGGAACTATATATGGCACACCTATTAAACCACAAGATGGTGTTTTGGGAAGCGAGCTGTACTTTGATGGATCTGATGATAGAATTTTGGTTGGCGATTGGGGTTATCCTGCTGGTTGGACTGATCCGTTTTCTATTTCAACTTGGATAAATGTTCCATCTTCTGAAACTTGGACTAATGGTTATAAAAGTGCCATTATGGGTAGGGGGTCATATTCTGGCTCTCACGGATTGTTAAGAAACACTACTAACAATCAGGTTTCGATGTATGTTCGCGCGGACAATGGGGAGCTTTATGCAAATGGAACTATAACACGCGATACCTGGCATCATTTAGTAGGCACGTGGAATGGAACGCAGGTGGCATTATATATAGATGGGGTATTAGCGAGTCAAACGGGCACGGCTCGAAGCGGAGCATACGATGTTTCTACCTGGGTTATTAACGGTCCTGTATCATTTGGCGGTAATACTGGTCAATACAATGAAGGCGGTCTTGATGAATTAAAGTTCTACAATTACGCATTAAGTGCGGATGATGTTAAATATGATTATAATATTGGCTCTGCTGTTGCTTTAGGTGCAGATAGGACAAGTTCGTCTACATGGGCAGATGGTGGTTTTGGCGGTGATGCGCCTGTTCATTGGTTTAAATTAGATGAAAATACTGGAACAACTTTGTATGATTCTGGCACTAGTTCAATTACAGGAACTACTTGGGACGGATCTCCAGCTTGGTATATGAGGCCAGAGGGACCTTATTTGCTATTTGATGGCTCAACAGACGGTATTTGGGTTGATGATATTAATACTTGGCCAAACGAGACACTAGAAGCGTGGGTTGCAATAGGCCCTATTGAAACAAATGGAGATATAGTAGGAAACGCTCACACAAATTCAAATAATTACGGATTTACGTTTTTCATTGATGGAAATAATTTAAGAGCAAAGGCAGAGCAAAATAATGATACTTATTTTTATACAAATGTTTATACTGATATTAGTTCCTATAGAACTGTATGGACCCATTATGCCATGACTTGGGACAATTTAGGAACTGGCGCAGGAGGATGTGATGCAGAGGTTAAATTATATGTGAATGGTCAATTAGTAGATTCGGCAACGCATAATGTTTCTTCTGGTACATATGATTGTACATATCCGTACCCATATCCTTTTTCTATAGGTGCTACCACAGAAACATCATTAACTAGGCAGACTAATGTTTTAATTGATGATATTAGAGTGTATGACTATGTTAGAACTCAAGCACAAATAGCTTTTGATATGAATGGTGGAAAGCCAACCGCTCATTGGTCTTTTGATGAAAATACTGGAACTTCAGCATATGATAGATATGGTGGTTATACTGGCACATTGTCTGACGGGGGAGTAACTTGGGTAGATGGAAAGTTCGGTTATGCACTTAATTTTGCTGGTTCTTCAGATACTGTGAATGTTGAACCACTAGACACAGACTATAATATCGATGGTAATGCAAACGTGACATTTGCTGCCTGGATTTACCAAACTAGTCAGAATACTAATAGAGATATAATTGGGATAACCACTAGTGGTCGTGATTTTGTATTAAAGGTGGGATCAACTAATTATCTAAATCATCATTTTCATAATGGCACCTATTATAATTGTACAGACTCAACATCAACTATAAGTCTTAACACTTGGACACATGTTGCGGCTAGTATGGAAGATACAGGAACTAACAGTACAAGGGTAAGGCTGTACAAGGATGGTGTTCTGGTGAATACATGCAATCATGCAGCTGATCCAGATGGAGTTGCTAGTACTTGGGTAATCGGTGGACTTACAACTTCAGCAGAACAATTTGTTGGCCGTATAGATGATGTTCAATTTTATACATATGTTTTGTCTGATGATCAAGTTAAAAAAGCTATGTTTGCAAATAGTTCAGCTTATCTTGAATAAATGTTAAAAAAAATAACCAACAACTTATTAACGTCATCTATAGCGGCATTAATTGTCGTTGGTTTTTTAGTTGGTATTGGTTTTGCTGTTGGTGGCGGAATAGTCAATCCGGGTACATTTACCTCTGGTTCTTCTCAGAAAGGATTGGTTGGGCAATGGAGATTAAACGAGGAAAGTAAGAAAGTTGGCGCTGAATTGTTAACTAATGGAGATTTTACTACAGACTCTGATTGGGGCACGCATACTGGTTGGACCATTAGTGGTGGAAAGGCGAACTATTTATTTGGTGGTACCAATTATCTTGAACAGACATTAGCTATAACAACTGGTAAGTCGTACCAGTTTTCAATGGATATTAGTAATGGCACCGGAAGCGTTAATTTTATATTGGCAAATCAATCTGGCATTACATTGTGGGAGTCTCCATCTGGTTATATGACAAATGTTGCAAATGGTCATTATTCATTTTCATTTGTTGCAAGTGTAGATGCTACATCATTGAGGATATACTCTACAACGGTTACTGCGGGTCATACCGGTGAAGTATTTAGTTTAGATAATGTAAGCTTGAAAGAATTACAAACGTTAGACACTACACCAAATTCGAATAATGGAGTTATTTATGGTACAAGTATTAGAAATCACGGCTATAATTTTGAATCTTCTAATAATGATTATATAGAAATTCCAGACAATGATAGTTTTACATTCACAGATGTAGATTTTTCTGTAGCGGCTTGGGTTAAGTTTGATAGTATAGATGATAGTACAGAAACAATTATTGCAGGAAAAGCAGACTATGGCAACAATCAAAGGGAGTGGGGTTTTGGACTAACTAGACCAACCTCATCTTTATGTGAAAGTAGTACTGGTGGTGGATTTTCATTGTGGACAACTAACGTTTTGACGGCAAATTGGATAGGCGTTTGTAATACAACAGCACCAACTTTAGGTGATTGGTATTATGTTGTTGCGACAATAAGTGGAGGGACTGGTAAGGTGTATGTAAATGGCGCATTGGTTAAGCAAAGATCTTCTATGCATACAACCATGCTTAATGGTTCTGCAAATTTAACAATTGGTGGTGTGATGTCTGGTGGTTCCC
Source organism: Candidatus Komeilibacteria bacterium (assembly GCA_048538235.1). GTDB lineage: Bacteria > Patescibacteriota > Patescibacteriia > UBA1558 > UBA1558 > BS150m-G51. Next base: position 625,136 of record JBLYPX010000001.1, on the reverse strand, counting down.
CCATGCAAAATACTAATGGTAATATAGCAGATGTTCGTATTTTTGATTCGGCCTTAACAGGTGATCAAGTATTAGATTTATATAACGGCAGTGATGTTAGTATGCCAGTTGGTTGGTGGTCTTTAGATAAGGGTGTAAAAGATAATTCTGGTAATGGTAACGACGGCGTAGTAACGGGGGCTAGTTTAATTGGAGAGGCGGCATATTTTGATGGCGCTTCTGACTATGTTATTTCTACAACGGCACCAGCAATAGATAACACGGACGGCACATTGTCTTTTTGGATGAACCCTACAGTAGATGATGTGGCTGATTACCATATGATATTTCATGATAGGTTTGGTATTAGTGGTAGTGAAGGGTGGTGGATATCTTTAAGATCAGATGGAAGGTTGAATATTGGTGTGCCAACAGGATCATATGTACCTCAATATACAACAGGTAATGATTATATAACTCTTAATGAATGGCAGCATATTATGCTTGTTTTTACGGGCGGAGGAATTGATTTATATAGAAATGGTGTTTATACAAATAATTACGCAACCAATGGTGTAAATTTTGATCCTTATTTAAAGATGGGAGGAAATTCAACTTTCGATAGATGGTATAATGGTTATTTAAGAGATGTGCGTATTTATGATAGAGCTCTAGACAACGGTGGTGTTAGTATAGGTGAAATAGCCGAAGGAGAAATTGCTTCTTTATATAACAATGGCAGTCAATCAGAACAATTTATTAGTGTTGGAAGTGATCAAAAGGGGTTAGTTGGGTATTGGAAGCTTGAACAGTCAAGTGAGAAAGTTAGCGACGATATAGTAAGTAATGGCGGTTTTGATGCGGATAGCAGTTGGAATACTCCGGGGACTATAAACATTACTGGTGGTAGGGCTAATATTGTGCAAAGCGGGGGTTTGTATTTATCACAAAATGTTTTGGGCGTGACTGGTAAAAGATATAGATTGCAATATGATGTAGTGGCATATAATTCTGGTGTTTTAACAATATTTGCCGGCGGAGGTAATAGTATTTCTAGTTCTATTCCAACTGCCGGAACAACTTATTCAAAAGACTTTACTTGGGGCGGGGTAGATTCAATATTATATTTTGGTAGCGGTTCAGCTAATGACATATCTATAGACAATGTCATTTTAAAAGAATTGTTAACTAAAGATTCTACTTCTGCTTCAAGCAATGGGGCGCTTTACCAAGACACTAATATTTACACGACAGATAGGCAAGGGCAAGCTAATAAAGCTATGGAATTTAATGGAACTAGCGATTATGTAGATTTAGGTTCTTTGGGGTCATTAGGCGATGAATTTACATATTCAGTTTGGTTTAAAACAACTTCAGCAGGTTCATATAATATGTTTATAAATGTTGATGGAGAATTGGCTGGTAATCCACAATTAAGAACTTCAAGTGGTAAAGTGCAGTTTAGAACTTATGGAGGGGAAACTGCACAAACGGGATCAACATATAACGATGGTAATTGGCACTTAGCAACCGGTGTGCATAGTAATGATACACTTAGTGTGTATATAGATGGTCAATTTGCAAATTCAGTAGCAGTAGTAACGCCAATAAATTGGACAGGAAATACTAGAATTTCTAAATATTCTTATTCAACAGACTATTATTACTCCGGATCGCTAAGTGATGTGCGCATATACAACAGAGCCTTATCTTTAAAAGATATACAAGAATTATATAGTTCATATAATACAGAATTAAGAACTGGTAATCTAAATAAAGGTTTAATTGGTAGTTGGGATTTAGATTTAAAGAGTTCTAAAACAGAGGGAACGGTTAATTATTCAGCTGCTGGTGGTAATACAGTTACAATGGGAGATGACCCAATATACATAGGCTGTTCAAGTAAGTGGGGCGCTTGTGCTTATGGGCCAGACGATGTTTGGGCTATGAGCCATGTAGAAACTACAGGCCCATTTGGTAATAGAATTACAGTTGGTAATTTAACCAAGTCCGGAACGGGAGGGGATTATCGTATGAATAATGATTCAGGAGCTAATACTTGTGGTAGAACATTTACTTTTTCAATGTGGGCTAAAAATAATGGTGGTTCAGATACTTCTTTTTCTATGAAAATGGCAACTAATGGAGATTCAAACCCTTCTTCATCATATGGAAAAACATTAACTTCAGAATGGCAAAGATTTTCAATAACACATACTTTTTCTGGCACCTGCACAAATGAAGTGCGTACATATATATTTGGCACAGATAATGGTTCAGATATATATCTTTATGGTGGTCAAGTGGAAGAAAAGGATCATGTTACACCTTTTGTTAATGGTACTAGATTAAGTAAAGTTGTTGACTCAACACCATATTCAAATCATGGTGATGTGTATGGTGCAACTATTGGTGAAGATTATTCGACCTTTAATGGAAGTAATAATTATATAATGTTGCCTGCTGACATTTTAACAGACATATTCACCATATCTCTATGGGTAAACTTTGATGACACAAGTAATAATAGGTTCTTTGGGGTTGAGTCAGGGAGTATTTTAGATGATTTAGTTATGCAAATATATAATGGTAACTTTCAAATTTATAATGATAGTGCATATACGCTAACGATTGCAAATCCTTTCACCCCTGGCGATTGGTACAATCTAGTAATTGACACCAACGGTAACTGTTATATTAATAATACGATTGTTGCAAGTGGATTAGATATTTCGAAAACAACAAGTAATTTGGGCGTGGGTGTAGATGGGATAGATTTAGGGGAGGTTGGATATTTTGATGGTAATATGAGTGGCATTAAGATCTATAATAGGGTATTATCTCCAACTGAAGTGTCTAGTTTATATAATAAGGGTAGATAATGTTTAAAAAAATAAGAGATAATTTAATAGTTTCAATCATAGTAGCTCTAATAGTTATCGGTTTTATTGTTGGGATTGGTGCAGCTGTTTCAGGGGGAGGAGTTTTTACTGCAGGCAATATAAATAAGGGATTAGTTGGTTACTGGCCGCTAGATGGTTCTGGTGGTGGAGCAGAAGCTACAGTCAATCTAGCTCCTCATCCATATTATTCTGATGGTACAGTTGGTAATTACTATGATGCAGTAAATGGCGGTTGGGGCTCTACAACTAGATTAAAAATTGAAAATGTAACGGGGCCAGAAGGGACTGTTGTAAAAGCTTTTACAGAAGAATTATTAAGCTACACAGTTAGTCCTCATATGGAAGGTGGGCAGTATCAAATTTCAGGTGGTGGTAATAATACACTTACTTTAACAGCGGGTCAGACATATGTCATATCGGTATATGTAAAAGCTAATGCAAATGATTCATCTTCTAATATGCTATATTTAATAGGAGCTTCTGGGAATCAGTCTAGCTCAACTATGAGCGTAACAACTGAATGGACTAGAATATCAAGAACTTTTACACCAACAACAACTGGCGATCACAATATCCGAAGTTATTTTTATAATGCGGCGGTGGGTTTTAAAATTTATTATACTGGTCTTCAGGTTGAATTAAAAGATCATATTACACCCTTTGTAAATGGTACCAGATATGATAGGGCAGCAGATAATTCACCAAATAATAATAACGGAGATATACACGGAGCAGATGTTCGTAATCATGGCTATTCTTTTGATGCTAATGGAGAATATATAGACACTGGTAATATCTCATTAGATGCTGCTGGTGAGATGACTCTTAGTTTTTGGGTAAAACCAGAAGCATCAGCCTCTGGGCATGAGATTGCTGTTGGAAATGCAGACAATAATTGTTTAACAGGTTTTTCTTTTTCACATTATTCTAGTGGTTTTTGGTATTTTTATCATGCTAATGATACCTGGTCATTGTGGTCAGTAGTTCCTACTGAATATCAGCATGTAGTTTTACAAATTAAGAAAGGAGATTATAAGAAAGCATACAGAAATGGAGTTTTGTATAATACAAACTCAAGTATTGGCACTCAATCGTTAGATAGTGGTAATTTTATTATTGGTAATGGTGGCGGGTTAGTGTCTAGTAACTCTTTTCGTGGTAATATAGCTGATGTAAGATTATATAATTATATTTTGACAGCTGATCAGATATCTGATTTGTACAATGGAAAAGATGTTGGTAGTCCAATTGGTCATTGGAAATTAGATAATGGTAGTAAGGATATTTCTGGCAATAATAATCACGGTACTGTAACTGGTGCGACTTTAATTGGTGAGGCAGGATATTTTGATGGCACAAATGATTATATAGATACTTCTTTTGATGGTACAGACGAAGATGTTTTATCTTTTGCTTTTTGGGCTAAAGCAAATGATATTACAACTGCCAGCGCTAAATACATTGTAGATAATAGTTTGGGTGCTACGGGATATATTATTAGAATAGATACGGGCACTATGACAGCATATAATTATTATACTAGTAGTAGTTTGCAATCTAGGGCAATGGCAGTTCCAGACACGGGTTGGCATTTCTGGGTAGCAAGATTTACCAATACTAGTGTAGATTTGTCTTTAGATGGCGGGGCATTTAGTTCGACTACATTTTCAAATGATACATTTAGGATTTCAGCAGATACAATGACAATTGGTTCAGATATAGCTTACGGAGATAACTTTCCTGGGTATATAAGTGATTTACGTGTATATAATAGAGTAATATCACAAGATGATGTGTATTCTTTATATGATAAGGGACGCGAAGGTAGAGCTGTTACACAAGTTAGCACCAGGTCGAAAGGCTTGGTTGGTCACTGGGAGTTAAATCAAGAAGGTGAGAATGTAGGGGTAGATTTAACAGTAAATCCAAACTTGGATTCTAGCGGTTCAAGTTGGTCATCATTTCAAATGACTAGAACTTGGGATGCAAGTTATGGATGGAATGGAGGAGGTCTTAAATATGACTGGGATAATACATCTCATGGTGTTATTGAGACTAGCTATGTTGCTACAACTGCTGGTAAAAGATATGTGATGAGTATGAAATTTAAGGCTGACGCTAACAATGATTTTGACTACAGCTCTTCGTCTGCGTTTTCAATTTTCGGTTTTAAAACGGGTGGTTCTACAGAACGTGGTACAGATTATAGTTCTATAGAAATTACTTCGCTTGGAGATGGATGGTATCAATGGACAAGACAATTTACTGCTAATACAACTTCTGCATCAGCAGGCTTAATATATGCATATAAACCAGGGACCAGCATACCTCGTTCTGTGTATGTCGATGATGGTTTTGTAAGAGAGGTCTTGGTTGGTGATTCAACGCCAGCGGGTAATAATGGTTCTATTTATGGAGTTTCATATACAACAGATAGAAAGGGTCAATCAAACGGAGCGATGAGTTTTGATGGCAGCGAAGATTATATTTTGGTACCAGATGATAATAATTTAGATTTAAATAGTGAGTTTACGGTTAGTGCTTTTATTAAGCGTGGAGCTGTGGGAACTGGTAATAGAGGAGCTATTATGGCTAAACGTTATGATAATACTTCTGGTTATGAAAATTTTGCGCTAATAATAGAAAATACAGACCTGCCAGGTTTATACATGTCAAGTGATGGAAGTAGTTGGGGAACCTCTATCACCTCAGACACATCTATTACAGACACTACTTCCTGGCATCATTTGCTAGCTATGCACGATGGCGCTACAGCGTATTTGTATTTAGATGGCGTATTAGTTGGTTCAGATACTACACCAATTACGGCTACTAACTCATCTGAGCCGTTTATGATTGGCACAAGACGTGCGGGTGATGGAAGTACTACATATAATTGGAACGGCTCAATTCAAGATGTTCGTATTTATGACAGAGCTTTATCTAAAGCAGAGATTCAAGGATTGTATGAATCGTACCAGCCTAAAATAACAGCAGGTAGTTTGTATAAGGGTTTAGTAGGCAGTTGGAGTTTAAAGAGTAAAGATGAAAAATTGGGTGCAGTAATTGAAAGCGATACTTTTGAAGCAGGTACAGAGGGCTGGGGCAAATTTGACTATAGTGGGTCTTCAACTGTGCAGACCAGAGATGACACGGTGTATAAAAATGGGTCATATAGTCTAAAATCTGTTGTAACTGCCGGTACTAGTAATTATCCTAGTATTAGAGATTCATTTGCAGCGTTAACAGAAGGTAAGACATATAGGGCGTCTATGTGGGTAAAAATAGATAGTAGCAAGAGTACAAGTTTTAGAATTAATACAGCGGGCGGGCTGGATGGTACTAGTGCGGTGTCTTCTGTTCTTAATGCTACAACTGAATGGCAGCATGTTAATTATTCATTTGTTGCTAATGGTAGTAATTATATTTTTGGCGGCATCAGATACAATTCTGGTAGTTTAGGGGATGCAATATTTTGGATTGATGATTGGAAAATTCAAGAGGTAAATACAGCAGATACAACTCCATATGCTAATCATGGTGTTGTGTATGGAGCAACGGTTGGTGAAAATTATTCAACTTTCAATGGTAGTAGTAACTATATTGTTACTAGTAAGGATAATATTGAAGATACATTTACATTATCTGCTTGGATAAATGGTGATTCAAGTTTTGATGGTATTATTTTTGGTAGACTAAATTCTACATGGTCTTCTTCATCTGTTGGAGATTTTCATTTTTCAGCCAGTACATCGGCTTGGGGATTGTATGGTTTTTTGGGTAGCGGAGTTAATGGGGGCGCTAATTCCTTTTTAATAAGTGATTCGCTGTCGGCTAATACTTGGTATAATTTAGTTGCTACCTATGATGGTACTACTATTAAATATTATAAAGATGGAGTATATATGAATGATGATAAAACAATGGCATTTAGTGACGACGCATCATCTTTAAACATATGGATTGGAGCAAGACAATATAGTGGCAGTATGGCATTATTTGAAGGAGACATTGCAAATGCTAAGATTTTTAATAGAGCTTTGTCTGCTGACGAAGTAACCAGTTTATACAACCAGGGAAGGTAAATAAAAAAACCTAAATTTTAACTATTCATTGTGAATAGTTTTTTATTACACAAAATCATATTTTTCTGTTATAATATACAACGTAAAATTAAAAATAGAGGGCCATGTTAAAGGTTTTTTTGACGTGGCTTTTTTATTATATAAATGCATAAAATTTTAAGGAAAATAAAAGAAATTCAATGGTACTATCCTGTTAGTGTTCTAACTATAGCTCTGATCATTGTAATTGGCATAGTTTATCTGATAAACAAACCCCAAACAGCAGAAGCTACTTGGTGGAACGATACATGGTCCTACAGACAATCAATAACAGTAACAAATGGCTCAGGAGGAGAACTTACAGACTTTCAAGTAGAAATACTACAAAATGTAGATTTAAGCTCTTTATCTCCTTCTAAATTACAAGCAAATTTAGCAGATTTACGCTTTACAGACATAAATCATAGAGTTTTACCATACTGGATAGAAGATAGTACTATATCTTCAGTAAATGCTTGGATTAAAATACCTTCTATTCCAACAACTGGTACTACTATCTATATGTATTATGGTAATGCGAGTGCTAGTGATGAACAGAGTGGAGATAATACTTTTGAGTTTTTTGATGATTTTGATAGTTTTGATGCTGGGAAATGGAATGTGGTTGTTAATACTACAGGAGCATATACTATGACAACTTATGACGGAGAATCAGTTGTTAAGTTTACTAATAATAATTTAAGTTTTGTTACAAACAGAACCTTTAATTTACCCAATTTAAAGATTGTACATAGGGCATATAAAGTTGGAAGTGCTTCAGATATAGATGATTTTGTTGGTTTTCAAAGTACTGCAAGTACAAATCAGTTTTTTGATAGTAATGTTGATCACGCTTGGGTGCATCATTCAGGAGATAATGAATCTGGTCAGAATAATAGGGTGTACGAGTATGATTTGGGTAATCCAGTAAGCACGCCAACCGTTAACGGAACAACATATTTATCTGGCACTTGGACCGTGATTACTTCTAAGTTTTTTAGTGCTACGGGTACAGGAAATTTAAATGGAGACACATATAACAGAACTTGGACTGAAGCTATTTCTGGTGATTTGTATGCTTTTTTGCATGGTGACTCAGATTCAGCTACAACTTATCCTGTAACCGATTGGTATTTTGTAGCAAAAACTGCAGCGACAGAGCCGGTAGCAGCAGCACCTACAACGGAGGAAAACACACCAGGCCCTGTCGGTTATTGGAATTTTAATGAGGGATTCGGAACGACTGCCTATGATAGTACCGGCTATAGTAATAACGGTACAGTTTCTGGCGCTGTTTGGTCGCAAAATGGTGTGAGTAGTAGGGCTTTAGATTTTAATGGTACTACTGATTATGTAGCTATAAACAATGGTCAAGCTTTAAATATTACTGGTGATATGACCGTATCTGCTTGGGCATATTTTGATGTATATAATGATAAATCAACAATTGTTTCAAAGTGGGGCGATGGGGGTGTAACTAATTTTTCATGGTTATTATTTGCTAACTGGTGGGCAACAGGTCGAATAGACTTTTTAGTTTCTGGTAATGGTAGTTCATATTCAACTGTTTCCTCGGCAGATGGCGCAGCAACTGCTGGTACTTGGCATCATATAGTGGGTGTTTATGATGCTGGTAGTTTTATTAAATTATATATAGATGGTGTTTTAGCTAATACAAATTCTACTAGTATTCCTAGCTCTTTACATATTAGCACCATGCCAGTTGGAATTGGTATAGATTATGACAATGGTTCGAGTGAAACGCCTTTCCGTCATTTTGATGGCAGAATAGATGAGGTTATGATCTATGATCGTGCTTTGTCAAAAGACGAAGTTCTTCAATTATATAATACAAATGCTGCAAGTTTTTCTATGGGTGTAGAGACTAGCTATACCGGCTCTGTAAATGGAGGAGATGGGTCAGACGGAGCTCTGACTGTTACTAGTGCAAATACAGTTGTAAATACGTATTCTCAATTAGCAGCCAATGAAGCAGCTGGTCAAACTGTTATTACTGTTGGTAGTAGTGCTGGTTTTGTAGCTGGTGATGAGGTTATGATATGGCAAACGCAGGATTCAGCTAATGGGTTGTCTGGACAATATGAATTTGCAAAGATTAGCTCAGTTTCTAGTAATGATATTACATTAAACAAAGCTATAACTAATTCATACTATTCAGGAACATTTAATAATACAGCAGCTGAGTCTGCTCAAATGATACGTATACCCCAATATACAAGTGTTAGTGTAGAGAGTGGAGGATCTATTACGGCTACTACATGGGATGGGTATAAAGGTGGAATTGTTATTTTCAGATCTACAGGTGAGGTTGAAATTAAATCTGGAGGAAGCATAGATGTAGAAGGTGATGGTTATAGGGGTGGTAGAAATAACGGTACTGATGGATATTCTGATCCATCATGCGATGGTGAGTGCGGAGAAGGATATACTGGCCGTGGCGTGCAGGGATTCTATAGCGGTGCGGTACCAGTAACTAAAGATGGTGGCGGTACAACTTATGTTAACGGTTCGGGTGGTAGTTATAGAACATCTGGTCAGGCTGCTCAAGTGTATGACGCATCTAAGCCTTCACTTCCTGGTGAATTGTATGGAGATAATCCAATAAATAAAATATATCCAGGTTCAGGCGGCGGCGGCGGGCATTGTAATGGCGGTAAACCACATGGTGGCTCTGGTGGTGGCATGGTGTATATTGAGGCAGATAGTATTAAAATAGATGGAGCTATTAATGCTGATGGTCAGGATGCTTTCTTTTATGCCAATGATGATGGTCTGTGGGGCGCTGGCGGTGGTTCAGGTGGAGCGATATTATTAAGAGCTTCACTATTAGATGTTGAATCTAATAGTTTGTCTGTAGCCGGTGGTGCTAGTGCAGACGGTTCAAATCATTATGGTGGAGATGGCGGTGAGGGTAGAATTAGATTAGATGCACACAGGTTGAAGGGTAGTGTAGATGTTAATGCCTATAAAGGAGATCCAGTTTTAGATTTAGATTTCGATAACGTTTCTGGAACTACTACCTATGATAGATCTGGCAATGAGTATAATGCGACAGTAACAGGAGCTACTTCTAAGCCAGCTGTTAATTGTAAAGTTGGTAAATGTTACTCTTTTGATGGGGGTGATTATATGATTTTAGGAGATTATGATTTGGTGTCGGACAGAGGCACTTGGATGGGCTGGATATATATGAACGATTTAGACACAAATGCAATGATTACAAAATGGAATAATAGTGGCACAATGGAATGGTGGTTTGGTCAGTATACTGGAGATAGCGATGAAATACACCTTGCTTTTAATGAGGGTTTTAGTGGTTATAGGGCGTATTATTCATCGGGTGCTGGTTTGCAGGCTGGTCAGTGGTATCATTTAGCAGCCACCTATGATGGAGATTTAATTAAGTTTTATGTAAACGGTAAATATCAAAGTACAACAGATGCATATAATGGCATAGTCACTAATGGTTCAACCAATGTAATGATTGGAGGGCAAAACAATGGACCAACCGCAACAATTAATGGTTACCTAGATGAAATAAAGGTATATAACAGAGTACTTTCTGATCGTGAGATTGCGATGGAAACGGGTGGTGGAAAACAATATCCTATATTGTCTTTAAGTCTAGATGGTGCAGCTGGTTCTATTGCTTATGACGATTCTTTTTTAAGCAATAATGGAACTATAATAGCAGCTTCTTGGATGCCATCAGAGCATTGTATAAGTGGTAGCTGTTTGGATTTTAATAATGATGACACTATTATAATTTCAGAAGCCAGTTCTGGAAATGATTTAGATTTTGGTTCTGGTAGTTTAACAATTTCTGCTTGGGCTAGCATAGATGTTGGTACAACTGCTAGGGGTACGGTGGTAGATAAAAGCAATGATGTAACAATTGGTGATACTGTAGGTTATTGGCTAACCGCCTCTTATTCTGGGTATTCAAGTAGTTTCGGTTTTTTTGTAAATGATGGAGCTGGTTCTCCTTTTAAAGTTTATGATGGAGACGAGTCATTAATTGATGGCAAATGGCATCATGTAGCTGTTATTTTAGATAGAGATACAGGCATCATGACATTGTATGAAGATATGGTAGCTGTAGATACTGAGGATATTACAAATCTTGGTAGTATTTCTAATGGGTATAATTTTGGAGTAGGCGGTTACCAAGGGGGAGCTGGAAATACATTTAATGGTAAAATTGACGAGGTTAAAATGTTTAATTATGCATTAACCTATGATGATTTAATGGAAGAGTATACAAAGTCTTCGGGGCAATTTGGTACAACTAATTCTGTAGGTGATAAAACAACGCCAGGTGCTTCTTGTGCAGATATATTGTCTAAGAATCCTAAGGCTGGTGATGGCTATTACTATATAGACCCTACGGGCGGCTCTTTAAGCGATTCTTTTAAAGTGTTTTGCGACATGACTACTAATGGTGGAGGATGGACTTTAATTGAATCATTTTCATTGGCTAATAAAGCTAGTTTTATTTCTTACCAGAGTGACGTACCAATAAATAGTGATGATCCGACACAGATAGATAACTACAGACTATCTAAATCTAGGATGGATAATCTTAATAGTGTTTCTACTCAGTGGAGGTCAACTTGTGAAATGAATCAAGACCCAACCACAGATTATGCCATATCTAATAAATCAGATACAGATATTATGGCCTTTACTACCACCAATAGTTGTAGGGTTATGGTGGATGTAAATGTGCGTGGATATAGTTGTCAGAATTGTCAGGCAAAGTGGTGGGGTTATCCTTCTGGTAGTGTACACACTCACTTAGATTCAAGTGTTAATAATTTAGCTTGCGGTGCTGGTTCGCTTGACTCTGATGCAGGGTCTGTAAGTTCCGAAGATAACTGGGGGTATTATGGTTATACTAACCCCAATTTTGAATGCACAGCATCAAGTGGCTCTACTACTAATTGGTGGATGGGAGGATTAGGAAGTACTATTAGTACTGGCCCGATTTTAGATATGGATTTTGATAAATTTGTTGGCGGGTCATATTTAGATAGAAGTGGTAATGGGCATAATACTAGTTCAATTAGCAGTGATCCAATATGGGAAACTTCAGTTAATTGTAAAGAAGGTAGGTGTTTAAATATAGACACCACAAATGACTGGGTAATTATTCCTGCTAATACGGTTTTTGATTTTGCTGGAGATTATACATTAGAAGCTTGGATAAAACCTAATTCAGTATCTGGTTATAGGCATGGGATTATGGGAAAGTATTCAGATAATGGTTGGGGTTTGAATTTACAAGAGAATAAATTAAATTTTGGCAGCCATAGTTGTAGTAATTTTGACGGGACAACAAGTTTGGTTGCTGGCAATTGGTATCATGTGGTTGGTATTTATAAAGAATCAGCAGATGATGAATTGTATGTTAACGGTAAGTTAGATTCAACAAGTGGTACTAATTTAACAGATGGAAATTGTAATAGCGATACGAGCGATATTGTTATAGGGCTTTATAGAACAGATACTGATTATGAATTTGATGGGATCATAGATGAAGTAAAAATATATAATAGAGCTTTAACGCAGGCTGAGGTGTCTTTTAATTATAATGGTGGTCAACCAGTTGGTTGGTGGAGATTGGGAGAGGGTGCAGATAATTTATGCTCAGATGGAAAAGATGCTTGCGATAGTTCTGGGAACAGTAATAATGGAACGTTTAGCGGTGGTCCTACTTGGGTGACTGATACTTCACTTTGTAAACAGGGAGGGTGTTTAAGCTTTGACAGAACAGACGATGTCGTAGATATTGGGCAAGATAGTATATTAAGTTTGGGCGGTAATGACTTTACAATAGCTTTATGGGTAAAGCCAACAGACCCTGTTCATAATTATTGGCAGGGATTCGTTTATCTCGGACAATTCGGATCAAGTAACGGACATCTTGGTATACAGAGTAATACAGGTAAATTAGCTGGCGGGACAGGCGATGGCTCAACTTGGCAAACCCATTTAACAACTTATGATATGACCACTTCTTGGCAGCATATTATTATGAAAAGGGAATCTAACAGAATAGCATTTTATGTTAACGGTGAGTTTATAGAGGATTTTGCTCATAGTTATACACCAGCAACGTTAGATGAGTCTGCTTGGATTGGTAGAGGTAGTAATACTGCAAATGAATTTTATCAAGGATTAATGGACGACATCCGTATCTACAACTACGCCCTTACAGATAAGCAAGTAAAAGAAGTATATAATCAAGGATTAATACACTTTAAATAATAATGAAAAAGTATTTAAAAAATAAAATATATTATTTATCTAGTATAGTATTAATAGCTATTATTATAGTTATAGGAATAATATATATATTTAATAAACCAAAAACAGTAGAAGCTACTTGGTGGAACGATACATGGTCCTACAGACAATCAATAACAGTAACAAATGGCTCAGGTTCAGAACTTACAGACTTTCAAGTAGAAATACTACAAAATGTAGATTTAAGCTCTTTATCTCCTTCTAAATTACAAGCAAATTTAGCAGATTTACGCTTTACAGACATAAATCATAGAGTTTTACCATACTGGATAGAAGATAGTACTATATCTTCAGTAAATGCTTGGATTAAAATACCTTCTATTCCAACAACTGGTACTACTATCTATATGTATTATGGGAATGCGAATGCAACAGACGATCAAAGCGGTGATCACACTTTTGAGTTCTTTGATGATTTTGATGGTGTAGATACGGGCAAGTGGATATATAGCGGCTCTGGTTATTCATTTGCCAGTGGACTCATCACAATAACAGGTTCTGATTATGAGCCACTTATATCTGCTCAGACATTTTCTAATGATGGTTTAATAGTTAGAGCAAAGATTAAACAGAATTCAAGTGGGGATTTTGATTCAGGTTATTATTTAGATTATGATGCAAGTAATACAGGAATTATTCATGTTCTTGACTCTTCTGCGGGGGGTGGAAATTGTGGAATTATTTATCCAAGTTGGGCTACTGAACCAGCATCGTATACAGGATTAATAGGTATTGATACATGGGAAATAACAGAAATGTGGCGAAATGGAACTACGGTATATGCCAGTGCTTTTGGCGAGCAAATATCTTCTACAATCGATGCTAATTATACTGGGCCGATTGCTCTTTTTACAGATACTGACAATCCGAGCTATACAGCATCTTATGATTATATATTGATTAGAAAATTCGCTTCTACTGCACCTGTGATAGGAGCACCCAGCACTGAAGAAAATTCACCAGGCCCAGTTGGTTATTGGAATTTTAATGAAGGTTTTGGAACAACTGCATATGATAGTACTGGTTATGGTAATGATGGAACTTTAGGAGGAAGTGCTGCTTGGGTTCAAAATGGTGTTAAGGGCAGAGCGTTAGATTTTCCCGGCAATTCTAATGTTAATTTAGGAAATGATACTAGTCTGGCTTTAACTTCAGAATTTACATTATCTGCTTGGGTAAAATACCACACTTTGGATAGTCGCATTAATACCGTTATTGAGAAAGGCAGTGAATCTGCAAATTTATTATATTGGTTGGCCTTTGATAATAGAACGGGTTCTGAACCATCAAATTTGATGGTAGAACTTGGTAACGGTTCAACTAGGGCTTCCTTATATGAAAATTGGTCTCCAAATGCTAATCAGTGGTATCATTTAGCTTTTACTTTCGATAATGGTACGGGTGTTATGTATGTTGATGGAAGAGCATATGGTTCGCCAAAGGCATATGGATTCGCAAGTGTTGATACTAGTACATACAATGCATATATTGGTGCATATACTGGCGCAAGTCATTATGCAAACAGTCTTATTGATGAGGTGTATGTTTATGATAGAGCTCTCAGTACGAATGAGATATTGCAGCTCTACAATATGAATGCGGGTAGTTTTTCTACTGGTCGTTCAACATTGCCAACATCTTGTCTTGATCAGCTATCTCAGAATCCAGCTTCATCTTCTGGAGTATATACAATTGACCCTGGCCCAGGCGTTGATCCATTTGATGTTTATTGTGATATGGAAACAGATGGTGGTGGTTG
The DNA here is from genome assembly GCA_048538235.1 of Candidatus Komeilibacteria bacterium. Taxonomy (GTDB): domain Bacteria; phylum Patescibacteriota; class Patescibacteriia; order UBA1558; family UBA1558; genus BS150m-G51. The sequence continues at coordinate 610,062 of JBLYPX010000001.1, read as the reverse complement.
GACACTTGTACATGTCGCTACAAATACAGACGCTACCAATATTGCTTTGCGTACAACTTTTAATAACCCACCTGCTCAATTTAAGGATATTAGTCAGGCAACTATTGGAGAGGACTATTTTTCACAAGCATATATTGATGTTCCAGCGGACGATCTTATGCTTGTGGTACAGAGGAATAGTTATGCTTTGTTTGATGTTTCAGATGCTTATGCAAGCTATTTTAATGGAATTTTTTCAGGTTATACGAATTGGCGTGATTTATATATTCAAAACCCTAGTTATGGACCACTTACGACTGGAATTAATCCAACAACTGGCACGGCTGTGCCAGGTCGTGGTAAGGGTCCTTGCGATATTTGGGAGTGGAACAATGGTTGTGGCGGTGATGATGATAATTATATATCTTTTTTACCTTATAATTCTAACCCATCTACTTCTGGTTGCGGTGACTATATGATGTATACATTTTCTAACGATAATACAGAACATTTTGGCATTCCTATTTTAGATTCTGGTGGAGCCATTGAAGAGGATGATACTCAGTGGTTTAGTCCTGCCTGCCAGCCACTATCGACTAATGGTGAGGGTGCATGGGGTTGGGAGTCTACAGGTGCTGGTGACAGAAAGTTTTGGATACAAATGTGGACTCGAGAAGGTAATTTATCAACAAAATCTGGCATTGCTTTAGATCTTCCTTTTGAAAATGTATCTGGTTCAACTACTTATGATGTTTCGGGAAATACAAAAAATGCTGCAGTAACTGGTGCTACGCCAAAATCATCTGCAAATTGTAAAGTTGGTAGGTGCTATGCTTTCGATGGTAATGATTATATGAGTGTGACTTATGGCAACGGTTTGAACCCTACAACAACTTTGAGTACGTATATGGCTTGGGTGAAGTCAAATTTTCCATCTGAAAGTAGAATGTATATGGCTCAAGGCACTTCAACTGATAACAAAAGAGCTTATTTTGGACACGTTGATGGTTATTGGGATATGGGTATATATACAGGTGCCTGGACGAGTCCATCTGTCCAAGTAGCCGCTGATACAAATTGGCATCACATGGCCATTGTTTTTGATGGCTCTTATGCAAATTTATATATTGATGGTATTTACAGATTTAGTAAGACATATTCGTCATATACTTTTAATCAAAACTTAGCAATAGGTGCGTATAATCCTACGGGAGGAAGTTATTGGTGGCACGGCAACATAGATGAGGTTAAAGTTTTTGAGCGTGCACTTACTCAACGTGAAATAATGATGGAAATGAATGGTGGCAAACATCAGCCAGTTTTAGATATTGGCTTTGATGAAGGTGGTGGAGATATCGCTTATGATAAATCTGGGTTTAGTAATGACGCAAATTTGTATGGTTCTTGTCCTGGCGCAGCTAATTGTCCAACATGGAATACGCCTGAAAACTGTATGAGCGGTAGTTGTATGACTTTTGATGGAGCGGCAGCTCCAAATGGGGATTACGCTGTTGTCGGTGCAGTATCCACCCTTCGTCCTAATTATGTTTCGATTGGTGCATGGGCTAAGATAAACACAATAAAATCAACCCAATTTATTGCTGGTTATGGAAATACAAGTGATGATGGCTATTGGCTAGGGATTACTGGTTCAGACTGGGCTTTTAGTGTAGGTAATAGTGCGGGTGGATATCAACAATTATCTAGTGAAGTCATGCCAGCTATTGGAGAATGGCAGCATGTTTTTGGAACATATGACGGCTCTACTCAGAAGATTTATGTTAATGGAGAGTTAAAAAACACTGGAACAAATACATCAGGAGCTTTGGGTTATGATAATTTAGCGAGTGGTTTTTTAATTGGTAATGTTCAGGGTTTAAGTACAGATAGGTTTTGGGATGGTAGTATTGATGAGTTAAAAGTTTATCCATATGCTTTAACAGCTGATGAAATTAAGCAAGAATATATACAATCTGCTGGACAGTTTGGGAGAACTAATTCAGTGGGTGATAAAACAACACCTGGTGCTAGTTGTATGGATATTCTTCATAAAAATCCAAAAGCTGCCAGCGGCAGATATTGGGTTGATCCAAGTGGAGGATCATTATCTGATAGTTTGGAGGTTTATTGTGATATGGAACATGATGGTGGTGGCTGGACATTGCTTGGTTTGGAGTTTGCATATGTTAATTCTACTTGGCTCCCTTATACTACGTATGGAGATATATCAACTAATGGTGCTAATACAACAAATCTAATTACTAGTGGAACAGGTAGTAACTATATGTATATGCAAAAAGTTATGGCTAGTGATTATACTTTTAATGAATTCTGGACTGGTAAATTAAATACAGCTAATATTATGGATAAAGATCCGGGTGCTCAAATACAAATAACTTTATCTGGACAATCTTGGCCGCCAAACGCGAAAACTGGTGCAACGAATGTGTATGTAAACACTTGGTGCTCATCGTGGAGATATGGAGATGCTACTAATGGATTTGAGCTGTGGTTAGGAGAAGCATCTGCTTGTGGAGCTTACTCTGCTACTACTGGAAATATTCCTCGAAGAATTTATAAGTCTGGATCTAAGTTGTCATGGAATGGGAATGCAGATACTGGCACTAGTACAGATAATAATTTTGGATATTTATTTGGAAGGAATTCTTCTGTTACTCCAAACAACACAGCTCCTCTCCTTGATTTAGATTTAGATCAATATGTAGGAGGAGTATATTTGGAAAGAAGTGGTAATAATATAACCGGAACGCCTAACGGTGATCCACAATGGAAATCTACTGTAAACTGCAAATCTGGACGTTGTGTAGAGTTTGATAGTAATGATTATATAAATTGGGGAGGCTCTATAGATAATGGAACCACTACAGTAGTTGCCTGGTTTAATTCTAGTTATTCAGATAAGCAAGCTTTGTTTAATTTTAGAAATGGTGATGCTCAAGGTGGATTTTATTTTGACTATCAGCAAGAGTGGCCATTGTTATATTTGGCCGGTGAAAATTATAGGTATTGGGCTAACAGCTCTGCTTATATGGACGGTAGTTGGCATTTTCTTGAGTTATATATTCCTGGTAGCGCGCAATCAGATATTACTAATACAGTTTTACGTATAGATAATACTGTTATTAGTGCTGGCACAACCTCGTCTTCTGTAGGACAAGCTGCCTGGACTAACTTTTTTATTAGTGATAACGATTATGGTTTTAGGGGCGTGGTAGATGAAATGAAAGTATATAATAGAGCTTTAACAAGGGCGGAGGTTGCCCAATTATATAATGGTGGTAAACCGGTTGGTTGGTGGAGATTAGATGAGGGAGTAGATAATTTATGTTCAGATGGTAAAGATGCTTGCGATAATACAGAAGAGGGAAATAATGGAACAATTAGCGGTGATCCTACTTGGATTACAGATACCTCTTCGTGTAAGCAGGGCTGGTGTATGGATTTTGATGGTACGGGAGATAAATTAACAATTACAGATCCGTCTTCTGGTATTTTAGATTTTGGTAGCGAGGATTTTTCTGTAGCAACTTGGGTTTACTATGACGGATATATAAACAATGGTAGTGGGTGGAATGCATTTTTAAGTAAAGCAGTTTTAACTGGCCCCCCAACTTCGTTTTATGGTCTGTATACCCAAGCAACAAATAAAGCGTATTTTGTTGTTAATGATGATGGTTATAATGTTGCATCTACTTCAACAATAAATAGTGCTTGGCACCACGTTACTGGTGTTAGGGAAGGTAATACAATAAAGATATATATAGATGGAGTGCTTGAAGGCACTAGTTCAACATCTGGTAGTGTTTCATCGACTAGTGCATTAACTATAGGAGATGATGGAGGAGGTAATAGGTATTTAAACGGCAAACTGGACGACATCCGTATCTACAACTACGCCCTTACAGATAAGCAAGTAAAAGAAGTATATAATCAAGGATTAATACACTTTAAATAATAATGAAAAAGTATTTAAAAAATAAAATATATTATTTATCTAGTATAGTATTAATAGCTATTATTATAGTTATAGGAATAATATATATATTTAATAAACCAAAAACAGTAGAAGCTACTTGGTGGAACGATACATGGTCCTACAGACAATCAATAACAGTAACAAATGGCTCAGGTTCAGAACTTACAGACTTTCAAGTAGAAATACTACAAAATGTAGATTTAAGCTCTTTATCTCCTTCTAAATTACAAGCAAATTTAGCGGATTTACGCTTTACAGACATAAACCATAGAGTATTACCATACTGGATAGAAGATAGTACTATATCTTCAGTAAATGCTTGGATTAAAATACCTTCTATTCCAACAACTGGTACTACTATCTATATGTATTATGGTAATTCGTCTGCCAGTGATGAACAAAATGGAGATGAAACATTTGAGTTTTTTGATGATTTTGATTCATTAGATACAGTTAAGTGGACGTATAGCGGCAGTGGTTACACCTACGGAAGTAGTGAAATATCTATAACCGGTTCAGATTATGAACCTCTTATATCTAATCAAAGTTTTTCAAATGATGGTTTGATTGTGAGAACCAAGATGAAAGAAGATACTAATGGAGATTTTGATTCAGGGTTTTATTTTGATTTTGATGGTGGTAATAGTGGTGTCATTCATGTTTTGGATTCTTCTTCAGGCGGTGGTAATTGTGGAATTATTTATCCTTCATGGGCAACAGAGCCAGCTTCATTTACAGGTCTTGTATCTGCCTCTACCTGGTATATTTCTGAAATGTGGCGCAATGGAACAACGGTTTATGCTAGTGCGTTTGGAGAGCAAATATCTACTACAATTGATGCTAATTATGATGGTCCAATAGCATTGTTTACAGATACAGATTCTAGTGGTTTGACAGCAACATATGATTATATATTAATTAGAAAATTTAGTACTAGCACTCCAGGTGTTGGTTCCCCAGTTTCAGAAGAAAATTCACCAGGTCCAGTTGGTTATTGGAATTTTGATGAAGGTTTTGGCACAACCGCTTATGATAGTACGGGGTATGGTAATGATGGTACTATAACTGGTGCTTCTTGGATACAAAATGGGGCCAGTGGTCGCGCCTTGAGTTTTGATGGTGTTGGTAATTATGTAAATGTTGGCAATGATGCATCTCTAAATATTACAGATGAGTTTTCTATCTCTACTTGGATAAAATTAGATCAGACATCACCATTAGCTTATGCTGACCCTGCTATTATAGGAAATTATAATAGTACAACAGCTGGTCAAAGAAAATTTTTGTTATCATATAGAAGTTGGTCTTCAAGTAAGGGTATTGCTTTTTATGTTGCAGATGCTAGCAATAATTTAGTTGGTGCTTATAGAGAGGATTGGTCACCAACAGCAGACACTTGGTACCATGTTTTAGCAGTCTATAAACCATCGCAATATATGAGAATATATATAAACGGTGAATTAGACTATGAAAAAACTTCTGGCGTGCCAGCAAGTTTATATAGTACTAGCGTCGACACTAGAATTGGGCTTGGTTCGAGTAATTTGTATTTTAAAGGCAGCATTGATGAGGTTTATATTTATGACCGTGCTTTGACAACCGATGAAATTTTACAACTATATAATATGAATGCTGGCAGTTTTAATGTTGGTCGTTCAGAATTACCAAGTTCGTGTATGGATCAGTTAGCGCAAAACCCAAATTCTAAATCTGGTATTTATACAATTGATCCTGGTTATGGAGTTGATCCTTTTGACGCTTATTGTGATATGGAAACTGATGGCGGTGGCTGGACATTATGTTTTAGTTATGACAACGCAACATATGATTCAACTAATTGGCCATCAATTGCTGCTGGTAGAAATAAAGTATTGTCTAAGAAGTGGGGATCAACAAACCTTTACGGTGATGGATCAAAGCAAGGAAATTTTTGTAATGCTATGAATATAACTGCTGGAAACACTAAAATGATTGCTGAGGTTGTACAAGTCTCAGATAGTACAGTTTTAAATAGTGGTACTTTTTCTATTAATGAAGATAGTTTTTTTACCCAAACCCATACTATAGCAACTGGAGATTATGATTGTTTAATCGATTCTACTGGCACAAAGAGATTTATGTATGCAAATTATACTGGACCTTCTAAAATGTATAACAAGCACGCCATGACATATTGTACAGGAACGGCAAATCAACATTTGAATAAATCAATTGGAGTTCAAACACAAGCAGCTGGTACTGATGGTTTAATTGTGTATAGTAGCGCAATATCTGGAGATTCAGATTCAACAACTAATTTATCTACACATGTTAATTGGTATTCAGATACAGCTACTGAAGTATTGTATACGTCAAGTGGTAATACTGCTCAAACTAAATTTGGCGTATCTGCTACTTGGTATCAAGATGCTTATGGGCGTTCAGGTGCTTCACCTGGACTAAACCAGTGTTGGGCTAATTGTGGTTATACAAATAAAGTAAATAATGTTTTTAAGCAAAGGTTATGGGTTCGTAATTCCGCAGAAAGTACAACAAACAATGTTGTATTAAATTTACCATTTGAAAGTGTATCTGGTGCAACTACGTATGATATTTCAGGCAATGCAAATAATGGCACAATTGTTACTACTATTTATAAAGATAGTATTAACTGTAAAATTGGCAGATGTTTCCAATTTGATGGATCAGGAGATATTATAACTATAAATGATAGTGCTAGTTTAAATGCAATTGACGATATTATGACGTTAACTGCATGGGTTAAGCCAACAGCTTTTACTACAAGTTATAGATCAGGTATTATTACAAGGAGGAATGGCGCAGGTGGGGTCGGCTTCTATTTAGCTGGAGATTTGGATACTGCTGCCTCTGGAACAATGGAAGCTATGATTGGCGGTGGCGCGGTTGTGGCGGCTAATACAGTATTGCCATTAAACGAATGGTCTTATGTATCTATGGTTACAAATGGTGATAGCATTTCCTTTTATTTGAATGGAATATATGATGGTGGTGGCACTTTGACTAATTGGACTTGGGATGATGGCATAACTGTTCAAGTGGGGGGCGTGACCGGTACGGCTCAATATACTATATATGGCTATATTGACGAACCTAAAATATTTGATCGCGCTTTAACACAACGTGAAATATCTATGGAAATGAGTAATGGTAAGACAAATCCATTTATTAACTGGTCTTTTGATGAGGGTGGCGGTACAACAACATATGATAAATCATATCCAGCATATAATGGTACTCTAAGTACGCCAACCTGGAAACCAATGGCAGAGTGTGTAAATAGCTTTTGTTTGGATTTTAATGGAACATCTGACGCTGTTTATTATGATTTTGGAGCAATAAGTGGCGCTCCAGAAATGTCTATGACCTACTGGGTAAAAAGAGAAGCAGATCAATCTGGTAGCCATAAGATAGTAGCGGTTTCAGAAGCTTTTAATACACAAACATTAAATGATTATCCATTAGTATATTATTCTGATGGAGCAACTTGGTATGATTTTTCAGATACGACTGTTTTAGAGAAAGATAGATGGTATCATCTGGGTTGGGTTTTTGATAACGGTACTTGGTATTTATATAAAGATGGTATTCTTGCAAAAAGTGAAGCCGCTTCTTCAAGTGTTTTAACATCATATTCAAATTTTTCTGGTAAGTTTACAGTAGGTGGTAGGTATAGTTCATCTCCTGCGTGGACAGAGTTTTTTAATGGAAAAATAGATGAAGTTAAGGCGTATTATTATGCTTTAACAGCAGATGAGGTTCACCAGGACTTTATTCAATCTAAAGGTCAGTTTGGTAGAACAAATAGTGCTGGCGAAAAAACAACGCCCGGTGCATCTTGCGCAGATATTTTAGCCAAGAATTCACAAGCAGGTGACGGTGTGTATTGGATAGATACAACAGGCGGATCAATTGATGATGCCTTTGAGGTGTATTGCGACATGACAACCGATGGAGGTGGTTGGACCCTTGTTTCACATATTTATGATAAGGATAATCGTAATGATATTTTAGATAATTCAAATGGCGTTGGGTGGGGTACAGTAAGTGGCCCAGATTATGATGGTTCTTTTAATATCCAAAACAATTTAATAACTTCTTGGACAGAATCTAAGTGGGAATGGAAATATCCTTTATACGGAGATGGTTATGAATACGATACCGGATCATCTGCTGGAGGCTTGTCTGCACTTATTAGTGATAGATTTAAGTGGGCGTCAGATACATATTTTCATAAGTACAATGATTTGGGAATTACTGATGAAGACTTATATGTAACTGGAACGGTTGGTTATAAGTATGATCCGTGGCCTTCAAGTACTAATAATAAATTAGCATACTATACTGGCACGTCTTGTGGCGGTGGAATCACAAATGGACTTGCATTACATTATTGGGGTTATGGTAATTTGATAGTTTTTGGAACAGGTACAACTAATGAATTGCATAATTTACAACCTGGATACAATCGAGCTCCAACAGGACAGGGTTGTGGGACAAGAGAGAGTATTTTAAATATATGGGTTCGTGATACGGGGTCAAGTATTTCAACAGCTCCTGTATTAGACATGGACTTCGATCAGTATAGTGGAGGTGTTTATTTAGATAGGAGTGGTAATGGGTATAATGGTACGCCAAGCGGTAGTCCTGAATGGAAGGGTGCTGAAGCTTGTCATGAGGGGAGATGTCTAAATTTTGATGGTAGCAATGATTATGTAAATTTACCAAGCAGCTTAGACCCTTATTCTAATGGAACTAGTGGAGGAGATGTGAGTTTTTCTGGTTGGGTATACTTAGACTCTAGTGTATCAGGCGCACTGCCGTTTATAATTGGCCAAGATGTAACATGGGAAATAGGAGTATTTAAGAATAATGGAGGCAATCCAGATGGTTTTAGAGGATATACTGGTAACGGTACAGTATGGAATCCTATTATTGACTTTGGCACTACCGCCACTTATGATGATTGGCAACATATTGCTTGGGTTTTAGACGGCGGCACCTCATATTTTTACAAAAATGGTAGATTAGTTAATCAACAGAGTTATGCTTCACCATCTGGAACAAGTGCAGGATTTTTAAGGATAGGATTAAGAGATGATGGGGCTTGGGATGAATGGAAGGGTAAATTGGATAGTATAAAAATGTATAATAGACCAATTACACAAGCTGAAGTAATGATGGATTATAATGGTGGTAAACCTATTGGTTGGTGGCGTTTTGATGAGGGTGCAGATAATTTATGTTCAGATGGTAAAGATGTTTGTGATAGTTCTGGTGAGGGATATAACGGAACAGAGTCAGGAGATATTACGTGGGTTACAGATACTTCTTTGTGTAAACAGAGTGGATGCGCTTCTTTTGATGGAAATGACTGGATAAATATAGGCGATCAATCTTTATATGATTTCGATACAGATAAGGATTTTAGTTTAGCTGCATGGTTTAAATCAACAGGTGGCGATGACAGAGATACTATAATAAATAAGGGTACGCATTGGTGGTGGGACGGAACCTCAAAAAGGGGGTGGGGTATGGGACTTGATAGTAGTGATAGGATTGAGGCCACCATTGATGACGGCACAACTATGGTTTATGTTTATTCTATCAATGATTACGATGACAACCAATGGCATCATGCTTCAGCAACATTTGATAGAGATGGTTACATGAAATTATACATTGATGGCGCGTATCAAGGCCAAGCAGATATAAGTTCTTTAGGTACCGTTTCAAATGGTGATAGTTTAGTTATATCTAGTTATTTGCTTGGCGATCAAAGGTTTTGGCATGGCCTATTAGACGATATACGTGTATATAATTATGTTTTGTCAGATAAACAAATAAAAGAGGTGTATAATCAAGGATTAATACACTTTAAATAGCATTATATTTAAAATAATTTTAAAGAATATCGTTTTATACACAAAACGATATTTTTCTGTTATAATATAGACCGTAAAAGTAAAATTTGAGGGCCATGTTAAAGCTTTTTTTAACGTGGCTTTTTTTATAGTATAAATGCTTAAAACTGTATTAAAAATAATAAATAATTATAAAGAACATATTAGTTCCTTCTCTTTAATACAAAGGTTAAAAAAAATACGATGGCAGTATGGTGCTACTATTTTTGGTATAGCTATTATTATTGTAGTAGGAATTATATATATTTTTAATAAACCTGCTGCTGTTGAAGCTGAATGGTGGAATGATGGTTGGAGGTATAGACAAACAATTACTATAACAAATGGCGGATCTGCACAAACAGATTTTCAAGTTGTGATTACAGCCGATACTGCAGCATTGGTAACAGCTGGTAAGTTACAATCAGATTGTGACGATATAAGGTTAACAGATATAAATGGTAATGTTTTACCTTATTGGGTTGAAGATGCAACTTGTAATACTTCATCTACAGAAATATGGGTAAAATTATCCTCCATTCCAACTACAGCCACAACGCTTTATTTATATTATGACAATCCTTCTGCTGTTAACGCAGAAGAAGGTAGTAATGTTTTTATTTATTTTGACGATTTTGAAGATGCCGGTCTAACAGATGTTACATGGACTGGTACAGGAACGGGGTTTACCGTAACAGGAGGACAGCTATATCATTCCAACACTTTGGAGCCAACAAACAATTGGCCAACTTACACTATAGATAGTAGTTCATCTTTTGATAATGGTGTGATTGAATCAAAGATGAAGCCAACTAGTTGTGGCTCATCTTTTGGTAAAAGTTTGGTCGCTAGATATACAGATGATAATAACTTATACATAGCAGGACTTGAAGCGTGGAGTCCAGGTGGTGAAACTCATATTGGTAAAAGGGTGTCAGGTACTTGGACAAATTTAGATAAAGATACTTTAGCGTGTAGTACTAGTACTTGGTATGATTTGAAGTGGACTTTAAATGGAACTTCTCAAACTCTAAACGCTAATGCTGCAACATCAGTTGCAACTGATTCTAGTTTCTCAAGTGGTAAGGTGGGTGTTTCTGTGGATAATAAAGAGACTGCCACAGGAGCTTATTGGGAGTTTTTCTTAGTAAGAAAATATGCTGCCACTGAACCTTCTGCTAGCTCTCCGACTTCTGAGGAAAAGGGCCCATCTCCAATAGCTTATTGGAAATTTGATGAAGGTTATGGTGTCTCCACTAGCAGCAGTGTTTCAACGAGTAATGATGGGTCTTTAGTAAATGGTGTTGCTTGGCAAACAGAAGATATGTGTATTTCAGGAAAGTGCTTACATTTTGATGGAGTAAATGATGACGTTGCATTAGCTTCTAATGTTGTTGTTGATTCGCAAGATTGGAGTATAGGTTGGTGGATGAGAAGGTTTGAAGCACAAAAACAAGGATTGTTTAGTAGGGTGCGTAATGCATCAAATGGACAAATTGAAGTTACTGCAACTGATGGAATTAGAGTAGAATCATATACTAATAATATATGGTCATATGTTTTTCCAACAGGTATTGATATCGATGATGGTCAGTGGCATCATTACGAATTGACATTTGGAGCATCTTTATCAAAATTGTATGTAGATGGTAGTTTTGCTTCGCAAGCTTCTGCGAATAGCGATACAGCTGATTTTGTACTTCGTTATATTGGAACTCAACAATATCAGCCAGGATACGGAGTCTGGTTTAATGGTTTTATGGATGAGGTTAAAATTTATGATTATGAAAGAACAGCTACGCAGGTAAAGGCTGATTATGCGGCTAGTCAATCAGGTTCACCATCTAGCGTAGGAGCATCATTTGGGGGTGGTCAGCAACAGAATAACAGTGTTGGTTTAGTTGGCTATTGGAATATGGATGAAGCTTCGGGAAGCGTTTTGGATTCTTCCGGAAATGGAAACACTGGTACTGTAACCGGCACAACAGTTGTAGTGGGTAAATATGGTAATGGAAGAAGCTTTAATGGAACCGTTAGTGACTATATTACAATTGCAGATAACTCTATTATTAAGCCAACGGATGCGATTACTGTTGAGGCGTGGTTTAATACAACCAATAAGTCCGCAACTAGTCGAATTATATCTAAAACAGAGAGTAGTGGTTATCAGCTTAGTTTAAATGAAAATAGTGCATGTGGCTCTGATTATTTATGTTTTTTAATTTATGTTGATGGTGATACATATCGTCCAGCAGTATGGCCTGTTAGTAATTTGAATAATAATCAATGGTACCATGCAGTTGGTACTTATGATGGTAATGATATAAAATTATATGTTGATGGTGATTTAAAGGATGTTTATACAAAGGCCGGGACAATAAAAACAAGTACTGTACCTCTTTGTATCGGTTCAGAGGCAGGAGCATCTTGTGCTTTGGGTAGTTATTTCCCTGGGAAAATTGACGATGTAAAAATTTATAATGTAGCACGTACAGGAGAACAGATTATGAGGGATTATAAAACTGGACCACCACCAATTGTAAATTGGACATTTGAAGAAAATACAGGAACAACACTATTTGATCATTCTGGTAATGGACACAATAGTACTTCCTTTGCTGGTGATCCAACTTGGGAGCTTGGTAAATATGGTTCATCTTTAAATTTTGATGGTAATGATTATATAACTTTAGCTAGTAATAATATGAATGGTGCAAGACAAGGCACCTGGACTTTTTGGGTTAAGTGGAATCACGACCCAACTTCTGTTTATGAGCAGGTATATATACAAGAAGCATCAACTTGGATAGCCCATTATACGGGTGAATTAGGAATAGACTTAAGTGATGGCGCTTGGTTCGATGGTTCAGGAGGTAATACTACTGGTTCTCATTTTTCTCAAGGATCTTTTACAGATTTAAATTGGCACCACGTTTCTTTTGTATGGGACGGGACATATATTAGTGGATATTTAGATGGTATTAAGAATTTTGGACCAATAGCTACTACAGGAGTTGCTGTTTTACAAGATGGTTCTACACCAAGGAATATTGGTTATAGGAGTTCTGGTAATTATTTAGTTGCTAATTTAGATGATTTTAAGATTTATAATTATGCTCGCACTCAAGAACAAATTTTATGGGATATGTATGGTGATGAAAATAATCATCCAATCAGACATTTAAAATTTGATGAAAAAAGTGGTGGCACAACGTATGATTATGGGGTTGGCAGTGCTGTTAGTGTAATCGGTGTGGAGTGGAAGGACTTAGCAAGGCTGGGGGGCTCTATATATTTTGATGGCACAAATGACGATTCGGTGAATATTGTAGATGTTTCGCCTATGGAGAATTTTTCTTTAGCAACTTGGGTATATAATTTGAGTGGCGGAGATAGTAGGCACTCCATGTTGAGAAATTATTGGGAAATAGTGTCTACTCAGGTGTGTTTTTTCTCTTACAGCTTTGATAATGATTATTGGAGGTGCAATAATACCGGTACAATTCCTTATAATGAGTGGACTCATGTTGTTACAACTTGGGATGGTGTTGTGGTTAGGCATTTCATTAATGGGGAATTAAGTTGGGTTGATACAAGTGTGTCTGGTGGGACCAGTGAAACATTCTCAGAGGTTGGAGGGTACGAAGGTAGAGACATGAAAGGGTATTTAGATGAATTTAAGATTTTTAATTACACTTTATCGCCTGAACAGGTACGTCAAGAATATAATATGGGTGGACAAGTTTCCTTAGGCAAACAAAAAGAATCATCTGAAACTTGGGATGCAGGTGGTTTTGGTGGTACCGCACCTATAGCTTATTGGAATTTTGAGGAAGGTAGTGGTAGTAGTCTTCAAGATGTTTCTAGTAACAACCATACAGGGACAATAGTTGGTGCAGTTTATGGTTTAGGTCACCCGGGCTGGGCTCTAGATTTTGATCGTAGCGGAGATTATGTGACAATGACACGTTTTACAGTTCCCACGGGTGTAACAATAGAATCTTGGATGAAAACTACTAATACTGATAGTACGGCATCTTATGCGGGCGATGCTGCTTTGAATATTGTTGGGGACAGTACGGGCGGTGTTTTTCTAGGATTTGGTGTGCATGGTGGAAAGGCAAGATATAATCATTATTCTGGTAGTTGGCAGAGTGTTACTGGCGCAACAACTATTAATGATGGGTTGTGGCATCAAATAGTTGCTACCCATAATCAAAGCACTGGAGCTATTGTTGTCTATGTTGATGGTATGCAAGATGCTACAGGCACGATAGGTTATACCACAAATTCTGGCATTGATAGAATTGGTGCAGGATATAATATCAATGATTTATTTGATGGCTCCATTGACGAGGTAAAAATATTTAATTACGTGCGATCAGCAGCTCAAATTGCTTATGACTATAATGGTGGCAAACCAATTGGTTGGTGGCCGTTAGATGATAATGAAGGTGTTACGGCTATAGATATTTCTGGTAATGGCAAATCTGGAACCTTAACCCTTATGAATCCAAGCACAGACTGGATTAGTGGTAAGTATGGGGGTGGGTTAGATTTTGATGGTACGGATGGTTATGTTGACGTAGTTGGAGTCTCGATAGCATATACACAAGATTTTACTTTTACGGGTTGGGCATATATTGATAATTTATCTCACACTTTTGAACCTATGATGTCTGATAACAATAGTCAATCCGCTTATACGCTATACCCAACGCACGCTGGCAAACCATTGTGGTATCATCATTGGGACACATCACCAAATTATAAGACACTCTATGGGTCTGATTGGGTTGATACTGGGTGGCATCACGTAGCTGTTAGTAGGTCAGGAACTACTTATACAATATTTCAGGATGGGTATGAAACTAATTCAAGTTCTTGGAGTAGTAATTTAAGTCTAGACCATTTAGTTATAGGTGGGAATGCTGGTAGTAGGTACTATAATGGAGAGTTAGATGATATTCGTATATATAACTATGCTTTAACAGTTGAACAAATTAAAGAAGCAATGAACAACGGATCAATATATATTAAGTAGTTATGGTAAGGATTATAAAAAAGATTAAAAATATAGATTGGAAATATGGCGCTACAATCTTTAGTGTGGCTGTTATTATAGTTGTAGGCATTATATATATTTTTAATAAACCAGAAAAAGTAAAAGCTGAGTGGTATAACGATGGTTGGGCATATAGACAGACCATTGCAATATCTAATTCAGGTTCTGCTCAAACAGACGTACAAGTAAAAATATTATCAGGTGTAGATTTAAGTGCTTTAATAACTGCCGGTAAATTACAATCAGATCTAGATGATTTAAGATTTACAGATATTAATGGTAATGTTCTTAGATATTGGATTGAAGATTCAACAACTACTAGTATAGATTTGTGGGGTGTTATAGATTATGTACCTTCTTCTGGAACTACTGTATATATGTATTATGGCAATCCCACTGCATCCGCATATAGTAATGCAGCTTCAGTTAAACAGGCTGGTGGAACATTATCTACAGTTAGTGGATATCGTATTCATACTTTTACAGGTGATGGAACTTTTAGTACGGGTGAAAATATTACCGCTGAAGTTTTAGTAGTTGCGGGTGGTGGTGGAGGCGGAGCTCGTCATGCAGGTGGCGGAGGTGGCGGAGGTGTTCTCCATTCAGCATCCTCATCTATAGTTAGTGGAACACACATAGTTACTGTTGGCGATGGGGGCGCTGGAACAATAAATGTTTATCCAGATTTTACAGCATCTGGTGAAGTTGGTGGCAATTCTGTGTTTGGTTCATTAATTGCCATAGGTGGTGGTGGAGGCGGATCTTGGAATAGTGGTCAATTAGGTACTGTAGGAGGAAGTGGTGGTGGTAATATTACTACAGCGCAAATCGCTGGTACAGCAGGTCAAGGATATGCTGGCGGTGGAAGTAATACTAATGCCTCTCCATATAATCATGGTGGTGGCGGTGGAGCTGGTGCGGTCGGACAAAATGGACAAGCTACCAAACCTGGTGATGGTGGTAATGGTGTAGCATATGATATTTCAGGAGTATCAACATATTATGGTGGTGGAGGTGGAGGAGGATCTCACACGCCACATGGCACCACTAGTTCTGGAGGATTAGGTGGTGGGGGAAATGAAGGTACTAATGATGGAACTGCTAATACTGGTGGTGGAGGCGGCGGAGGCACTATGTCAGGTGGCGGTGAGTCAGGCGGTAATGGTGGATCGGGTATTGTTATTATTAAATATCCAGCTGTAACAACAATTTCTGCTGTTACTCCTCAGTCTGAGGAAGCAGGTCCAGGACCAGTTGGTCATTGGAAATTTGATGAGGGATATGGCACCAACACTAAGGATGCGACTAGTAACTCTAACGACGGAACGATATCTGGAGCAACTTGGCAAACAGAGGATAAATGTATTTCAGGGAAATGTTTATATTTTGACGGCAGTAGTTCGAATGTAAACAACGGAGCAGGACCAAAACCTACTAGCGCAATTACTATGATGGCTTGGGTTAAACCGACTGCAGTTGATGGAGCCTATCATAATGTGATTGACCACCATGAGGGATATGAATTTCAAGAAAGAGGTGATAGTAATTGGCGAACGTATATAAATTTAAGTACTAGTGGGTGGAGTAATGCTATTTGTACAAGCATTACTGTAGAACCAAACAAATGGTATTTCGTATCAGGTACCTATGATTCTGCTACGGGAATAATTAAAACATATGTTGATGGAAGTCTTTGTAGTAGTACAAGTGGCTTTACTGGGCAGACTATTGCATATGGAGGAACCAATACGACTAGTATTGGAGCTTTAAACAATGCGGCTGGTAGGTTTTTTGAAGGTTTTATTGATGAAGTGAAAATTTATGACTATGCCCGTTCAGACGCCCAGATTAAAGCAGACTATTTAGCCGGTCAGGCTGGCTCCGCTTCAGGTGTAGGTGCGTCTTTTGGTGGTGGTCAGCAACGGGGTGATAGTGAAGGACTGGTTGGTTATTGGGCATTTGATGAAACATCATCCCCAGCAGTTGATTCATCAGGTAATGGGAATAATGGTACATGGTCTGGTACAGCAAATGATGCAGTTGGAAAATATGGTAATTCAATTTCTTTTGATGGCGATAGTGATTATGTAGCGCTGCCAACAGATGCAACTTTGTCATCTGTAAATGATTTTACAATCGAGACATGGTTTTATCTCACAGATTACAACTCAAATGGTAGGACATATATATTAGATACAAGAGGTAATGGTGCTACTGCTAAAGGTGTTGGCTTGGTTATTGACGGCACATCGTCAGCCAATACAAATATCAGCCATTTTCTTTCATATAATACAACTGGCTATACAGAATATGATACTGATTATACGGTAGAATCTGGTAGGTGGTATCACACTGCTTTTGTTCGGAGTGGCACAGAGTTGGCTGTATATATGGATGGCCTGGCTATTGCTTATAGTCAAACAGGTGGTTCTATTGATCCAAATTCTGATCCTATAACTTTTGCTAATGCAAAACGTGTTGGCACGTATTCTTCAGCTGGAGTAGGCGGAAATTATTGGATGAATGGTAGGGTTGATGATTTAAAGTTTTATACAGTGGCTCGTACTGCAGATCAAATAATGAGAGATTATAAGACTGGACCAACGCCATTAATATATTGGAATTTTGACGAAGGACAGGATAATACCTGTGGCACAGCTGATCTTTGTGACAGGAGTGGGCACGGTTTTAATGCATTGAATTATAATAGTCCAGAGTGGGTATTGGGCAAGTATGGTGGAGCACTTGAGTATGATGGGGCCACAACTTACTCTGCAAAAAGTTTTTCACCTAGTATAACCGGATCGCAACCATTTACTATTATGGCCTGGGCTAAATCACCGGGAGCGGATAGTGATAAGGAGAGAATAATTGCGGATTATGCTGTGACTTTTTTGAATTGGAATGTAAACAATACCATATCTTTTATGAGGGATGGCACTTCGTA
Source organism: Candidatus Komeilibacteria bacterium (assembly GCA_048538235.1). GTDB lineage: Bacteria > Patescibacteriota > Patescibacteriia > UBA1558 > UBA1558 > BS150m-G51. The sequence goes on along the minus strand of JBLYPX010000001.1, from coordinate 592,153 downwards.
CTTTACCACAACTTCTCCTGAAACATTTTCAACTAATACATGGCATCACGTAGTCGGAATCTATGACGGCAATGAAGCTATTTTGTATGTTAATGGCATTGAAAGAAATAGAATTACAGTGGGTGTTGGCGATAGAGATTTTGGAACCTTACAGGTGGCTAAGGATAATTCGGATTGGACAGATTATTATCACGGTGCTGTAGATGAGGTTAAAGTATATAATTATGCACGCACTCCGGAGCAGATTCTGTGGGACATGTATGGTGATGAATCGGTTCACCCAATGGTAGACCTACCTTTTAATGAGGGTTATGGCAGTACAACTAAAAATATTGGTTATATGGGTATAGATAGTACTTTATGTAACAGCCCTAGTTGGACAGTTGATGGCAAGTATAGTAAAGCTTTAGATTTTGATGGGACAAATGATTATACAACCCTTAGCAGTAGCACCTTATTTGATTATACGGGTGAAGATAAGACATTTTCATTCTGGATGAAGGCTGATACTGGGGAGACGACTGGTTATGTATTATCTAAACCATGGAATGGTAGTGGGGAATATAATTATAGTTTTCATTGGTATGGTTCTGGTCTAACATTTCGTTTAGATGGCACGGGTGGTCAACAAAGTATTAATACTACTACTACTATGACTACGGACAATTGGTATCATGTAGCGATGACTTTAGATTCACAATCAAAGATGAGAACTTTTTATATAAATGGTGAAAAGGATAATTCAGGCGTTCACACTATTTCAGCTTGGACGCCAGATAGCGGCGATGCAAATCATACATTAAATGTTGGTACTTTATATAATTATAATTGTTCATCTTGGGCGGGGAATGCTAGTCATGCATTTGATGGGAAAATTGATGATGTAAAAATATATAATTTTAAACTTTCCCCAGAACAAGTGCGTCAGGAATATACCAGAGGCGCTCAAGTGTCTTTAGGGCAACAAAAAACATCTTCAGAAGCTTGGGATGCTGGTGGATTTGGTGGTGCTGCACCAATAGCTTATTGGAATTTTGAAGATTCTAATCAGACCACCTATCTATACGATAAAGCTGGCACAAATAATGGTACTCTTGTTGGTTCAATGACATCGGACGATTGGGTTTTGGGTAAAATAGGCAGTGGTTTGAATATTAATAATAGTCAAGGAGCATTATTATCTTCAACAATTAATTTAGCAGATACAAGCAATTGGACAATATCTAGTTGGGTAAAAAGTAATAGTGCTGGAGATGAGACAGTTATATCTAATTCTAGTGGTGGACCAGTTACTAGTGACATTGGTATGAAAGATGGAAAGATTTGGTACCGACATTATTACAGTAATGCTTGGCATGACACATACGGTACATCTGCTATTAATGATAACCAGTGGCATTTTTTAACTTGGGTTAATTACAGTAATCAAACAATAGATTTATACGTCGATGGTGTTTTAGAAAACGATGGTGCTGTTTCAACCGAATCAAGTAATGGTCCTGTTAATCAGATAGGTCGCAATTGGGGGACAGCAGCTAATATTACTATAGACGAGGTAAAATATTTTAATTATGCACGTTCTCAGGCGCAAATAGCTTTTGACTATAATGGTGGCAAACCAATTGGTTGGTGGCGATTTAATGATGGTGAGGGGATTGTGGCAAGAGATAATTCCGGGAATGGAGATAATGGCACTTTAACTTTGATGGATCCAGCGACAGATTGGCTTGATGCTATAAGTTGTAAATTTGAGGGATGTCTTGATTTGGATGGGACCGATGATAAAGTCGAGATGTCAGGCACAGGAAATAATTATGAGGTTGGTGATCATACTTTTACAGTATGGACCAAATCTACAGGCACGAGAGATGGTAATAAATATATAATGGGACATTACAACTGGCGCTTTCGTTGGGCTTCAGATACTTCCGTTAGTTTTGTCGTGGGCAGGATGAATGATGCCGCTGGACCCATATATACAATCACGAAAGATGTTGGAGCCAGGAAAACAGAGTGGATGCACCTCGCTGGCGTTTATAAGCCATCTGCAAGTCGTATATATTTTTATGTCAATGGAGAGTATGTATATGAGCAAAATATTGGAGCAGATATAATTTATACAGATTATGGCAATGTAAATTTAAGATTTGGATGGTCGTCACACGGGGGAGCCACTTATTATCAGGGACTTATCGATGATGCGCGTATTTATAACTACGCCTTGACAGCTGACCAAATTAAGAAAGTAATGAATTATGGAAGTGTATATATAAAATAATCCGGTTCCGGGGTTCTATTTTTAATAATTATGCAAAAAATAACAAAAAAGTTTAAAAAGATAATATTTAATAGGGGTGTGAATCCCGGAAGCGGAAAGGTGGCGTTTATTTTGCTCACAGCTATTATTATCGTCTCCAGTCTTCTTTATATTTTTAATAAACCCGCTCCAGCTGAGGCTGGTTGGTTTAATGATAGTTGGTTATATAGAAAAACCATTACTATAACAAACTCAAGTAGTGCTCAAACCAATACTCAGTTTAAGGTATTAACAGCTACCGATTTGAGTAGTTTAGTTTCTGCTGGAAGGCTACAGGCAGATCTTCGTGATTTAAGATTTACAGATGTAAATGGAAATATATTAAAGTATTGGTTTGAAGACTCAACAAATAGTAGTGCAGATGTTTGGGTGTTCGCATCATTAGTTCCAAGCACCAATATGGACATATATATGTATTATGGGAATTCAGCAGCATTCGCTGACACTATTATTTTAGGCAGTTCAGAATATCCGGGAATATCTTGTGAAGCTATTAGATTGAGTGGTGTAACTACAGATGGCATTTACTATATAGATACTGATGCTGAGGAAGTGTCTAATGCATTTCAAGCTTATTGTGATATGAATACAAATGGTGGTGGTTGGACGCTGGCAATGAATTTAAACACAGAAGATGGCTCTATATTACCAAATTGGAATACAGGCTATAGAGAAGATAGTGCTATTGGTAGTTTATCTACAGCACTTACTGCAGATTTTAAAAGTCAGTCCGTTTGGAATTCTATGTATTCTGATGAGATTATGATTACCAATCATAAACATGGCGTTAATAAAATGTATTATGGCTATGAATTTACATCAACATATAAAGCGAAGACAATGTTGTGGATGTTTCAAAATGTTGAAAGACAACAGGTAACAAATACATATAATTCAGCGTGGGGTACAAGTAATCCAGATTTGGATCTGGATTCTATGACTCAATACGGAGATGGTTATTTATTATTTAATTTTACATATTCTAATAATGGAATGAGAATCGTGGGTAGTAATCAATATTTATCTCCCGTTGGTGAAAATTTAGATAGTACTATGGGTCTGGCTACTGCATTCGCAATGTCACCTGGCGATGATCCAGCGGGCGTAGATGGAGGTGGTTGGATATGTCAGGCAGCTGGTATTACTACTAATCCAGCTGCGCAAAGCCCATATAGAGGAGTTGGTGCTGATGGTGGTGCTAGCTGTACATCAGCTACGGAAAGTACTACTGGTGGCGCAACCGGCCTGAAAGCTTATCATTATGGCATTTGGCTTAAAGATTCATCTTTTGTAAATAATAATTTATCTAATAGTTCGCCATATTCAGAAGAAATTGGTCCAGGGCCAGTTGGTTATTGGAAATTTGATGAAGGATATGGAACTACTGCTTACGATAGTACGACAACTAGTAATTATATTAGAAGTGCAACGGGAGGAACAATCACAGAGGCGGGTGGTTATAGAATTCATACATTTACTAGTAGCGGAACTTTTACCCCTTCTACGGGTGGTCTGGTTGAAGTTTTGGTTGTAGCTGGTGGTGGAGGCGGTGGTTCTTCTCAAACAAGTTGGGGTGGCGGCGGTGGCGGTGGAGCTGGTGGCTTATTATATGACAATTCATTTAGTGTTGATCCTGCAGGATATTCTGTTACAGTAGGCGTTGGTGGTTCGCCAGGAGCTACAGGCTCTAATCAATATGGGTCGGATGGCGGTAATTCAGTTTTTCATACAATGACTGCTATTGGAGGTGGTGGTGGCGCACGTGTTGGAACAAATGGCAGAAGCGGCGGTTCGGGTGGTGGTGGTGGCTACAATGGATATAGTACGGTACGATCAGGTGGAAGTGGAATTAATAATCAGGGCCACAATGGCGGTGATACTTCCCAACTTTCTTGGGCTGGTGGCGCAGGTGGCGGAGGAGCAGGCGGAATCGGTGGAGATAACAAATCTGGGCATGTTGGCGGTAATCCAGGCCCAGGACTTTCATATTTAATATCTGGTTCTGCAGTAACGTATGCAGAGGGTGGTGCGGGTGGCACCAATGGTGCTGCTCCGAGTACTGCTAATACAGGTAATGGTGGGGATGCGGCTTATGCTGCAGGCACAGCTTATGCAGGAGCTGACGGTGTTGTTATTATTCGTTACCCATTAGCCAATGATGCAACAACTTCTAATGCCACTTGGCAAAGTGAGGATATGTGTGTTTTTGGTAAGTGCTTAGGTTTTAATGGAACTAGTTCTAAAGTATATATGTCTGGCGATACAGACCTTGATTTAGTTGCCAATGAACCATATACAATTTCCTATTGGGTGAAAGTAAATTCTTTAGTAGGATATCAGGCGACAGTTATGAAGAATGGGTTCGGCACAAGTTATGGGCATTTAATTTTAAATAGTGGTGAATTAGCAGTATATACAGATGATGATACTGGTGTAGAATTACTAACCTCAGGGGTGATAACTCCTAATGAATGGATATATATTGTTCAAACATATGATGGAGATAAAGTTTATTTATATAAGAATGGTAATTTAGTAGACACTTCAGGTTCTGGAATTACTTTCACAACTAATACAGCCACATTGTGGTTGGGAACAAATAGTAATAGTAATTATTGGTTAAATGGATATTTGGATGAAGTAAAGATTTATCCCTATGAACGTAGCGCTGCTCAAATTAGATCAGATTATTTAGCTAGTCAGCAAGGATTAGAGTCTGGAGCTTCTGCAGGTTTTGGTAGCGCCTCAGCAAGTAATAGGAGTTTATCGGAGAGTTTAGTTGGCTATTGGAAGATGGATGAAGCTAGTTGGAACGGAACTTCCGGCGAGGTGATAGATAGCTCTGGAAGCGGTAATGATGGTACCGCTGGTAATCAAGCCTCAATAAGAGCTGGTCATTTCGGCAATGCAGGTACTTTTGATGGAGTTGATGACTATGTATCTATTCCTAATAGTTCGGCAGATTTAAGTGGAGATTTTTCTGTAACAATGTGGGTTAATCCAGACGATAATACGCAAAATCCAAGATGGTTTGGTTTAATTGATGGATCTAATAGTCTTGCAGTTGGGCACATGGATGATGATAAGGTTTTCTTTAGATTTGCTTCTGATGTTGTGCAAACAGATTTTACCCTTACATATGGTGATTGGTATTATGTTTCATTTGTTTATGAAAGCGGAGTAAAGAGAATATATATTAATGGAGAAGAGAAAACAGCTTCTACAGGAGGTATTAGCGGTGACTCTCAAATATCTGCCATTGGCGCTGGATATGCAATAGATAGTTATACAGCTGATGGTGAAATTGATGAGGTTAGGTTATATGAAAGAGCTCTATCTGCTAAAGAGATTCGTGATTTGTATAATTGGGCACCAGGACCAATTGCTTATTATAATTTTGATGAAAAAAGTGGCACAACTCTGTATGATAAATCAGGTAATAACTATAACAGCACATCGTTTGGTGGTTCTCCTGATTGGACCTTGGGTAAGTATGGCGGAGCCCTGGATTTTGATGGCACAAGTGATTATGTAACTACATCTGTTGTGCCATTATATAATACTGACTGGACAATAGACTTCTGGTATAAGAGTAATACAGCAAAAAGTTGGCCAACAGTTTTTAAACAAAGTGGTAGTAATTCTATACAATTTGCAGCTGGTCACGCGAGTAAAGAGTTGGCTTATTGGTATTCTTCGGCTGCTATTTATGGAAATACAAATACACTGCCGACTGGGGTTTGGCGGCACGCTGCGGCAGTATATGATCATAGCGCTTCCAAAATAAAGTTTTATTTAAATGGTGTGAGTGATAGTGATTGGCAATCGGTTGCGTCATATTCAGCTGCTAACACTGTGCAACAGATAGGCTACTGGGGCTCTACGCAGAATATTGAAGGTAGTGTTGACGACTTAAAAATATATAATTATGCACGTACTGCAAAACAAATAGTTTCAGATATGAATGCCGGACACCCAGCTGGCGGTAGTCCAGTTGCCTCACAGCTTGGCTATTGGAAGTTTGATGAGGGTTATGGGGACACAGCTTATGATAGTGGTTTTGGAGATAATGATGGTAATTTGGAGGGTGTTTGTCCGGGAGCGGCAACATGTCCTAGTTGGTCAAATGATGGTAAGTTTGGAAAAGCATTAAGTTTTGATGGTGGAGATGAGATTGCTTTGTCATCAAGTATAGCTGGTTTAGGTTCTGGTACAGTTACTGCCTGGATAAAAGTTCCAAGTGGTACTAATCATAGGGGTGCAATTTTGGGTTGGGGTGATGGAGGTTTTAGTAATTGGGGAACATTTGAGATTGGACCAGCAACCAGTAGTTATACTAATGAATATTTGCAATATTTAAATATAACTGGGTCTGTGTTGCAGATGTATATATTAGATACAGATACTGATAATTCATATCTTTTAGAAGATGGTACTTGGCACCACCTTGCTGCTGTAATCGATGGCGTTGAAAATACTATTTATGTGGATGGTAAGAAGATGAGCGTTACATATAAAGCTGGTAGTGCAACTACTAGTGGTGCGTTTTTAAATACAGCTAGTAATACAATTTTAAGAATAGGAGATTCTACATATAACGGAGGTCACATTCCATTTCAGGGTTTAATTGACGAGGTCAAAATATATAATTATGGTTTAACAGCTGATGAGGTATTAATAGATATGAATCAAGGTGCTAGTTCTGTGATGGGTAATTTAGGAACAGATAGTTCTGGTCGTCCAGATAATTCAGCTAGCAGAGCGTATTGTGTTCCAGGAGACACAAGCACTTGTAGTCCGCCAGTTGCTGAGTGGAAATTTGATGAAAAAACAGGTAGTAATACATATGACACTTCAGATAATAGTTATAACGGTACAGTCACTAATGCTACGTGGGTTGCCGGTAAATTAGGAGGGGGGCTGAGTTTTAATGGAACGGATGCTTATGTAGATTGTGGAGACATTGAATCGCCTTCAAGTAGTTCAAAAGTTTCTGTTAGTGCATGGGTAAAGTGGGATGTATTAACTGGCCATAGAGCAATATTTACAGATGGAGGTGTTACTCGAGGTATTGAATTTGGTTTGTACAATGATGAATTACATTTGGGTGTTGAAAATAATGATAGCCATAGAAGTCTTGGTTATGCGACTTCAAACTTAGAAACTGGACGTTGGTATTATGTTTCTGCAGTTGCTGACGGACCAAACGGGGATATGTTTATATATGTTGATGGTGTACTTGTGGCGTCAGACACAACATTAACTGCCTTTACAGACTATAATGGGAGTAATGGTACTACCATTGGTAATGCTGGAACTCAGTCTCCGTCTGCTAATAATGATTCAGGGGTTCAGTCATATTTTCATTCTGGAGACATTGATCAGGTTCGTGTGTATAATTATGCTCGCTCCTCAGCACAAGTAGCTTGGGAATTTAATAGGGGTGCTCCTATTGCTTGGTGGAAATTTGATGAATGTGAAGGATTGACAGCTTATGATTGGGCACCAACGGGTGATGGTTATCGAGGAAACGATGGAACTATTACCATAGGTGGTTCTGGTTCTCAAACAACAGTTGGTACTTGCGAAACATCTGGTACAGCTTGGTATAATGGTGCAAGTGGAAAGATTAATAGTGGTTTGAATTTTGATAGCACCGATGATTATATTGTGGTTCCATATAATGCTGCGTTTAATAGTAAGCAAGTTACTTTAGCTGCTTGGGTTTATGTAGACGATACTCCAAAAATTAATGCAAAATTGATTGCTCTATCTAGGGATGATGAAAGTACTGGTGGTACCACTTGGCAAGTAAGGGTTGGTGATAGTACTACGACTAAATTATATTTTCAAACCAAAAATGGTTCAACTTGGCAGACAGCTCAAGTTGATACATATTTTTCTGGAGCCGGCTGGTACCATGTAGTTGTAAGTCATGATAGTACTACCGATCAAACAGTGTTCTATAGAAACGGAGTTGCTGTTACACACACTGGCAGCATTACTCAAGATTTTGATTTTTCAAATGAAGATTTATACATTGGTGCTAGAGAGAATGCTGGTGTGGCTATAGATTTTTGGGAGGGCATAATTGACGATTTGCGAGTGTATAATTATGTACTTACCCCCGAGCAAGTAAACAGTGTAATGAACGATGGAGCAGTTAGTTTCTAGGTCTTTTATCCCCATTTGAAAATACTTTAAAAGTATTATATAATATGTCCACAAGGGCCAAATAGTATAAATATTAAATAATAAGAAATATTATGTCAGATGATATTAAAAAGCCAGAAATGGCTAGTTCTGAAGAGCCTAAATTAGCAAAACCTAAGAAAGCTGGTAAGGGCGGTATGCTAGCTAAAATTATTATGATTCTAATTGTAGTCGTAATCATTTTAGGTGGCCTTTACTTCGTAGACAAATATACCAAGATTAATATCTTCGGTATGAATGATGCAGAAAAAGTTACTATTACAGATTGGCAGGCAGTCTTTTTAACAAATGGTCAGGTATACTTTGGTAAGATTCAAAGTTATAACAGCAACTTTGTTCAATTAGAAGATATTTATTATCTTCAAGTCGTACAAGCTCCTTTGCAACAGACACAAGAAGGTGCTGCTACTCAGACACAAGGTCAGAATGAATTATCTTTAGTAAAATTGGGTAATGAATTGCATGGACCACAAGATGCTATGAAGATTAACGCAGATCACGTATTGTTTACAGAGAAATTGAAGTCAGATTCAAAAGTAGTGGATGCTATTACTAGATATTTAGAAGAACAGCAGAATCAATAATAGATAGATACTATTTAAAAACCACTGATTAGTTTCAGTGGTTTTTTATTTATACACAACCATAAAGTATGAAGTACTGCTTTACACTTTATGGTTAAAGATATATAATATATGTGGAATAGGGTAATATACCGCTATTCTAGCCCCCATGCGGCTAAGAACTATATCTTAAAGGAGTTTTGGCTGTGGATATGTTTGTGCTCATCCACAGCCAAAAGCCCATCCCATGCCTTATCTAAAAATAGGACAATTAGCGAATAAGGTTGGTGTATTACCATCAACCATTCATTTTTATACCCAAGAGGGTCTTTTGAAAGAAAGTAAGCGCACTAGAGGCGGTTACCGTCTTTATGATGAGAAAAAGGCCACAACCCAAGTTAAACGTATAAACGACCTGCAAACCAAGAAACGTTTAACTATTAGTGAAATAAAACAATTAATAAAATAGAAACTATGAATGAAAGAAAAGCACAAGTAAATAAGTACCCTAGTGGTCGCTTTAGAAGTAGAGAGTATAATTTAGATAAGAATACTCGTGTAGTTTGCTATCCAAGTGATCATCGAACTGTTGAGCAAAAAGGCTTGACAAAATTTATAAGAAATTGGCTATTTTAATTATTTGCCAAAGGTCTAAATATTAGGTAATATTCACTTACGTTTTAGAATTAAAGAATATATATAATGATAAATTTTGCTGAGGAGGAAAAGAAAATATTAGAGTTTTGGTCAAAAGATGATACTTTTACCAAAAGTCTTACTAAAGAGTCACCAAAAGGTGAATATGTTTTTTATGATGGCCCTCCTTTTGCTACTGGACTGCCACATTATGGACATATAGTTGCATCAGTTATGAAGGATGCAGTACCACGCTATCAAACAATGAGAGGTTATCATGTGGCTAGGAAATGGGGATGGGATTGTCATGGTCTACCAGTAGAAAATATTGTAGAAAAAGAGTTGGAACTTAAGAGTAAAGATGCTATTGATGATTTGGGTGTAGATAAATTTAATAGTGAATGTAGAAGATCAGTTCTTAAATATGCAGATGAGTGGTATAGGTTTATACCTAGAATTGGTCGTTGGGTAGATATGGACCATGATTACAAAACTATGGACACCTCATATATGGAATCTATTTGGTGGGTGTTTAAACAACTTTATGATAAAAATCTTATCTATGAAGGATATAAATCAATGCACATATGTCCTCGTTGTGAGACAACTTTATCTAATTTTGAAGTTACTCAGAACTATATAGATATTAAAGATTTATCTGTTATTGCTAAGTTTGAATTAGAAGATGAGCCTAAAACATATTTACTTGCTTGGACAACTACTCCCTGGACATTACCTGGTAATGTAGCCTTAGCATTAAGCGATAGCATTACATACGTAAATGTAGAAATGGAAGGTAGTAAATATATTTTAGCTAAGGAAAATGTAGAAAAGATATTCGAAGATAAAGAATATAATATTATTGAAGAGGTGGATGTTAAGAATATCGTAGGTAAGAAGTACAAACCATTATTTAATTACTATCTTAATGGAGATTTAGATAATAAAGAGAATATATATACAATTCAAACAGCAGATTTTGTAACAGCAGAAGATGGTACTGGTATAGTACATATAGCTCCTGCTTTTGGTGAGGATGACTTAAATCTTGGACAAGATAAGAAATTACCATTTATACAACATGTAGATGAATCTGGTAAATTTAAACCAGAGGTTAAAGATTGGGCAGGCAAGCTAGTAAAACCAAAAGATGATCATCAGGCAATGGATGTAGAGATAATTAAATATTTAGCTAGTAAGGAACTATTATTTGGTAAACAAAAATATGAACATAGCTATCCTCATTGTTGGCGTTGCGATACTCCGCTATTAAACTATGCAACATCGTCATGGTTTGTAAAGGTTACAGATATTAAAGACAAGATGTTAAAGAATAATGCAGAGATAAATTGGCAGCCAACACATATTAAAGAAGGTAGATTTGGTAAGTGGTTAGAGAATGCTAGAGATTGGGCAATATCTAGACAAAGGTATTGGGGTGCAGGACTTCCTATTTGGAAGAATGAAAAGAATGAAACTATTTGTATTGGTAGTATTGAAGAATTAGAGAAATTAAGTGGTCAAAAGATTGAAGATCTGCACAGACCATTTATAGATGAAATATCTTGGGAAGATAAGAATGGTAAATGGAATAGAATACCAGATGTATTAGATTGTTGGTTTGAATCAGGGTCTATGCCATATGCTCAAGTACATTATCCATTTGATAATAAAAAAGAGTTTGAGAATAATTTCCCTGCTCAGTTTATTGCTGAAGGTCAAGATCAAACTAGAGGTTGGTTCTATACTTTAATGGTTCTATCCACTGCTTTGTTTAATAAACCAGCATTTAAGAATGTAATAGTTAATGGTATTGTTCTAGCAGAAGATGGTAATAAAATGTCTAAGAGATTAAATAATTATCCAGATCCTACTGAACTAATAGATAAATATGGGGCAGATAGTTTAAGGTACTATCTTTTAACATCTCCTGTTATGAAAGCAACAGATTTAAGATTTGTGGAGAAAGATGTGGCAGAGCTTTATAGAAATTTAGTAATGACTACAATAAATATTGTTAATTTCTATAATATGTATGCAGATAAGGGAAGTTTGGAAGATAAAGAAACCGTTTTAGATGAATGGTTAGCTATTCGTACTAAACAACTTGTTAATACAGTAACAGATAATATGGAAGCATATAAATTAGTTGAAGCTGCAAGACCAATATTAGAATATGTAAATGATTTCTCTACCTGGTATATTCGTAGAAGTAGGGATAGATTTAAAGATGGTTCACAAGCTGCTATTAATACAACTAAGACTGCTCTAAAAGAACTGGCAAAAGTAATGGCACCATTTACACCATTCTTAGCAGAATGGATATGGCAACAATTAGGCAATGAAGATTCAGTACATTTAGAAGATTGGTCAAAGACAGAAGAGCTTAATGCTAAAGAAGATACTGGTTTAATGAAAATGGCAGAGGTTCGTAAGATTGTAGAAAGGGCTCACGCAGCTAGAGATGAGGCTGGTATTAAAGTAAGGCAACCATTAAATAGATTGGAAATTAAAATTGATGAAAATGGAGATAGGTTATCAGATCAACACATTCAGCTATTAAAAGAGGAGCTAAATATTAAGAATGTAGACTATAGTATTAACTTAAAAGATGTAATTGAATTAGATACAAAATTAACACTAGAACTTGAAGAAGAAGGGTTGCTTAGAGATATTATTAGGCAGATTAATTTCTTAAGAAAGAAATCTGGCTTAACTATTGAAGATAGAGTAAGTGTACTGTATTCAACAAAGGATGATTTAGTTAAGAATGTATTTAATAAGTTTAATGATGAGCTACAGAAACAAGTATTAGCAGACAATATTAAAGAAGGTGAAGAGTCTGGAATTATTTCTGAAGAAGTTAAGGTTGGAAATACCGAGGTTAAGATAAGTTTAGTTAAATAATGGCATATATAAAACAAACAGCTATTGTTTTAAGAAAAAAAACTTTAAGGAAGGGAAACCGTTGGTATACATTATTTTGTAAAGACAGTGGTAGGATAGATGTTCTGGCAAGGTCTGCAGCCAGTTCTAAAAGTAAATTAGCAGGTCATTTAGAACCAGGTACAATGTGTGATGTAATGCTTGCTCCTGGCAAAGCTACAGTTCATTTGGCAGGTGTAGACACTATTAAAAGCTATAGAAATATTAATCTAGAATTGGAAACAGCGATATTAAAAATATCTGCACTGGCTGCTACTAATGATTTAATTTTTGACGAACACGGTAGTGAAGAAACATTTAATCTATTAGATAGGTTTTTAACAGATTTAGATAATACGGAATTAAAGGTTTGGCAAAAACAAAGATTATCTGATCTATTTACAATAAACCTTTTATCTATTGCCGGTTTTGAACCTAATTTATCTTTAGGGCATAAAGCTGAGAAGTTTTCGTTCCACACTGCATCATTAATTGGTAAAGAATTATTAGAAGATTCGTCTATAGATGTAGATAAGAATTTAATAAAGCTATTTGAATTCATGCTTAGTAAGAAGATAGCTTGGGAAGAGAAAAGAGACTGGCTTGTTAAAGTAAAGCAGTCAGAAAAAGCATTTATAAGTTTACATGCACTAATTAGTAAGTATTATTTTTACCAAGTGAATAGGGAATTAACAGATATTAAACAAATATATGGTAGCTAAAAAAAGAAGAGCCATTGAAATTAGTTTTTCAAGGCCAGATAATTTATTAAGAAAGCGAAGAATTAAAAAGAGATTAGTTTTGTTTTTGTTTGTAATGTTAGTAATCAGCCTTGGCTTATCTATATATTTTGGTATACAAGAAAGACAACAAAATAATACATCAGCCATACTTAGAATAGATACAGAGGAAAACATAACTTCTGGAGAAGAAGTGGTGTATAAAATATTTTATCAGAATATAGATGAAACAGATTTAACTAAATTAAGTTTATCTTTAACATATCCGAGAGGTTTTACATATGAGAGCTCTTCAATTGAACCTTTGAATGAGGGGCAGAATTATTGGGAGATGGATGATTTGCAACCAGGTTTTGCTTCCAATATAGAAGTTAGGGGTAGAATTATTGGAGATGTGGGTGATCAAAAGACAGTAAAGGCTGTACTTGCTTATGAGCCTGCTAATTTTTCATCAACCTTTACTCAGGAAGAGTATTTCACTCAAGAATTGACTAATGTTAAGGTAGACATGTGGGTAGATTATCCAGTAGAGGCTATTCCTGCTCAACAAGTTCAGTTTAGGGTACATGTTTTAAATAAACAAACTACTACTTGGCAGCCATTAATTTTATCATTTAATATGCCAGATCAATTTAGTGTTTTAGCAACCGACCCTGAACCAACAATTTCCAAACATCAATGGGAGATATTAAGTTTAGAACCAGAAGAGGAGCAGATTATAATAATCATGGGAGAATTATCTCCTGGTATAGATGTAGATAAGCTATCTTTTTCTACAGAGTTATTTGAAGAAATAGATGGAGTAAATAAATTATTGGATACAAATGATTTACCAATAAATATTATTAATCCAAATTTATCTGTTAGCTTATCTTTTGCAGATACAGAATCGACCACAGTAGATTGGGGTGAGATTGTTAATTATGAACTAGTGGTAAAGAATGAAGGTGAATATGTTCCAGATGATTTAGAGTTAGTTCTTATCTTTGATACTAATTTTATTAATTGGCAATCATGGCAAGATACAACTGGACTGGCGAGAGATGGTAATAAAATAATATGGACAAAAGATCATCCTAAGATAGGTAGTAAGTTGGCTGGCTTAAAACAGGGTGAAGAAATTAGATTAAAAATTGGCGCTAAACTACAAACAGAACCTATTGATGCCGCTACTTTAGCAGATAGTCAATTATTAATATCTTCAGTAGCTAAAGTAATAACAAAAGTTGGAAATGAAGAATTTATTACAGCCTCAGATATATTAAGAACTCGTATTGGTCAAAGTTTTGGTTTTACAGCTCAAGCTAAATATTATGATAGTGATGGCACGGCAATTGGTAGTGGTCCTTTACCACCAACAGTTAATAAAACAACAACATATAATATTGAATGGAGTTTAGCGGCTGGGCTAGATAATTATTCAGATATTAGTTTAAAAACAACTTTGCCACCATATTCTAATTGGGTAAATGAGCAAACTGGTTATGCGGCTAGTTTTAATAGTAGTAAAAAAGAGTTATTAATAGATAGTAGTGCTTTAAATGCAGAAGAGGAATTGTCTGGTAGTTTTAAAATTTCTATAACACCAGATAAATCTCAGGTTGGTCAAATTTTAATATTACTAAATCCAATGACTTTGACAGCAACTAATAGAGAAACGGGTGAAAAGATTACAAAACAGATTAGTATGCTAGACACAAATTTAATACACGATACTTTAGCTCAGGATAAAGCAAGGGTAGTTGAATAAATATGTTATTAGATGAAATTAAATTTTACGTAAGGCTTAGAGATGGTAAAGATAGAATATTTAAGCCATTAGTAAATATTACACCAAATTGGTTAACACCTAATATTATTACTTTTATTAGGTTTCTTTTAATTATTCCTTTAGTATATCTGTGGTTAAAAGCCACCGACCCATATTTTATTTGGGAATCATTACACTGGTGGATAGTTGGTATTATTATTTTTCTTGGTCCATTTACAGATTATTGGGATGGAGCTGTGGCTAGGTTTAAAGATAAGATTTCTATGTTTGGAATATATTTTGATCCTATTACAGATAAACTATTTTCTATTCCAGTTTTCTTATTGTTTACTTGGCAATGGCCATTCTTAACTTCCTTATACTTCTTAATTAATTTAAGAATATTTTTAATATTATTAACTTTTGTTAAGGCAGCTTTTCATAACAAGTATAGACTGTCTAAACTATTACAATATTTCTATGTAGGCATTTCATTTATTGGTTATGGAATTTGGGCTATAAAGTTCGTATATAATTTTCTATGAGTTTTAAATTATTAAAACAATCTAAAAAAACAAAAGCTAGACTTGGTAGTTTAAAAACAAAGCATGGCACTATTAAGACGCCATTTTTTATGCCAATAGCAACAAAGGCTGCTATTAAAAGTTTAACTACTGCAGATATGAAGGAATTAGAGTCACAGATAATTCTATCTAACACCTATCATCTATACTTAAGACCCGGCATGAACATTATGAAAAGTAGTAAAGGACTACATAAGTTTATGAATTGGAACGGCCCCATCTTAACAGACTCTGGTGGTTTCCAAGTGTTTTCACTTGATGCTAGCTTAAATAGACAAGGAGTCAAAAAAGATAATGTTAAAGTAGATAGAAAGATAACAGACAAGGGAGTAGAGTTTAGATCATATTTAGATGGTTCTAAACATATGTTTACACCAGATAAAGTTATTAAAATACAAGCTACTATTGGTTCTGATATTATGATGGTCTTAGATGAATGTGTGGGCAATCCTTCTACAAAGGAAAAGGCAAGTATAGCGGTTAATAGAACAACTAAATGGGCTAAGCAATCTTTAGATGCTAAGAAAAAATATAAGATAAATAATTTATTATTCGGTATTGTACAAGGATCACTATATAAAGACTTAAGATTAAAATCTGCTAGTGAGTTAAAAGAATTAAATTTTGATGGTTATGCAATTGGTGGACTGGCTGTTGGTGAAAAGTCAGAGGATATGTATAAAGTATTAGACTATACTACTCCTGAACTGCCAGAAGATAAGCCAAGGTATTTAATGGGGGTTGGTTACCCAGACAATATTATTGAAGCTGTTAAAAGAGGTGTAGATATGTTTGATTGCGTTATTCCAACCAGAGAAGCAAGACACGGAAGATTATATTTATACAATAATAAAAGTATTAAAGGTAAATTCTATAAAACAATAAATATTTCTAATAGTAAATTTAGTAAAGATTTTAAACCTATTAACAAAGATTCAAAGATAAAAGAATTAAGAGAGTATAGTTTTGCATATTTACACCATTTGTTTAAAACGCAAGAACCATTGGCTATTAGACTAGCTACTCTTAATAATATTGAGTTTTATTTAAACTTAATGAAAAGAATACGTAAAAGTATTAAGGAAAATACTCTTTAAGCCTAAAAAATGGTATAATTTACCTATGATTAGCAAACAAGACATATATTATACAGCGAAGATAATCTTAATAGATTTATTAAGAGATATTATATATTTTCCTATTTGGTGGTATTCAGCTGGTCTTGTTTTAGCTTTGAAATTTTACTTTAAATCTTTACGGGCTGGTGCTCAAAGATTGGCTTTAAAAATATTATTCAAGTATTGGTTTAAGCCAATGTACGGTCAAAGAGATTGGCAGGGTAAAATAATTAGTTTCATAATGAGAACAGCTCAGTTGATCTGGAATATATTTTTAATGCTCGTGTGGCTTATTGTTATGACTGCAGTTTTGTTTGTATATATAATCTTACCAGTATTGGTAGTTTACCAATTATTTATTATCAATGGATAAAGAATTATTAATTGAAGGACAGAAACTTGTTTGGGGTAAAAGTTTTTCCCACGCATCTGTTTTGGTAGATAGATTTAGAAGAGTAGTAAATGTGATTATTATTGCTGCTTTAATTTTAGCAATTTTAGCAGGCGCTACTTTCTTTGGTTATAATGTTTATTCTATTTACGAATCTAATACAGATATGTTCACAGCTGCTTCTTGGCAAGGTGAATGGACTCATGTTTTGTGGTGGGCAGTATTAGCTGCTATGTTTTTAAGTTATTGGCAAAAGAGTAAAAAAGTTGGTAAGTATTCAGTTTTGCGTAAAGGAGATATTAATAGAATTAAAAAACAGAAATATACATACATTAATAATGCATTTTCTAAAGATGCTTTAAAGGTAATTGAGAAGTCATACTTTATTGCTGCCGGAGATGGCGATAGTGCTATTCAACCAATTCACATATTTTTATCTCTATTACAAAACGATAGCGTTATTACAATCATGGGTAGATTAGGCGTTTCCGTAAAAAGATTATCTGAAACTGTTGCTAGTATTATTAAAGACGATGGTATTGTTACAAAGGCTGGTAAATTAAATTTGGATGCTAATGCCATGGAAGTGGTTATGAAGAGTTATGCTTTAGCATATGAAAAACAAAGGCAGCAGGTGGAAGTAGCAGAACTTTTAGAAGCTATTGTTAATGTAGATGAAAAGGTAAAGGAATTGCTTTTTGACTTTGCAATCACAGAAGATAAAATTTTAAACGCTGTTGCTTGGATTAGAATTCAACAAACCTTGCAAGAAAGATATGACAGATTTAGATACAAGGCTGGATTTAAACCAAAAGGTTCAATGGATAAAGCAATGACAGCTATTGCTACGCCAGTACTAGATAGTTTTTCTGAAGATTTTACAATGCTAGCAAAAGCTGGATACTTTGGTTTGTGTGTAGCTAGAGATAAAGAGTTTACAGATCTGTACAGTGTTTTAGAGGGTGGAGGCACTCCTGTTCTAGTTGGTAATCCGGGTGTGGGCGTAGATACCATTATTGAAGGGCTTGCAAATAGAATGGTGGCAGAAGAAGTACCAGAGTTTTTACAGGATAAAAGAATGGTATCTTTACAATTATCTAGATTAGTAGCAGATACAACTCATGAAGGTGAACTAGAGGGTAGAGTGATGCATATTATTAATGAGGTGTCTCGTGCTGGTAATATTGTTCTATACATTAACAATATACATAATTTAGTAGGCGTATCTTCAGTTGGACGCTCTAATGTAGATTTGGCAGATATATTAACTGAAAGTTTAATTAAACAAGGAGTATATGTTGTTACCTCTACAACACCCCATGATTATGTAAAATATATTGAGAATAGTTCATTTGCTAACAATTTAACAAAGATTGAAATTAATGAGCCAGAAACAAACCAGGCTATTCAAATACTAGCTGCAAATATTGGTAGGGTAGAAAGTAAAAACCAAGTATTTTTTACATATGATGCATTAGCAGCTGCAGTTGAATTATCTGAAAGATATATGCACGACAGATATCTTCCTTCTAAAGCAATAGATATTGTTGAAGAGGTTGGTGTGAGAGTTAAAAATAAGCGTGGTAAGAATCAGATGGTTAATAAAGAAGATGTGGCAGCATTGATTGCAGAAAAAGCAGAAGTACCAATTACACAAGTAACTCGTGATGAATCAGATAAGTTAATAAATATTGAAGAATTAATTCATCAGAGAATTATTAATCAAGTAGAGGCTGTTTCAGCTGTAGCTGGTGCTTTAAGAAGAGCTAGGGCAGATTTAAGAGATTTAAAGAGGCCTATTGTTAATTTACTATTTATGGGACCAACTGGGGTTGGTAAAACAGAACTTGCTAAAACTGTAGCTGAAGTTTACTTTGGTGATGAGAAGAAGATGATTAGACTGGATATGTCTGAATACCAAGAGAAGAATAGCCTACAAAGACTATTAGGTACACCTGGTGGAGATACTGGTGGTGTTTTAACCAATGCAGTTAGACAAGATCCGCACTCAATATTACTTCTTGATGAAATTGAAAAAGCTCACCCAGATATTTTGAATGTATTTTTACAAGTAATGGAAGATGGTCGTATGACAGATGTTACTGGCAGAACTGTAGATTTTACAAACCTTATTTTAATAATGACATCTAATGCTGGCACAAACTATATTCAGGATCAGACTAAAGCAGGAGCAACAGCAGAAGCAATTAAAGAAGCACTACTTGAAACAGAGCTAAGAACTTCATTTAGACCAGAGTTTTTAAATAGATTTGACAATATAATAATATTCAAACCATTAACCCAGGAACATATTGAGCAGATAGCGTTATTGCTATTAAAGAAAGAAACTAAGAGATTGGAAGCTAAAGGAATATTTTTAGAAGCAACAGATATAGCTGTAAAAGAATTAGCAGCACTTGGCTATGATCCTAAATTTGGTGCCAGACCTTTAAGAAGAGTAATACAAGAAAAGGTTGAAAATGCACTCGCTAATTTCTTACTTACAGGCAAAATAGACAGAAGAGATAAGGTTGTTTTAGAAACAGCAGATAAAATACGGGTAGATAAGGCAAGTAGAATATAGAATGTATATATTAATTATATAAACCCCCAAATAGGGGGTTTTTGCTATTATATGATATATTTGCTAAAATGGCTTAAATCCAGTATAATTTGGTAGTAAATACAATAAAATTAAGAAAAAATATGGCTAAAACAGATAAGAATAACAGTGCAGAAAAGATGGAAAAACTTGTCTCCTTGCTAAAGCGAAGAGGCTTTATTTTTCAGTCTTCTGAAATTTATGGAGGATTATCAGCTGCTTATGACTACGGTCCATTGGGAGTTGAGCTGAAAAATAATATCAAAAAGGCTTGGTGGAAGATGTTTGTATCAGATAGACCAGATATGGTTGGTATGGATGCTGCTATAATTATGCATCCTAAGGTTTGGGAAGCAAGTGGTCATATTCAGAACTTTTCTGACCCATTAGTTGATTGTAAGAAATGTAAGAAAAGATATAGAGCAGACCATTTATTAGAAGCAGACTCTTTAAGTCCTGAGTATGATAAAGCTAAGCCAAAAGATATTAAAGATATTAAATGTCCAGAATGTGGTGGAGAATTAACTGAAGCTCGTAATTTTAACCTTATGTTTAAAACACATATGGGTCCAGTTGAAGACGAAGGTTCAGAAGTGTATTTAAGACCAGAAACAGCTGGTGGTATGTTTGTGAATTTTAAGAATGTTGTGGACACCATGCGTATGCGTGTTCCTTTTGGAATGGGACAGATAGGTAAAGCTTTTAGAAATGAAATAACAACTGAAAACTTTATCTTTAGAATGCGTGAGTTTGAACAGTTAGAAGTAGAATATTTTATTAATCCAAAGGATTGGGAAAAACATTTTGAAGAATGGCTACATGTTATGGATAATTGGTGTGAACTCATTGGTCTTAAGAAAGAAAATTATACAAAAGTAGAAATAGATGAAAAAGATAGAGCTTTTTATTCAAAGAGAACTGTAGATTTTGAGTATAAATATCCATTCGGTCAAAAAGAGTTATATGGACTTGCTTATAGAACAGATTATGACTTAACACAGCATGCAAAGTTTTCTGGTCAGGATATGGATTATGTAGATCCTATAACTAAAGAGAAATATATACCTCATGTTATTGAGCCATCACTTGGCGTAGATCGTTCCGTGCTTGCTTGTTTATTAGAAGCCTATACAGAAATAGAAGGTGGTAGATCTACAACAACAGATGCAATTAAAGATGTAGAAGTGATGTTAAAACTTCCTTACTTCCTAGCACCAATCAAAGTAGCTATTTTACCATTGTCTAAAAAAGAAACTTTAACACCGCTGGCCAAGAAAATTCAAACAGATTTAAGTTCTAAATTTGTTTGTACGTATGATGAAACAGCATCTATTGGTAAGAGGTATAGAAGACAAGATGAAATTGGTACTCCATTTTGCATAACAGTAGATTTTGATAGTTTAGAAGATAATGCAGTTACAGTTAGAGATAGAGATACTATGGAACAAGAAAGAATAAAGATAAAAGATTTAGAAGAGTATTTAAGTAATAAATTAAAATAAAAACAAAGTGTTTAAAATTAAAGAGTTAAGTAATAATGCCAAGCTTATTTTGGCACCCAGAAAAGAAACCGATGCTGTAACATTACTTGTAATGTTTAAAGTAGGTTCAAGGTTTGAAAATAGAGCTAATAATGGAGTTTCACACTTTATTGAACATTTATATTTTAAAGGAACCAAAAAAAGACCAAATACTGATGCAATTAGTCAGGAATTAGATAAAGTCGGTGCTCAGTTTAATGCTTTTACAAGTAAAGACTATACTGGTTATTATATTAAGGTTGCTAAGCAACACATTGATTTAGCTTTCGATATTCTATCTGACATGCTTTTCAATTCTAAATTTGAGGCAAAAGAGATAAATAGAGAAAGGGGAGTTATTATTGAAGAGATAAGAATGTATAGAGATAATCCGTCAATGTATATTGGGGATTTATTGGAACAGATATCTTTTAAAGGCCATGAGTTAGCTAGAGAAATTGCAGGACCAGAAAGCGTTATTAAGAAAATTAGTCGCAAAGAAATACTTAAGTATAGAGATGAATACTACAGAGCAGATAATATGATTGTTGGTGTTGGTGGTAATTATTCTCCTGCTAAGTTAAACAAACTAATTGTTAAATATTTTGGTAAAAGATTTGGTAAGAAACAAGATCATATTATTAATCCATATAAAGACAAGCAAAAAGAAGCTAGAATAAAAGTACAGTATCAGCAAACAGCTCAAACACAACTTGCTATGGGTTTTGCAGGACTTGGCAGAGAAGATAAGGATTATATTTCACAGTTGTTACTATCTACTATCTTGGGTGGTAATATGTCATCAAGGTTGTTCATAAATGTTAGAGAAAGATATGGACTAGCATATAGCATTAGAGCGGGCATAGATGAACATGTAGATACTGGATTATTCTATATTCAAGCTGGGCTTAAGAAAGATAAAGTAGCATTAGCATATAAATTAATAGTTAAAGAATTAAATAAATTAAAGAAATTACCTGTTTTAGATGAAGAACTTAATAAAGCAAAAGAATATGTAAAAGGTAAAATGATTTTAGGCCTAGAAGATTCTTTCAGTTATGTATACTGGCTATCTAGACAGTTGGTAGACTTTAATAAAGCTAGAACTATTGAACAAATTCAAAAAGATATAGATAAAGTAACAGCTAAAGAAATACAAGAGTTAGCTAAAAAGATTTTTACTCAAGATAAACTTAATTTAGCAGTAATAGGACCATATAAAGATTCAATATATTTTAATAAACTTATTAAACAACAAAAAATATGAAAGATGTAAGATATACAATCAATATTTCTACACAAACCTTTGTGAAGATTTTAATCTTCTTTCTTTTGGTTGCCTTCTTTTGGCTGGTTAGAGAAGCTATTGCTTTAATTTTCGTAGCGCTAATTTTAGCATCAGCGCTTGATCCATTTGTAGATTGGCTTAAGAAATTTAGAATACCAAGAGGTATGGGTATTATTTTAGTTTACCTATTGTTGTTTCTTATTATAGCTTCTGCTGTTATTTTAATTATTCCTCCAATTGCTACTGAGGTTAAATTAATAGCTAATGATTTTCCTACATATTATGAAAAGGTGGTGAATGGATTGAATTATTTTACTATTAATAGAACAGATTTAGAAGTAGTTGATCAAATACAGGGTGGTTTAAATTCAGCAACAGCTGGCCTTACTAAAGCAGCTTCAGGAGCTTTTAATACATTACTTGATGTATTTGGCGGTATTGTTTCTTTCTTCTTGGTACTTGTTATTACTTTTTACTTTACTGTTGAAGAGGAAGGTTTGAGAAGGTTTTTGAAGTCTATGACACCAACTCATTACCAACCATATGTATTGCAATTAATGACTCGTATTCAAAGAAGATTGGGTTTCTGGTTAAGAGGTCAGTTAATATTATCTATTATTATCTTTGTATTAACCTTTATTGGTTTAACAGTATTAGGAGTAGAATATGCGCTATTACTTGCTTTAATTGCCGGTATCTTTGAGGTTATACCATATTTAGGGCCATTTTTGGGTGCTGTACCTGCAGTATTTTTAGCTTTTGCACAGTCTCCGCTAAAGGCATTACTTGTGTTAATACTATTTGTAGTTATACAACAGATTGAGAATAATATTATTGTTCCAAAGGTAATGAGTAAATCGGTTGGTATTAACCCACTACTAGTTATTATTGTTTTACTCGTTGGTGGTAAAATGGGCGGAGTTCTTGGTATGATACTAGCCGTACCAGTAGCAACTGCTATTTCTGTATTCTTGGAAGACTTTGTAGATAAAAAAATAGATGCCACTGAATAATACAGGAACGCTATTTGTTGTTGCAACACCAATTGGTAATTTAGCAGATATATCTGCTAGAGCTTTAGAGGTTTTAGAAACTGTAGATTATATAGCTTGTGAAGATACAAGGGTAACAAGTAAATTATTAACTTCATACGACATATCTACTTCTTTGTTAACATATTTTCAGCACAGTAGATTGTCCCAAGTTAATAAAATAATATCCTTACTTGAAAATGGAAATAATATTGCCCTTGTGACAGATGCTGGTACGCCTGGTATATCTGACCCGGGAGGTAAATTAATAGCTGAGGTTTTAGATAAGGATATTAAAGTTATACCCATTCCTGGGCCAAGTGCTGTTGCTACTGCTTTAAGTGTCGCTGGCATGCAAGTAGACGAATTCCATTTCTATGGCTTTCTGCCACATAAGAAAGGTAGACAAACAAAATTAGAAGAGATTATTGATTCTAAAGTTACTTCTGTCCTTTATGAATCTGTTCATAGAATAGAGAAGTTATTAAAACAATTAATAGAGTTTGGTATAGAGAATAGAAAGATTGTAGTAGCAAGAGAATTAACAAAGAAATTTGAAAGTATATACAGGGGTAGAGCTGAACAAGTATTAAAACAATTACAGGAGGATACAGTTAAGGGGGAATTTGTAATAATAATTGAGAAAAATGGAAAAAGAAAATAAATTCTATATAACAACACCAATATATTATGTAAATGATGAGCCACATATTGGTCATGCCTACACTACTGTAGTAGGTGATGTATTAGCACGTTATCACAGACAAAAGGGTGACGATGTTTTTTATTTAACAGGAACAGATGAACATGGTGCTAAGATTGCTGAAAGTGCAAAGGCTAAAGGCATAGATACGCAAGAGTTTTGTGATCAAACAGCGGCTAAGTTTGTTTCAGCTTGGGAATCTTTAAATATTTCTAATGACTATTTTATTCGTACCACCAATAAAGATCATAAAGCGGCTGTTAGTAAAATATTTCAAACTTTTTATGATAAAGGTCTTTTAGAAGAAAAAGAGTACGAAGGATTATACTGTGTTGGTTGTGAAAAGTTCTTAAGTGATAAAGATTTGGTAGATAATAAATGTCCAGACCATAAAAGAGAACCAGAGATTTTAAAAGAAAAGAATTGGTTTTTTAAATTAGAACAGTTTTTACCTAAAGTACAGGAGTTGATTGAAAAGGATGAGATAGAGATTTTACCAGTTACACGTAAGAATGAAGTACTATCTTTATTAAAGGACGGAGTAATGAAAGATTTTTCAGTGTCTCGTCAAAAAACAAGTGTTGCCTGGGGAGTAGATTTACCTTTCGATAATACTCAAGTTTCATATGTATGGGTAGATGCTTTATCTAACTATATTACAGCTCTTGGCTATCCAGACAATTTAGATAATTTTAATAAATATTGGCCAGCAGATTTACATTTACTTGCTCAAGATATATTAAAGTTTCATGCTATTTATTGGCCAGCCTTCTTATTAGCTTTGGGTTTTAACGAGAATGAGCTACCTAAGACATTATTTATTCATGGTTTCTTTACTATCAATGGTGAGAAGATGAGTAAAACAATAGGTAATGTAATAAAACCACAGGAATTAGTAGATAAGTATGGTGTAGACGCTTCAAGATATTTACTTTTATCTCAGTTTCCTTTTGGACAAGAAGCAGATATCCGTGAAGATCATTTTGTAGAAAGATATAATGCAGACCTTGCTAATGGTTATGGTAATGCAGTAGCTAGAGTTACAACTTTAATTGAAAAGAATGAGTTGAAGTTTGACATTGACTTTTATAATAGTAGAAATGTTGGTGAAGTAGGCGAGTATGGGAAAGATAGTAAAAAGATGAGCGTGCACAACGATGACTGGTTTAGAGGGATTGATGAAAAGTATCAAGAATATAGATTTGATAATGTGATTAAGGATATATCTTTACGTCTGCGTGAGTTGGATAGGCAGATAAATGATTATAAACCATGGACGATGAGTAAGGATGTTAATTTTGATGCATTGCAGAATTTCCTAAGCTATTGCGCTGGCGAGATATATGTGATTTCTAAAGCTTTATTACCATTTATGCCCACCATTGCTCAGCAGGTTTTAGATATATTAGAGGCAGATGAGATTAAAAAAGCTCCACCTTTATTTCCTAGATTAGAAAATTAATTTAAATATATGGTTATTGCAGATCTTATTATCATTTTATTCTTAGCAGCTTTCTTGGTTTATGGCTGGAAGTCAGGACTTATTTCAGTAGTTGGACGTATTGCTGGTATTTTTATTGGTGCTTTTATTGCTGGTCAATATTATACAGAAGTAGCAGCTTACTTTGCTAAAATATCTTTTGGTAGTGATATGCTTCAAAACGCTATTGGTTTTATTGTATTATTTGGTATTTCATCACAACTTGTTGGTTTAATATTTTATTCTCTAGATAAAGTATTTAATGCTGTTGCTATCATTCCTGGACTTAAAAGTATTAACCGTTTAGGTGGAGCTGTTTTGGGGGTAGTAGAAGGCGTATTAGTAATATCTGTTGTATTGTATATAGCTTATCTATTTCCATTTTCAGCAATGCTAGATGAGTTTATCGTTGGTTCTGAATGGGCTCACTTTTTTATTGGTTTGTCTAATATTATTGGACCATTTATTCCAGATTCATTAGAGGCTGTTAGAGGATTTATCTTTTAATCTATGACATATTTAATTGTAATTGCTCTGGTGCTATTATCTGGACTATTTTCAGGATTAACATTAGGACTTTTGAGTTTAGATAGGAGTGAATTAGAAAGAAAAATATCTTTAGGAGATAAAGATGCTAAAAAAGTTTATCCTGTACGAAAACGAGGTAATTTTTTATTAGCCACACTATTGCTTGGTAATGTAGCAGTTAATTCAACTTTAGCTATTTTTTTAGGAGATATAGCTAGTGGATTCACAGCTGGTATAATAGCTACTGGTTTAATTGTAATTTTTGGAGAAATAATTCCACAAGCTACATTTTCAAGGTATGCTTTAATAGTTGGTGCTAGAACAGCTTGGCTGGTTAGAATATTTATGATTATTTTATCTCCAATATGTTGGCCAATTGGTTGGGTATTAGATAAGTCATTGGGTGAGGAAATGCCAACTATTTATTCAAAGAAAGAATTATCTAAAATAATTGAAGAACATAAGGAGTCAATAGATAGCGATGTAGATGAGGATGAAGAAAGAATAGTGAGGGGTGCTCTAACTTTTAGCAATCGTACAGTTGAACAGGTAATGACTCCAAGAACAGTAGTTTTTGGCATAGAAATGCAAACACCTTTAGATGAAAAAACTCTAAAATTAATAAAAGAAGAGGGGTTTACCAGGGTACCTGTTTATGAGAATAATATAGACAATGTAAAAGGACTTCTATACATGAAGGATCTGGTTTATTTGAAAGATAATAAAACAGTAGCAGATTTGTATAAAGAAGAAAGGGTTATAATTGTTAGCAGAGGTACTCATTTAGATCAACTATTAAACACTTTCATAGATTCAAAAGCACACATGGCTTTTGTAAAAGACGAGTACGGTGGCTTTGAGGGTGTGGTTACTTTAGAAGATATTTTGGAAGAAATTTTAAAACAAGAAATAGTTGATGAAACAGACGATGTTGTAGATATGCAATCTATAGCAAGAGAAAAAAATAGTTTATGAAAAAACCAGCCTTAAAAATATTTATATATTTGTTATTAATTGTATTTTTTGTTTTATTAATACCTATTTTTAAGAATGACTATATTCTATCTTTAATATATATTGTCTTAATTGGAATATATCTTATTGTAGATTATGTAAAAAAGGATTATCTATTTTTACTTTTTGGTTTAATAGGTATGACATTGTCTGAAATTTTGTTTGTCAGTACGGGCGTAGAACATTTTGTAAGAGATAGTTTGTTTGGTTTAATGCCTATGTGGCTTCCAATACTTTGGGCATTTGCGTTTGTTATGATGCGTAGAATAGTAACTGAGTTAGATAAATGTTAATTGATTCACATGCACATATAGATTTTGAGGCTTATCATGAGGATAGGGAAGATGTAATTAAGCGTTGTCATGATAAGGACATGAAAGTTATTAATGTTGGTGCACAGTATGCAACTTCAGAGTTTACAGTAGATCTTGCACAGAAGCATGACTTTCTATACGCTACTGTTGGTCTGCACCCTATCCATGTTTATGACGAAGAATTTAATATAGATCAATACCAGAAATTAATAGATGGTAAGAAAAGAGTAGTCGCTGTGGGTGAATGCGGTTTTGACTATTTTTACCTTAAAGAATCTAGTAAAAGCTTTGAAGAGATTAAGGCTAAACAAAAGGAAGTGTTTGTAAAACACATTGAATTTGCCAAAAAGAACAATTTACCACTAATGCTTCATGGTAGGAACGGAAAGAACGGTGAGAGGGCATATTTGGACATATTAGAGGTGTTAAAAGAGCAGGACTGTCATAATGGGATGATTCATTGCTATGGTGGTAATATGGAAGAAGCTAAAGCTTTTTTAGAACAAGGTTTTCATATTGGTTTTACAGGCATTGTAACTTTTAAAAAGAAAGCAGAGGAATTACAAGAAATAGCTAAGATGGTGCCTATGGATAAGCTATTAATTGAAACAGACGCACCTTATCTTTCTCCAGAGCCGTATAGAGGTGAGCGTAATGAACCGGTTAATGTAGAATTTGTTGCTAGGAAGATTGCAGAGCTAAAAAATATGAGTTATGATGATGTTGTTAAGAAGACTGGACAAAATAGTATTAATTTGTTTAACTTAAATTAATATGTGGTTAGAATTCATAATAATATTAATAGTAATGATTGGTGGATTTATTCTGCTGTTTTGGCGTTTAACTAAAAGTAAGACTGATTTAAGTCAGGACAATGCTTTAATAATGCTACAGAATCAACTGAATGAAATGAAGAGATCATTAGAATCTGGTCTTGGTGAGTCAAATAAAGTATTGCAGGCTCAGTTTGGAGAGACTCACAAAATTGTTAAAAATGTTACTGAGGAGTTATCTAAGGTTGTTAATACAAATGAGAAGGTGGTTGGTTTTACTGATCAGCTAAAGAACTTAGAAAAGGTATTAACGAATTCAAAAACTAGAGGCGCTTTAGGTGAGAGTAATTTAGAGCTTATCTTAAGTAATATATTACCACCTCAGTCTTATGAAATGCAGTATCATTTTAAGAGTGGAGAGTCTGTTGATGCAGTTGTAAAAATTAAGGACAAGGTTTTACCTGTTGATGCAAAGTTTTCTCTAACTAATTACCAAAGAATACTAGACGAGACAGATGAAAAGAAAAAGATGGAGTTGGAAAAGGAGTTTAAGAGCGATTTAAAGAAAAGAATTGATGAAACTGCTAAATATATTAGACCTTCAGAGGATACACTAGAGTTTGCTTTTATGTTCATACCAGCAGAGGGTATATATTATGATTTACTTGTTAATGAAGTTGGTGCTATTAAGGTGAATACTAGAAGTTTATTAGATTATGCTTTTAATGATAAGAAAGTTATTATTGTTTCACCAACAACTTTTGCAGCATATTTACAAACTGTATTGCAGGGTTTAAGAGCTCTACAAATTGAAGAATCAACAAAGGAGATTAGAGCAAATGTAGAAAAATTAGAAAAGCATTTAGCTGCTTATCAGTCATATCATGAAAAAGTTGGTACACAACTAGGAACAGTGGTTAATACTTTTAATACAAGTAGCAAAGAATTTAAGAAAATAGATAAAGATGTCCTAAAAATTACCGGAAAGGGTAATGATGTTGAATTAGAGGATATTTCTAAGCCTTTAATTGAATAAATAGGGTTTAAATTTAAAGAACAAATTAATTGTTCGCTAGCGGACAATTTTTTTATTGATAGAATGCCCTTATTTTGTTATAATTTTTATATTAGAAAGAAAAAAATAAGCTAAATGTCATATCAAGAAATAGTTACAGGTATAGATATAGGTACTAGCCGTGTTCGGGTAGTAAGTTTGCAACGTTTGCCAGATGGCTCACAGCAAATTATTGGTGCTGCAGATAATGAAATGGAAGGTATGAGCAAGGGTAGCATTAAAAGTATTGAAGAAGCTGTGTCTAGTATTTCAGAATGTTTAGAAAGTGCAGAGAGAATGATTGGTACACCTATTGAAAATGCAATTGTTGGTATATCTGGACCACATATTGTTACTCAAAATAGTAAAGGTGTTATAGCTGTAGCTAAGGCTAATGGTGAGATACAAGAAGAAGATGTAGATAGGGTATTAGAAGCGGCTCAGGCCGTAGCTGTGCCTGCTAATTATGAGATACTGCATATAATTCCTAAAGATTTTACAGTAGATGATCAGCAAAATATTAAAGATCCTATTGGAATGACTGGTGTTCGTCTAGAAGTTAATGCTCAGATAATCTTAGGAGCTACTAATCAGATTAGGCACTTAACAAAAGCTATTTATAGAACAGGAGTAGATATTAATGATCTAGTCTTTTCTGTACTTGCTAATAGTGAAAGTGTTTTGACAAAGAAACAGAAAGAGTTGGGAGTATGCTTAATTAATTTTGGAGCAGCCACCACTTCAATGGTTGTTTATGAAGAAGGTAATATTTTACATACTAGGGTTTTGCCAGTAGGTTCTAATCATATAACTAATGATATAGCTATTGGTTTAAGAACATCTATACCAACAGCTGAGGTTGTAAAATTAGAATATGCTCATGCAATATCTAAGGATGTTCCAAAAAGAGATGAAATAGATTTGGCAGATATTACAGATACAGAAGAAGCTGGTACTAATGTTTCATTGAAATATATTGCAGAAATTACTCAGGCAAGATGCGAAGAAATATTTGAGATGATAAATGCAGAATTAAAATCTATTAACAGAGATGGACTTTTACCTTCGGGGCTAGTTATTACAGGCGGTGGAGCAAAACTTCCAGGTATTATAGATCTAGCTAAGAAGAAATTAAGTTTACCTGTTTTCCTGGGTTATCCTTTAGAGATAAATTCAACAATAGATAAAGTAAACGATACTGAGTATACTCAGGCTATTGGTTTAGCACTTTGGGGTATGCAGCAGGGAGGAAGTCGTGGTGGCTTTAGATTAGGAAGTTTTTCTTCTGTAGAAAAGGCAGTAGATAAGATGAAGGATCTTTTTCAATCATTTTTACCTTAAATTATAATATATTAATATAGAACTATGGCAAAAAGTAAATCAATGGAAATAAAACCAGACGTTGAAACGTTTGCAAAAATAAAAGTAATAGGCGTTGGAGGTTCTGGAGGCTCAGCTGTTAATCGTATGATTAAAGCTGGTATTCGTGGTGTTGAATTTATTTCCGTGAATACTGATGCCCAGGCTTTAAATAGTACTGACGCCAATAAAAAAGTACATATAGGTAGGGAGACTACACGTGGTCTTGGTGCTGGTATGGATCCTGAAGTTGGTGCTAAAGCTGCTGAGGAGAGCAAGGAAGATATAAAGAAGCATCTACAAGATGCTGACATGGTTTTCATTACTTGTGGTCTTGGTGGTGGTACTGGTTCTGGAGCAGCTCCACTTATTGCAGAAATGGCTAAAGACATTGGTGCTTTGACCGTTGCTGTTGTTACAAAACCATTTGCTTTTGAAGGCGTACAAAGAAAGAATATTGCAGAAAGAGCATTAGATAATTTAACAGATAAGGTGGATACAATAATTACTATACCAAATGACAGATTATTACAGGTTATAGATAAAAAAACATCCTTACTAGATGCTTTTGCAATTGTAGACGAAGTATTAAAACAAGGCGTACAAGGCATTTCTGAATTAATCACAATTCCAGGTCTTGTTAATGTAGACTTTGCAGATGTTAAATCTATTATGCTTGATGCCGGCTCCGCTTTAATGGGTATTGGTAGAGCAAGTGGTGAAAGTAGAGCAGTTGATGCAGCTAAACTAGCAATAGATAGTCCATTACTTGAAATGTCTATCAAAGGAGCAAAAGGTGTACTATTTAGTATTACTGGAGATCCTAGTTTGTCTATGCACGAGGTTAATGAAGCAGCTGAGGTTATTACATCAGCTCTTGATCCAAATGCTAGAGTTATATTTGGTGCAGTTATAGATGATAGAATGGATGATGAATTAAAGATAACAGTTATTGCAACAGGCTTTAATGCTAATAAATCAGGCGGAGATGTTGGTGCTGTTAAAAGCTACTCTCCAAACCCAATTTTTAGTAAAGATGAATCAGATGATAAAAATGCAGCAGATAAGATAGAACAGAAATCTACAATTTTTAAGAAGAAACAAGAACCAAAGAAAGAAGAACCAGAAGAAGATAATGAATTGGACATACCTACTTTCATTAGAAAGAAAATGAATTAAATGCATTGTCCGATTTGTTTAAAACAGGATACTAAAGTATTAGATTCGCGTATGATTTCAGATGGTTTTGCCATCAGGAGAAGGCGTGAATGTCAAAAATGTAACTTTCGCTTTTCTACTGTTGAAGAAATGGAGCTTTTAAATATTACGGTTGTCAAAAGAGATGGTAGAAGAGAAACATATAATAGAGAAAAGATAGAAAAAGGTTTAAAGACAGCCATGGAAAAGAGACCTCATACTAAAGAGGCATATAAAAAGTTAATAAACAAGATTGAGAGAGATATTCAAAAGACAAGAAGGGATGAAATCACATCTGAAAAGATTGGACAAATAGTAGTGAAGCATTTAAAGAAGTTTGATAAGATTGCATATATACGTTTTGCCTCAGTGTACTATACATTTGCAGATGTAAAATCATTTCATCAAGAAATCTCATCATTAATTAAGAAATCAAAAAAATGAGAAAAGAGTTTAATTTAGTTATGAGAGCATTATTATTTGTGGCAATCGCTATAGGCGCTTGGTTGGTTGGTATGGTCATAGGTCAGGAGAATGCTGTGACTATTTTAAATCCTAATACTTCAACAGCAAACATTAGAGAGAGTAATATACCAAGAGTATCTATGATGCTAGATTATAATAATGGAGATATAGACGTTGTAGACGATATTGAATTAACTAGTCATTCTAATTTGTGGGAAGCTTTAATAGGCGCAGAAGAACAAGGTAAAATAAAATTAGGTCAGAATGAAGATTGGTTGGAAAATGGGTTATTGTGGTATGGAATTAATGGATTATATAATTCGAGTGAAAGTCGTTGGTATATTTGGTTGAATAATGATTATGTATCTGAATTACCAGATAAATTTAGTGTTAAAAATGGAGATATATTATATCTTAAATACTTAAGTTATTACCCAAGATGACAAATTATGCTGGAGCATCAATGGAAGAACAGCTAAAGAAATTGATGGAGGAAAATATTGAATATTCTAAGGAAATATATCATTTGAGCCTTAAGGTTAAAAAATATATTTTCTGGGGAAGAATAATGGCTGCTATACAGTTATTGTTTATTCTTATTCCAATAATATTAGGTATTGTATATTTACCTTCAATGTTAAGTGGTTTCTTTTCAGGTTTGGGAGGTTTTTCAGGTGCGCCTACAGATGCAGCTGGTTCTGGTTTAAATGGTATGTTTGAACAGTATCAACAGATACTGGATTTATATAAGTGATAAGTTAATAAAGAGGCATTCAATTTATATTTGAATGTTTTTTTATTACATTTTATAATATTTATTAGTAAAATTAATAAAAATTATATGTTAGAAAGTACTAAAAAAACAAGTAAAAAACTCTACAGTTTAGAATTACTTATTTTTGTAGTAATTATATCTGTAGCTATAAGCGCCTTTGTTGGCGGTATGACTGGTTATGTAGCTAGTCAATTATCTAATTCAGGTGATTGGTTTCAATTAGCTGATTCTTCAGACAATTCGAAAGATATTACTGAATCTAAGGAAAATTATACACCTCCGGTTAAACAGAAAAGTAAATTATCTGTTGAAGAGGTGGTGGAGAATGCTAGCCCAGCAGTTGTTTCTATTATAGTTAGTAGGGAAATCACACAATATTATAATCAAACAGGATCATTATTCCCATTTGAAGATTTCTTTGGTTCTGGCTGGCCTTTTTCTTTTGACATGCCACAACAAGAGCCACAAGAGCCAAAAACAGAAAAGCAACAGGTTGGTGCTGGCACTGGCTTTATTATATCTTCTGATGGTATTATTTTAACCAATAAACATGTTGCAACAGATGGAGATTCTGAATACCAAGTAATAATGGCGGATGGTACATCATATGACGCAACCTTTTTAGGCGCTGACGCTATAAACGACTTAGCAGTTCTACAAATTGAAGGAGAAGACTTTCCAACAATAGATTTGGGTGATTCAGATAATATTAATATTGGAGAAACAGTTGTTGCTATTGGTTATGCATTAGGAGAATATAGTAATACAGTTACAACTGGTATTGTATCTGGGCTCGGTAGAGATATTGTAGCTGGTACATATAGTTCTTCAGAAAAATTAGACAATGTTATACAAACAGATGCTGCTATTAATCCCGGTAATTCTGGCGGACCTTTGATTAATTTAGATGGTGAGGTAATTGGTATTAATACAGCTGTTAATAGAGAAGGTCAATTAATAGGTTTTGCTATACCAATAAATACAGCTAAGAAAGTTGTAGGTAGTGTACAAAAATATGGTAAGATTGTAAGACCATTCTTGGGTATACGCTATACTATGATAAATGAGGCTATTGCTAAACAAAATAATTTAGATGTAGATTATGGTGCTTTAATAATACGGGGTCAAGATCAGACAGAATTAGCAGTAATGCCTGGTAGTCCAGCAGATAAAGCCGGTCTTGTAGAGAATGATATTATTTTAGAAATAGATGATGAGAAATTAACCACAGATAAAACATTAGCCGCTAAAATAGCAGAATATGGTCCAGATGATACAATTAAACTTAAGGTGTATCACAGGGGAGAAGAAAAAATAATTAATGTAACTCTAGTTGAATATAAAGATTAATGAAAGAAATAATAGCTAAAGCTAATGAATTAGTAGATAAGGTTGCCAAGCTTGAGTCGATTCTTAATATTCAAGACAAACAAAAAATAATAAATAGTCTGGCTGAAAAAACAAAGTCAGAAGATTTTTGGCAGGATAATAAAAAAGCAGGTGCTGTTAATAAAGAATTGTCAGATTTAAGTTCAGAAGTAAACGACTGGAATGAGTTAAAAAATGGCATTAAAGAATTAAAAGATATTATAGCATTGTCTGATGCTAAAGAATTAAAAGAAGAAATAGAGGCTAGGTTTAAACAGTTAAATAATATATACAATTCGTTTGAATTTTTAACACTATTTAATGGTTCTCACGATCAAGATAATGCTATTGTTAGTATATACTCAGGTGCTGGTGGCGATGAAGCACAGGATTGGGCTGCTATGCTATTAAGAATGTATCTAAGATTAGCTGAGAAAAAGAATTGGCAAGTGAATATCTTAGATGAAAGCAGGGGTTCTGAAGCTGGTTATAAATCTGTAGTAATTGAAGTTATTGGTAAATATGCATATGGTCAATTGCAGGGTGAGTCAGGTGTTCATCGTTTAGTACGTTTATCTCCATTTGATGCAGATCATGCTAGACATACTTCGTTTGCAATGGTAGATGTTTTGCCAGAACTTGAAGATGATGAGATAGAAGTAAAAATAGAGGATAAAGATTTACGTATAGATACATTTAAATCATCCGGTAAAGGAGGTCAGGGGGTAAATACAACAGATTCAGCAGTACGTATAGTCCATTTACCAACCAACATTATGGTTACATGCCAAAATGAAAGATCTCAGGCTCAGAATAGAGAAGCGGCTATGAAACATTTAAAAAGTCGTTTGCAAAGACTGCAAGAAGTTGAAGCAGAAGAGGAAAGGAAGAAATTGCAAGGTGAAATTACTGAGGCTGCCTGGGGTAATCAGATAAGATCATATGTTCTTCATCCATATAAAATGGTAAAAGATCATCGAACTAATTTTGAAGTTAAAGATCCAGATAAAGTTCTTAATGGGGATATAGATGATTTTATTGAAGATTATTTACACCATAAACAAAGTAAATGAAAATAGCTTGGCATAATTTTAAATATGGAATTTTTGCAGCAGCCTGGATGAGCTTAATTTGGCTTTTGTCTAATCGGTCAGTTTTAAACGTTGGCTTGTCTGGTTTGTGGGATATATTATTTAAAAAATCAGCACACATATTTGTCTATGCTGTGCTTGGACTATTATTAGTTAAATTATTATTAGGCTATAAGAAGTGGAGCAAAGAAGATAATCAATTTGTGTTTGCTGGACTATTATTATTAGCTTTTTTCTTAGGAATTTTGTATGCAATATCTGATGAAATTCATCAAAGTTTTATTCCTGGTAGAAATGCATCGGTAGTAGATATTGGAATAGATACAGTTGGATTATTTTTTGGTGTAGTTTGGGGTCTAAAACTATCTACAGATAAATTAAGAACAAGCATAAAGATTTTGTTGACAAGATAATCTGTTGGTTGTAAGTTATTATTTAACAGGGTCGTTGAGCTTAGCTCGATGAGCCCTTTTTTTGTGTAAAACAAAACCCCGTTTCGAAAAACGGGGCTTGGATGAAAGGTGCGTTAATCTTTCATTTCAATTTTTATAACATTGTGCAGATGTTTTTGCACAAACTCTAAAGCGTCTCCTCCGTTACGTGCTTCAAAGGTAACTCTCCATTTATCTCCGTTTTCACTTGAGTGATTTGGAATTACGTGGATCTTTACCTTTTCCGAGTGAGGGCTATTGTTTACAGAAGAAGCCATTTTGAGAAAGCGTCTGCTGTCTAATGGCTCTCCAGGTCCTGGTAGGAGATTAAAGTCTGGCGACCTTTTGTCCTTTTCTACTCTGCCAGTGAGTATTTCA
The DNA here is from genome assembly GCA_048538235.1 of Candidatus Komeilibacteria bacterium. GTDB lineage: Bacteria > Patescibacteriota > Patescibacteriia > UBA1558 > UBA1558 > BS150m-G51. The sequence goes on along the minus strand of JBLYPX010000001.1, from coordinate 555,545 downwards.
CCAGCGTGTTTAAATTCGAATCTACCTTCCTGCTTGGTAGCTAAAGATGATTGCGTCATAAGTTCTCCTTTTGTTTAACGCGTTTTGGGTTGAATGTTCAGATAATTATTTAATTTACACGGTATTGATAATTAAGTCAAGTATGAGTCAAAAATTGTTTATTATTTATAGTTTCATGTTCATAATTGGCATTATTATAGCTAATGTTTTTTCTATTCATATTAGTTGGCTTGTATTACTATTATTTATTCCTTTGTTTGTATTATTTTCTAAGAACAAAAAAATAATATTATTTTTATTAATTATATTTAGTATATTAGCTGGATATATTAGATTTATTTATTCTTTTCCTGTGATTAATTCTAATCATATAGCTTTTTACAATAATATAGCTGCAGACTGGTCAGACATGAAGGATTTACATTTTAGAGGTGTGGTTAATGAGGTGGATAAACGTGTTGACCATAATAAACTAACAGTTAAAGCGGAGGGTATATACGTAGATAATATCTGGCATAATGTGAATGGTCTTGTATTAGTAAAGTCTTCTTTATACCCTGAATATTTTGTAGGAGATGAACTAGAACTAGATTGTAAACTAATTAAGCCTGATAAAATTGAAGATTTTGCTTATGATGATTATTTATCTAGATATGATATTTACTCTTTGTGCTATAGCCCCATAGTTAAATATATTGGTTTAGCAGATAAATATATTTTAAAGAGAAAAATTGTAGATTTTAAAGATAGAGTACATCAAGTTATTCAAAAAAATATAGTTGAACCAGAGGCTAGTATATTATCTGCAATGCTTTTAGCGAGAAGGAGAAGTATTCCAACAGATATTGTAGATAATTTCAGTAAAGCGGGTGTATCACATTTATTAGCTATATCTGGAATGCATGTATCTATTATTTCATTATTATTAGTTAGAGTTTTGACTGCTTTTTATTTACCAAAAAAATTAACTTACCCCATAGCTCTTTTAATATTATTTATGTATATATTAATGATTGGAATGCCCGCTTCAGCAATTAGAGCAGGAATGATGGGATCAGTATTATTAATTGCAGATTATTTTGGTAGAGTTAACAAAAGTTATTTTGCATTAATATTGGTAGCAATTATTACCCTTATGTTTAATCCAAAATTACTTGTTTATGATATTGGTTGGCAATTATCTTTTTTAGCGGTTTTAAGCCTGGTTCTATTTTCAGATGATGTGGGAAAGTTATTTAAAAGATTACCAGTATTATTTGGTATTAAAGCAATTTTGCAAGCAACCTTTGCAGCTCAGATATTAACATTGCCGTGGATCGTGTTTAAATTTAACCAAGCTTCTCTTGTTTTTCCTATTGCCAATATATTATTATTGCCAACCTTACCACTGTTAATGTGTTTATCTATTGTTGGAATAATATTAAACTTATTAATTCCAACCATATCTGTTCCTTTATTTTGGATAGTTTATGGCATGTTAAATAAACAAATAGAAATTGTTAATTGGTTGGGATCACTACCATTAGCAGCCATTGAATTGCCAAAGATAAATTGGTTATATATTTTCTTTATATACTCTTGTATATTTTTTATTAAATTTAGATCAAATGAAAAAGTATAGAAAATATATATTTGTAATTATTGGCATAGCTTTAAGTTTAATTATTGTTTATTTACAAACAGATACTGATAATATTGCCAAGATTGTATTTTTAGACATTGGTCAAGGAGACGCAATATTAATTATTACACCAGATAAGGAAAGAATATTAATAGATGGTGGCCCAGGTAATTATTTAATAAGTAAGTTGGGGCCATATTTATCTTTTTATGACAAAAGTATAGATTTAATGATTTTAACCCACGCGCATGATGATCATGTTAGTGGCTTAAATGAAGTTTTAAAAAGATATTCTGTCAATTTAATATTGTTTCCCGGGTATATAGATTATATGGCGGCGTCATATTTAGAGTGGTTGCAATTAATTGAAGATAATAGTTTTACTTTAGAGTCAACGATTGCTGGAGATATATATACGTTCAAAAATTCAAGTTTAGAGATTGTATATCCTTTTGAAGAGTATGTGGGTCAGAAAGCAGATGATGTGAATGATACTTCAGTGGTTGCTAAATATTGTTATATTGAGGTGTGTGTTTTGTTAACAGGGGACGCAACTATAGATGTGGAGGAAAAGATCCTGGTAAGCGGTCAAGATGTGAGTGCAGATATATTGAAAGTTGCTCATCATGGCAGTCAATATTCAAATAGTGAGGATTGGTTAAAAGCTGTTAATGCTAGTACAGCAGTTATTCAGTCTGGTGTAGATAATAAATTTAAACATCCACATTTAAGGATTATTAAAAGATTGGAGAAATTGGGTATTAGAATACTAAGAAACGATAATTTGGGAGATATTGTTATTAATACAGATGGATATAATTATTGGCTAAAATAACTTGTAAATCATAAAATATTAGGCTATAATACAAACATTATTAAGATATATTTATGGCAAAAAAAATTCTATTAATTGAAGATGAAGAAATTTTGGCTAATATGTATAAGCTAAAATTGGTTAAAGCTGGCTATGAAGTTGAAGTAGCTAGGGATGGTGAGACTGGAGTTCAGCTAACAAAGAGTCTTAAACCAGATTTGGTGTTATTAGATATTATTATGCCAAAGAAAGATGGCTTTATTGTCTTGGAGGAAATTAAGTCGGATGAGTTCACTAAGAATATTCCTGTATATATGCTTACAAATTTGGGTCAAGAAGAAGATACGGCTAAGGGTAAGGAGTTAGGAGCTGTTGGTTATTTTGTAAAAGCAGATATGACACCAGGAGAACTAGTTATTAAAATTAATAAACATTTTAAAAAATAATTATGATGGAGAAAAGTCTTATTATTCTCAAACCAGATTGTTTGCAACGCAATCTATTGGGTGAGATTATTAAACGTTTTGAAAACAAAGGATTAAAAATTGCAGGTCTAAAGATGGGCCGTATTTCAGATGAACAAATAGATGAACACTATAGTCATCACAAAGATAAGCCATTCTTTACAGGACTAAAAGGTTTTATGCAATCGGCACCAGTAATATTTATCGCTATTGAAGGTTATGATGCTATTGACGCTGTAAGGGTTATTGTTGGTCCGACAGTGGGTCGTAAAGCTGACTCAGGTTCTATTCGCGGAGATTTTTCTATGAGTCATTCAAATAATATTGTGCATGCTTCAGATTCTGCAGAAGCAGCTGAAGCTGAAATTAAGAGATTTTTTAAGGAAGATGAAATATTTACTTATGAGAAAGACGATTGGAAATGGGTATATGCAGATGATGAAAAATAATTAGATATTTAATGCCCCGCTTTATAGAAGCGGGGTTTTTGTTTTATCTTAGCCAATATTATTAATTATGAAATTTAGTTGTTTTTTTACATTTGACGGGAATAATTGTAGTGATATAATTAAAGTGTTCTAGTCACTTTGACAGATTGAATTTCTACAACCTTACTTTATTAGGGAGTTTGTGTGAAATATGGACCTTGGTTCGTATTCTAGGACGCCCAGCGGCATTATAGTTTTTCGGTACTGAGTAATTAAGGTGTTAAACTTTTAATTGTCTTATGATTGAGAGACTGCCCGGATGGCTATCGGAACTTCCAATCTTCAGTCAAGCTGACTAGAACTTGAAAAATCACTACATTATGTAGTGGTTTTTTAATTACTTTAATTTTGGTATAATGATGATAGAAATATTAATTATTTTACCTAGATTTTATGAAAAAACTATTATTAATAATTATGCTGGTTGTGCTTATTATTCCAAATACTTCATATGCATTTTCTTTTTCAGATCTATTATGGTGGAGAAATAACGACAATAATGAAGTGGTTGCTGTTGAGGAGTTAACTTCACAACAAAAGTTAAATGCAGAAGATAAATTAGCAATGTGGTTGGAAGCGTATAGTGAAAATGATTTATCTTTGGTTGCAGCAAATAATGAGTACACAAATATTTCAGTAGCTGAGCTTAACTATATTTTACAAGAGCAATTAAAAAAATATTCTAATCCACCAATTCAAGATGTTAAGTTAAGTTTAAAAGATAATAAGTTTGTATTAGAAGGTTATGCTTTAAAACCAATCAAGGGTAATGCATATATTGAGGTTAGAATAGAGGCTATGGAGCAACAATTATATTTTCATGTTACAAAGGCTAGGTATAAAGGGCTATTTATTCCGGGCTCTTTAGTAGGGAGATTATTGTTTGATCAATTAGAGTTTTTATCTGATTTCTTTTTTAGTAATGATATTAAACTTCAGGATATTATTGTAGGGGATGATAATGTAGAATTTGTTCTAGAATAAGTAAATATATAAAATAAAAAGCTCCTAGTCGTCTAGGAGCTTTTTTAGTATAAAATTTATTTATTCATAGTCTTTATGCACTTGGTACAAATCTTGATTCTCTTGCCATCTACAACCTTTGTCTGTAAATTTATTTTAACCTGACGCTTGGTCTTGATTTGAGAGTGACTTTTTGTTTGTCCAGATGTTGTTCCGCGCTTGCAGACTTCACATACTTTGGCCATATTGTTGTATTTAATAGATATTTTAGTATAATAGTGAATACAGTTTAATATAATTTACATTATTAGTCAAGATGCTAGTTATTATACAAATATTGTCAGTTTTATACGCAATTGTTGTGCATGAATTCTCTCATGCTCTAGCAGCGTATAAACAAGGTGATGTGACAGCTAAATTAAATAATAGACTTACTTTAAACCCAATTCCTCACATGGATACTTTTGGTACTATCCTTTTGCCGGCTATGCTTATTTTATCTGGCAGTCCATTGGTTATTGGTTGGGCTAAGCCAGTACCTGTAAATCCTGCCAACTTTAAGAACAAAAAGTGGGGGAATACTATAGTTTCTTTAGCTGGACCACTAGCTAATTTAATCAGTGCTATTGTATTTTTTATAATATTGAAGATTCTTTCAGTTATTTCACCGTTTTTGTTTACCACTCTTTTACCTGCTTTTTTAATTTCCTTAATAATAGTAAATACTGTTTTAATGATATTTAATCTTATTCCTATACCTCCACTTGATGGTTCAAAGTTTTTATTTGATGTATTACCAGCTAAATATAATAATATTAAGGTGTTTTTAAGCCAACAAGGGCCTTGGCTTTTATTAATACTATTAATAGCAGATTCTTTTTTAGGGCTAGGTATTTTTGGTAGAATAATAGGGTTTTTCGTTAATATGATATATAGTCTGGTTTAGGTATTGACGTTTTTTAGCTAGCGTGTTACTATACTGTCGTCCGAATAGAATCTGCCATCCTTTGTGAGGTAGAGTAGGATTTAATCACATACTATATGTGACTGATAACTATTTCTTTCGGATAGTTATTTTTTATTTTATAAATAATTTAATTATATAATTTTAACTAAAGAATATGCCTACAACAAATCAATTGTTAAAAAATCCAAGAAAGTCTAAGAAAAAGAAAGCGAAAGCTCCTGGCTTGCGTTATACTCTTAATGCTTTAAAGAGAAAAAGAGATAACCATCCAGAAGGCGCTCCTTTTAAACGTGGCGTATGTGTTAAAGTTACTACAACTACCCCAAAGAAACCTAACTCAGCTTTACGTAAGATTGCTAGAGTTAGACTATCTAATGGTATGGAAGTAACAGCATATATTCCTGGTGAAGGACACAATTTACAAGAACACTCTATTGTACTACTTCGTGGTGGTCGTGTTAGAGATCTTGCTGGTGTTCGTTATCATGTGGTTCGTGGTGTCTATGACACCCAAGGAGTAGAAGGTCGAAAACAAAGTCGTTCATTATATGGAGCGCGTTTAGATAAAAAAGGAGCTAAGGCTTCTACAGAAGCTAGTGCTGAATAATTAATAAATAATACTTACATATATGAGAGGTAAACAAGCCCCAAAGAGAAAAATTAAACCAGATCCAAAGTTCAACAATGTAACGATTGCTAAATTTATTAATTACATTATGGATGATGGTAAGAAAAGTGTAGCTCAAAAAATAGTTTATGGAGCCTTTGATTTCATTTCTAAGAAAACAAAGCAAGATCCACTAGATGTTTTTGATGCAGCTATTAAAAATGTTGGACCAAATATTGAAGTTAAGGGTAGACGTATTGGTGGTGCTAATTATCAGGTGCCAGTAGTAGTGTCTGGTTCACGTAAAACACAACTTGCTTTCAGATGGATTATTGGTGCATCTAAAGGTAAAAAGGGTAAACCAATGCATTTGAAATTAGCTGAAGAATTAATGGATGCTGCTAATGGTGAAGGTGAAGCAATGAAGAAGAAGCAGGATGTCCATAAAATGGCAGAGGCAAACAAAGCTTTTGCTCATTTCGCAAGATAAAATAAACATTTAATATTAAAAATTATGTCAAGAGATTATCCTTTAGATAAGGTACGTAATATTGGGATTATTGCCCATATTGATGCTGGTAAAACAACAGTTACAGAAAGAGTACTGTTCTATACTGGTAAGAAACATAAAATAGGTGAAGTTCATGAAGGTGAAGCTGAAATGGACTGGATGGAACAAGAACAAGAGCGTGGTATTACTATTACCTCTGCTGCTACAACTTGTTTTTGGGCTTCTCGCAATAAGCCAGAAGATATGCACCGTATTAACATTATTGATACCCCAGGTCACGTTGACTTTACAGCCGAAGTAGAACGTTCTTTACGTGTTCTAGATGGTGGTGTTGTTATTTTTGACGGTGTAGCTGGTGTAGAACCTCAATCTGAAACAGTTTGGCATCAAGCAGATAAATATGAAGTTCCTAGAATCTGTTTTATTAATAAAATGGATAGAATGGGAGCAGATTTCTATTACGATATTCAAACTATTGAAGATAGATTAACTAATAAAGCTTATCCTGCACAATTACCAATTGGTGCAGCTGAAACTTTCCAAGGACTTGTTGATCTTTTGACACGTAAATCATATATATATAATGATGACTTTGGTAAAGATATAACCGAAGGCGATGTTCCAGAAGATATGAAAGATAAAGTAGAAGAGTATAGAAGTAAATTAATTGAAGCTATTGTAGAGACAGATGAAAAATTAATGGAACAATACCTTGGTGGTGAAGAACCTTCATTAGAAGAGTTAAAGAAAGCTTTGCGCAAAGGTGTTATTGCTAATCAAATTATTCCAATATATGTTGGTACAGCTTTAAAGAATAAAGGTGTTCAATTTTTATTAGACGCTATTGTAGAATTATTGCCATCTCCACTAGATGTTCCAGCTGTTGAAGGTCATGCGTTAGATGATGAGGAAAAAACAATGGTACGTAAAGCAGATGATGCAGAACCTTTATCATTACTTGCTTTTAAGATTGCAACTGATCCATATGTTGGTAAATTATGTTTTGTACGTGTATATTCTGGCGTATTAAAAGCTGGATCATACGTATATAATTCGTCAAAAGAAAGTAAAGAAAGAATTGGTCGTATCGTTAGAATGCATGCTAATTCACGTGAAGAGGTGGATGAGATTTACGCTGGTGAAATTGCAGCTGTTGTTGGATTAAAAGATACTGGTACTGGAGACACTTTATGTGATGAAGCAAATCCAATTGTACTTGAGTCAATTACTTTCCCAGAACCTGTTATTTCAGTAGCTATTGAACCTAAGACAAAACAAGATCAGGAAAAGATGGGCCTTGCTCTTTCTAAATTAGCCGAGGAAGATCCTACTTTCCAAGTATCTACAGACGAAGAAACCCTTCAAACAATTATTAAAGGTATGGGAGAGCTTCATTTAGATATTATTGTAGATAGAATGAAAAGAGAATTTCAAGTTGAAGCTAATGTTGGTGCTCCACAAGTTGCATACAAAGAAACTATTAAAGGTAGTGCTGAAGCAGAAGGTAAGTATGTTAAGCAATCTGGTGGTCGTGGTCAATTTGGTCACTGTTGGTTAAAAGTTGAAAGTCGTGAACGTGGTGCTGGTTTTGAATTTGAGAGCACTATTAAAGGTGGTGCAATTCCAAAAGAGTACATTGCTCCAATTGAAAAAGGTGTTAAAGAAACTATGGAGAATGGAATATTGGCTGGCTATCCATTAATTGATGTTAGTGTTAATGTCTATGACGGATCATATCATGAAGTTGACTCTTCTGAAGCAGCCTTTAAAGTTGCCGGAGCTATGGCCTTTAAAGCAGCTTGTGCTAAGGCAGGACTTGTCCTTTTGGAACCTATTATGAAAGTAGAAGTTGTAACTCCTGAAGAATCTATGGGTGATGTTATTGGAGATCTTAACTCTAAACGTGCTCAGATTAAAGAAATGGGAGATAGAGGTCAAATGAAGATTGTAGACGCTGATGTGCCTCTAGGAGAAATGTTTGGTTATTCTACTGCTATCCGTTCTCTATCCAAGGGTAGAGCATCATATAGTATGGAATTCTCACATTATGCCGAAGTGCCAAAGAATGTTGAAGAAAAGATTAAAGAAGGCAAGAATTAATTAGATATAGATTATATATAAAAACCCGTGAAATATTTCACGGGTTTTTTGTTAAAAGAAAGAGCGCCAAGTCATTGACCTAGCGCTCTGCGGTAAGGAGAGCTGTAGAGTAGGAAATAGCTCTCGGTTAAAAAGGGCAAATAAGATTCGTATACGATCGTTCGTAAGGGGAGGGAATCTCAGAGCCCTTGGAAATATGTCTAGCCAGTGTCATGTTGTTCCTGATAGTCACCTAGTTTCGGATTTGCAGCTGAAACCATGGGAAATGGTTTTTTTTGGTGAAATAGGCAATGTCAAAAGCAACTACTCTGACTAGACAAAATTTAATGTACATTATAGCCAGAACACAATAACATTCGTCTAAAATATTGTCAATAGATGATGTCAATAAACAACTTTGACAAATATATATATACAGTATAAAATTCCCTATACATTCTTAATAATTATAATATTTATGGTAAACGACAAAGGTTTTTCTCAAATAATGAGTGTTGTTATAGGTATAGTAATAATAGTACTTATAGGTGTTGTTGTTTCTATTAGTTTAAAAGATGGCGAAGAAATACAAACTGTAGACATAATAACTACTGAAGAGGTGGTTAATGAGAATAAACCAGAGATTGGCAATGTTTCTTTTGTGGGTTTGGATTTATCTGCTGGTGGGTATAAATTGGCTAGTCAGGAATTAAACAAAGATATTCAGACAATTTCAGAAGTAGTAGAAGGTAAATATTCTTTACTATCTACAAATATACAGCAAGATGCTGTATTTTTAATTAAAGATTTTTGGCAGGATAAAGATGCGGGTGGTACAGAGCTTTATGAATTATATTTAGAAACTGGAGATGTGGCAGAAATTTTTAGCTTACCAAATAAAGAAGTAAATAATCAGAGGAAGTTTATTACTGGAGCTGTTTATTCATTAGATAAGAGTAAAATTGCTTATTCAACAAATTTGTATTCAGATGAGAGTTTGGAGCTCTTAGAAGGTGGTTCTAAATCTGTAGAGATATGGGAATATGATACTGTTAAAGATATACATACTTTAGTAGCAGATGTCAGTGGTGGTATTTATTCAGGCCTAAAAATACTTGGGTATGATAATTCTCAAGAAAATCTTATTCTATACCAGTTTAATGCAGATGCAGGCGCTTCTGTGCTTGGCAGGGTTCAGTTCTTAAATATTGCAGAGGGAGTTATAGATAAAGATAGTTTCCAATTGGCATTAGATAACTATTTTTCACAAGTAGATGAGGAAAATAAGATTAAAACAGCTGGTTATCCATATTTGTCTCCAAGTGGTGAATATATAGCTTTCATATTGCCTAAGATGAGTTGGGAGGATGAAATGAATGGAGATAATAATGAAGTTGTTCTATATAATATTAGTCTGCATAAAATTAAATCAATATACATAGATGATCTTTCTGCTATTAGTGCGCCAAGTTTAAATAATTTGTATTGGCTAGATAATTATCTATATATTCCAACTAATCAAAAACTGGTAATGTATAGCACTGTGGCAGATAAGATAATTCCAATATATGTTTGGTCAGATATTAGTTTGGTAAATAAGCTCTATGCTGTAACAGATAATAGTGCAATTATTGGTGTGGATGGTAGACCGCCAGTGTTTATAGATTTTAATAAAGCGTCTGAGACAGAGCTTGTAGATATGAATAACTATGAGTATATAAATATTTATTATAAATAATATGGATATAAATAGATTAGGAAATTTAATTAAAAAAACAAAAGACAAAATAATTGTTGCAACCGACACAGATCTATTAGTAGTAATGGATTTAGACTCGTATGAGGATTTGGTTAGAGATAATCAGGCAAAGTCTCAATTTATTGCAAAAGATGAATTAAAGGAAAAGACAATGGATATAGAAGATGAGAAACAAGCACTAAATGATATAATTAGCTCTGAAGCACCAATAATGGAGCCAATTAAGCATAATAGTGTGCCAAATGGCCCAATATCAGTTAAAGACGTTATTGCAGATAGGGCAGAGGCTTCTTTTGCGCCACCTATTAGCAATATTCAAGAGCCAGACGAAGGAGATGAATTCTTCTTTGAAGAAATAGATGAATAGGTAAAAGGGATAGTTTTCCACAAGTAGATATATAAAATAGACAATTATTTTATAGATTTAGGAAATAAAGGAGATAATTTAGCTAATATTAGCTAAAAAATATACAAAATTAGGCAGTTTTTAAAATTACTATTATTAGGTCTTGCAAAACTGTCAGATTGTGTTATAATCCTTACGCAATATAGCAATTTTTTTTTACAAAAAATAAATACATTTAATTACTAAGTAAGCGCGGGTTGGGTAATATCTGCGCGAATGGAGAATAATAATCATGGCTGAAGCATTTGATAGATCAAAGCCACACGTTAATGTGGGTACTATTGGTCACGTTGATCATGGTAAAACAACATTAACAGCAGCTATTCTAAGTAGTTTAACTGCAGCTGGTAAAACAGCACAGACAAAAGACGTTAGTCAAATTGATGCCGCTCCTGAAGAAAAAGAGCGTGGTATTACAATTGCGACCGCTCACGTTGAATATGAAAGTGACAAACGTCACTATGCTCATATCGACTGTCCTGGTCACGCTGACTATATTAAAAATATGATTACTGGTGCAGCCCAGATGGACGGTGCTATTTTAGTTGTTTCTGCAGCTGATGGCCCTATGCCACAAACTAGAGAGCATATCTTGCTAGCTAGACAGGTGGGCGTACCATATATTGTTGTTTTCTTAAACAAGACAGATCAAGTAGATGATCCAGAATTAATTGATCTAGTTGAAGAAGAAATCAGAGATTTGTTAAAGAAATATGAATTCCCTGGAGACGAAACACCAATTATTCGTGGTTCAGCTCTAAAAGCTTTAGAAGATCCAACTGGTGAAGATGCTAAGGCTGTTGTTTCTCTAATTGAAAAATTAGATGAATATATTCCAGAACCTAAGAGAGATGTAGATAAGGATTTCTTAATGCCTGTTGAAGATATCTTCTCAATCGAAGGTCGTGGTACTGTTGTGACTGGTAGAATTGAAAGTGGTGTTATTAAGGTAAACGAAGAAGTAGAAATCGTTGGAATTAGAGACACTCAAAAAACTACAGTTACTGGTATTGAAATGTTTAACAAGAGTTTAGATGAGGGTCGTGCTGGAGATAATGCCGGTATTTTGATCCGTGGTCTAAAGAAGACTGACGTTGAAAGAGGTCAGGTGCTTGCTAAACCAGGAACAATTACTCCACATACTGAAATGGAAGCTGAAATATATATTCTATCCAAAGATGAAGGTGGTAGACACACTCCATTCTTTAAAGGATATAAGCCACAGTTCTATATCAGAACAACTGATGTAACTGGTGATGTATATGAACTTCCAGCTGGTACAGAAATGGTTATGCCTGGAGATACTGTTACAGTTAAGATTAAACTTATCACCCCTGTTGCCATGTCAGAAAAGCAAAAGTTTGCTATTCGTGAAGGTGGTCATACAGTTGGAGCTGGTATTGTTACTAAAATTATTAAGTAAAGATAAATGCGTAAGCGCCCCTTTTTGGGGCGCTTCCATTGATTGAATATTAAAATGTCAACTAAAGAAGCAGTAAAAACAAATAATGTAGAGATAAAGTCTAAGGTTAGAATTAAGATCAAAGCTTATGATCATAAGATTATTGATCAATCTACAAAGACTATTATAGATACAGCAACTAGAACTGGTGCTAAGATAAGTGGTCCAATTCCACTACCTACAGCTAAGAAGAAATATACTGTATTAAAATCTACTTTTGTTCACAAGAGTTCTAAAGATCAATATGAGATGAGAACTCATAAGAGATTAATAGATATTATTGAACCAACTGCTAAAACAGTAGACGCATTAATGAATTTAAATCTACCATCAGGAGTAGATATTGAAATAAAAATGATTTAAGCTGTCAGTTTTACTAACCCGTTATGGAAGTGGTAAAACAGATTCGTTTAATCAAAGGATAATTAAGAATTGAATAAAATGCTCAAAAGTATATAAGTTTAAGACAAATGTCTTAATGAGCAACCGCGATTGGTTTTTGTAAGTCTGCTAGGGTAGGCTGGTAAAAATTAATCACGGTTTTTGTTAACTAAAAACCAGATTATAAAATTATGAAAGCAATAATAGGCAAAAAAATAGAAATGACACAGATATTTACACCAGATGGTGTTGTTTTGCCTGTTACAAAAATTAAGGCAGAACCTGTTACAGTTACTCAAATTAAGACTAAAGAAAAAGATGGTTATGAGGCTGTACAAGTTGCTTCTGGTGAAAAGAGAAAGGTAACAAAACCATTACTTGGACATTTTAAAGGAAAGAAATATAGAACATCTAAGGAATTCAATATTGCAGTTGACGCTGTTAAAGTGGGAGATACCTGGGGTGTAGATATATTTGAAGAAGGTGAAAAGGCAAAAGTGATTGGTACTTCAAAAGGTAAGGGCTTTCAGGGTGTTGTTAAGAGATGGGGTTTTCGTGGATCTCCTGCAAGTCATGGTCATAAAGATCAATTAAGAATGCCTGGTTCAATTGGTGCTACTGGTCCAGCTCACGTTTTTAAAGGAACTAGAATGGGCGGTCATATGGGAGCTGCACAAATTACATCTAAATGGTTAGAAATAGTTAAGATAGACGCAGATGAGAATATTATATATGTAAAAGGCTCTGTGCCTGGAGCAAGAAATGGTATTTTATACATTGTGACAGGTTCAGAATTTAAGTTACCTGTTAAAGAAGAGATTAAGGAAGAAACTCCAGTTGAAGAAAAAGCTGCAGAGGAAACTCCAGTAGAAGAGGTAAAAGAAGAAAAGGTTGAGGAAAAAGTAGAAGAAGTTAAAGAAGAGCCAAAAGAGGAAGTTAAGGAAGAGGCTCCTAAAGAAGAAGTAAAAGAAGATAAATAAATATGTTAACAGCAAAAGTTTACAATCAAGAAGCAAAAGAGATTAAAACTCTAGAATTACCAGAGGATATTTTTGCTGTAGAAGTTAAGCCAACACTACTTCACGAAGTAGTAACAGCTGCTAGGGCCAATCAAAGAGAGAATTTAAGCCACACTAAGGGCAGAAGTGATGTTCGTGGTGGCGGTAAAAAGCCTTGGCGTCAGAAAGGAACTGGCCGTGCTAGACATGGTTCTATTCGCTCACCTTTATGGCGTGGCGGTGGAGTAACTTTTGGACCAACAAAGGAACGTAATTTCTCAGAACGTATTAACGATAAAGTCAGAAAGAAGGCCTTAAAGATGGTTTTGACAAATAAATTGGCTAATAACCAGATATTTATTGTAGATAAATTAGCTATTAAAGATGGTAAAACAAAAGTTTTAAATGAGTTTTTTGTAAAACTAATTGGTAAAGATAAAAAAGCAACTTTAGTTATGGCTAGAAATAATGAAAATGTAATTAAAGCTGCAAAGAATCTTCCTAATGTTCAGACATTGCCTTTTAACAGTTTGAATGTTTTGGATCTATTAAGACATCCAAGTTTAGTTATTACAGAAAAAGCTATTATGAAAGCTATTAAGTTGTATAAATAATATGGGTATATTTGGAAAGAAAAACACAGACGATAAAGCTGTTAAAGAAGATAAGAAAAAACCTGTAGTTGCTAAGGAAGATTTAACATTGGCTCAGTTAGAAGAAAAGGAAAGCAAAACAGCTAAGCCTGGAAAGAAAGTGGCAACTGCTAAAGCAACTGGTCAATCTGGTTTATCTTACAAATGGATACAAAGACCTGTTATTACAGAAAAAGCTACATATTTAGCATCAGAAAATAAATATATATTTGAAGTAGCAATGAATGCCAATAAGATTGAAGTTAGAAAGGCAATTGAAAAATTATACAATGTGAATGTCATTAAGGTTAATATTATACGTAGTCGTGGTAAAAAAGTTACTTATGGAAGAATTAGTGGTAAAACAAGAAAGACTAAAAAGGCTATTGTTACCTTAAAGCAGGGACAGTCAATCAGTGTATACGAAGGTGTTTAATAAATAGAATTATTTAGATAAATGGCAATTAAAGTTTACAAACCAACAACTCCATCCAGACGACGTACGTCAGTCTTGGTTAGTGATGCCAACAGAAAATCTAACCCTGTTAAGTCTTTAAGAGTTATTAAGAAAAGAAAAGGCGGAAGAAATAATCAAGGTAAGATCACAGTTAGACATAAAGGTGGTGGAGCTAAGAGATTTATTAGACTTGTTGATTTTAAGAGAGCTAAGTTTGACATTCCAGCTAAGGTTGAAACTATTGAGTATGATCCAAATAGAAACGCCAACATTGCATTAATTTGTTATGCAGATGGAGCTAGGCAGTATATTTTAGCTGCAGATAAAATGAAGGTTGGAGATAAGTTAATAAATTCAAAGACAAAATATACAAGAGGAATTGGTAATCGTTTTCCTTTACATTTAATACCTAGTGGTGTAGATGTATATAATATTGAATTAGAAGAAGGTCAGGGCGGTAAGACAGTTCGTGGCGCTGGTACTTCAGCTATTCTAATGTCTATTGAGGGTAAATATGCACAGTTGAAGATGCCTTCAGGAGAGATTAGAAAAGTTTCCAAAGAATGCATGGCATCAGTTGGACAAGTTTCTAATCCAGAACACCGTAACATTCGTTGGGGTAAGGCTGGTAGAATGAGACATTTAGGAATAAAACCTACTGTTCGCGGTAAGGTTATGAATCCAGTCGATCACCCTCATGGTGGTGGTGAAGCTAGAAACTCAATCGGTTTGAAGCATCCAAAGACTCCATGGGGTAAACCAGCATTAGGTGTTAAGACAAGAAGAGCAAATAAGAAATCAGATAAGCTTATTGTTCAAAGAAGAAAGAAAAAGAGAAGAAAATAATAAATAATATTTATGTCAAGATCACTAAAAAAAGGACCATATGTAGATGCTAAACTACTCAAGAAATTGAGCAAGGTTAAGCCTGGAGATAAAAATGAAATAAAGACATGGGCTAGAAATAGTTCTATTACTCCAGAAATGGTTGGTTATACTATTCATGTACACAATGGCAGAAATCATATGCCAGTATTTGTAGTAGAAAATATGGTCGGACATAAATTAGGTGAGTTTGCTCCAACAAGAAAGTTTGTATCTCACGGTGGTAAGATGGCTAAAGAGCAAGCTAAAGGTTAATTATAAATAATATGGAAGTTAAAGCATCAGTAAAACATTTGAGATTATCTCCAACTAAAACAAGGTTGGTTATAGATAATATACGTGGAAAGAAAGCAGTTGAAGCTGTAGACATCTTAAGATTGGCAAATCAAAAGCCAGCTAAGTTTGTTTTAAAGGTTTTACAATCTGCTATTGCTAATGCTGTTAACAATTTTTCAATAAAAGAAGATACTTTAATTGTAAAGTCAGTTATGGCAGATGGTGGTCCGGTTTTGAAGAGAATGTTTCCACGTGCACATGGTAGAGCAGATGTTTTAAGAAAGCCAATGACACATATTAAATTAGTTTTAGAAGGTGAAGAGGATAAAAAAGCAAAAGCTTCTAAAAAAGCAGATAAGTCAGAAATTGTTAAAGCTGAAGATTTAGATGTTAAAGGCGACACAAAGAAAGTAAAAGACATGGCTAAAACTACAAAAGCTGTAGAAAAAGCTAAGTCTGGTAAGAAATCATTTAATTTCCAACGTAAAGCAGGAGAAAGATAATATGGGACAAAAAGTAAATCCAAAAGGACTAAGATTAGGTATTACTCAAAAGTGGCCATCAAAATGGTTTGCTAAGCGTGGGGATTTTGCAAAATTTTTAGAACAGGATATTAAAATTAGAAAATATATTTCTACTAAGATGAGAGATGCAGGACTGGACACTGTTGAAATTAGAAGAGATGATAATGCAGTTACTATAGATATTATTGCTGGTAAACCTGGTATTATAATTGGTAGAGGTGGTAGTGGTATTGAAGATTTAAAGAAAGCTATTCGCAAGGATATATTTAAAAACCAAGGTACTGTAAAGGTTAATGTAAAAGAAGTTGCAGATTCAAACCTTTCATCAGCAGTTGTTATGCAATCAATTATTGCAGATATTGAAAAGAGAATGCCTTTTAGAAGAGTTATGAAGCAAGCTATCGGCAGGGTTATGAGAGCTGGTGCTAAAGGTGTTAAAGTTTCAGCTGGCGGTAGATTGAATGGAGCAGAAATTGCTCGTACTGAAGTTTTGTCAGAAGGAAAAATACCTTTACATACTTTACGTGCAGATATAGATTATTGTCGCGGTCACGCTAGTACTACTTATGGTAAGATTGGTATTAAAGTATGGATATATAAAGGTGAAGTATTTAATAAAGATAATAATAGTACAAAATAATGTTAGCCCCTAAGAAAGTAAAACATAGAAAATGGCATCGTACCGACCAGATTAAAGGCCGTGCTACTCGTATTAATACTGTAGCATTCGGAGATTTTGGTATGAAATCATTAGGTAGAGCTTGGGTGTCTGCAAGACAGATTGAATCAGCTAGACGTGTTATTACTAGATCTTTACAACGTGATGGTAAGGTTTGGATACGTATTTTCCCAGATAAGCCAATTACAAAAAAAGGTAGTGAAATGCCTATGGGAAGTGGTAAAGGTCCAGTTGATCATTATGTTGCTATTGTAAAGCCGGGTACTGTTATTTTTGAAATCGGCGGTGTTCCAGAAGAAGATGCTGCTAAAGCTATGAAGCTAGCTGCATACAAGCTACCAATTAAGACCAAATTTGTTAAAGCATAATTATGAAAGATTTGAGAAAAAAAGATATAAAGGAATTACAGAAAATGTTAGCTACCAAGCGTGAGCAGGTTAGAGACATGAGATTTTCTGTTAGCAATAAACAGTTAAAGAATATTAGAGATATTAGAAAGACAAGAAAAGAAATTGCTCAAATTATTACAGTTTTAAATGAGTTAAGAAAATAATATGACAGAAGAAAAGAAAAATTCAAGAAAATTTCAAGGCACAGTTGTATCTAACAAGATGAATGACACAGCCGTTGTTAGTATTGTTAGCAAAAAGGTGCATAGTAAATATAAGAAAGCATATAAATCAACACGTCGTTTTAATTGTCATAATCAAGATAATAAGTTTAAAGAAGGTGATGTGGTTATCTTTGAGGAATGTAGACCAATGTCTAAGACAAAACGATGGAGAATTGTTTCAAAAGTAAAATAATATGATACAGTCAGAATCAAGATTAAAAATAGCAGATAACACAGGAGCAAAGATGATTAAAGTCATCAGAGTTCATGATGGTTACAAAAGACGTTATGCACGTTTAGGAGATTTAGTTACTGCTTCTGTAAAGGTTGCTCAACCTCATTCAATGGTAAAAAAAGGAGACGTTGTAGTAGCTGTTATTGTTAGACAAAGAAAAGAAGTTGGTAGAAAAGACGGTACATATATTCGTTTTGATGAAAATGCAGCTGTTATCATTGATCCAAAGAACAAAGAACCAAAAGGTACTCGTGTATTTGGACCAATTGGTAGAGAGTTGAAGAATAAAGGTTTTAATAAAATTGTGTCATTAGCACCAGAAGTATTATAAATATATGAGATTTAAAAAAGGCGACAATGTAGAAATAATTGCAGGAAAAGATCGTGGTAAACGCGGTAAGATTATTAAAGTTGATGCAGTTAAAAATAGAGTTATTGTTGAAG
The DNA here is from genome assembly GCA_048538235.1 of Candidatus Komeilibacteria bacterium. GTDB lineage: Bacteria > Patescibacteriota > Patescibacteriia > UBA1558 > UBA1558 > BS150m-G51. Next base: position 537,280 of record JBLYPX010000001.1, on the reverse strand, counting down.
GTTTAAATTTAAGAATAAAGCATGCTAGAGCAAGACGTGAAGGTGAAAAAGGACAAAGAATTGAATTTGCTGCAGCTATGAATGCTTCTAATGTAATGCTAGTTGACCCAAGAACAAGCAAGAGAACTAGAATGGGAGTTAAAATCTTAGCAGATAAGAAAAAAATAAGAATTTCACGTAAGACAGGTGAAGAAATAAAGTAAATATATGGATTTATTAAAAGAAAAATATAATAAAGAAGTTCTAGCCCAATTAATGGAAAAGTTTGGGTATAAGAATAAAATGGCCGCACCAAAGATGAAAAAGGTTACTATTAATGTTGGTGTTGGTAAAGGTTTAACAGATGCCAGTTTTAATGAATTAGTTATAAATACTTTAAATAGAATTACTGGTCAAAAACCATCTCCAATTAAAGCTCGTAAATCAATTGCAGCTTTTAAGATTAGAGAAGGTATGATCGTAGGGTATAAGGTAACATTACGCGGAGATAGAATGTATGACTTTTTAAATAAGCTTGTACATATTGCTTTCCCACGTGTAAGAGATTTTCATGGTCTAGACCCAAAGAAGAATATAGATGATCATGGTAATATGACATTAGGTTTTAAAGAGCACGTAGTATTTCCTGAAATTTCTTTTGATGAAGTAGAAAAATTACACGGTTTAGAAGTTTCAGTTACAACTACAGCTAAAACAAGGGAAGAAGGTTTTGAGCTATTCAGATTATTAGGCTTCCCATTTAAGAAATTAGAAGATAAGAATTAATAGATACTAATATGGCAATAAAGTCAGAAATAGCAAAGGCAAACAAAGAGCCAAAATACTCAACTAGAATTACTAGACGTTGTTGGCGTTGTGGTCGTCGCCGAGGATATATTAGAGATTTTAAACTTTGCCGTATTTGTTTTAGAGAATTAGCATCTCAGGGTGAAATTCCTGGTGTTAAGAAATCTAGTTGGTAATAAGTAATATAATATTAATTAAATTATGACAGTAACAGATCCAATTGCAGACATGCTTGCCCGTTTAAGAAACGCTCAGGCAGTAAAGAAAGATGAAGTGTTAATTCCTTGGTCTAAGCTTAAATATGGTATTTTAAAAGTTTTTGTAAAAGAAAACTATATTAAAGATGTTAGAGTTGAGGAACAAAATGGTTTTAAAGTCCTGATTGCAACATTGGGTTATGTTCAAGGTCAACCAGCTTTTAAGCATATTCGTAGAATGTCAAAGCCTAGTAGAAGAATATATGTTAAAGGTAATAGTATTCCATATATCCTAAACGGACTTGGTATGGCTGTTATTTCAACATCTAAAGGTCTAAAGACAGATAACGAAGCACGTCGTGCTAAGATTGGCGGCGAATTAATTTGTGAAATTTGGTAATATGTCAAGAATAGGAAAACAACCAATAATAATCCCAGATAAAGTAGAAGTTAAGATTGACGGTAATAATATTACTGTTAAGGGACCAAAAGGCGAGCTTAAGATGGAAAAAGCAGCAGCTGTTGAAGTTGTTGTAAATGATAAAGAAATTAACGTATCTATTCCAGAAGATAGTAAAAAAGAAGTTCGTTCTTTATGGGGCACAACTAGAAGTATTTTAGATAATTTAATAACTGGTGTCACAGAAGGTTACAAGAAACAATTAGAAATTAATGGTGTTGGCTTTAAAGCAGAGTCTAAAGGTAAAGTACTTGTTTTAAATGTAGGTTATTCACACCAAGTAGAATATAGTGTTCCAGAAGATATTACAGTTACAACAGAAAAGAATGTTATTACAGTAGAAGGAATAGACAAACAAAGAGTTGGTCAAATTGCTTCTGAAATTAGAGCTATTAAGAAACCTGAACCATACAAAGGTAAGGGTATTAAATATATTGATGAGGTTATCAGACGTAAGGCTGGTAAAGTAGCCAAGGGAGCAGAAAAATAATATGAAAGATTTAAATAAAGAAAAATATAATACAAAGCTTCGCAGACAAACTAGAACTCGTTCTAAATTACACGGTACTGCAGAGCGTCCAAGAGTTGCTATTAAACGTAGTCTAAGATTTATGTCAGCTCAAGCTATTAATGATGATAAACAACAAACAATTGTTGGTCTTCATGAAGCTAAACTAAATTTAAAGGGAGATAAGACTAAAAGAGCAGAAGAATTTGGTAAACTATTAGCAAAAGCATTGCAAGATAAAAAGATTAAAGCTATTGTTTTTGATAGAGGTGCATATAAGTATCACGGACGTGTTAAGGCGTTGGCTGAATCATTACGTGCTAATGGTTTAGAATTTTAATATAAAAAATTATGACAGATAATAAGAAAAATTTTAAGAAAAAACCATACAAGGAAAGAGAACGTGATGAGTTTGAACAACGCATTGTAGATTTAAGAAGGGTTACTCGTGTTATGGCCGGTGGTAAACGTATGAGATTTAGAGCTTGTGTTGTTATAGGTGATCACAAAGGTCAAATTGGTTATGGTTTAGCAAAAGGTGCTGACGTAGCTATTGCTGTAAATAAAGCTGTTTCACAAGCAAAGAATAGATTATTAAAATTAGATATTGTTGATGGCACTATTGCTCATCAAGTAAATAAGAAATATAAAGCTGCTCATGTAATATTTAGACCAGCTCCAGATGGTACTGGTATTATTGCTGGTGGCGCTGTTAGAGCTGTGCTCGAATTATCTGGTATTAAGAATGTTTCAGCTAAGATTTTAGGTTCAAATAATAAAGTGAATATTGTTAAGTCAGTATTTGAAGCTTTAGCTGATCTTAAAAAAAGAGCTCCAAAGGAAAAGCCACAAGCTAAAGAACCAGCTAAGCCTAAAGCTAAGCCACAAGCTAAACCAGTTGCTCAGAAGAGCAAGCCAGCTCCTAAAAAAGTAGCTGCTAAGAAATAAATATATGTCACAAGAATTATTAGGTTTACATAATTTACCAAAGAATCCAAAAGCTAGAAAGCGTAAAGTTAGACGTGGTCGTGGAAACTCATCCGGACATGGTAATTATTCTGGTAAAGGAATGAAAGGTCAAAAGTCTAGATCAGGTGCCAGTGGGTTAAAGGCGCGTAGTCTTAAGTCATATATGCTTAGAATTCCAAAGAGTAAAGGATTTAAGAGTGAAAGACCAAATAATATACCTGTTAATTTATCTGTATTAGATAAGTATTTTGAATCAGGTGAAGTTGTATCTTTAAAGAGTTTAGTTAAGAAGGATTTGATTCCAAAGGGTGTTAAAAATGTAAAGATATTAGGTACTGGTGATTTAACAAAGAAATTAGTAATTAAAATAGATAGTTTGTCAGTTAAGGCAAAAGAAGCTATTATTAAAGCTGGTGGTGAAATTATTGAGCCAAAAGCAAAAGCAAAGCCTGTTAAGAAAGAAACTGTTGTAAAAGAAGAACCAAAGGAAAAGGCTGAGCCTAAGGCAAAAGCAGAGCCTAAAGAAGAAAAATCTAAATAATCCATTATGTGGGAGAAGCTTAGACAAATTTGGAAAGCAAAAGATATTAGAAAAGATCTAATGTTCGTTTTTGCTATGCTAGTTGTCTTTAGAATAGCTGCTCATATCCCAATTCCTGGTATTGATGTATCTGGTTTAAAAGATTTTTTTGCATCTAATCAGATATTAGGATTATTAAACTTATTCTCAGGTGGTGGTATGGAAAATATTTCCATTGTTATGCTTGGCATTGCTCCATACATTACTGCATCAATTATATTGCAATTAATGACTATGATAGTTCCAGCACTTGAAAGACTTTCTAAAGAAGGTGAAGCAGGTAGAAATAAGATTAATCAATGGACAAGATGGTTAACATTGCCATTAGCTGCTTTGCAGGCTTATGGTTTTATTAATATTTTACAAAGACAGTCAGGTTTAGATATTTTAGGTAGCATGAGTTCATTTGAATTTGGTACAGCTATTTTAACAATTACAGCTGGTACAGTATTCCTAATGTGGTTAGGAGAACTTATGTCAGACAAGCATGTTGGTAATGGTATTTCATTGCTAATCTTTGCAGGTATTGTATCTGGTTTACCATCTGCATTATCTAAGACAATTGCTGTTTTTGATCCAGCTCAAATATTTAACTTAGTATTATTTATTGTTATAGCTTTAATTACAATATTTGTTATTGTAGTTATTACAGAAGGTCAGAGAAATGTACCAGTTAACTATGCAAGAAGAATTCGTGGCCATAGAGCTTATGGTGGCGTTTCAACACATTTACCATTACGTGTAAATATGGCTGGTGTTATTCCAATTATTTTCGCTATTTCAATTGTACTTTTTCCACCAATGATTGCTCAGTTCTTTGTTAGAGCTCAATCTGCATGGTTGGCTAATGGCGCTCAGTTTATTATTAACTTGTTTCAAAACCAAGTATTTTATGGAATCTTCTATTTTATACTAGTTGTAGCCTTTACTTACTTCTATACATTTATTGTTTTCCATCCACAACAACTTGCTGAGAATTTACAGAAGCAAGGTGGTTTTATTCCTGGTATTAGACCTGGTCGTCATACAGAAGAATATATTAAGAATACAGTTAATCGTATTATCTTAGCTGGTGCTTTATTCTTAGGTGCTGTAGCTATTTTACCAATTATTATTCAACCAATAACTGGTGTTAGCACAATGGTAATTGGTGGTACTAGTTTACTTATCGTAGTATCTGTTGTGATTGAATCTATGAAGCAAATTGATTCACAACTTGTTATGCGTGATTACGACGGATTATAATAGATCTGGATAGCTTGTTTTGTTAAATGACCTCTAGGGTCATTTTTGTTTTTTATACTAAAATAAGGTAAAATAACAATGATATTATTAATTTAAATAAATAAATTATGCATAAAATTGTAATGTTAGGACCCCCTGGATCAGGAAAGGGTACTCAAGCTAAGCTACTTGCGCAAGAGTTAAATATCCCAGCCATTTCAACTGGTAAGATATTTAGATCAGCAATAAGGTCTGGATCAGATTTAGGTAAACAGGTTAAAGAAAGAATGGATGCTGGTATATTAATAGACGATGAATTAACAAATGAGATTGTTAAGGAAAGGTTAAATGAAGCAGATGTTGCTAACGGATACATTTTAGATGGTTACCCAAGAACAATGCCTCAAGTAGAGTATTTAGAATCTTTAGCAGACATAACATTAGTTTTAAATATAGATAGTAGCGATGAGGTTATAACTGAAAGAATGGCTGCTAGAAGAATGTGTAAGGAATGTGGTGCTAATTTTAATATATTATTTAAGCCACCTAAGGTTGAGAATGTTTGCGATAAATGTAATGGAGAACTATATACAAGATCAGATGCAAAGCCAGAAGCTATTAAAGAAAGAATTGCAACTTATCATGGTTTAATTAATCCAATTTTAGAACATTATAAGAATAAAGGAATATTAATAAATATAAATGGTGAGCCTTCAATTGAAGAGGTCTGGGTTGAAGTTAAGAATAAATTAGAATTATGAGTTTAATAAAAACAGAAGAAGAGATAAGACAATTACGAGAAGATGGTAAAGTATTAGCATCTGTTTTAAAGCACGTTAAAGAAATGGTAAGACCTGGCATAACAACGGGTGAGCTTAATGCTAAGGCAGAGGAATTAATAATAGCAGCTGGTGGTAAACCCTCTTTTAAAGGTTATGGTGAACCAACTCCTTTTCCAGCCGGACTTTGTGTTTCTGTTAATGAAGAAATTGTACATGGTATTCCTGGAGATAGAATATTACAAGATGGAGATATTGTTAGTTTAGATATTGGTATGGACAGAAATGGTTTGTTTACAGATATGGCTACTACTGTAGCTGTTGGTAATATTTCCAAAGAAACAAAGAAGTTAATGAAGGTAACAAGAAAATCTTTAGAGCTTGGTATTAAACAATGTAAGGTTGGTAATACTTTAGGAGATATTGGTTATGCTATTCAAAGCTATGCAGAAAAACACGGTTATGGAGTGGTTAGAGACTTAGTTGGACATGGTGTTGGTCATGCTGTTCACGAAGCTCCTTCTGTGCCTAATTTTGGGTCAAAAGGCCGTGGTCAGAAGTTAGAAGAAGGTATGGTTTTAGCTTTAGAACCTATGATTACTATGGGGGATTATAACATTGATTACAAAGAAGATAATTGGACTATTAAAACAGCAGATGATAGTTTATCTGCTCATTATGAGCATACCGTAGCTATTACTAAAAAAGGACCAATAATAATAACAGAATTATGAGAATATTAGGAATAGATTATGGTATGTCAAAGATAGGACTGGCGATTGCTGATGGTAAAATGGCTATTCCTTTTAAAATTATTAAAGAAACAGATTTAAATAAACAATTAGAATTAGTTGAAGAAGTCATTAATGCAGAAAATATAGATTTAGTTGTAATTGGTTTACCAATGAGCTTAAAACAAAATAGAACAGACCAAACAGAACATACAGAGAAGTTTATTAAATCTTTAGAAGAGAAGAATATTAAGATTGTTACAGCAGATGAAAGATTGTCTAGTAAGGCAGCTCAGAGCTTGGGAATAAAAGAAGACGATGCAGTAGCTGCTATGCAAATATTACAAACATATATAGATAGACATTAATGTCATTATTTCATTTAATTCCATTAATTATTAGCTTTTGTTTAGCTTTAGTACTTGTTTATCCGGTACGGTATTTTGCCAATAAATTTAATATTGCAGATATACCAGCACCACGTAAGGTACACGATAAAGTTATGCCACTCATGGGAGGCGTAGCTGTTTTTTTATCTTTTACCATTTCTATCTTAATCTTTTGGAATCATTTATTAGATGGGGTAATAGAAGCTAAACATTTATTAGGAATAATTTTAGCAAGTATTGTAATAATGATTGGGGGAGTAATAGATGATAAATATAATTTAAGAGCTCGTTACCAAATAATATTTCCAATACTAGCTACTATCATAGTTATTATAGCTGGTATTGGTATAAAGTATATTACCAATCCATTTGGTGGCTTTATACATTTTGATCAATACAAAATATTATTATTCTGGTATGATGGCTTACCATATTACTTTACAGTTATTGCTGATCTATTTACCTTTGCTTGGCTTATGGGAATGATGTATGTTACTAAATTATTAGATGGTTTAGATGGCTTGGCTTCTGGTATTGGTATTATTGGTAGTTTAATAATATATTTTGTTTCTTTATTCTGGGATGTTGCAAATTCAGCCACTTCAATACTTGCATTAATATCTGCAGGTGCTTTACTTGGTTTTCTTGTTTGGAACTGGCACCCAGCTAAAATATTTCTGGGAGAAGGGGGTAGTGTATTAATTGGATTCATTTTAGGAGTACTGGCAATAATATCTGGTGGTAAAATAGCAACTGCTTTACTTGTTATGGGATTGCCAATTTTAGACGTAGCTTGGGTAATAATACGGAGACTATTTTTTAACCATGGTAGGATAGCTCAGGCAGATAAAAAGCATCTGCACCATAGATTATTAGATATTGGCTTATCTCATAGACAAGCGGTTATTTTCCTTTACGTAATTACGGGTATTTTTGGCCTAATTTCCATTTCACAGCAAACAATGGGTAAACTTACCACTTTGGGTATATTAGTGCTATTTATGGTCATTTTAGCCTTTTTTCTGGTTAAAAAAGCAGCTAAACAACAGAGTATTGACTAATATCCTTTTTTACCATATAATATCCATACTTTCATACTTAATTTTTAATTATAATCAGAAAATATGACAATCGCTGTAATCAAAACTGGTGGTAAACAATATGTTGTAAAAAAAGGAGATAAGGTTAAAGTTGAGAAACTTATTGGCGAACCAGGAGAAAAACTTGAAATAAAAGATGTATTACTAAAAAGTGATGAAAAAGGTTCTAAATTAGAATTAGGTAAGCCTACTCTAAAAGAAACTGTTGAAGCTAAAGTATTACGTCAAGCAAAGGCTAAGAAGGTCAAAGTAGTGAAGTATAAGAATAAGACTCGTTACAAGAAGACTTTCGGTCATAGACAAGCTTTTACTGAATTAGAAATTACAAGAGTTTAATACAAATAAAAAAACAACTGAAGTGATTCAGTTGTTTTTTTGTTATCTATAATTCTTTTCTATCTTTAAAAGCATAGGACAGAGTAATATCATCTGCATACTCTATTTCACTACCCGACGGTAACCCTTTAGCTAGTCTAGTTATTTTGACATGACTGTTCTTTAATAGTTTAGCTAAATACAAGGAAGTGGTTTCACCATTGATGTCATGATTTAAAGCAAGGATTATTTCTTTAGGTTTATGTTTATTAATTCTTTCTTGTAACTCTTTAATCTTTAGTTTATCTGGTGTTAATCCTTCTGGTGGATTAATCATTCCATGTAAAACATGAAAGACTCCATCAAAAGCTTGTAACTTTTCAATAGCTTGTACGTCTGCTGTTTCAGCAACCACACATATTTTATCCTTAACTCTGTTTTTATCTCCACAGATGGAACAAGGAGTAGTGTCTGCATAATTAAAACAAAGCGGACAAGTTGTAATATCTTCTCTAGCTTGAATTAAAGAATCTGCAAATTCTTGCAAATCTTCTTTAGGTCTGCCTAAAAGATGAAAGACTAGCTTTTCACTAGTTTTAGGTCCAATGCCTGGTAATTTGTCGAACTGGCGTATTAAACGCTCAACAGCTTTTGGTAAGTATTGCATATTACATCATGCCACCTAATTTGGTAGCCATTAATCTTTGTACTTTTTTAATACTATCTGCTAAAGCAGTTTTTAAATTAGCTGCAAATTCTTCTTTGTTATTAAAAGCTTCATCAGAAACTTGAACATCTAATATTTCTTGGTTACCGTCCATAGTAATACTAATCCCTTTATACTCGGTGGTTACCTTTTCTTGAGCGAGCATAGCTTGCATAGCTTGTGCCTGGCTCTTCATTTCTTTAATATCTCCTAGTTTAGAAAATAATGACATTTGTTTTTATGTTATTTATTAATAGTCGGGGTCCCCGAAAGCTGAGGAGCCTTGCGACGAATTTTTGGGGTGACTTAAAATTCTGGGGGAATATCGTACTGTTCCTTAGCTACTGTTTTAAAGCTAACAGGTTCAGTGTCGAAAAATAGTTTTACCATACCAGTAGGACCATTTCTGTGTTTAGCAACATGAACTTCAGCAGAAGTTTTTTCTTCTGGAGACAAGTCTTCTAATCTATAGTTTCTATCTGCAGCTTTTCTGTAAATAAACATTACTACATCAGCATCCTGCTCAATAGATCCAGAATCTCTTAAATGAGCAAGTTTAGGTATAGCTGGTTTAGATTGTTCAACAGCACGAGACAATTGAGATAAAGCTAGAACTGGTATATCTAATTCACGGGCAATACTCTTTAAAGCACGACTAATTTCGGCAATTTCTTGTACACGGTTATCTCCATGAGAACTTCTACCTTCCATTAGCTGTAAGTAGTCAACAATCATTAGGTCTAGACCGTATTCCATTTTAAGCCTTCTAGCCTTTGTTCTAATCTCCATAATATTACAAGAAGCAGAGTCATCAATAAATATTTGTGCTTCAGATAAAACACCCATAGCTTGTCCAATTCTAGGGAAGTCATCATCTGTGTTTTTATCTGACAATTTACCTGTTCTCATTTTCCATAATGAAACATCTGCTTGAGCGCATAATAATCTATCTACTAGCTGTTCTTTACTCATTTCTAAAGAAAAGATACCAACACTTTTTTTACCTTCAGTAGCAATATGTCTGGCCATGTCTAAGGCAATAGAAGTTTTACCAACAGAAGGACGAGCAGCTAGAATAACCAAGTCAGAGTTTTGAAGTCCTGCTAAGATATTGTCTAAATCTTTAAAACCAGTAGATAAACCTCTAATTTTACCGGCTCCTTTATGTAACTCATCAATACGATCAAAAGTGCCATGTAAAACATTCTTAATTGGAGTAAACTCTTCTTTTAAGAATCTCTGCGAAATATTGAAAAGCTTTTGTTCAGATTCATCTAGTAAAGAATCTATTTCTGTAACTTCATCATATCCCATGGCTGCAATATCTGCAGCAGCTTTAATTAGTCTTCTTAAGGTAGATTTCTTTTGAACTATTTCTGCATAAGAAGCAACATTGGAAGCAGTTGGTACAGAATTAGATAATGATGCTAAATAGCTTTTACCACCAATTTTATCTAAGTTACCCTTATCTGTTAAAAGGCTAGCCAAAGATAGAGTATCTATTGGTTCACGTTTTTCAAATAACTCTAAAGCAGCTTCAAAAATAAATCTATGCGCATCTTTATAGAAATCTTCTGGGGCAACAACATTTACTACTTTAGTAATAGCTTCTTTGTCTATAAGCAAAGAACCAAGCACAGATTGCTCAGCTTCAATATTTTGTGGAGGTAATTTAGTTATTTCATTAGCCATATTTGTATGTTAATAGCCTATGTATTTTACCAAAAAAACACAATAAGTCCAGTATTTTTTATGCATATATTGTCCACCTAGTTATTAACAAAAAAACCCTTTAGAAAAAGGGTTAAAACTGGTACGCGCAGAGGGATTTGAACCCCCGACCATCTGCTTAAAAGGCAGTTGCTCTACCAGGCTGAGCTATGCGCGCACGAAAATAACGCTAGTATTATATATAAAATGTATTACTGTGTCAAGATTAGTTCGTCAAAAATGCCCATTTCTGGTATAATTATTTTAAATTAACAGTTATTTATGAATAATAATATTACTTGGCACAGCTTTGGAATAAAGGTTGTATTCAATCGTTTACACAGTAGTGTTGATGGTTTAAGCACCTCAGAAGCTAAAAAAAGACTAAAAGTAATTGGTAGCAACTCTTTACCCAGGGGTAAAAGGTTAACAAGAGTGGCTATCTTTTTTAATCAGTTTAAAAGTGCATTAATATATATTTTGCTAATAGCAGGTATTGTTAGTATGTTTTTAGGAGAACATATTGATGCATATATTATTTTTGTAGCTGTTTTTCTAAATGTAATTATTGGGTTTATACAAGAAGGTAAGGCTCAGAAAGCTTTGCAAAAATTACAGTCTGTTATCGTTGCTAAAGCTTTAGTGTTAAGAGATGGTGGTAAAAAGGAGATATCTGCTGCAGAACTTGTACCAGGAGATATTATTTTCTTAAAAGCCGGAGATAGAATACCAGCTGATGCTAGACTTATTGAAGCATACGATTTAGAGGTTGAAGAAGCTGCTTTAACAGGCGAGTCTGCCCCAGTTAATAAAAGTATAGATAGAATGTCTACAGGATTAGCGCTAGCAGATAGAAAGAATATGGTATACATGAGCACTTTAGTGTCTCGCGGTGTTGGTAAGGCAGTTATAGTAGCTACTGGTATAAATACAGAGATTGGTAAAATAGCAAAACTTCTTAAAGACACTGAAGATGAAGAAACTCCTTTACAGAAAAAGTTAAATAAGTTTAGTCGTAAATTAGGTTTAATAATACTATTTATTTGCTTAGCAATTTTTGGCATTGGTGCTTTTTATGGTAATGATTTGGTTCTAATGTTTAATACAGCCGTAGCTATTGCAGTCGCTGCTATTCCAGAAGGGTTAGCCGTAGCTGTTACAGTAATACTAGCTATTGGTATGCAAAGAGTATTAAAAAAGAAAGCTTTAGTTAAAAAATTAGTAGCCGCTGAAACATTAGGTAGTACAACAGTTATTTGTACAGATAAAACAGGAACATTAACAGAGGGTGAGATGAGAGTTGTGCATATTGCTACAGCTAATGAAGAGTTTGATTTTACAAATACAAAAAAGAAAAAAGTAGATTCATCTTTATCTGTTTTCTCAACTTTAAAGGCAGCTATTATGTGTAATGACGCAGAGTTTGACAGAGAAGGAAGGCCAATAGGTTCTGCTACAGAAAAAGCATTACTGCTTGCCGGATCACAAATTGGCTTACAAAGAAAGATCTTAGAAAAGGATTTGCCACGTATTGCTGAGATACCTTTTGATTCATCTAATAAATTTATGGCTACAGCCCATAAATTATCTAAAACAAAGAAGATAATATATTTAAAGGGTGCTCCAGAATATATTTTAGAAGCAGCCACTAAAGTAGAAAAGAGTGGTGTAGCTATTAAATTAACACCTAAGGTTAAAAAAGAATTAAAGGCAAAGCTTTCTAAGCTTGCTAAAAAGAAATTAAGAGTTGTAGCAGTAGCTTACAGGGAAGAAAAACTAGGATTAGAGTTAAACTTAGAAACAGCATTACAAGATTTGACCATTGTTGGCTTTTTAGCCATGAAAGATCCATTAAGACCAGATACTAAAAGAACATTGCATTTAATAGGTAAAGCTGGTGTTAAAACAATAATAATAACAGGGGATAATAAAGAGACAGCTAAGGCTATTGCTGAAGACTTGGGATTAAAGATTGGCAGAGATGCCATTATTGAAGGAAAAGATATGCTTAGTATGAGCGATATTGATTTAGCTAAAGTTGTTAAAAAAATAGTTATATACGCCCGCGTATCTCCACACGATAAATTAAGAATAGTTAAAGCCTTGCAAAGTCACGGTGAAGTTGTGGCTATGACTGGTGATGGCATTAATGATGCGCCAGCCTTAAAACAGGCAGATATTGGCGTAGCCCTAGGTTCAGGTACAGATATTGCTAAAGAAACAGCTGATCTTGTTTTAATGAATAATAATTACTCAGCCATAGCTGCTGCTATAGAACAAGGTAGGGTAATATATGACAATATTAAAAAAGTAATACTATATCTCCTTTCTGATTCATTCTCAGAAGTTTTATTAATTATGGGTAGTTTAATACTAGGCTGGCCATTACCTTTATTACCAGCTCAAATACTTTGGATTAATTTAGTAACAGACGGTTTTCCTAATATGGCATTAACGGTTGAACCAGAAGAGAAAGAAATAATGCAAGAACCGCCTCAAGAAAGACAAAAACCAATCTTAGACGCAGAACGAAATATACTAATTGCTACCATTTCTTTGGTAACGGCTATATCTAGTTTAATTATCTTCCACCTATACTATACTCATACTGGAGATCTTAGTTTAGCTAGATCGCTTGTCTTTGCCACCTTGGGAGTAGATTCATTACTATATGTATTCAGTTGCAGATCTTTAAGACATTCCATTTTACATAAAGGTTTTTTTGCTAATAAATTTTTAATACTAGCAGTTGTTGGAGGGTTTATGGTACAATTATTAGCGCTCTATATTCCTTTCTTTCAGAGAATATTAAGAACTACAGCTTTAAATATGATGGAATGGGGAATAGTATTGGGCGCAAGTTTAGTAGTAATATTATTAATAGAGTTAATTAAATATATATTTATAGCTCGACATAAAAGAGTTTTAATAAGTAATTAAAAAAATATGGAAAAAGAATGTAAATGGCAAGAACCAAAATATATACTATCTTTAGTACTTATTGTTGGTGTTATTGCCTTAGGAGTATTATCTATACTTCGCGATAGGATTGTTAATCCTAATATGAACCAAATGTCAGTATCTGCTGAAGGTGAGGTATTTGCTAAGCCAGATATTGCAACTATTTCTTTTGGTGTTCAAACTGAACGTTTTAATGAAGCAGTAGGTGCTACTAAAGCCGGTACAGAAAAAATGAATGCTGTAATGGCAAAATTAGCTGAACTTGAAGTAGAGGACAAAGATGTTAAAACAACTCAATATAACTTAAATCCAGTATATAGTTATGGTAGAGAAGATGGTATTAGAAACTTAATTGGTTATGAACTATATCAAGCAGCTACTGTAAAGATTAGAGATTTAGAAAAGATTGGTGAAATTGTGGAAGCTGTATCATCTGTTGGTGCTAACCAAATTGGTAATGTTAGCTTTACTATAGATGATCAAGATGAGCTGCAAGCAGAGGCTAGAGTAGATGCTATAGCTAAGGCTAAAGAAAAAGCACAAGCTATTGCTGATGCGGCCGGTATTTCATTAGGAGATATTGTGAATATTTATGAATCCTCCAACCCTCAACCAATGTACAGAAATGATTTTGCTTATGCAGAGTCTGTATCTGCTGGAATTGGTGGTGGTGGCGGTCCAATCCCAGACATAGCTTCAGGTGAAATGGAAGTAACTGTAAATGTAACACTTGTGTATAAGATTAAATAAAATAATAAAACCCCCTATTTTAATAGGGGGTTTGACTTATTACCGTAATCCTGTTAATATATATTTAGTATGAAATTATATTCCGCAGAATTGAATAATAACAATAATAATACCGGCAGCTAAGCAGGCGGAAATCTTTATATTTTGATAACCGGCCTGCGAGGGCCGGTTTTTATTTATTCCGGGGTAGTTCAGTGGTAGAACGCGTGACTGTTAATCACGATGTCGTAGGTTCGAATCCTGCCCCCGGAACCATCAAGGAACTTTTGTGAAAGCAGAAGTTTTTTGTTTACCTGAAATAAGGTATACTAAATTATATGAAAAATAAAGCTGTAATAATTTTAACCATCATTTCAATTTTATTATCACTATTGCTATTGTTTTGTTTATTGACGGGTATGTATTGGTTTAAACGTGGTGATGCTTGTCTAACTCAGCCACCATATTTTAATTGCCATACACAAAATAAATTCGAGGAAATAGATGCCGAATTTAATAATTTATCAGGACAAATATTGAGTTTAAATGAACCGTCTATTTTTAGTATTGATAAAAATGATGATGTTTTTTCTTTTAAGCATATTAAGGGTGAGGGTGGTGTTGGTTGGACCAGAATAATGAAAAATGGAGAAATTAAGGATTCTTTAGGATTTTACACTAACTATATAGACCCCGTACTTACACCTCTATCGGAAGATACTTTAATTGGTTCTGCTTGGCAGTGGCCAAAAGATTCAAAGCTATATAATGGACCATTTTTCAATTATTATTTAGATTTTAAAACAAGGAAAACAGTAGAATTACCAACCAAGGGTAAGTTAGTTGCCAAATCAAAAGATGGACAAAAAGTAGTTTTTCTTGAAAGTGAATGTGTTAAGAATCCTCCTGTTTTAGAAATTGATCATAGCTGTAATAATCAAAATTTAAGTTTAAGATTAATTCATTTAACTTCACAAAATGATGTATATTTCATTTCCCATTTTGGGGAAATGAAATTACTTGATTTTAATCATGTGGTTTTTTCTCTTGACGGCAATCGCTTGGCAATTGAGGCTAAAATAGAGTCAATTGATTATGATACACCAACCGAATATTGGACTATATTTATCGCTGATACTGAAACCGGAGAAATTATTAAACAAAATAACAGACTATCTAAAAATAGATACGAATACGTTTTCTGGTCTGATGATGAAAATATTATTTATTGGTAATCCTATGAAAAGAAATTTTTTATTTGTGATTTTAGTTTTGTATCTAGTGATATTAATTAAATTAATTGTTTTTAAATATCCGTCTGAGGTGATATTTAACTTTAGTAATGCAAATTTAATTCCCTTCAAAACTATTTTTGGGTATATTTCAGGAGAACCAACTTGGGGAATAGCGATGCGTAATATTTTAGGTAATATTATTGCTTTAATTCCTTTTGGGTTTTTACTTACTGGCATATACCAAAAATTACAATGGAAAAGTGTTTTATTGACAGCATTAATTACGGGAATAATTTTAGAATTACTACAAATTTTATTCAAGTCTGGTATTTTTGATGTCGATGATATTATTCTTAATTTTGTTGGTGTTTTCATGGGTTATTTATTGTTTGTATATTTTAATAATATTTTTAGAAAAACAAAGATATGAAAAAAATTTATTTGATTTCACTTATAACAATCGTAGTAGGTTTAATATTTTATACAGTACCTCATTGGTTTAGTTTTTTGTTGGGTTTTCAACTTTTATTATTGCCCATGTTAGCTGGTGTATTGATGGTATTGGTTCAGAATGAAGATAGAAGTTATAGGTTTCTACCCAAGCTTATTATTGGGTCATTGATAACAAGTTTTGTTTATTTAATTTTGTTGCAAGTAATCGAATATGATCATGATGGTTATTTTGTTTTTTGGAGTTTTTTAGATCCAGCATTATTTTTAACAGGCGTTAGTATATTTGGTGGTTTAATAGGAATTGTTATCAGAGGAACTGCTTTGTTATTAAATATAAAATCTGAATCAAAATTTATTTTAGTTTTTAAGAAAATATTTGGGGGATTATTTTTAAGTATTGGGTCGATTGGCACATCCATAGCTATTGTATTTTTTTTGGTAGTAGCGTTTTATCCTTCAAGTTCTTGGCTCAACACGGTGATGGTTGATTTTAGAGTAATAGATGTAATTGGATTTTTTAACTATTATTTATTGCTTTTGTCGGTTTTATTTATTCTTGCAACACAATTTATATTTGTCACTAATTTAGGTTTAATTTTACTATTTCCTTTAAAAAGATATTTAAATAAAAAGTTATTATCTCGTTTAATAATTTATTTTTTTATCTTTTTAGCCGTTTTTCTTTTGTTGGCTTCTTATTTGAATTCTAAATTTGAATTAAAAAAAGAAGAAATGAAAGGAATTAAAATAGAAGAACATTTTGATATTAAAGATTTTGATAGCATATACGTTTCACGTTATGTTGAATATGATGAAATAAAGATTCTTCAAGGCGATAAATTTGATATTGTAGTTAAGGGTAGTCAATATGACCGAATAGGATTGGATTTTAAAAAAACGGATAACACAACATTGTCTATAAAAAGATCAGAACTAGAAACATACTACAATACTAAAACATGGACAATGGAAAATGAGAATGCTTTATTTCCTGCTGGTACAAAACATTTGATAATAGAAATTACCATGCCTGATATTGAAAAAATTGAAATAGAAGGTGGAAATATTGAATTAGCGAACATTGAAGTAGACAATATAGAAATTAAGTTAAACAAAAGATTCAATGATATAAAAGGCAATATTAAGGTGGAAGACACATTAAAACTTGATGCCAAGGGAGGCGTAATTAATTTGTCTGGATCGGCTAAAAATTTAATCATAAATTCAGGCGACTGTTGGATTGAAATGGATAAATTTATGGTTCAAAATGCCACTATTAATGCAGTAAATACCAGTAGATTGAATGTTAATGTAAGTAATAATATGGAAATTGAAACAAGCAAAAATTCTGGTATCATAAATCATAATAATAGTGAGATCTGGGATTCAGTATTGCAGGAGCTAGCATTTAAACTTAAATCAGGTATTTCTGGTATAAATATCAGTTTTCCGAAGGATTCATCTCTTTGGTGGAATGATGAGGATGGCTACAGTATTTTAGTCCCTGGAAACGAATCAATTGAAGTTGTCAGGGATGATGGTATGAGGTCTGATAATTTTGCTGAAAGTAGTTTTGTCGCTGAGTTGTTGGATATTACTAAACAAGTGTTATATACTAGGGGATTTGTTTTAAATGAGAGTAATTCATCTACAAATGAAATAGATAAGAGGTTTTATGATTATGTTCGAGCATATAAAAATGATGATGAGTTGTGCGTGGTTAAGGTCAATCCTGATTATGGCTCTTATGGTTGTACTGATAATATATATATGTGCAATACAGTCGAGATAACCTGTGGCAATGATTTAGCTGGAAGTCAGGTTCAACAAAGACCGTTTTTAGAAGCACTTGAACTGCAAAACAAAGAAACAATTGTGCAAATCATGAAACAAATTGGTGATTTTTATAAAGTCGCTATTAGCTATCGTCGTACTGGTTCAGCAGGAGTCGTTAAAAAAGAGGATAGTGGTTTACGACTTTTATATACGAGTCAGGAAGAGCCATATTGTCAAATAGTAGAAACAGAACGTATTCCAAGTAATGTACTTGAGGGTTTTGAAATAAATGGTTGTTGGACTGAAGATGGGTATAGGAAATTTACTGAAAATTAATGTAAATTATATCTACTTTTAGCAAAACGAAGAATAGGCGTGTTTCGAGTAATTCGGTTATGGTTCGAATATTAACCTCTGATAGTTTAACAAAAAAGTTCGGAAGCTGTCCCTGTATGCGAGCCAGACTTTTAAAATAGCTAACTTTAGCTATTTTTTAGCATATGAGCTTGACAGAATATTTAATATAATGTATAATGTTCTATTAAGATAAAGAATGGTTCTTTGTCAATTAACAACAAAAAAAAGGAGCTAGCTATGAGTAAATCAGTAGTTGGCAATATGTCGGATTGGTCTGGCGTATTATCAGATGTACATCGTCAAATTGGAGATGGTTCATTAACTTTAGGACATTTTCAAGCATTTCTTGAACATCGCAATCCCTTCGCCATTACCAATATCCGTGAAGAATGGCAAGAATTCTACAGAAAATATTTTCGTATTACTGTAGATTTCTCAGGCGTCGCAATCCCAGAGAAATTGGATGATTTCACCAGAGTAGTCTTCATCCCTCAAGGTCTTACCTATGCAGACATTGTCAAAGTTCTTAAAAAGAAATTCAAGACTTGGTTTTACACTGAGAAACTTGATAAGGACATTAAAGATGATGTTCGTACTTCAGACAAATCTTATGCCGTTCGTTTCCGTGAACGAGTAGAAGCAGACGAGGAAATGAAAAGCCTTTCAGCCAACGATCTTAAAGCCAAGGATATTAACTCCATTACCTTAATGGAAAGACTTATTCTTGAGCTGAAATACTTTGATGAAACTGGCGAGCATTTGGATATTTCAAATGTAACACTTTGTGCCGGGTCGCGTCGCTCTGGCGGTGCTGTGCCTTATGTCTACTGGCACGATGACAAGTTGCAGGTGCATTGGTACGATCCTGGCTTTGTGAATGACGATTTGCGTGCTCGTGTAGCAGTTTCTGCTTAACCTTGTTCCTTTTAACTTTAACCCTTCCCCTTACTTTCATAAGAAAGTAAGGGGAATTTATTTATATGGTAAAAACCTGTATAATATACTTAGGCTAATACAATCGGTCTAACTTTATAAACTAGATAACGATTTGCCAATTTTTAAGAAACTGCTTGCTCAGGTTTAGAGATGATTTGTTTTATATAAACAATGCTTTGTAAATAATTCCAACATTGAATTGGTTAACGCAGGTAATTTTGTATAAGATTACTGGTGTAATAGATGAATTTGGGTAAACAAATGAGGTCGCGTAACTCTGACGGTAATGTGCCTAATGTCAACTGGAACGATGACAAGTTGCAGGTGAATTGGTACAATCCTGACAATGTGAATGACAATTTGCGTGCTCGTGTTAGAAGTTTCATAAATAGAAATCCCGTTATTACGGGATTTCTTTGTAAAGATATGTTTAGCTTAGATATTTTATCCAGCCATTAGTCATCTTAGATATTTCTTGCAAATCAGAAGTAAGTTCAATGTATTTTTTGTTCTTAATGATATGTAATTGATTGCTTAGTCTGATAAGTCCTTTCAAAACTTCAACTTTAATTCGTGTAGATTCTAGTATCTGAAGCTTGTTATTCTTTACTTCCAATGAAGCTGTAATTATTAGTTCAATACTTTCAAGACAAATATTTTGTATTTTAGACCAAATTCCAAATCTATCTGCTTTAGGTATTTGTTTGGATAGTGAGTATATTTTCTTAAAAAATTCATTTATTATATGCAACAAGGGAATTTCGACTTTACTTTGTCGGGGGGGGGTAGAAATATTAGGGCTTGTCATAGTCTTTTCAATGAAATTATTAGTTTAGATAATCTTGTTTTAGCGTGGCAGGAATTTAAGCTCGGTAAAAGTAGTAAAAAAGATGTGCAAGCTTTTGAATTTAGCCTTGAAGATAATTTATGGCAATTACATTCAGATTTACAGAGCAAGAAGTATGAGCATAGTCATTATACTTCTTTTTATGTTCAAGATCCAAAATTAAGGCATATTCATAAAGCTAATATCCGTGACCGTGTTTTACATCATGCGGTGTTTAGGGTGCTCTACCCAATTTTTGATAAAGGTTTTATCTTTGATTCCTATTCTTGCCGTATTGATAAAGGTTGTCATTGCTCAGTTAATAGATTAAGAAGTTTTAGTAGGAAATTAAGTGTTAATAATACTAAAAATATATTTGCTCTCAAATGTGATATAAAGAAATTCTTTGATTCTATAAATCAGGATATATTATATGGGTTAATAGCTAAAAAGATTAAAGATAAAAATGTTTTATCGCTAACTAATATAGTTATAAGAAGTTATGAGACAGGGTTGCCGCTCGGGAATGTGACAAGTCAATTATTTGCTAATATTTATATGAATGAACTTGATCAGTTTGTAAAACACAAGTTGAAACAAAAGTACTATATGCGATATAGTGATGATTTTATCATTTTAAGCCGAGATAAAAAAGAATTAGTTGATTTAATTACACCTATTCAACAATTTTTAGATAGTAGACTATCTTTATCTTTACACCCAAATAAAATAATTATCAGGAAATTTATTCAGGGATTTGACTGGCTTGGTTATGTTGTCCTGCCTAATCATAGGGTTATTCGTACTAAAACAAAGAAACGAATGTTTAATAAACTAAAACAGCAAAGTTGTCAGTTGAGAGATAATAAAATAACAAAGAAAGCTTATTTTCGTTCTCAGCAATCATATTTAGGGATACTTACGCATTGTAAGGGCTATAAATTGAAACAAGAAATTTATAACTTATCTAAACATAAGAAATAGTTTAAATTTGTTCAATTTTAGTTCTAACATTATCCACGACTTGGAGCCAAAAGATCATCTATTTTATAATAGGTGGTTTTTTATTAACATGTAAAATATATGACAATTTTCCATTCTAGTGCTAAAATATAACAATTAAGTAGTAAAAGTGAAAAATATGGACAATGATGGTAAAAAAGAATCAAAGGTTGATGAAATAGAGGTAATTAATGATTCAATAGATGAAGTTTTAGGTAAAAAGAAGAAATCTAAAGCTAAACCAATATTTATTGGTTTGATAGTATTATTAATTATTGTCGTAATAGGAATAGCTGTAGTTTCTTGGAACATGTTTGGTTCTAATGAAGTTTCAGTAGCATCTGTAAATAATGAGAGTATTACGCAAACAGATTTTGATGCTTTCTATGCACAACAAATACCTGGTTTTCAATCTCAAGGATTAGATGTTAACAATCCTGAACAATTAGCAGCTGCTAAGCAGCAAGCTTTAGAGACCTTAGTTAACCAAAGACTATTATTACAAGCAGCAGCTGAAGCTGGCATTGAAGTAGCAGCTGAAGAAGTTCAAAGTGAGTATGATAGAACAGTTAGTCAATTTGAAAGTCCAGAAGCATTTCAGACTGCATTAAGTGAAAATAATTTAACTGAAGAGTTATTTAGAGATAGGATTAATATTGAAATGACTATTCAGAATTATTTAGCTACAATGGTTGATGAAAATGTTACAGCTAGTGATGAAGAGATTCAGGCTCTATATGATCAATATGTAGCTCAGGGGTCTAATATTCCAGTTATGGAAGAAGTTACTACTCAACTTGCAGATCAGGTTAAACAACAGAAGCTAGATACTCAGGTTGGGGCAATTATTGATGAATTAAAGGATATTGCTGAAATTGAGTTGTACTTGGAATAATATACTTTTACCTGAAACAGAGTTAATAGTTAAAATTGTAAATAATGGTGATTATGGATTTTGAAAAACAACAATTAAATAGTTTAGAGGAAGAGAATTCTGCTGATGCTTTAAGAGAGGTAGAAAGATTATTTAAAGAGACTACTGTATATATTAATGCTGGTGGAAGAGGAACTAGACTTGAGCCTGTTTTACCAAAAGATAAAAAGGGTATAGCTAAGGCTATGATTGAGTTTAATGAACAACCTATGATTAAGAATCATACAGATTTACTATTAAAATTGAATTTTAAAAATATTATTGTAGGAGCTGGTGATCATACAAATATAGCAGATTATTATTCAGAGAATGATATTGATGATGAAAGATTAGATATAGTGGATACAGCAACTCAAGAGGATACAGGGGGAGATTTAATTAAAGCTGTAAGACAGGTGGAAAATGTTGGTAAAAATGTACTTATAGAGAATGTTGATACAGTCTTATATGTAGATAGACTAGACAGTTTACTTGCTCAACACGAGCAGTCGGGAGCTACTGCAACAATAGTTTTGACAACAGCTAAAGGTGTTCCTAATGAAAATGCTTTTTTTGTAGATGAAAGTGGTAAAGTAGTTTATACTAAAGAGGGTAGTAGTGACGAGCAAGAAGAGCCTAAGGAGTGGTCTGGTTTTAGGGGTAGTAGTACTGGTATGGTCATTATAGATTCTAATTTTATTAAGTCTTATGATTGGTCACCTGGAGATTCTAGATTATCAGTCTATAGGGATATGGTACCAGAATTAATAAAGCGTGGCCTATTATTTGCATATAATAATGGGGATAGTTTATTTGCAGATATAGGTACGCCAGAAAAATATAAAAAGTTTAAAAGGCATGAAAAACAATTGTTTAACGCTTTAGGAGATAAATATTTAAATAATTAATATAATATTATGAATAAAATAGTTAATTGGTTAATTGTATCTAGAAAGATCGTATTTAAAAAATATGGTCGTATGATGGAAGAGGTAATTTTTAAAATGCCTGATGGTGATGAAAAAGACTTCTATATCAAAAAAGAGGGTCCAGCAACTGGTATATTACCATTAACTAAAGATAATAGAGTTATATTAGTTAAACAGTATCGTCCGGGTCCAGATAAGATACTATTTGAATTGCCAGGCGGATATATAGATGAGGGTGAAACTCCAGAACAAGCAGCAGAAAGAGAATTACTGGAAGAAACTGGCTATCGTGGTAAATCTAAGTTGGTAACAAAAGCTTGGGATTGTGCATATTCTACTATGGAACGTTCTTGCGTGGTTATTACAGATTGTGAGAAAGTTGCAGAACAGCAATTGGAAGAGAATGAATATGCTGAGGTGGCACTTTTAACAATTGAAGAGTTTCGTGAAATTCTAAGGAGTGGTCAGATGACAGATGTTGAAGTTGGTTATCTTGGATTAGACTTTCTAAATCTTTTATAGATTGTATTAAAATTAAACACCTCTTTATGAGGTGTTTTTTCATTCTCTGTATTTTACCTTAGGGATTTGAAATTAATCAAAATATCCTGTATAGTAGCGAAGTTATAAATAAAGTATAGAAATGTCAGAAGAAGTAGTATTGCGTTTTAGCGATGTCACATTTGAATATAAAGAAAAGAAGCCTCTACTAGATGAGGCTAATTTTAGTATTCGCAAGGGAGCTAAAGTTACTTTAATGGGACAGAATGGTTCAGGTAAGAGTACTATATTTAATCTCATTAAAGGGCAATTAAAGCCAAAGAAAGGGCAAGTATCATATAAAGGAGATGCTACAGTAGCTACAGCTGAACAAATAGTTAAACATGAAGATTTCGATCTTTCTATAGATGAATACTTTGCAAAAGCTTTTACAGATATTGTACCTGGTTTAAAGTCTCAAATAGCTAAAGTGCTTGATGCTGTTAATTTAGACATACCAATGGATTGAAAAATTGGTGATTTGTCTGGTGGACAGCAAGCTAGAATATTACTAGCCTTTGCTCTTATACAAAAGCCAGACATATTACTTCTTGATGAGCCTACAAATAATTTAGATCAAGACGGAATAGATCATCTTATCTCATTTTTAGTAACTTATGATAAAACAGTTATTGTAATATCTCATGATGCAGATTTTCTTAACCTATTTACAGAAGGTGTCATATATTTAGATTCTTTTACAAAGAAGACCGAATATTATGTTGGTAACTATTATGTAGTTGTAGATGAAATAGCTCAAAGAATTGCCAGAGAGCTTAAAAAGAATGCTCAAATGGAAAAAACAATTAAAGATAGAAAAGATAAAGTTAATTTCTTTTCACATAAAGGTGGAAAGATGAGAAAACTTGCTAAGAAGCTTAAAGAAGAAACTATTGAACTTGAAGATAATAAAGTGGATGTGAGAAGAGAGGATAGAACTATTAGAGACTTTAATATTGGTAAACACGATATTACAGGACCACTTATTACTATTAAAGCTTTAAATGTAATATATAGTCATCAACCAGTACGTAAAGAAGTAGATATTGTTTTAAGACAGAAAAGTAGATTATTAATATCTGGTCCAAATGGAATTGGAAAAAGTACTTTACTTAGAAAGATAATAGATAATAACAATGAAGATATTATAATAGATCCAAAAGCTATTATTGGCTATTATAGTCAAAACTTTTCTAATTTAGATTTTGAAGAGACTGTAATTAAGTCCTTAGATAGTGCAAGAGGGGAAGGCTATAGTGCTCAAGATATGAGATCTGTTGCTGCTGGTTTTCTTATTACAGGAGATTTAATGGGACACAGGGTTGGAGATTTATCTGAAGGACAAAAAGGATTATTAGCATTTGCTAGACTTGTTCTTATGAAACCAGATATATTAATAATGGATGAACCTACTAATCATATTAATTTTAGACATATACCAGTAATTGCTAAAGCATTAGATAATTATGAAGGTGCAATTATATTAATAAGTCATATGCAAGAATTTGTAGATGATATAGATATTAAGGATAGACTTGATTTAGGTAAGTTGTAAATAGTTTAAATCCGCACTATATAATCATCTATGAAAATAGGTGATTTTTTTATAAGTCTGCTAATGTCAGGACTGTGGACAACTAAATGTACAGAATCTTGACTATATGCTACTATCAATTATATAAGAAATTTAATATTAATATTTTATGATCACAGCATATATACAATCTTTAAAAGTTTTACGTGAAAAAAAAGGTTTGTCTCAGCATGATATTGCTAAAAAATTGGGAATATCACGAACCTCTTTCATAGCTATTGAACAGGGTAAAAAAGAATTGTCACTTTCTGAAGCACGAACACTCTCAAATTTATTTGGAGTAAGTCTGGAAGATATGCAAGTTGGACTATTACCAAATTATGAGAAATATAAAGAGATGATACTTTTTTATTTACGTTCTGCAAACTCAAAAGGTGATGGTAAAATGCCAAAAACAAAGCTGGCAAAATTATTATATTTAGCAGATTTTGCCTGGTTCTATGAAAATTTAAATAGTATGAGTGGTATGCAATATAGACATATTCAATTTGGACCAGTGCCTGATTTATATTTTCGTGCTCTTGATGAACTAGAAAGTGATGGGAAGATAAATTTAGATAGAACAAAAGATGAAGTTATTTTAATTCATGAAAGTGAGGGGTCAAAGATGAGAAAATTAAATGCACTATCAAGTGAGGAGAAGAGTTTAATTAAAAAGATAGAAAGAAAGTGGCGGTCTAAAAGAACAAGTGAAATTGTAAATTTTACTCACGAACAATTACCATATCGTCTATGTGTCCAAGATGAGCTGATACCATATGAGTTAATTATTCAAGAGGATCCCACACATGTCTATTAACTATTCGGTTAAAATTGATGAATTTGCAGAACGTCATTATATAAAGAAATTTCAAAAGAAGTATAAAAATTACTGGGATATAACATGGCGGGGTGTTATAGAACAATTTAAACGTCTTGAAGAGTTATTAAAAACAGATATAGTAGACAGTATTGTTACTGAGGGGGATGTTTCTATTTGCAAATCAGAGTTTCGTGTAGCTGGTACAAAGGTTTCTAAGAAGAATTCAGGGAATAGATGTATTTTAGCAGTAAATAATAAGACAGAAGAAATTATCGTATTACTTGTTTATCATAAGAATTATATTAAAGGTGGTAATGAAACTATTGCTTGGAAAAAGATTATAAGAGAAAACTATGATAATTATGATTTTTGTAAGTAAAGAATTAGATATCTAATTGTATATATTTTTATTATTAGCTCGTCTATTGCCATTTATTCAATAAAAGCATATACTACTGCCAGTTAAAAGTAATTATTAAAACTATAAAAATATGGGTTATTCTAGAGGAAATGACAGAGGCGGCGGTAGAGACCGTGGTAGAGGTGGATTTGGTGGTAATAGAGGCGGTGGAAGAGACCGTGAAAGACCAGAAATGCATAAAGCTGTTTGTAGTGATTGTGGGGTTAATTGTGAAGTTCCTTTCAAGCCTACAAATGATAAGCCAATCTATTGTAGTGATTGTTTTAGAGGTCACGAAAATGACTCTGGCGGCGGTAGAGACCGTGGTAGAGGTGGATTTGCTGGAGACAGAGGTGGAAGAGATAGAGGTGGAGACAGAGGTGGTAGAAGTGGATTTGGACGTTCAGATAGAGAAATGCATAAAGCAGTCTGTGATGAATGTGGTAAAAACTGTGAAGTTCCATTTAGACCAACAAATGATAAGCCAATCTATTGTAGTGAATGTTTCGGTAATAAAGACCAAGGTGGTAGAGATCGTGGTGGAAGAGGCGGTTCTAAAGGACCAGATAATAGTAAGCAATTAAAGGAAATAATTGAAAAGTTAGATAAACTAATAAGTGTAATTGCTCCAACTACTAAGCATAAAATCTCTTTAACTGATAAGAAGACTACTTCAAAGACTAAATCTATTAGCAATCCAAAGCGTGAGAATAGAAAAACTGTAAGTAAGCCTAAGAAAGTGAGTAAGAAAAAGGTTGTTAAAGAAAAAGCAAAGAAGGTTGTTAAGAAAGCTGCAAAGAAAAAACCAACAGCTAAAAAGAAAGCAGCTCCAAAGAAGAAATAATACAAGAGAGTACTACAGAGAAAACCATCTCATTTGAGGTGGTTTTTTATTTATGTATATATTTTATTTACTTCTACTATTTCTTACTCTTTCACTCTCATTCAGTGTTTGTTTTCTTAAGCGAATATTATTAGGGGTTATTTCTAAATATTCATCTTTATTCATAATACTCATACCTTTTTCAAGGGTAAGTATCATAGGAGGTGTTAAGTTAATAGCTTCGTCAGCACCAGATGATCGCATATTAGATAATTGTTTGCCTTTGATTGGATTAACAGTCATATCATCACCCTTGGCTGTATTACCAATAACCATACCTTCATATACTTCAGTATTTGCTCCAATATATAACACACCTCTGTTTTGTAAATTGTAAAGAGAAAAACCAAGTGCTTTACCAGTAGCCATAGAAATCATTGAACCAACACCAGTTTTTTTAATTTCACCAACATATGGTTTAAAACCCAGGACTCTGGTATATAGTATACCTTCACCTCTAGTATCTACTACAAATTCATTCCTATAACCAAGTAAGCCTCTAGTAGGTATTTCAAAGATAATTTTTACACCACCGTGTTCAGGTACCATTTCTAGCATATTACCGAATCTTTTAGACAGTTTTTTAATAACTATGCCTGACATTTCTTCAGGTACATTTATAGTAACCTCTTCAAAGGGTTCTACTTTAACACCATCTTCTTCTTTAATAATTACATGTGGTTGAGATATTTGCATCTCATAATTCTCACGTCGCATATTTTCAAGAAGAATAGCTATGTGCATTTCACCTCTACCATATACTTTATAATGATCAATTGCAGAAAAGTCTATTTTTAAACCAACATTAACTTCTAATTCTTTTTCTAGTCTATCTTTTATTTGTCTATTGGTTACAAATTGTCCATCACGGCCAGCAAAAGGTGAATTATTTACTAGTAAGTTTAGAGAAATAGTAGGTTCATCAATATTAATAGCTGGTAATACTTCTTGATCAGAACTTGCACAAATTGTTTCACCAATGAATATGTCAGAAAGGCCTGCTATTAAAACAATATCTCCAGCTTTTGCTTCTTTAACTTCTTTACGTGTTAAACCCTCAAAGGTAAATAATTTAGTAAGTTTGCCAGAACGTTCTGTGCCATCTACATTTTTAATTAGAACCTTAGCATTATCTTTAATAACACCTTCATATATTCTACCGATAGCAAGTCTACCCAAGAAATTATCATAAGCTAAATTAAATGGTTGTATTTTAAGTGGTTTATTAACTGCATCTTCTGTAGAAGCAATAGGTACTTTTTCTAATATTATATCTAGTAGGGGAGTTAAATCTTTAGAGTTATCGTCTAAATTCATTTGGGCTATTCCTTCTCTAGCTATTGCATAAAGAGTAATAAAATCTAATTGTTCATCAGTAGCTCCTAAATCTAAAAACAATTCATAGACAAGTTCTTGAACAATATCTGGTCTAGCCGCAGGTTTATCTATCTTGTTAATTACAACAATAGGTTTAAGTCCAAGTTCTAAAGATTTCTTTAAAACAAACTTTGTTTGAGGCATTGGACCTTCTTGCGCATCTACCACTAGTAGTACAGAATCTATCGAACGTAAAACACGCTCAACTTCAGAACCAAAGTCAGCATGACCGGGAGTGTCTACTATATTTATTTTTGTATCCTTGTAATAGATTGAAGTATTTTTAGAATAAATTGTAATACCTCTTTCTTTTTCAAGGGTATCACTATCCATACTAACTGTTGATTCAGACATGCCTGTTTGTTGCATAAGAGCATCTGTTAAGGCTGTTTTACCGTGATCAACGTGGGCGATAATCGCTATGTTTCTTATTTCCATAAATTTAAAACCGCCTATAAAAAGCGGTAATTAGCTTTCAATACATTAAAGTTGTACAACTATTTATACTACGTATTTGGTAGAAAGTCAAGGTTTTAATTAAGATTACCCTAAAACACCTTGACAAAGTTAAAAAAATATATTATTCTTTGCGTCTGCTTTAAAGCAGGAATAGATAAAAATTATATGACAGAATTTAAAGAACTAGGTTTAAAGTCAGATATAATGACTAGCCTTAATGAATTGGAGTTCATTGAACCATCAGCGGTTCAAGAAAAGTGTATTCCATTTATTTTAAAATCTAAAAAAGATTTAATAGCTTTAGCACAAACTGGTACTGGTAAGACTGGTGCTTTTGGTATTCCTATACTTAACCAAATTAATGTTAAGGGTGGTTTACAAGCAATAATTTTGTGTCCGACTAGAGAATTATGCATACAAATATCTCAGGATATGCAAAAGTTTGCTAAACATTCTAAGGGTATAGATATTACTCCTGTTTATGGTGGCGAAAGAATAGATATACAAATTAAAGCATTAAGAAGAGGAACACATATTGTAGTGGGGACGCCTGGTAGAGTTCATGATCTTATTCGTAGAAATGTTTTGAAGTTACAAACTATTGAGTGGCTTGTTTTAGACGAAGCAGATGAAATGTTAGATATGGGTTTTAAAGATGATTTGGATGCTATTTTAGAACAAACACCAAAAAATAGACAGACTTTACTATTTTCTGCAACTATTTCTAAAAGTGTATTTGCAATTGCTAAGAATTATATGAGCAAGGCTGAAGAAATTAGCATTGGTGAAAATAATATTGGTGCAGATAATGTAACTCATGAATATTATGTTGTAGGTGCTAGAGATAGATTTGAAGCCTTAAAGAGAATTTTAGATAATTTACCTGGTGTTTATGGTTTATTATTCTGTAGAACCAGAATTGAAACGCAAAATGTTGCAGAAAAGTTAAAAAGAGCTGGTTATGATACAGAGGCTTTGCATGGAGATATTTCACAGAATATTCGCTCTAAGATAATGGATGGCTTTAAAAAGAAAAAGTCTGGTTTACTAGTTGCTACTGATGTAGCTGCAAGAGGAATAGATATTAATAATTTATCTCATGTTATTAATTATAATCTACCTGATCAGATGAATAGCTATACTCATAGAAGCGGCAGAACAGGACGTGCTAAACAAAGCGGCATAGCAATATCTATTGTTAGTCCAAGAGAGGTTGGTAGAATTAAAGCCTTAGAAAGACTTTTGAATAAAAAGATCGAATACAAGAAAGTTCCAACCGTTGATGAGATTTATATGAAGCAAATTAATAATTATTTAGATGAGATTGAAAGTACAGATATTAGTACAGAAGTAGATGAAAAGTATTTTTCTGAGATTATTAAAAAGTTAAATAAGGTACACAAGGATGATTTAATAAAGTTATTCATATCCCATAAGTTTAGCGATTTAATTGCCGATCATAAATCTGGTAGAGATATTAATGCAGATGTGAGAGATAATACTTTAAGAGGTGAAGGTGGTAACATGACAAGACTTATGATTGGTCTTGGCAGAAGAGATGGTTTTAATATTAAAGAACTATTTAGTTTAATAAATTCAAATAAGAATCTAAAAGGTGTTGAAATTGGTAGAATTAGTTTATTACACGATCATACAATATTTTCTGTAGATAGAGAGTATGCAGATAAAATGCTTAAGTATTTAGCTGGTGTCAGTTTTAAGGGTAAGAGTATAGATATTAGAGCAACTACTAGAAAAGATACATCTGGAAGAGGTAGATCAGGTGGTGGTAGAGCTAGAAGTAAGAACAGAAAACAGATGTCAGGTAGAAATAGAGGTAGAGGAAGATCTGGTAGAGGTCGTTGGTAAGATTATATTTTAAATATTTAAAACACTCTTCATTTGAGTGTTTTTTGTTTAAATATAAACAATGATATAATAAATTTATGGAAATGTATTTAATAGTATCTTTAGTTGTTTTATTGGTTATTAATATAATATCCTATTTTGTAGTTGTTTTAGATAAAGAAAGTGCCAAAAAGGGTAGAGATAGAATAAATGAAGGGGTATTATTTTTCTGGGCCGCCTTATTTGGTGGAGTCGGTATATACTTAGGAATGTTTACGGCTCATCATAAAACAAGAAAATGGTATTTCTATTTTGGCATACCGTTAATGATTGTACAGAATATTTGTTTCCTTTTTTTACTATATAGATTTATAGAACAAATTAATTATTAATAATAAATATATGCCTACAATAAATGTAGTAAATATTAAATGCGGTGGTTGTGCTGCTGGTATTAAAGATAAGTTATCTAAAAATGGCTTTTCAAATATTGAGGTTAGTCCTGATGAACAAACAGTTAGCTTTGACGGAGATGAGGTTTTAGCTGAAAAAATACTTGCAAAGATGGGTTATCCAAAAGCTGGTACCAAAGAAGCTGCTAATTTAATAAAAAAAGCAAAATCATACATTTCATGTATGATTGGTAAAACTCATAAATAATATTCTATTTAAGGAATTTATTTACTAAAGAATCTGCTTGCCATTGGAATTCTATCCAATTAATTCTTTTATCTCTTTTAAACCAAGTCATTTGACGCTTGGCATATTGTCTAGTGTGAGTTTTTATTAAATCTACTGCTTGATTTAAATCTATTTCATTATTTATATATTGGATTATTTCTTGGTAGCCAATCGTATTTAAAGAGGGAAGTGTATTGTCGTATTTGTCTATTAACTTTTGTGTTTCTTTTACCAAGCCTTGTTCAATCATTTGATTGGTTCTTTGCTCAATCCTTTTATTGAGTTCAGGTTGCTTTAAATTAATGCCTATTTGTAAAATATCATAAGGGGAATTATTTGTTTTTTGGTTATTAGCAAAGGACTTTTTATTTATTATTACATACTCAAGGGCTCTAATTAAACGCCTAGGGTTCTCTTTGTCTATGGTGTTTGCTGTATCCGGATCTAATTCTTCTAAATATTCTAGAAGTTCTTTTTTAGATTTAGACTCAAGTCTTTTGCGTAAACCCAAATCTATTTTACCTTTTGGTAAATCATAATTATCTACAATGGAAGATATATATAGTCCAGTTCCTCCGACTAAAAAAGGGATTTTTCCCCTACGTTGAATAGATTTAATAGCTTTATTAGCTTTTTTAATAAATTCAGCTAATGTGAAGTTGTGATCTGGCTTTGTACAGTCTATTAAATGGTGTTTAATTGCCTCAGTTTCGTCTTTTGTAGGCTTAGCTGTACCAATAGTCATATTCTTATATATTTGACGAGAATCGGATGAAATAATCTCCCCATTGTATTTTTGAGCAAGCTTAATAGCTAGCCCGGTTTTACCAGAGGCTGTTGGCCCTAATATGACTATGAGTTTGTTATTTGGTGTTTGCATTACTTGTTAATAAATATAGATAAATATACTACAAGGAAAGGATAAAGAAAAGGTATAATATTATGCACATATTGACGTTTAGTCTAAAGCATGTTAATGTATTCATCTGTACTTAAACATAGCAGATCGGAGGGCAAATGATTAAAGTACTGGTGCTGGAGGATAACGTTTCAATTTTAGAGATATGTGAAAGTATCCTTGGAAGTAAATTTGATGTGGTTGGTGTTGATACCCCTGAAAAAGCTCTTTCTGAATTTAACAACAGCTTTAACGTGTTGTTAACGGATCACGATCTCGGTGGAACAATGAATGGAACAGAATTAATGTTATCTCTCAAAGAAAGGGGATATACATTTGGTACTGTTCTTATGTCCGGGCTTCTAAATGTTTTGCCAGTAAGCGAAGTCAATCTATTTGACAGAGCTCTGGCTAAGCCATTTGAAGCAAGTGACCTATTTAATTCTATTGAAGAGGTCGCTAAGTAAAATTAAAGCCCTTAAGTTGGACAATCTAACTTAGGGGCTTTTTTCTTGCAATAATTTTTAATACATTGTAAACTATTTATCTTTTACAGAACTTTAAAATAAGGAGGATAAATATTGAAAACAAGACTTAGGTTTTTTGTTCACGTAATAGCGTGGATATACTTTTTAACGAGCTTTATTCCAATCTATGAGATTTTAATCTCAAGAGCTCAGGAGACGGGTCATTTGTTTTCTGGTTGGGTTTTGCTAGCTACAGTTCAAATGTTTTTAGTGATTGAGTCTGAAATATTCTTTTTTAAGTTTCTTCGTCACACAAGTTTTTGGACAAGAGTTCTAGATCCTTTTTGGCAGAAGATTACGAGGAATGGTAATAACGGAGACTTTTCTAAACATCGTTTTGCTGTATTAGTGCGAGATTTTGAATATGTGGGATTAGCTCTATCTGTTATTGTAATCAACTTAAGTAAAGTAGGCGCTTTCATGTTTGTCAGTCATGAAAAAAAACTACCTTATGGTAGATTATTTTTATACATTGGCTGTTTGTTGAGAGCTCCGTTTGAGTATTATGGACTCAGCTTACTTATCTGGCTAAAAAACCTTATTTTCTAAATTAAAAGGAGTTAATCATTAGCTCCTTTTATTTTTCCAGAAAGACTGTAAGCATGTACACTGCTTATGATTATATCTACAAATTCTCCAGTTAAATCTTTTTTGCTTAAAGCTTTAGCAGGTCTACCAGATCTAGTTTTACCAATAATGTATTTACCATCGTATTCTTCAACTAGTATGGTCTCTGTTTTATTTAATAATTTTTTATTATGTTTTAAAGCAGATTTCTCCATTATCTTTGTTAAAATTCTTTCTCTACGTTTCTTTTCTTCCAAAGTGATATTATCTTCCCAGGTAGCTGAGACTGTACCTGATCGAGGTGAATATTTACCAATATATGCCATGTCATAGGCCATTTGTTTATATAATCTTTTTGTTTTATTAAATTGCCACCTGGTTTCAGAAGGAAAGCCAACAATAGTATCTGTGGTAATAGTTATACCGGGTATAGCTTTTCTAACTTTTTTAATTAATCCTTTATAGTGTTTAATAGTATATTTTCTATTCATTCTTTTTAACACTTTATCGTCTCCAGCCTGTACTGGTAAATGTAAGTATTCACAAATTTTCTCTCCTTCCCTCATAACTTCTATTAATTCATCTGACATGTCTTTAGGATGGGATGTTAAAAACCTTAACCAAAAGTTCCCTTGTAAATCGTTAACTTTTTTTAATAGTTCTGGAAATTTAATTTCATTCTTTAAATCATTGCCATAACTATTCACGTTTTGACCAAGTAAGGTTATTTCCTTATATCCTTTATCTATATATGATTGAACTTCTTTTAATATATCCTGGCTGCTACGAGATTTTTCTCTACCGCGAGTATAGGGGACAGCACAATAGGTGCAAAAATTATTACAACCAGTCATAATTGGTATATATACCTGAAAACTGGATTTAGGAACGGGGTGTATATTGAAATAGTTTTTAATGTTTTTAAATTCATTTTTATTAGCCTTCAACATTGCTGGTAATTCAGATAATTCAGAAATGTCAAAAGCTAAGTCAAACTTCTGTTCCATTAATTGTTTGTCTTTCGGTAATAAGCAGCCAGTAACAGCTGTGATTAAAGGTTTGGTTTCTTTGAGTTTGTGCCAGTTTTTAATTTTACCGTAAATTCTATCTATAGCAGACTGTCTAACAGAACAAGCAACCACAATAATTAAGTCAGCCTCATTTTCATCATCTGTTTGGGTATAGCCAATACTGTTTAAAACAGCAGCAATTCTTTCACCATCAGAGTGGTTCATTTGGCAACCCAGTATAAATAAATGATATTTTAGATTTGTCATAGTGGATAGGATAGCAGAAAAGTAATATCTTTTCAATACAAAAACCCCGCTGTATAGCGGGGTTTTTATCTAATACGATTTATTGATTTATTCTGTTTTGTTCTTGCATTCTTCTCATATAATCGTCCTCATCGTTTTCATCTTCATCATCTTCTTCATCGTCTTGGTTATCGTCGTCTTTATCAAACATATTTTCAACACGATCTCTTAGCATTTCAGGTTCCTTTATCATATCGTCATTCATCTCCATGTGTTCTTCACGAATATCAGCTCTTTCTTTATATTGGTCTAACATTTCTTTTTGAATAGGTGGCATAGCTTCATAACTATTTTCCAACCTATTTCTTATTTGTTCGTATTCTTGTTTTTGAGCTTCAAACTGTTGCATAGTTCTAGCCTTTGCTCTTTCAAGAATAGCCTTTTCTTCTTCGGTTAAATTTTCTAAACCCTTTTTAGCAGCTTCCATTGTCTGTTCGTATTCATCCCTTAATGCTTGAACACGAATATCTAGATTAGCAGGAATAAAATCTTCATCAGATAATTCTTCTAAGGTTTGCAAAGCATTACCTTTCATTGCTCTTGCTTTTTCCATATAGTCCATATAGTTAAGTTCTCTAAGTTCAGCTGGTAATTCATCTGATTCAGCTTTGAATTTTTCAAGAACATTTGCTTGAGCTTTCATAATAGCAGCTTTTTCTTCTTCTGGTACTTTATCTTCTAAAGCTTTTAGAATTTCTACATGTTTTAGTCTGTTAAAATCTGATTCATTTTGTTTGTCAAAAGCTTTCAATAGGTGATCAGATATTTTTTCTTTATCATCAATAATAGTGTTTACAACTTCACCATAATGCTCCATTGTTCTTTCACGCACTTGGTTTAAATGTTGCCAAGCTTCTTCTGGCATTTTTTCTTCTAGCTTAGACATAATCTCTTGTTGCTTGATTTGTCTGTCAGATAGTTTATCTAAAAACTTCTCTGCTAATTCTGGATTATCTGCTTTCAATTCCTCAGCCCTATCTCCAATTTTAGCAATCTTTACTTCATAATTGTCTAAAGCTTTTTTTACCTTTGCCTGTACATTAGCATCATCTGATTGTGATGCTAATTGTCTAGCATGCACAATTTGTTCAGATGCTTGTTTTAAATCTATCTCAGCTTTTTTAACTGGATTAAAAGTAAAGGCTTTTTGTAGTGAATAGCCCCAGTTTTTTAAGAAGTAAAAATTTCCTGGAACTTCAACACCTAATGCTTCTGCTTCAGCCTCAATACTAACAGCGTCTGCATCTGCAGATGTTGTGGTTGGGGTAGCAGTAGCTAATGCTGCTGGAGCAAAAAAAGTAGCTGTTAACAACGCTACTGTAAATATTGATCCAAACAACAATGATTTATTATTTTTTATCATAGTTTTTTTGTTAATTGTTTAACTATATTATTAAATTAGTTATTTTAATGCGAATATATGTATAATAGCATAAAATTGAGAAAAAATCAAGGGCATGAGGGTTTACTGTAAACTTGTTTAGGTGTATATTTATTATTGGTTTTTTTATTAAATTTTCAAATTATGATTAAAACAATACCAGAGGCTTTAAGTTATGATGATGTGCTTTTAAAGCCTAAATATTCTGCTATTCGCTCAAGAAAAGATGTATCTACTAAAACAAGATTAACTAAGAATATTGAACTGTCTATTCCAATTGTTAGTTCTAATATGGATACTGTTACAGAGCACAAAATGGCTATTGCTATGGCTAGATTAGGCGGAGTAGGTATTATTCATAGATTTTTATCTCCTCGTCAGCAAGCAATAGAGGTGCAGAAGGTTAAAAGAGCTGAGAGTTTAATTATAGATAATCCATATACTGTTAATGTTACTAATACATTAGAAGATATTAAAGAGTTAAGAAAGCAACATAATGTTTCTAGTTTTTTGGTTGTAGATAAAGAAAATAAACTACTTGGTATCGTAACCAGAAGAGACACTTTATTCGAGAATGGTAATAATCCTAGTGTAAGAGAGATGATGACTCCGTTAGATAAATTAATAACTGCTCATAAAGATATATCTATTGAGGAAGCAGAAAAATTATTACATAAGAATAGAATAGAAAAATTACCACTTATTAATTCAAAGAATGAATTACAGGGACTTATTACCACTTCAGACATTGAGAAGAGAAATAAATTTCCATTAGCTGTTAAAGATAAGAAGGGTAGATTGGTTGTAGGAGCAGCTATTGGTGTTAAAGACGGAGTATTAGAAAGAGCAGAAGCTTTAGTGGCAGCCGGCGTAGATTTTTTGGTAATAGATATTGCTCA
This sequence comes from Candidatus Komeilibacteria bacterium, assembly GCA_048538235.1. Lineage (GTDB taxonomy): Bacteria > Patescibacteriota > Patescibacteriia > UBA1558 > UBA1558 > BS150m-G51. The sequence continues at coordinate 500,537 of JBLYPX010000001.1, read as the reverse complement.
CGGTCATTCAATAGCAGAACTGGATACAATTAAGTTAATTAAGAAACATTTTCCTAACGTAGATTTAATTGGTGGGAATGTAGCAACAGCTGAAGGAACGGTTGAATTAATTAAAGCAGGTGTTGACAGTGTAAAAGTTGGTGTTGGTCCTGGATCTATTTGCGTAACTAGAATAGTAGCAGGATCTGGTGTCCCACAATTAACAGCTGTTCTAGAATGTGCGGCCGCTGCTAAGAAATATGATATTCCAGTAATAGCAGACGCTGGTATAAAGACATCTGGAGATATAGCAAAAGCTATTGCAGCTGGTGCGCATACAGTAATGCTTGGCAATCTATTATCTGGTACAGAAGAAACACCAGGAAAAGTATTACATAAAGATGGTAAGCAGTTTAAGATATACAGAGGCATGGCTTCATTTGGGGCAGCTTCTGGTAGAGCTGAGAAAGAAAAGGGCGAATGGCAGGAAGATTCAACAGATGGTGTTGTTCCAGAAGGCGTTGAATCGTTAATGGTGTATAAGGGTCCTGTTGAGAATGTTGTTAGTCAGTTGGTTGGTGGATTTAGATCTGGTATGACTTATAGTGGGGCTAAAACCATTGAAGAATTTCACGAGAATGCAGAGTTTGTAAGAATAACAGCTGGTGGCTTAAGAGAGAGTAAACATCACGATGTAATTAAAATATAGTTTAGATAAAAAAACACCCTTGCTAAGCAAGGGTGTTTTGTATTTATTTCGTATCTTTTATGGTCAGTGCCGGATAAAGGCTGAGAAGTATTACAAATGCCAGAAATATGAATATATATTGTATTGGGAGAAAGTGTAATATTATTGCAGAAAGACCAGTTCCTATTAACCAGGCAAATGGACGCACATCTCTGAATAGACTCACTAAGTCTAAATCATCACCGTCTACATGTTTGAAGAAATATGATTCTTGCATTGCTTCTACAATGGCTGCACCAATTCTACCAATAAATAGTAAGATAGCCCAAATAACAGCGTTTTGAACATTGTAGAAGAACATTATACCTGTAGTTACCATCATTAGAATTAAGCCTGTAAACATAATTTCTTTTTCACCTAACCATCTGTCAGCTATCTGTCCTGCTGGCATGCCAAACAGAACAAATGGTAATAGCATTATGGTAAATATTATGCTAATTGTTTCCCAGTCAAAACCAATGTATCTGTTTAGATAAATAGGAGTGTATAGCACCATTAGACAGAAAAAGAACCTTAAAACAAAACTCAAAGCAAATATCTTCCTAAGATTATTATTTTTACTTAAAGATTTTAGGAGGTTTCTTAATTTATGTACGTGGTATTCTTTATGGTCTGTTATTAGTTTGCGATTCATATATATTAGGAGTAGATTTGAAAACATAATAATACCGGCAACCAGATATACTGATTGGTAGCCACCAAGTGTAACAATAAATCCCATCAGTAACGGTGAAATAAGCCAACCAACGTTTAAAATGGTTAAATGTCTTCCTCTAATACGTCCAGTGTGCTCATCGTCAGATATGTTTTCAAGAGCTATGTCAGTATTTATTACTAGTAGCATTAGTGTAATATATTGAATGGTGAACAATACTATTATAGCTACTGGTTGTTTAGCTATACCTAATAATAATAGTGAGGCTATACTAATAACAGATGTTAAGAGTAAGGCTCGTAGATTTGTTATTTTGTTTATTATCCGGGGATAGATAAAAAGGGCTATTAACGTTAGAGCCATAACCCCTGTTAAATACAAACTAACCATTTGTATATCCATATAATCTTCCAAAAAAGAAGATTGAATATATGCCGGTAATGCAGTACTAAGAGCCAGAAGGAATCCGGCTATAAATAGTAAACGAAAAGTTTTATATGATTTCATTATTATTGATCTTTACGGTTAGTAATTTCTTCTTTAACCCTAGTAATAAATTCTTCTTCAGTTATTTGTAGTAAATCATCTGTTCCTCTTAATCTAACATTTAATTTATCTGAATTCATTTCTTTGTCTCCAATAACCAGCATGTATGGTATTTTTTGACCAACTGCTTTTCTTATTTTATTACCAATAGTTTCATTAGCATCATCTACCTCAACTCTAAAGCCTTGCTCTTTAAACTTAGCGGCTAATGTATGACAGTAGTCTTTATGATCAGCACCAACTGGTAGTAAAGCAATTTGTACAGGGGAAAGCCAAGTAGGGAATATGCCAGCATATTTTTCTAGCAAAAATGCTAAGAATCTTTCATGGGTAGATAAAGGGGCTCTGTGTATTACAAACACCTCATTATTTTCTTTACCTTCTTGATCAATATATTTTAATTCAAATCTAGATTTAGCGGCAAAGTCTAATTGAATTGTAGACATTGTTTCTTCACGACCAATAATAGATTTGAATTGAACATCTAATTTTGGTCCATAGAAAGCTGCTTCATCTTCCACTTCTGTATACTTAACTTTCATTTCATCAAGTACTTCTTTAATGATGCTTTCAGAGTATTTCCAATTATCTGGTTCATTAATATATTTTTCAAGATGGTCAGGTGACCACTTAGATAATCTAAACCAATAATCTCCTAAATTAAACTTTTCAAAGACTTCCATATTAAGGGCGAGAACATTTTTAAATTCATCTTTTATTTGATCTTTACGGCAATAGATGTGAGCATCATTCATAGAAAGCATTCTAACACGTAATAGTCCTGCTAATGTTCCAGAGAGTTCATTTCTATACACAGTTCCGTATTCAGCTAGCCTCAATGGTAGCTCTCTATAACTATGTGGCTTAGATCTGTAAATAATATGATGATGAGGACAATTCATAGCCTTTAGATAGTATGTACCATCGTCCATTTCCATAGCAGGATACATATCGTCTTTGTAATATGGTAGGTGTCCTGATGTCTCAAATAATTCTTTTTTAGCAAGGTGAGGAGTTGTTACTCTTACATAATTGTATTTATTTTCCATTTCCTTGGCATATTTCTCAATCTCATCTTTAATAATAGTTCCTTTAGGAAGCCACAATGGTAACCCTTTACCAACCATTTCATCAATGTGGAATAGCTCTAGTTCTTTACCCAACTTTCTATGATCTCTTTGTTTCGCTTCTTCCATCATAGCGAGATAATCTTCCAGTTCAGAATCTTTAGCAAATACCAAACCATAGATACGAGTAAGCATTGGATTTTTTTCACTACCACGCCAATAGGCACCAGCTAGTCTATCTAGACTGAAAGCTATTTTTAATTCTTTTGTACTATCTACATGGGGTCCACGACAAAGGTCTGTAAATTCACCAGTTTTGTATATGGTAATAATAGAAGATTCGTCTGGCATAACTTCAGCTTCACTATCATCCATTTTGGTTGTTCCTTTTTCTTTAAGGTCTTTTAAAAGTTCAACTTTATATGGTTGTTTTAGTTTTTCAAAAAGTTTAATAGCATCTTCAATAGACAGTTCTTCTTTTTTGAATTCAATATTATCTTTTATCATCCTCTTCATTTGCTTCATTATCTTTGGCAAATCATTCTCAGATAAGGATACATTTGGTATTTCTACATCATAGTAAAAACCATTTTCAATAACAGGCCCCACACCAAATTTAGCCTCTGGATAAAGCTTTTGAATGGCAGCAGCCATTAAATGAGCTGCAGAATGGCGTAATATTTCTAGATTATCTTTTGACATTTTATTGTAATAATAATTAAAAAAATCCTTACATCACTAACTACTATTATATCACAGTAGTATAGGGACGAAAGGATTATTCCGCGGTTCCACCCTAATTTCCTTAAATGTATTAAGGACACTCTTTAATTGGCTTAGGCAAGTAATACTTGCATATATTATCTTGGTTTGGTAGACCAAGCAATCACCAAATATTATTTATTTAAAATTACTTTAATATGATTATCTAATTCAGGAACTGTTGTTAGCCAGAAAGGGGATAGAGTAACACTAGCTGACATAACACCAGAAAGATCTGTTAAGTATTGAACGGCTTGTTCTGGTGTCTTACCCTTGATTTGCTCTAAATCTATATTAGGATTAGCTAACTGTATTTTATATTTTCCTTGTATAACTCCAATAATACCATTAACAACTTCTTCATTCTCAGCAATAGAGACATTGATATCATTGTTTGAGAAGTTTATTAAACCTTGATTCTGTTCAGCTAAAACATTAATATCATTTTCTATCTTTGTCAAAAGCTTTTGTTCGTCATAAGTTATAGTCTTTATCTGTAATTCAAGCTCAACGTCAAATGATTCTACATCATCACCAATAACAGCTGATGTTGCCCGTCTTATTTCTTGAACAATCAAAGCATCCTTATTTATATATTCATTACCACTTAATTGTGGTTCAAATTCTTCTATTGCTTTAACCAGTATTTGATCCTTTAAACTAGTAATAGCTGCGTTTATAGTATCTGCTGTTATGATATGGCTTGTTTCTTCCTGGTATTTCATAGGAACGGAACTTTCAGCGTATATCTTATCCTGTAAACCTTCCCATAAGCCTGGTATTGTAAATTTAGTAGCCGGTATTAAATATTCATCACCAGTTTCATCTGCTCTAGCTGTAGCTGTTAATTTACCACCAGCTGGCACAGTAACTGTTTCAGTTAATCTGAATAGTTTATTATTACTAGATAGAAGTCTGGTAGTAGCCACTAAAGTTTGTTCCTTAGTGTAATTATTTATAATTGTTACTTCACCAGAAGCCTTATCTCCTTGTACAGTTGTGGCGGTTGGTGTAAATGTTCCACTTTGAGTTAAAACAGTTTCTAATTTCCTACCTATTAAATAATCTCTTTCTTCAATATTTAAATCACTCTGTTCAGGATCAACTATTTGAGCAGAAAAAGAGATATCGTGATCTGAGTATTCTGGAGTAATGGTGACAAATGCTTTTGCTAAAGAATAGTGTACAACTAAAACAGCCAGAACCACCACTAGTAAAATACTGGCAATAATAATCCTACGATAAACCTTCGGAACTGAATTACTTGGTATTTCTCTAACCTCATCAATCATACCCACTTCTATGGGTTCAGCTTTTGCTTTTGGTTTAGATTTAGTGACCTTAACACTTATTGGCTTTGCCTTTGTTTTTGTTGTTTTTTTAATTGGCATATATATAATTTCTTAATTTTGTAACTTAACTATAGGACATTTAGGACTCTTTGTCCAGACTAAGATTTGTTGCAGGAATTATTTTTTCAAGTTCTTTTATCATATTGTCATCTGCCTTTATTTTATAATTTGTTGACAGTATTTTATCTTCTTCCGTTTTAATAATAACAGGACAGTTTCCTTTATTTTTTGTTAGTAATTCTTTTAAATTATCAACAATAGATTTCTTTAGCTGGTTTGGCAAAACTATAGTAATGCTATTAATCTTTTCTTTGGTTTTATTTGGTTTATTGGAATTTAATAGCTTAGCTTCTTCACATATTATTTTATTCTGTCCATCTTTATTGGAAATTTTACCTTCAACAAGGAGTGGTGTGTTTTCTTCCCATAATGTTCTATTTCTTTCTAAAATGTCTGTGAAGACAATTATTTCACAAGAACCAGTTTGATCTTCTAAGGTAGCAAATAACATTGGTTTGCCAGCACCAGTTATTATTCTTTTAATGGAAGATACAATACCAGCTATTTTAATACTTTGTCTGTTTTTACCTTGAGCAATTTCATTAGCATCTAAAAAGTCATGACCAATATATTCTTTGTAATCATTAATAGGGTGGTCTGAAATATATATACCTAGTAAATCTTTTTCCCAAGATAATAATGATTGTTTATCTGCTGGTGGATAATCTTCTAAAACAAGAGTTGGTTTACTATCTATATTAGTACCAGCGAAAAGATCCTTTTGGTTTGTTTCTGTATTATTTCTTCTTACAAAGTCTAATATTTTTTCAACATTATTAAATAATTTATTTCTTTCACCAAAACCATCAAAAGCTCCTGCTTTAATTAAACTCTCTAAAGATTTCTTATTTAGGTCTTTATCCTTAACTCTTAGTAAAAAGTCTTCCAAGGATTTAAAAGGCCCATCTTTTTTTCTGGCAGATATAATTACAGAAGCAATATTATTACCAACATTTTTAATAGCTTCCAATCCAAATCTAATACGTGGATGTTCTTTAAAATCTTCATCCATAACCACAGTAAATATTCTGTAACTTTCATTTATGTCTGGTGGCAATACCTTAATACCCATTTTTTCACATTCTGCTACTTCCATTGGTATTTTATCTGTATTGTGTAGATCAGATGTTAAAAGAGCAGCCATAAACTGAGCAGGATAATTAGCTTTAAGGTAGGCTGTTTGGTAAGAAATCATGGCATAACAAGCAGCGTGAGAGCGGTTAAAACCATATCTAGCAAAAGGTAGAATAAACTGCCAGATTTGTTTAGCGACAGTTTGGCTAATACCATTATCTATCATTCCAGATATTAATTTCTGTTCTTGTTCATCCATTAGCTTCTTAATTTTTTTACCAACGGCTTTTCTTAGAACATCTGCTTGTCCATAAGTAAAGCCAGCTAATTTTCTAGCAATCTGCATAATCTGTTCCTGGTAGATAATAATGCCATAAGTTTTGCCAAGCATTTCTTCTAATTTAGGATGCAAATATGTAGCCTTTTTCTTACCATGTTTTAAATCAATATAATCTGGAATAAGTTCCATTGGACCAGGACGATACAGGGAAACCATCACAATAATATCTTCTAATTCACTTGGTTTTAATTGTTTTAAATAACGTCTCATACCAGATGATTCAAATTGGAAAACACCAGTAGTATCTCCTTTTTTAAAGATCTTAAATGTTTTTTTATCGTCTAGTGGTATTTTGTCTATATTTATTTCATCACCAACTGTTTTTTCAACAATCTCAGTACAAGTTTCAATTAATGTTAAGTTCTTAAGGCCAAGAAAGTCCATTTTTAAAAGCCCTAAATCTTCAACTGGGTGTAAGGAGTATTGAGAAACAATAGATTTGTCTGAAGACGATGCGTATTGTACAGGTACGTATTCTGTTAACTCTTTTTCTGTAATTAATACTCCACAAGCGTGAGTAGAGGAGTGTCTACAAACACCTTCAACTCTTTTGGCCATGTCTATTAATTTTTTAGCTTCTGGGTCTGACCTATACATTTCTTTTATCTCAGGTATTTCTTCTAAAGCAGTGTTTAAATTTGTAAACATTGGTATTAATTTAGCAATACGATCACAATAGCCATAGCTATAGCCCATAACTCTACCAACATCTCTAATAGCAACTCTAGCTCCTAATGTTCCAAAAGTAATTATTTGAGAAACATTATTCTTACCATATTTATCTGCCGCATATTGAATAACCTCGTCACGACGAGCGTCTGAAAAGTCAGTATCAATATCTGGCATAGATATTCTTTCTGGGTTTAAAAATCTCTCAAACAGTAATTCATATTTGAGTGGATCAATGTTGGTGATACCAATGAGGTAGGAAACTAAAGAACCCGCTGCACTACCACGACCAGGTCCTACTACGATACCATTGTCTTTGGCCCAGTTAATAAAGTCTTGAACAATTAAGAAATATGATGCATAGCCAGTTTTTTTAATAATATCTAATTCATAATCCATTCTTTCTTGTAAACCCTCTGGTGGACCATCGTGATTGTATCTTTTTTCAATACCCTTAACACTTAATTCTCTTAAGAAATCATCAGCATTAGTATTATTTGGTAGCTCAAAGTGAGGTAAATGAATAGTATCAAAGTCTAGAGTTATATTACATTTGTCTGCTATTTTTAAAGTGTTTTCAATAGCTTCTGGTACATGCTCAAAACTTTTTTTCATTCTTTCGGCTGATCTAAAGGAAAAATCTTCACCCATATATGTCATTCTGTCTGTATCTGATAGTCTTCTTTTTGTTTGCAGGCAAAGCAAAACATCCTGAGCAATATTATCGTCTTCCTCAATATAGTGGATGTCATTTGTAGCGACTAGGGGAACGTCAAATTGTTTAGATAGTTCAATTAAAGTATTGTTTAGTTCTTCAGAACCTTCTAAACTAGGATGATCTTGCAACTCTAGATAGAAATCCTCACCAAATAGTTTTTTAAATTTATTAATAGCTTCAATAGCTTTATCTTTATGACCATGTCTAATATTTCTTGGCACCTCACCACCAAAACAAGCAGTTAAAACTATTAACCCTTCTTTATATTTCTCTAGTAGCTCCCAGTCTATTCTAGGTTTATAATAATACCCTTCAATGTGAGCAATAGAGGTTAGTTTAAGTAGATTTTTATAACCAGTATTATTTTTAGCAAGTAAGACTAGGTGATAAGGTTTCTCATCTAACTTTGGTCTTTTGTCTGTATGTTTATTAGGAGCAACATAAGCCTCAACACCAATAATTGGCTTAAGGCCAGCCTTGGTCATCTTTTGGTAAAATTCTACAGCACCATACATAACTCCATGATCAGTTAGAGCAAGAGCTGGCATGCCACTTTCTTTAGTTTTGGCAACTAGTTTATCTATAGTACCAAGCCCATCAAGTAAAGAATAGTGACTATGTGTATGTAGGTGAACAAAAGACATAAGTATTTGAATAAAAAATTGGGCATAACCCAATTATGGTAGTCATTAAAAATTTAAATTTTTAAACTACTAAATATAAATTTAGTTTGGTTTAATTATTTTGTTTTCTTTGGTTTAGCTTTAGGCTTGCCAGTTTGTTTTTCTTTTAAGTACTCGGTTAAATTTTTTACACCTTCAATAACTAAAGGAACATATGATGTAGCATTTTTTAACTTAGTCTTAGCCTCTGCAAAAAAATCATTTACATTACCTGCCATTTTGGCAAGTTGATCAGCTGTTTCAGATACACGTTTGATTATCATAACGATGTAGTAAATGAACCAGCACATAAATACTGTAAACCAAAGCACGCAGAATGCTATTACAATATTTAATAAATCTTTTGATGTTTCTAGCATATTTTTTGTAGTTAATAACAGGCATATTATAGCATAAATATTTGTTTTCATGCTAATTGCTGGTAGACAGAGAAGGGAGTTCAGGGTAAAATATACATATATATGGAAGACCCAACTCAAAATTTAACAGATAAACAGCTTAAATACTCTTATTGGTATTTATTACACAAAAAGGAGATTAAAAAGATTGGCCTTATTCTTTTTATAGCACTAGACACAATACTGGTGCTTTGGGCTTTATTTGGACTTGTTAAGTTTTTAAATAATTATTCAGAGCTTAATGAATTAACAACAACTCCAGAGTATATAGATTGGCAAGCTTACCACGAGGAGAATCAACCAAAGGAATTAATTATATCAACAACCAAAGCAGTTAAAACAACAAATGGTAAAACAGATATTGGTGTGGAGATAAGTAATGTGAATACAGAGTGGGGTGTTAGAAAGTTAGTTTACCAATTTGTATTACCAGGTGGTCAAGTAACACCAGAGCAGGAAACATTTTTATTACCAAATGAAAGTAAGTATTTATTAGCACTAGATGTTAATAGTATTGGTACTACAGCTTCACTACAAATTATTACTAGAGATTGGGCCAGAGTTAGACCTGATGATAATATTTATTCAATGGTAAATATTAGTAATGAAACTTTTACGCCAGCTTCTAGAATTGAAGGACAAGATTTGGGTGGTCAAGCTAGTTGGACTGTAGATAACAATTCCTCATATAGTTTTTATGATCCAGGTTTCATAGTAGTATTGTATTCGGGTACAAGAGAGGTAGCTTTTAATTATATGAAATTAAGCTTTTTAGATAGTTTAACTTCAAGAGAGTTAACAGTTAGTTGGGGTCATAGTTTGCCAAATGTTACGGCTATTAAAGTAATGCCGGATATTAATTTATTTGATCCAGGTATAATTAAATAATAGTAAGATGTTTAAATCAGTAAAGCTGTGGTTTAAAAAAGTTGATTGGTTACTGATGCTAAATGTCTTTTTTTTATTACTTTTTTCTTTAACAGCCCTTTATAGTTTAAATGTTAATGAACCCTTAGATGGCAGTAATTTATTTGTTAGACAATTAATATTTGTATTTATTGGGCTTGTTCTGGTTGTTCTTTTCACTTTATTTGATTACAGGTGGTTAAAAAATTACCATAAGTTAATAATGGCTTTTGTTCTATTACTTTTACTTGTTGTAAATTTATTTGCAGACCCTATTCGTGGTATGACTGGCTGGCTTGCTGTTGGCGGACAAACTTTTCAGCCTTCTGAATTTGCAAAACTCGCTATTGTATTTTTTCTGGCTAGTTATTTTACTAAATACCAACATGAGTTTTATAAATTAAAACATATATTAATAACTGGTGGTATAACAGCATTATTTGCAGGGTTGGTTGCTACACAACCAGATTTTGGTTCAGCAGTTATTATTTTTGCCACTTGGTTTATTATGTTGTGGTTTGTAAAAATACCTAAGAAATATTTTTTGTATTTAATTATTGGGTTAATAATTATTAGTATATTATTGTGGACATTTACTTTTGAAGATTACCAGAAAGCTAGAATTATTTCTTTTGTTAGTCCAACAGCTGATGTCTTAGGGGAGGGATATAATGTAAACCAGTCAATGATAGCAGTTGGTTCTGGGCAATTACTAGGCAGGGGATTAGGACTAGGTCCACAAAGTCAGTTAAACTTTTTACCAGAACAATATTCAGATTTTATTTTTGCAGTTATTGCTGAGAGCTTTGGTTTGTGGGGTTCAATGGCCTTGCTACTACTATTTGTGCTTTTGTTTGTAAAATTAGTATCTGTTGTTAAAAATAGCGGCAATGCTTTTGCTTCCTGGATGGTACTTGGTTTTACAATATATTTATCTATTCAAACTTTTGTTAATATTGGTATGACAATTGGTATAGCTCCAGTAACTGGTATTACATTACCATTTGTTAGCTATGGCGGTAGCTCATTATTAACAACCTTTATTGTTTTAGGAATAGTGCAAAATGTCATTATGACGCGTAGAGAAAAGCTATTTACTTATTAAAGCATTGACAATATTTTCAGGATATGTTTTAATGGTGTAGCTTTTTATAAGTAACACCACACTTTAAGTTACTAAATTAAAAAACATGGTAGATTTAAATTTAAGTGCAAAATTAAGAGAATTAGGCAATAAAGCTAATTTAAACGCTGGTAGAAAAGATAATTTAATCCCAGCAGTTTTGTACGGTTTTGAACAAGAAAATACTAATCTATGGGTTGATGGTAAGTCTGCAGAAGTACTTTTTGAAGAAGTTGGCAGATCTAGACTATTAACATTAGTTGTAGATGGAAAAGATCCTATTAAGGTAGTTATTAAGGAAGCACAACGTGATCCTGTAACTAGCCGTATTATTCATCTTGATCTATACAAAGTAGATTTGAATAAAACTTTAGATATTCGTGTGCCTATTCACTTCTTTGGTGAATCTCCAGCTGTTAAAGTCTTGGGCGGTACATTAATGACTCTATTACACAGATTAGAAATTCGTTGTTTGCCTGAAGATATTTTGAAAGAAGTTAAGGTAGACTTATCTCAATTAAAGACCTATGACGATGTTATTCACGTTGAATCATTAGACCTTCCTAAAAATATTGAGGTTATAACTGGAATGGATGCAGTGATTGCTACTGTTAAACCACCTAGAGTTGAAGAAAAGACAACTACTGAAAGTTCTGAATCTGAAGAAGGTGAAAATGCAGAGGGTGAAGCAACTGAAGAAGGTGAAAAACCTGCTGAAGAAGAGAATAAGGAAGAAAAGAAAGAGGAATAATGAAGAAAGTTATACCAGGTTACTGGTCATACATATTAATAGTGCTAACAGTTATACTGCTAGCACTATTATTTTTATTATTAATTGGGCCTATAAACTGGCAGAAAACTAATGAGTTTACTTATACAGAAGATGTTAACTTAAATGGATACGGACAAAGTAATTACTTAACCGTGATGCTAGATAATGCAACTGTAGCTATGCCACAAGCTGGTTTAGAAAAGGCAGTTGTTGTTTATGAAGCATTAATTGAAGGTGGTTTTACTAGATTAATGGCCGTGTTTAATACAGCAGATTTACCAGATAAAATTGGACCAGTTAGATCTGCTCGTCCATACTTTCTAACTTTAGCTAATGATTGGCAGGGAACATATTGGCATGCTGGCGGTAGTCCACAAGCCCTTAATAGTTTGAAGAAAGACGATTATTCTTTCACAGATATTAATGAAATATCTTATCAAGGAATATATTTTTACAGAGACCATACTTTAATTAACCCACATAATTTATTCACCAGGCCTGAACTTATTAATAGAGCGCTAGATAGTTATGAGATTAAAGATAAGGTAGATTATTTGTGGGAGATAAAAGATGAATTAGCAGAGGAGTATAGAACAGAGGAAGATAAGTTTATTCATGTTCCATATACCCAGGGAGCCAATGATGTTTACTGGCATTATGATAGAGAACAGAATGTATACAATAGATTTATAGGGGAAGATCAGGAATATTTTACAAATAATGATCCAGTAACAGCTAAGAATGTAATTGTTTTAATAATGCAGACCAGGTTAATAGATACAGAAAGATTAGGTATGGATGTAATTGGTAGCGGCCTTGGTTATTTATTTAGAGATGGCCAAAAACAAGAAATAGTTTGGAAAAAAGATAATAATAGTAGTTTAAAGCTCTTGTTCGGACAAAGACCAATACAGCTTAATTATGGTCAAACTTGGGTACAGATATTGCCACAATACCTCAACCTTGAGTATAATTAATATATATGGGAGAAAATTTAGGCAATAGCCAAACAATAAGTAAGATATTAATGGTAGTAGTAATGATTGCTGCTATTATTTTTGGCGCTAGTTATATGAATAATAGGTGGGGTAGAGTTAGAGATATTCGTAGACAAGGTGATGCGCAAGCTATTGTTAAAGCTTTAGACTTCTATTATTCACAATATGGTCATTACCCAGAAGTAAAGGATGATGATGGTGATGGTTGGGATAAAAGCAATGATAAAGGTGGCGCAGATTTCCTAAATCAATTAGTAAGCTCTGGTTATTTAACAGCTGTACCTTTTGATCCTTTGAATGATGATACCTATTATTATCGTTATAAGAAATTTCTAAAAGGAGAGTATGGTTGTGATGATGACTTTTATGTTTTTCAGATAGCTAGATTTGAAACTAGTGAGAATTCATTAGGTCATGGTTCTTGTCCAAATTTGGATTGGACTAAGATAGCACCGCTTGGTTATACAGTTATGACACTTGAATAAAACATACATATTAAGTTAAAAGCCCTAGACTAGTCTAGGGCTTTTTAGTTAATTGCGCTCACAGTAATATCTCCGCGTCTATATGAGTTCTGGGTTTAAAATCACTTTACGATTAATATCTCTATCTACTTCAATTCGGCTGACATCTTCAATTGGTAAAACATATTCTTTTTCACCAATAGCTTGATTGCCGCTCTCAATAGTAGCATGAACAACGGTTTCGTTTATAGAGATAGCTTTGAAAAGACCAGGAATAGAGTCGTTAAAGATATTTATTTTGCGGTTTTTCTGTAAGCGAATAGTGCCATAAAATGGCAGGTTTGATTGTGCAAATTTAACACTTTTGGATATATCTTTTGCGTGTTTTTCTTCTGCACTTAGCTTGGTATCCATATTAACCTCGCTTTCTTTTAAAGAACTATTTTCACTATATGAGGCTAAAAAGTATTTGTCAAACTTAGTTTTAGTAATCTAGTACTATTACTTAAGTCTTTTATTTTAGTAATATTATATTTTGGTAATAGTTTATTAATTAATAAACTTAATGTTTTTATCTGCTCAGGGTTTATTTCTATAAATATATACTCAGGTTTTAAATTATTTTCTTTAATTTGTTGTAATAATCTATTGTAATGATACAGTCCATTGTCTTTAGAATAGAGTGCAGTTCTTGGTTCACGCTTTATACTGTTCTCTTTCATTTCAGTTTCATTCAAATAGGGAAGATTAGCCATGATTATATTAATATTTCTATCTATAACCAGCTCTAAGAGGTTGCCCTTGTAAAAATCTATATTAAGGTTGTAAGCCTTAGCATTTAGCTTGGCTATTTTTAAAGCATCACTAGATATATCTGTGCCAATGTACTTGTTGTTTGGTAAATATTTAGCAGCAGATATTATTAAACAACCACTACCAGTACCAATGTCTATTATTATTTTGTTAATAGGATTAATTTTTTTTAATTCATCAATAAACAGTTCAGATTCAGGTCTTGGTACTAAGGTGTGTTTATTAACTTTAAATTTAAGACCATAGAATTCTTTATATCCTATTAAATAAGCAATGGGGTAATATTTAATTCTTTTATTTATTAAGCTATTAAACTTAATATTGTTAATAAAGGATATTTTAAGTTTAGGATTTGCTAGTAATTGAGTTTTATCTATTTTTAAAACATGCATAAGCAAAACTTCAGCATCTAAAGAAGCTGAAGTAGAATAATCTTCTAATTTTTTTGTAGCTTTTATTAAAACTTTATTCGCGTAGTTCATTATCTGCTTTAATTAAAGAATCTATTATTTCATCAATATTACCATCTAAAATACTATCTAGATTGTGTAAAGATAATTTTATTCTATGGTCGGTTACTCTGTCTTGTGGCCAATTATATGTTCTAATCTTTTCAGATCTATCGCCAGTACCAACTTGAGATTTTCTAGCAGCTGAATCCTTAGCTCTTTTTTCATCTTCAATTTGTTGCAGAATACGAGATCTAAGAACTTGCATGGCCTTTATTTTATTCTGTTGTTGAGATTTCTCATCCTGACAGGTTGCAACAATATTTGTGGGTAGATGAGTAATACGTACAGCTGAGTAAGTTGTGTTAACGCTTTGACCACCATGGCCAGATGCACAATATGTATCTATACGGATATCGTTTGGTTCTATCTTTAAATCTACTTCTTCAGCTTCAGGTAAAACAGCTACAGTAGCTGCTGAGGTATGAATACGGCCAGATTTTTCAGTTTCAGGCACACGCTGTACTCTGTGTACGCCACTCTCATATTTCAATTTACCATAAACATTAAGCCCTGCTACTTCAAAGATTATTTCTTTAAAGCCATTAAGCTCAGTTCTATTTGATGAAAGTATATTTATTTTCCAATTATTCTTTTCAGCATAACGAGAGTACATGCGGAATAGGTCAGCTGCAAAAAGAGCAGATTCATCACCACCAGTACCAGCTCTTATTTCCATAATGACATTTTTCTTATTAAGAGGATCCTGTGGTTTAGTTAATTCGTCTATGTCTTTTTTTAATTCTAATAGACTTTGTTCTAAAGTAGAAATTTCTTCTGTCATCATTGTTTTCATATCTTCATCCTTTTCTAAACTAATATCTTTTTGTAATTGCTGCAATGCATTATCTTTATCTACATATTCTTTAACTTTTTCATAGACATTTTTAATTTCAGAATATTCTTGAGAAATAGTTTGTAATTTTTGAGGATCGCTAACAATAGCTTGGTCTTGAAGACTAGCTTCTAATTCTTTGTATTTACCTTCATATTTTTTTAATAAATCCTTCATAACTGTATTATACCTTGAATTAAATAAAAAATCCCCATTAGTAAAATAGGGATTTTTATATATGTATAGTTATTTATCTTTTTTCTCTTTGCTAGTTTTTTTCTTGGCTGCTTTAGCTTTTTTAGCCTTTTTGCCTTTGCGAGTAGCTGCTACCTTAGATTGCTGTTCAGCAATACGTTTAAATCTATCTACTCTACCAGCTGTATCCATTAACTTTTGTTTACCAGTATAGAATGGATGACAATTAGAACAAATTTCAACTTTTAACTCTTTTAAAGTTGAACCAACTGTAAAACTATTACCGCAAGCGCAAGTAACTTTAGCTTTTGCATGATATTCTGGATGTGTATCTTTTTTCATGTGAATTTAAATTAAATTAAACTTTCGTGCAAGCGAGAGCAGTATAGCATTTAGACGCCCGGGTGTCAACCCTTTAAAGCCTTAGATTTTTGGGAAATAGCAAATATTCCCAATATTGTAATATATGTAGCTGTAAACTCAGGTTGGAGCACAAAATTATGGTTCATTATGGAAATAAGGATCATGCCTACGATTATAATAGTCCATATTAATACATATATTTCACCGTAATAATTAGAAACATAGTCTTTATTACGCCACCTAGCAACTTCTTTACTACTAACATAGATGCCAAGAATAGAAGCATAAATTACAGAAGTAGCACCAATTGAGCCATTAAATTGTTCTGGTGCAAAAAAAGCAGCTATGAATATAATTATGGTTAACCAAGACCAAAAATTGGCTAAGTATTTCCACAGAGATAAATGTTTAATTTCTGCCATGTATATATTGTAACATATTATGGTATCATATTGGTATGAAGAAAAGGTGTAAATGGCCTGGCTCTGATCCTGCTATGATTAAATATCATGACAATATTTGGGGTGTGCCAGTGCATAAAGATAAGCAAATATTTAAATTTTTAGTACTAGATACATTTCAAGCTGGTCTTTCTTGGAGTATCACTTGGAATAAAGAACCAGGTTTTAGAAAAGCTTTTGCAGATTATGATTATACTAAAGTAGCAAAATTTAACAGTAGAAAAGTAGAAGCTCTAGTTAAAGATAAAGATATTATTCGTAATAGGTTAAAGATAAAAGCAACTATTAATAATGCTAAAAGATTTATTGAAGTACAAAAAGAATTTGGTAGTTTTAATAAATATATTTGGCAGTTTACTGGTGGTAGAACAAAGGTTAATAAATTTAAAACCATTAAACAAATACCTGTAAGTAGTAAAGAGTCTGACGCTATGAGTAAAGATTTAAAGAAAAGAGGTTTTAAATTTGTTGGTACAACAATTTGTTATGCATTTATGCAAGGAATAGGAATGGTTAATGACCACACAATAGATTGTTTTAGATATAAAGAGATTAATAAACTTAAATAAAACTATGTTCAACAAAACAAAATTTGAATGGTTGAAAAGTAAGCATCCAAATTGGCATTCATTTATGGTCGGTGCTTGTTTAATCATGTTCTGGCGCATGATCTGGGATTTATTGGATATGTATTTTATTCCAAGCAACCATTTGTTAAGTGTTCTGATCCCAGGTATTATTGCTTTGATACTATTGTATTTAAACGATTTTAAATTAAAGGAAATTGAATAATAAATGAAAGTAGCTGTTTTTGATTCCGGTATAGGAGGGAAAACTTTTTTACAAGAAGCAAGGCATGCTTTGCCAGATATTGAGTTTGAGTATTTTTCAGATTCAGATAATGTTCCTTATGGAGATAAGGATATTAAAGTTGTTAGAGAGTATATTTTTAAAGCTATAGACAATATTGTGAAACAAGACTTTGATGCTATTGTTATTGCTTGCAATACAGCTACTAGTATTGCTATTAATGATCTAAGAGGTAGGTATGATTTACCAATTATTGGAATGGAGCCAGCTGTTAAACCGGCTATAAAGCAGAGCTATGGTAAAAAGGTTTTGGTGCTTGCTACCCCAATTACAGTTAAAGAGGATAAATTATCTAATTTAATTAAGGGTTTAAACTCTGAAGAGATTGTAGATTTAATAGCTTTACCAAAATTAGTAGAATTTGCAGAGAATAATATCTTTAATAAAGAGGTTGAAGAATATATTACAGATAAGATAAAAGATTTAAATATAGATGAGTATAGTTGCGTTGTGCTGGGTTGTACTCATTTTATATATTTTAAAGATATTATTCAGAAACTATTTCCCAATACTAAAATTGTGGATGGAAATCAAGGCACTATTAATAGATTAAAGCAGGTATTAGAAATTAAATAGTTAAGATTTAAATATTATCTATTAAAGGATAGTGTTTTTGTGTTAAACCCTTGCCAAAAATAGCTTTTCGTGTTAGCATATTGGTACTTATTAAATAAACCACACATTTTAGTTAATAACCAATCCTGCCCAAATAATGGGTTTATGGTTAAAAAGAGGCTAAAATGGAGGAAAAAAGGAAAAAAATTATGTCAGTAGAACTGATCGATTTATTAAAAGCGGGCGTACATTTTGGACACACTAAGTCTAAAAGACACCCATCAATGGAGCCATATATATTTGGCGCTAAACAAGGCGTTCATATCATTGACCTGGAAAAAACACAGGCCATGCTAGCGGATGCTGTAAAGTTTGTTCAAGAAATAACTTCTAAAGGTGGAGTTATTCTTTTTGTTTCTAGTAAGAAACAAGCTAAGGATATAGTAAAAGAGGCTGCTGAGAAAGCTAATATGCCATATATTAATACTAGATGGCTAGGTGGTACTTTAACTAACTTTGGTAATATTATTGCTTTAACAAAGAAGTTAAAGAAATTAGAAGAAGAAAAAGAAAAAGGTGCTTGGGCACGTTATACTAAAAAGGAAGCTTTAGAAAAGGATAGAGAAATTATTCGTCTAAAGGAAATGGTAGAAGGTATTAAGAATATGACTAAATTACCTGATGCTGTATTCATTGTAGACATTAAGAAGGATAAGACAGCTTTAGCTGAAGCTTCAAAGAAGAATATTCCAGTTGTAGCTATTGTAGACTCTAACTGTAATAACAAAAATGTAAGGCATATAATTCCAGGTAATGATGATGCTGTAAAATCTATTACATTGATTACCAATGCTATTGCAGATGCTTGTGTTAAAGCAAAAAATTAATTTATAAAATATTAAAATAGAAAACTATGTCAACAGATTTAATTAAAGATCTAAGAGCTAAGACGGGTGCGGGTATGAATGATTGTCACCGTGCTTTAAAAGAGAATGATAATGATTTTGAAAAAGCATTAGCTTGGCTTAGAAAAAGAGGTGAAAAGATAGCTACAAAAAAACAAGATAGAGAAATTAAAGAAGGTTTAATTGAGGCATATATTCATCCAGGTGGTAAAGTAGGAGTGCTGCTTGAACTTGGTTGTGAAACTGACTTTGTAGCAAAGAATGAAGACTTTAAAAATCTAGCTCATGATTTAGCTTTACAAATAGCTGCTACAGCTCCAGATTATTTAAATCCAGAAGATGTACCAGCAGATATTATTGAGAAGGAAAAGGATGTATACTCGGCACAACTCAAGAAAGAAGGTAAACCAGAAGATATGATTGAAAAGATCATGGCTGGTAAATTAGATAAATTCTATAGCGATGTTTGTTTAATGAAACAAACATATATTAAAGACGATAGCGTTACTATTGAAAAGATGTTAACAGATGCTATTGCTAAGATTGGTGAGAATATCCGTATTCATAGATTTGAACGTTACTCACTATAATCATGGAACTAAAATATTCTAAAGTATTGTTAAAACTTTCTGGCATGGCTGTTGCTAATGACCAGAAAGATTTTGACTTCTCTAAAGTAGAAACTCTTGTTAAAGAGATTAAAGAATTGCAAGATAAAGGCTTACAATTAGCTATTGTTATTGGTGGTGGCAATATTATGCGCGGTCGTTCTATTAAGGCCGGTGAGATTGAAGTAGATAGAGCTGACTATATGGGTATGCTGGCTACAAATATTAATAGTTTAGCTTTAGGCGGTATTATGGATAAGCTCGGTGTTGCTAATCAAGTATTATCTGCTTGGCCAATGAAGGGTTTGGTGCCAGAAGCTAATAAGAGAAATATTAAGAAATGTTTGAAGCAAAATAAGGTAATTGTGTTTGGTGGTGGCACTGGTAAGCCAGGAAGATCAACAGATACAACTTCAACTTTAAGAGCTCAACAAGCAGGTATGCAAGTAATATTAAAAGCTACAGATGTAGATGGTGTATATGATTCAGATCCTAATGAAAATGCAGATGCTAAAATGTTTGACAGTTTAACTTACACTGAAGCAATAGATAAGAAATTAAAAGTTATGGATGAACTAGCTTTTAATATGGCTAAAGATGACGATATGAAGATTATTGTTTTCAAAATGGAACCAGGCAATTTAACAAAAGTAGTGTCTGGTGAGAAACTTGGTACAACCGTATCTAACTAATGGATATTATTGAAGTACAATTTACTCCTTGGGATCAAAGCTATTATTTTAGCTATCCTGAACAAACCGATCGTAGCAGAGCTGTGCTTGGTAATAAGCTAGTTGTTAAAACAAGCGTTGGTCTTGAACTTGGCACTATTATTGGTTTAAAAACTATTGATGAAAAAGAAGTAAAGTCTTTTGAAGATAAGGATCAGAAAATTGTTCCTTTTATTCGTATTGCTAATGATGACGATATTGTTCAAGCAGATAAGCTTAACAAAGATAATAATGCTAAAATACAATATTGCCAGCAACAGGTTAAGAAACATCAGCTGGCTATGAAGTTAGTAGATTGTTACTGTTCTTTTGATGATAATCGTTTAACCTTTGCTTTTATTGCTGATGGTAGAGTAGATTTTAGAAACTTGGTTAAGGAATTAACAAAGTATTTTAAAAAGACCATTAGATTACAACAATTAGGTGTAAGAGATGAGGCTAAATTAACAGGGGATGTTGGTTCTTGTGGACGTAATTTATGCTGCCAGGGTCATTTAAAATCTTTAGGCAATGTTTCTACAGAATTTGCTAAGGATCAAATGATAGCTCATAGAGGTAGTGACAGATTGTCTGGTCAATGCGGTAGATTAAAATGTTGTTTAGCTTATGAAGAAGATTTCTATAAAGAAGAGTTAAAAGATTATCCAAGAATAGGGGATAAGGTTAAAACAAAGAGTGGTACAGGATATGTTATTGGTCTAAATATATTGAGTAAGACTTTTGATGTTAGGATAAGGGATGATAAAAAAGGTGATACGATTGTAAAGGTTGATGTAAAATAGTTAGAGCTTTTTATTAAATCACTATTTAGGTATAGTGGTTTTTTATTTGACAAAATATATTTCAGATAGTAATTTGTTAGTACGAGATGAGAGGTGGCGTGCTCATCATTGCGTAGGCCCTGCCAGACATGTATTTGTTGCTTAAAGCAACCATAAGAGGGTCGTTCTTAGTAGGCGAAAAGGTAAACGACCTTGTACACACCGCTCTTATGATATATGTCTGGCAGTTTTTCTTTAACAAAAAGAGGAGGGGGAATAGTATGCCACTATCAGTAGTTTTTATCATGTCTGCTCTTGTTTTCTATACAGTATCCATTTGGTCAGAAAAGCTTAAGAAAGTTATTAAGCCGTGGATGGTGTTGATGATGGGAGTTGGCTTTGCCTGCGATATGGTGGGAACAACCATGATGTTTTTGAGGTCAACAACTCATCACATTAATGGTCACACTTTATGCGGATACACAGCCCTTCTAATTATGTTAATACATTTTATTTGGGCGGTTATGGCAGTTGAAAATTTTGGTAAAGCACAGCAATGGTTTAACCGTTTTTCAGTCTATGCCTGGTGTCTCTGGCTAGTAGCTTTTGTAAGCGGTATTCCTAAAGCAAGCATGTAAATTAAAGTCGGGCAAATGTCCGACTTTTTTTATTTAGCTAAAAAAGCTATAATGTATCTAAGATAAATAAAGAATTACCTATATGGCAAAAAATAATAAAACTAGAGTAGCTATTAATGGTTTTGGTAGAATTGGTAGAGCTGCCTTTAAAGTATTGTTGGAGAAGAAGAATATGGAGGTAGTAGCTATTAATGATTTAACAGATGCTAAAACTTTAGCTCATTTATTGAAATATGATACTACTTATGGTGTTTCAATGAAAAAGATTAGCGCTGGCAATAAAGATTTAGTAGTGAATAATAAACACTACCCAGTATTAGCAGTAAAGGATCCTGTAAAGCTTCCTTGGAAGAAAATGAAAGTAGATGTTGTTTTAGAGTGTACTGGTATATTTAGAACTAAAGAATTAGCGGCTAAGCATAATAAGGCAGGAGCCAAAAAAGTAATAATTTCTGCTCCAGCTAAAGGTGATGGGGTTGGTACTTATGTATTGGGAGTGAATGATAATAAATATGAGAATGAAAAAGTTATCAATAATGCTTCGTGTACAACTAATTGTATAGCACCGGTTGCTCAAGTGATGCATAGTAATTTCAAAGTTTTGAAAGCTATGATGACCACTATTCATTCATATACAGCTGATCAAAGATTACAAGACGCTCCACATAAAGATTTAAGAAGAGCTAGGGCAGCTGCTCAAAACATAGTTCCAACTACAACGGGTGCTGCCATTGCTACAAGCGAAGCAATACCAGAACTTAAAGGTATATTTGATGGAATGGCTATTAGAGTTCCAACCATTAATGGTTCTTTGTCAGATTTTACATTTTTATTAGAAAAAGATGTAACTGTTAAACAGGTTAATGATGCTATGAAAAGAGCTAGTAAATCATCAAGGCTTAAAAATATTTTGAAAGTTACTGAAGAGCCAATTGTATCTTCAGACATTATTGGTGAACCAGCCTCAGCTACTGTAGATTTAAGCTTAACACAGGTTGTGGGTGGTAATATGGTAAAAGTAGTTGTTTGGTATGATAATGAATGGGGTTATGCTAATAGACTCGTTGAAATGATTAATCAAGTAGTTAAATAATTAATAATTAAATAATAAAAATATGTTTATTGCATTATTTATATTCATAGTTGGTTTAGTGCTTTTGCTAACTAACTTGGGTGTTTTAACAACAGGTGTTTGGGATATTGTATGGCCTGTGTTAATTATGTTGTTTGCAATTTCTATGTATATGCATAAAATGGGATTTTGCAAATGTTGTGGCAAAGGTTCAAGGTGTTGCAAGGATGATGAAGGCAAGGGTCATGGCCATTGTTGTGATCATGGTGAAGATAAAGAGTAATATTTCTTCTATATAAAAAGAGCTGTATATAACAGCTCTTTTTTAATCCACAGGACACTGTTGACATATTTTTATAGTAGGTATAAAGTGTATCTATTGTTCTCTACGGAGAATGATAAAAGGACAGACGGTTAACAGGCCGTCAGACATAGTCAGTTGGGTTACCAACAAAAACAGCTTCGGCTGAAACGGGTACATAATGTACTCAGGGAGGCTGCAGAACCAAGATTTCTGCATTATAAAGCCCGAATCCCACC
This sequence comes from Candidatus Komeilibacteria bacterium, assembly GCA_048538235.1. Lineage (GTDB taxonomy): Bacteria > Patescibacteriota > Patescibacteriia > UBA1558 > UBA1558 > BS150m-G51. Next base: position 477,367 of record JBLYPX010000001.1, on the reverse strand, counting down.
CAAATCAAACCCCCGATGTGTTGAACACATTCCATTGCATTCATGTCGTACAGACTTGAACATAGGAAGAAGTGGTAAGCACATCTGGGGTTTTTTGTTTGACAGTAATAATATTTAAATGTAATGTAAATATATTCACAATAGGGAATGAGAATAGATGATCATAATGATCGCTTTGACCGTGTACGCAAATGTACATGTTGGGGAATTATTTGTACCTCTGAATGAACGAGGTGGATAATCACAGAACCTACCCTGAGTGGAACCCGCCCCAGGTAAATGCTATTTAGGAATCGCTTATCGGAAAGATAGTGACGTAAGATAGAATTTGCCTGGGGTTAATTGTTTATTTGACAAATATTTTGTAACACTATATCATAGTGTGAAGTTCAGGGTCGCCCATATTTTGGCGACTTTTTCATTTAAAAAAACACAGGGTCTATTCTTGTGTTTTTTGTATTAGGGTTTGTTAAATCTGCACATTAAAAAAAGAAAGGAGCTTGCTATGTTAAGAATAACAGCAATGCTAGTTGTGTTAACAACATTGGTTATGGGCCAGAATTGGCAACCAGTGTACGAGTTGTTTAACCCAAGTCTTGGTGATCATTTTTACACCATGAACACGTCTGAAGTTAATCAGGCAGAAAGTAGTATGGGGTATAGTAATCATGGCGCTAAGTATAAATGGTCAACTAGTTCATATGGAACAGGTGTGGCTATTTATAGGTTGTGGAATGGTAGTGATCATTTCTATACAACCTCAGAAACAGAAAGAGACAACTGTGTAGCTAGTGGCTATACAAATGAAGGAGTGGTTGGATATTTAAATCCAGCAATGTCTGGCAATCTTATTGCTTGGCAAAGGTATTATCATAGTCAATGGGATGATCATGCGTATCCTGTAGATGCAAGTGATATCTCGGTACTTACTAATGCAGGTTATTTACCAGAGGGTGTACATGGGTATGTATTGCCGTTAACTGATGACGAGATTCCAAATGAACCCCCAAATGCTAATTGGACCTGTGAATTGTTTAGTACTTACGATTATGAGGAAATTAGCTTTACCTGGGAAGGGCTAGACGATAATACTTCTACAGAGGATATTTGGTATCATATTCAGTTATCTGGGAATGGGTCATTTGACTTTTGGACGCCAAATAACTATCTAAACTGCTGGCCTGGTATTGGTGATCACACCTTAATTATTACAGCTAGGGATTTAGATGATGTTTTGGATTTATCTCCGTTAATTCACAACTTTAGCACGATTGGTAGAGCGCCAGATCCTCCACACAATTTATCTTTTAGTATTACCAGTGATGAGCATTTAGTTCTTCATTGGGAAAGCGAAGATGATATTGTTGTTGGTTTTACTATTTGGCGTGATTATGATACAGAAATGGCTAATTTACCAGCTGGTGCTAGAGATTATGAAGATGATGGCGTAGAGATGGGTCAGACCTATCGCTACACTGTAGTGGCATATAGTCATTATGGTTGGACAGAGAGTGAACCGATCTATGCTGAAATGGTTCAAAATTTGTCTAGTAGAGCTACTCAATTTGATTACCCGGTTGGTTACCCAGATTTTGCAGCAGATTGGTATGATGCTCAGAATTTTGGATCAGTTCTGGCAGACCCCGAAAAGTTCCATTCGGGTAATGACTTGAATCGCTTGAGTGGAGATTTAGGTGAAATGATACATTCACCAGCTAATGGCGTTATTGTTTATAAAAATAATAATGCTGCTGGTTGGGGCAAGTGTATGGTAACTAAGCATCAAGCCGAAGATGGTAATAATTTTTCTTTTCCCGATGGTAGTTTGCACGAGAATGTATATTTTCTCTATGCTCATTTAGAAAATATTGTTAATTATGACAATATTGTTATAAATGAAACTATTGTTGAGAGAGGCGAAGTTATTGCTACTTTGGGAAACACCGGTAGTGCAACCGGACCTCATTTGCATATTGAGTGTTGGTCAAGTATGTCAGATGGTTATCCTTTGGGTTATGGTTATTACAATAATCTTCCAGAGGATAAGTATGATGTGCTGGAGTTTATTAGTATGAACCGGCAAGTTGGCAATTCATACGATATGTATGTACATACATATAATAATGGATTCCAAGCACAAACAAATGGCTGGGAAATTGTGCCCGGTGCTCAAGAAATGCAGTATCTGCCACTTGGGTATAATAATTACCTTTATGTAGCAAATACAAGCCAAAATGAGGTTGCTAGGTGGAGTTTAGGTGCGCAACTAGCCGGTAATTATGAACTGTTAATATATATACCAAATAGGCATTATTCTTCTACTAATGCACACTATGTGTTGCAAAGAGCTGGTTTTGCAGATGAGGATATATATGTAAATGGTTCAGTGTATAGTAATGAGTGGGTAAGTGTTGGTAATTTCCAACTTGAATCTTCATCAAATTATTTAATACTGTATAGCTATTCAGATGAGTATGGAGAAGTCTCAGCTGATGCAGTGCATTTACATTATTTAGATGATGTTGGTGGAGCTGTTACTGTAGACAATGAAGTATCAGCGTTAGTAAAGGCACTTACTTGTTATCCTAACCCATTCAATAGTAATGTGTATATTAATTACAGTGTGCCCTCAACTCAATTTGTTAATATGGAAGTATATAATATTTTGGGACAGAGAGTAGCTGTATTAGTAGACAAAGTTGTTACAGAAGGTGATTATGTAGCAGATTGGCAAGCGGGTAATTTAGCTAGTGGTATTTATTTAGCAGTTCTTAGACTGAAAGGTGATACCAGAACAATTAAGTTAAATTATCTTAGGTGAATAAATACCCCCTCTTTTATTAAGAGGGGGTTTATTTATATATATAACCTGCTATAATGCTTCTATGCAAGCAAAAATAATAACAAGTATAGATAATGCTAAAGTTAAGGTTTTAAAGAAACTACAGCTCAAAAAGTATCGCAGGGATATGAATAAGTTTGTAGTTGAGAACTTAAGCATTATTCAAGATGCTTTAAAAGCAGGATATGTTTTTGAGGACTTGTTTATGACAGAAAAATTTGTAGAAGAGCATACACAGATATTAGATAGGATTTCAAAGAAAGCTGGTGTTAATACATATTTTGAAATAACAGATAAGATTAATAGAACATTTTCTAAATTAGACTCTCCAGCCGGTATTGCTGCTATTTACTCTATGCAAGAAATGAAGTTAAAAAATAAAGAGTCGGTTATATATTTAAATGGTATTAATGATCCGGGTAACCTAGGTACTATCTTTAGATCAGCTTTAGCATTTAATATTAAGAATATTGTTGTAGATAGTAAATGTGTAGATATATATAATGCTAAAGTTATTAATGCGGCTAAGGATTCTTTCTTTAAATTAAATATTATTGAAGATAAAACAGGGGATTGGCTTAAACAAACAACTCTGCCAATATATACAACCAGTTCACATGACGGTAAATTATTAGATAAATTTAAAGCAGACAAACCGTTCTGTTTAGTAATGGGTAGTGAAACACATGGTGTAGATAAAGAGATTATGAAACTGGCTAAAGAAACAATTAAGATTAATATTAGCAAAGAGATTGAATCTTTGAACGTTGCATCAGCAGCATCTATATTGCTCTACGAATTAAATAAATAGATATTTTACAAAAGTTGCAGATAATAATCTGCTCTTTTTATTTTATCCATTTTATGTTATAATTTACTCATCAAAAGGTAATTTTGCAAAATCACCCCATGCTGAGAAATAAAAATAAAATAATTGTTAAAATCGTGGCAGTTTTTGTATACATTCACTCTGAATTCCAGGAATTAATAGATTTTTTAATTACTATCCGTAGATAGTAATTTTTTATTATGAACGAAAACTTTAAAATAATTCAAGAGGTTTGGAAATATGTACCAGAACCATTATTGTTAATTGATCAGAATGGAAATATTCTTCTTTGGAGTTTGGGTTGTGTTAAAGAGTTAGGTTATTTATATGATGAGGTTATAACTAGAGGTAGGTGGCGTTTTCTCTTTGCTAAGGATTCAGATTTAGATGTCATTGCTAAAGAAATAAGCCCTGTTTTAGATAAAACTTTTAAGACAAATTTAAGGAATAAAGGCAAAGAAGAAATAATAGCTAGGATTAATATTAAGGCTCAAAAGTTATTTAATGATAAGAAAATTTATTTTTTGGTAAATATTGAAAATGTTTCACATCAGTCAGCTATAAACAATGAACTTGGTAAAGCCAGGTTGGAAGCTAAACAGAAGAGTTTAGCTGTTAAGAAGGCTACAGACCTTCTAAAGGAAAAAGAAAGGCTATTATTAAGAAATATGGCTGAGACAAAGAAGCTTTATCAAAAGGTTAAAAAATCTGAGTCAGAATTAAAGCAGAAGACTGCTGAATTAGAGGAAAAGGTTAGTGAATTAAATAGGTTTAATAAGTTAATGGTTGGTAGAGAGTTAGAAATGGTTGAACTAAAGAAGCAGATTAAGAAATTAAAAAATAATTAAAATATAATAATATGAGACGATTAATAATTTTGTTTACAATAATTTTCTCATCTCTTTTGTGGTGGGGAGTATATACAGTGGACAGAAGTAATCATGAATCAACAGTTTACTTTTTTCAAGATTTACAAAGAGATATATTAAGAGTTTCGCAAAGCTCACTAGATAATTGGTTTGATAAACAAATATTAGCAAATCCTAATTTAGATTTAGCTAATTTAGGACAGGATTATTATAGTCAATTTTCAAGCCCAATATCTCCAGTTACTTATGGGGATATATTTGTTTTTAAAGACGGTGTTCCTATTTTTGACAGCTATAAAACATTTACAGAAAAATATCCAAGTCAAGACATTAAAGAATTTATTGAAATACAGGCTGAAACTTATGGAGCAGAACATTATTACCAACTAGTTGATGAAATTACAAAAAATAGTGAAGGTCAGGGTTGGTGGATTTGGGATGCTCAAAGAAGGGGAGTTGAGCAAGCTTCTTGGCTACCTTTAACAGTTGGCTCAGAAACATTCATGATTTTGTTAACCACCCCAGAGCAATTAATTTATGATGTGGCTTCTGTTTCGCAGAATAAACTATATTATGTATTTATAGCCAGTATTGCTAATATTTTACTAATTTTAGTCTTTATTTTCCTGTACTATTGGCAAGAAAGAAAATTAAAAGATGCTTTAGCAGAATCTGGTGATGAAGCTAAAATGAAAGATATTAAACACGAGTTAGAAAAAACAGAATTGTCTTTAGATAATAAAGAACAAGAATTAAAGAAGGTTAATGAAGAATTAGAATCAGCTATGAATTTGCTCATAGATAAAGATTATAAGATTAATGAATTGCAAGAGAGGTTAAAGGATAAAATTAGCTAATAATGAAAAGGAGGCACAGTAAAATACAGAATAGGTTACTGGTATGGTATATAATTGGTTCTTTAGTGCCATTAATTTTTTTAAGTGTTGCTGTAATATTTTATCTAGCTCCAGTTAGTTCGTGGTCTGAACTTCTAGAGTTAATACAAAAAACATTAATAATTCCATTGCTTGCCAGTTTTATCCTTATCCTTACTTTGTCCATTATTATCCCTAAGGAAATAACAAAGCCAATTAGAAAGTTGCAGGCAGCAGTAGATAAGATGTTAAAGGGAGATAAGAATGTAGCTGTTGATGTTAATACAAATGATGAATTGGCAGAACTGGCAGACGGCTTTAATAGAATGACTGCAGAGGTTACTAAAGCAAGAGCTGGACTGGAAATGGACGTAAAGAATAGAACAGAAGCATTATTGAAATCTAATAGTGAATTGCAGGATTCTAAAACAGCTATGCTTAATATATTAGAAGATGCAGAGGCAGAAAAGATAGAAGCTGAAGAACAAAGGGCAAAGATAGAAGCTATTATTACAAGCATTGCTGATGGAGTAATTGTGGTAGATAAAAAAGCAGATATTTTACTTATTAATGAAAGAGCAAAAAAATTATTAAATATTACAGATAAGGTTATTGGTGAATATGTTTGTAAGGCTGTTAAACTGTATGCAGATGATGGGGGTGAGATAAAGTTGGCAATAGATAAATTTTTAGATAGTAATAAAAGTTTAGAAGTTTTTGACAGGGCTTTAGCAGATAAGAATACAGAACAGTATTTAGAAATAAATTTAAGTAAATACAGAAATAGTAATCAGGAGATTGTAGGAGCAATTATAGTTATTAGAGATATAACTCGTAATGTTGAAATAGATAAAATGAAGTCAGAATTTGTATCGGTTGCTTCTCATCAATTAAGAACTCCATTGTCTGCAGTGAGATGGCTACTAGAAATGCTTTTGGGAGGAGATTTGGGTAAATTAAACACTGAACAGCAAGAAGCTATACAAGATGCCTTAGAGTCTAACTCCAGAATGATCTATTTAGTAAATGATTTACTTAATGTTTCTAGACTTGAAAGCGCTAAGATTAAGGTTGAACCTACGCTTTGTAGTTTAAATAAGTTATTAAAAACAGCATTAAAAGAAGGTTCTGTATTAGCTAAGGAAAAGAAGATTAAACTAGATAAGACTGGTATTAATGAAGTCCCAGAGATTAAGTTAGATAAGGCTCTAATGGGACAGATATTACAGAATTTAATATCTAATGCTATTAAATATTCACCTAATAATAGTGAGGTTAAAATAAGTTTAGAGGTTATTGGAGATAATGTTCAATTTGCTGTTAAAGATAGTGGTTATGGCATCCCTAAAGAAGAACAGCCAAGAATATTTGAAAAGTTCTTTAGGGCAGAGAATGTAACCAGAATGGAAACAGAAGGCACTGGCTTGGGATTATATATATCTAAAATGGTTATGGAATTGTCTGGCGGTAAAATTTGGTTTAAGTCTGAAGAAAAAAAAGGTTCAACTTTCTATTTTTCCATTCCATTATCTGGTAGTAGAGCTAAAGAAGGTAGTAGAAGTCTTGCCAATATTACAAAATAATTATTAATAAATATATGCCAACAAAGAAAAAAGTATTAGTTGTAGAAGATGATCATTTCTTAGCAAAGATATATAAGATAAAACTTGCTAAAGAAAAGATTGATGCTACTGTCTGTTCGGATGGTAAGGAGGCTTTAGATTTAATTAAAAAAGAAAAACCGAGTTTAATATTATTAGATATGGTTTTACCCGGTATGAATGGCTTTGAGATTTTAGAGGAGATACGTAAAGAAAAGTCTACGAAAAAAATACCAGTCATCATTCTTTCAAATTTGGGTCAAGATGCAGATATTGCTAAGGGTAAAGAATTAGGGGTGATAGATTATTTTGTGAAGAGCGATATCTCTATTCATGAGGTTGTAAAAAAAATTAAAGAGAATATCCATGGATAATGAAAAGATAAAAAAAATAATAATAGATACGGGCTTAGTAACAGAGGCTAAGCTTTTGGAAATGGAAAAAACTGCTAAGGAAAAAAATGTTTCTTTAACAGATCAACTGGTTAATGAAGGTGTTTTATCTGATGAATATTTAGGTGAATTAATAGCAGATAGTTTTGGTTGGAGATATATTAACTTAAAAAATACTGTTATTAAAGATGAAGTCTTGAAAACAATACCAGAACTTGTTGCTAAAAACCAACAAGCTATTCCTTTTGATATTGAGGGTAATACTATTAAGGTAGCTATGAATGATCCAGACAATTTAGAGTTTATTCATTTACTGGAAAAGAAAAGTGGTAAGTTTGTACAGCACTATTTTGCAACAGCTGGAGATATTAAAACAGCCTTAGGAAGATATAGAAAGTCTATTACTGAAGAGTTTGATGACATTATTAAGCAAAATGTTCAAGAAGCAAAACAATCTGTTAAGGCGGAAGATTTACCAGTGGTTAGAATAGTAGATACAATATTACTATATGCTTACCAGAATGGAGCTTCAGATGTACACATTGAGCCATATGAAGGTAAAAGTCTTTTAAGGTATAGAATAGATGGAATTTTGCATGATGTAATTGACTTGCCAAAAAGAGTACACGATCTATTAATTACTAGAATAAAAATATTGTCTCAGTTAAGAATAGATGAACATAGAGCTGCTCAAGATGGTAAGCTGCAGTTTATGACAGAAGACGGTAGGGTGGATGTTCGTGTTTCAACCGTACCAATAACAGAAGGTGAAAAAGTAGTAATGAGATTATTATCTGCTAAGAATAAACAGTATAGATTAGAAGATTTAGGCTTTTCAGAAGGGGATTTGAAAAAGGTTCAAAATGCAATGAAGAGACCACACGGTATGATATTAGCAACTGGTCCAACTGGTTCTGGTAAAACAACAACTTTGTATGCAGTGTTACAGATTTTAAATAGTAGAGATATTAATATTTCAACTATTGAGGATCCAGTTGAGTATGATATGGAAGGAGTTAATCAGATACAGGTTAATAATAAAACAAACTTAACATTTGCTAATGGTTTAAGATCATTATTAAGACAAGATCCAGATATTATTATGGTAGGTGAAATTAGAGATGCTGAAACAGCAAATATTGCTGTTAACTCTGCAATGACTGGTCACTTAGTTTTATCTACACTTCACACTAATGATGCCGCTACTACTATCCCAAGATTTATAGATATGGGTATTGAACCATTCTTGGTTTCTTCAACTATTAATATTGCTATGGCACAAAGATTAGTTAGAAAGAACTGTGTTAAATGTTTAGCTAGTTATACTATAAAGAAATCTGAACTTGTAAAATCTTTTGATGCTAAAATTGTTGAAAAAACATTGGGTAGTAAAAATGAATATAGGTTATATAAATCTAAAGGCTGCGAAGTTTGTCACAAGTCTGGATATAAAGGAAGAATGGGACTTTATGAAATAATAGAAATGTCACAAACTTTAAGAGAGTTAATTATGGATAAAGCCAATGCTGATGAAATAAAGGCACAAGCTATTAAAGAAGGTATGACAACAATGCTTGAGGATGGGCTATTAAAAGTAGCTAAAGGTTTAACAACTATAGAAGAAGTACTAAGAGTGTCTAAAGAATAATATGCTATTTACATACGTTGTAACAAATAAAGAGGGTAAGGTAAAAAAAGGTGAGATAGAAGCACCAGATAAAGCCAATGCTTTAATTGAATTGAAGAAGCAGGATTTTTTAATTGTTAGAGTAGATAAAAAGCAAAAGAGACAAGCTAAAGAAATAGCTATTGGTGGTGTTAAGTTTATAGATAAGGTATTAGTGGCCAGACATTTAGCCATTATGATTAAGTCTGGAGTTTCTATGGCAGAAGCATTAGATATTTTAGTTGATCAGTCTAATAACCCTAAGCTTAAAAAGATATTAAAAGATGTTCATAGTAGTGTTTTATCTGGTCATACACTATCTTCATCACTGGCAAAGCACAAGAAAGTTTTTTCTGAACTTTTTATTAATATGGTTAAGATTGGAGAAACAAGTGGAACTTTAGCTGAGACCTTAGATTATTTAGCTCAGGAATTGGAGAAGAGCTATGCTATGAAGAAGAAAATAAAGGCCGCTTCTATTTATCCATCTATTGTTTTAGTTATGACTTTGGGACTTGCTTTTGTTTTAGTGTATTTTATTCTACCAAAGATGATGAAGCTATTTGAAACATTAACTGTTGAATTACCAGCTTCTACTAAATTATTAATTGGCATAGCTAATGCAGCTCAAAATCATGGACTTTTAATGTTATTAATAATGGTCTCTACTGTTGTAATAATGACATATTTACTTCGTCAAGAATATGTTAAAAAGTATTCACACAAGTTAATATTAATGACGCCTGTTTTTGGACATATATCTCAGCAATTAAATTTAGCAAATTTTAACAGAACTTTGGGAACATTATTAAAAAGTGGTGTGCAGGTAACAGAGGCTTTAAATATTACATCAGGTATTTTAAATAACAGAGTTTATAGAGCAGAAGTTTTAAGGATATCTGATGAAGTAACTAGAGGCTTGTCTTTGTCTGAGGCATTATCTGCTAAGTCAGATAAGTTATTTCCTAAAATGTCTACTAGACTTTTACAGGTTGGTGAAAAAACAGGCGAACTAGAAAATTCATTAATATATCTTGGAGATTTTTATGGTAAAGAGGTAGATAATATTACCAAGAACTTATCTAATGTTTTAGAGCCTATGTTGTTAATATTTATGGGCTTGATGGTTGGTTTTGTAGCTATTGCTATTATTCAACCGGTTTATCAAATATCTGGTGGTTTAAGAAAATAATGTTTAATAATAAACAAGGAGGATTCAATTTAGTTCAGGTACTATTGGTAGTAGCTATTTTTTTAGTAATAGCTAGTATGTCAGTACCATCTTTGTATCAATTTCAAACAGGGGCACAAATAGATACTGTGGCAGCTGAAATAAGTCAGAATTTACGAAGAGCACAGTCTAAAGCTATAGTTGGATATAATAATTCAAATTGGGGGGTATATTTTACAGAAGATGTTTATACAATATTTTCAGGTAATGATTATAATACTAGAGATGCAAATGAAGATGAGGATTATACATATTCTAGCGCTATACAACTTGTTAATGATTTTTCAGATGAAATATTATTTACAAAAATAACTGGCACGCCAAGCACTGCGGGTACTATCACATTAAGCACAACTGGTAATGAGCAGGCTATTATTACAATTAATACATTAGGAGTTATTGAATATAGATAGAATGAAGAAGAAAATAAACAATAAGGGATTCTCACTAATTGAGGCTATTGTAGCTCTTGGTATTTTTTCATTATTAGCAGCTACTGTTTCATCAACAGCTGGTCTTGGCTATTTATCTGAAAAGCAAAGCGGAGAAAGAATAATAGCTCAAGGTTATGCAACTGAAGCTATGGAGGCTGTTAAGTCAATAAGGCAAAGAGGGTGGTCAGAACTTACCTTTGGAGATTTTGGTTTGGATAAAACAAATGGTTATTGGGAGTTCAGTGGTACAGAAGATATTATTGGAGATTATACTAGACAGATAAATATTACAGAAGTGTATAGAGATCAAGATAATATTATTGTTTCTGAGGGTGGAAATATAGATAATCATACGAAGTTGATAACTATAACAGTGTCTTGGGAATTATCTCCTGGTTCTAATAATGATATTATTCTTAGTACTTATTTAACAAATTGGCAAAGTTTAGATTGGTCACAAACAAATTGGTCAAGTGGAGACGGTCAAGCTGAGTGGTCAGACGAAAATAGTTATTGGATAGCAGATGAATCAATAGATACCTCTACCCCAGGTGAAGTTAAGTTAAGTACAGTTGGTGCTATACCAAGTCCTTATGCATTAATAATGCACATGGATGGTCCAAGATATATAGATACAAGCGTTGTAGATAATAGTAGTTTTGATGAATATTCTGGAGAAAACCCAGACGTAAATTGGGCTAATTGGAATGAGATAAATTATGGCTCAGGAACAAGTAGCGTGTCTGGAAGTGAAGGACAGGCTGCTGAAATTAGTTTTGATTGGTGGCTTGGACTTGGCGGAATTGAACAAACATCTATCCCGGTTGTAGGGGATACAACTTATCAGTTATCTTTTTATGTAAAAGGAGATGTGTCATATTTTAGTTTTATTATGCAAGATGAAGACAATTATTATTTAAGACCAGATGGGTCTTGGAGCTATTGGTTTAGTACAAACTATGTTTCAATAACAGAAGAATGGACACAATATAATATTAGTTTTACAACACGAAGTGGTGCTACTAGTGTAGATTTAACACTAAGTGGATTGGCTATGGATTGGGGTCAGTATTTTGCTGTAGATGAAGTAAGTTTGTCTAGAGAGGTAGTGTATGATGACGGTCCTTATGGTAATTATGGCTATAAACTTCCAGATGACGATGATGGGCCAGTCTATAGTAGTGGTATATTTTCTGATGCATTAGAATTTGATGGCGCTGGTAGTAATGGTGACGCTGTTGTAATACCAGCTTCAAGTAGTTTAGATATAGCTTCAGCTATAACTTTAGAAGCTTGGGTTTATCCAGAGGAAATTGGTAATAATGATAGAGAGATTATAAATAAGTGGTCATGGACAGATGGAGATTACAGATCATATAGATTGACTATAGCTTCAACAGATAAATTAGAATTTGCAATTAGTAGTGATGGACAAGATGGAAACGGTCATGAACACGTTGTGACAAGTAGTAGTAAAATTGAAGAAGAAGAATGGAGTCACGTAGTTGGTGTTTATGATGGCTCAGAAATGAGAGTATATATTAATGGTGAACCAGAGGGTTCAACATCATATAGCTCGGGAATTTTCCAAGCCGGTGATAATAGTGATGTAATGATTGGTTCTATAGATAATAATTTACACAGTGATCATCGTTTTGAAGGAATGATTGATGAAGTTTCTATTGAGAATATTGCTTTAAGTGATACCCAAGTAAATGAACATTATTTAAATTCTCCTTTAACATCTGAATCTGTTATTGTCTGGATTTCACCTGTTCCAGAAGGTGTTTTTGTAGCAGATAAAAAAGTTGCAGGTATGCACATAAATGGTGACTATATTTATTTAGCATTACTTGATAAAAAAAGAGTTGAAGTTTTAGATTTGTCTGTTAGTCCGACAAATCCACCATCTTTAGGTTTAATTACAACCACAGGTAAATCTGAGGATGTATTTACTTATGGTAATTATATATATGTAATGACAGATAGCGCTGAGCCAGGTTTAGAAATATATGAATACACTTCAACACCAGTCGATGCTCAATTTGTTGCAAATGTTAATTTAGATAATATACCAAGCGGTCTCTGGATTGATGGGGATATTTTATATGTATCTTTAGTAGATAATACAGTAGAAGTGTATAGTCTTACTTCAGATCCAACTGTTCCAACATCTTTGGGAAGTTTTTCAACAGTAGCTAATGCTACAGATATTACTATTTATGGTGATTATGCCTATGTGAGTTTAGATGATGATGTCCAAGCTATGCAAACCTTTGACGTATCTGTAGATCCTGCTAACCCAAGTTCAACAGATATAGCTTCAGCTATTGAAGAGCCAATTGGTATAACATCTAGAGAAGGTTATTTATTTCTAATAACAGGTGGTGCTAGTCGTAAAGTTTTGGTTTATGATATTGCAGAAGATCCTTCAGATCCAAGCGCTTTAGGTGATTTTGATATCTCAGATAATGGTTGGGATATAACCACTAGAGGAAGCTATATTTATGTAGGTTTGGGTGGTAGTAGTAAGGGTGTTGAGGTTTTTGATATGACCTTTATGATTGCTGGCGGATCTGGACAGTCTAATTATGAGGTGTATGGGACATTAGAATCTTCTACCTATGATACAGGCACTGCTTCTGGTTTTAATTTTATAACATGGTCAGAAATATTACCTTCGGCTGAAGAAAATATTCGTTTACAAATAAAAACAGCAGATACACTGGAAGGATTAACATCGGCTGTTTGGTCTGGTAGTGGTGGTAATGGCACATATTATGATGCTGGAACAGAAAATATTATTCCAGCTATTAATGGTCATAATGGAGATAGATATATTAAGTACTTAATTCATTTGTATGGCTCTGGTAATGATACGCCAGTTTTAACAGATATTAATATTAATTACACGCCTTAATGAAAAAGAATCAGACAGGTTTAACTTTAGTAGAGGTTATTATTTATATAACTATTGTTTCTATGATTCTAACAGTAGCTGTTTTTTTCGCTTGGGATGTCATTGGTGGCCAAACTAAAAGTTATGTAATAACAGAAGTAAATCAAAATAGTAGATTCATTCTTAATAGTATTGCTAAAGATATGCGTCAGGCTGTATCTATTAATTCTGTTACTGAAGATTCATTAAGTGTGGATTTAATTGATGGTTCAACCATAACCTATATGTTTAATAATGAATTATATACATTGTCTAGGCAGTTAAATACTGATGATCCAATAATTTTACATAGCGATGTAATAGTAGCCACTGGTGTATGGCAAGATCTATCTACCTCGCAGTCCAGTTCAGTTTCTCTAGATTTAACTGTTGCATATAATTCAACTTCAAATCATACGGATTGGCAGTCATCTTTATCTACATCAATATCATTTAATTTAAACTTAGAATGAGAAATGAGCAAGGCATGATAGCCTTAATATCTATATTAGTAATAAGTTCGGTGGTTTTAATGATAACCATTTCTTTGAGTTGGTATTCAACGGCAGAGCTTCAAATGTCATGGTGGTCAAATCAATCAGAAGTAGCTTATGAATTAGCAGTGTCGTGTATGGAAGAAGGCCTTAATGATTTACGATTAGATTGGTCAAACACTAGTAAAGAGCTATCAATTGATGGAGATTCGTGTATAATTAATGTAGTAATAGCTGTAGATAATGCTACAGTAGTTTCAACAGCAACTGTAGGAGATGTAACTAGATCTATTACAGCTATTGTTGATCAATCTTTAGAATTTATTTCTTGGGAGGAAAATTAATGGCAAAGTTAAATAATTTTATAGCACTAGATATATCTGACAACTCTTTGGAAGTAATGGAATGCCAAAGAGATTTTTGGGGTCGTTATGTTATAAAGAAAGTTAATCGTATTACTTTAGAAAAAGGTATTATTCTTAATGGTGAAATAAAGAATGCTAATGCTTTATTAAAAGCTATTAAAAAATTATTAAGTACAGCTAAACCATCAGCAATTAATACATATAATTGCTTTTTATCTATTCCAGAGAATAAGGTATTTACTCATATATTTCATGTTCCAGTAGATCTCAAGGATGCAGACATTGAAGACTTTTTATTGAATCAGTCTGAAGGAATTATTCCTTTTAATAGAGAGACTGTTATATCAGATTATAAGATTGTGGACCAGAATGAAAAGGAAAAGACAGTCTTTTATGCAGCTGCTCCACGTAAGTTAGTAATGGACACTTTAGCAATACTAAAGGATGCTAAATTAAATGTTATGCTTATTGAACTTGAATCATATAGTGTAGCTAGGTCTTTGATGTCAAAGGCAGATAGTAAGGATGTAAATATGATAATAGATATTGGTGGTAATTTTTCTAATATAGCTATTTATGATAAACAGGGATTAAAACTAACTGTTAGTTTACCAATGGCTGGTAACCAATTTACAAAGGAGATTAGAACTAAGGCTAAATTGACAGTTGCAAAAGCAAATGAGCTTAAAACTAAAGAAGGTCTGAATAGTAGTAATAAAAACGCTGTTAAAGCTTTGCAGAATAGTATAGATAAAATTGTAGAAGAAATATTAAGGTCTGTTAAATATTTTGAGAAAAAAACTGATCAAAAATTTAAAAAGATAATTCTAGTAGGTGGTTCATCAAGATTACCAGGTATAGTTGACTATTTAGCAGATAAAACAGGACTACCTGTTGAAATAGGGAATCCGTGGCACAGATTAAAAAAGAGTCCAGAAATTTTAAAGATCTTTACAAAGAGTAAGGGTATGCTTTATTCAACTGTTATTGGTTTAATGTTAAGAGGTAAGCAAAAAGATTATAGGCAGGGTATTAATCTATTACCAGCTAAAGGTAAAAAGAAGAATATTATTCAATTAAGCAGTGGCAATAAACAGGATTGGATAAAGTATGTAATATTTATATTACTTGTTATCGCTTTTGTTTCTTTAATAATATTCAAGGAAGATATTAGGGGAGGAGAAACAAATAAACCTAGCACTAAGGTAGATATTTATGAAGAAATGATACCTATGGTTGTTAGCTATAATCCCGAAGTTATAAAAGACGCTTCACTGGCAAGAGTTAAGGGAGAGATTATAGAACAAAGTGGTGAGGCAACTCTTGTATGGGATGGTGTGACTACGGATCAGTTAACGATCCTAGCAAATGATTATTTAGTTATTTACAATGAATCTGAAGAAGACTTAACATTGGTTGCTAATTCTAGATTATCTGCAGGCGATGAAGTATATTATTTGAAAGAGCCTTTACATATATTACCAGGTGATTCTAGTGTAGTTCAGGTTGTAAAAGAAGAGGGAGATGTGAATTTAAAAGAAGGTGTATATAATTTTATAGCTCTATCTGAAGATAGACAGAAATTAGTTTATGGTAAAAAAGAATTAGAAGTTGAGATAATACCACCTGAGCAAATTAGTCAGGTAGATGTTACTGGTATTATTTCTTTGCAAGAAGGATTAAGACAAGAAACTCAAAATAATTCCTTTAGTAGCTTACCAAAAAATATTTACATTAATGAACCTATTCAGTCTAGAATAACCAGCATTAAATACATTAATATGGGGGATAAAAAGGTTGGAATGAAAATGTCTGTGAATTATCAATGGGTTTCATTAGTAAAAGATGATTTAATAGAAGTCTTTAGTATTAAATTAACAGATAAATCATTATTAGATAAGCTTAATAATGCTTCATTTAAGGTTAATAAACAATCTATAAATGAAACAGAAAAAGCAATTAGTGTAGAAGTTATAGCTTCATTTTATTAATACTTTAATTGTCAATCTTGCTAAAATGTGCTATACTTTTAACCAGATAGGTTGAATTAGCCTAATTTATATATATTAACTTGATTAAACTAATTTACCCAGCATTAAATGTGACTGCGGTAATTAAAGGAAGGTCAATACCATGAATAAAGGTTTTACCTTAATCGAGTTGCTAATAGTTATTGGTATTATTGCCATCTTAGCAGCTCTAACATTTGTAGCGGTTGATCCAGCTACTCGTTTCGCAGAAGCAAGAAACGCAGAACGTTGGTCAGCAGCTAATTCGATTTTGAATGCTGTTTTAAAGTATCAGGTAGATAATGATGGTACTTTGCCAGCAGCTATTGATGCTGTTTCAGCAAGTTCACAAGTATTGGGTACAGCAGCTTCAGGATGTGATGCTGTATGTACAGCTACAACTACAGTTGCAGCTTGTGTAGACTTGAGTGGTGACTTAGTCACAACATATCTAGCAGCTATCCCTCAAGACCCTTCATCAGGTACAGCTGCAATTTCAGATTACTACATCAATGTTGATGCTAATAATCGTTTGACAGTTGGTTCTTGTGATCCAGAACTTTCAGAGACAATTGTTACTCAAAGATAAATTTATCTTAAATAGAAAAAGCTCCTATGTTCAATAGGAGCTTTTTTTGTTATAATATACATATGAAAATGAAAATATTATGCATTGGTGGTGTATTGCAAGAGATAATATACAACACAGATAATGCAGATGTTTTAACTCAGTATCAAAGTGGAGGTAAAAATAAATATATTGCCTTTGATTTCGGTTCCAAGATTTCTAGCAATGAAGTTTGGCGTTCTTTTGGTGGAGGTGCATTAAATAGTGCGGCAACTTTTAATTCCATGGGAATAACAGCTATACCTGTTTCAGTTGTCGGTGATGACTTAATGGGTCATGCTATTAAAAGATATTTGAGTAAATCTGCAATATCTACAAAATATATTAGGGTGAATAAGCAAGCTAGTACAGCTTTTAGTTTTATTCTAAACCTGCCAAAAGTAGCAGAACATATTATTTTAGTATCTCAAGGTATATTAAAGGATTTTAAATTTACTGAATATAACTTTAGTAGAGAAAAAGCAGATTGGATATATTTAACATCATTGCGTGGTCAATATGCTAGTTTTAATATTAGGAATATATTTAATTTAGCAAGGAATAGGAAGATAAAAGTATTTTGGAATCCAGGCCAGCAACAAATAGATAATTTTAAAGAATATATTAAATATTTAGGACAAGTAGACATTATTTCACTAAACACTGCTGAAGCTAGAGATATTTCTAAACAATTAAAATTAGGAACATATTCTGCACAAAAGGTAGCTAAATATTTATTAGACAATGGTTGTTTTAGAGTAATAATTACATCTGGTCAAAAAGGAGTTAACTATTTTGATCATCAGAATAAATATGTTGAGGCTAGTAAGAAAGTTAAGGTAAAAAATACCACAGGTGCTGGCGATGCTTTTAATGCAGGTTTTTTAAGTGCATATTTATATGATCAAGATATTAAGAAAGCTTTAGAATTTGGTGTAAAAAATGCAGCCGCTGTTTTACAAACAATGGGTGCTCATGAAGGAGTATTAAAGAAAAAAGATTTATGAAAGAAGTATTAGTAGAAGTTTCAGCTAGACATATTCATGTTACAGCTGAAGATTTTAAAATATTGTTCAATAAGGATGAATTGACTAAGTATAGTGATTTGTCTCAACCTGGGCATTTTGCAGCTGTCGAACAAGTAAAATTGATTGGTGAAAAAGGTGAAATAGATAATGTTAGAATACTTGGACCGTTTAGATCTAAAACTCAAGTAGAGCTATCTAAAACAGATTGTTATGCACTTGGTGTTGAAGCACCGCTAAGATTGTCTGGAGATTTAGAAAATTCTGGCCATATTAAAGTGGTAGGACCAGCAGGGGAGATACAGCTTAATTCTGGAGTTATAGTTGCTTTAAGACATTTGCATATATCTACTACTAAGGCAGAAGAATGGGGTCTTAAAGATGGTCAGATTATTAGTGTTAGAGTTGCTGACGGAGACAAGGGAGATATTAAAGACATGACTTTTGATGAAATAGTAGTGAGAACTGGTAAAGATTTTAAAGCTTCTGTACATATAGACACCGACGAAGCTAATGCAGCTAATATTAATAAATCTACAACAGGAATAATTGTAGAATAATGAATAAATATATTTTAACTCTTAATGCTGGTAGCGCTACTTTAAAGTTAGCTGTTTTTGATTCCAATCTAAAACTTATTTTATCTGGCCAAGTAGAAAAGATTGGTTTAAAGGGTAGCTTTATTGAATTAAAAGGTAAACAGCAGATTGTATTACATAAGAAGATATCTAATCACGATATTGCTTTTAAATATATATTTAAATTACTAGATAAAGAGATTGTAGATAATATTAAATTAGTGGGTCATAGAGTAGTTCATGGTGGAATATATTATTCAGCACCAACTAAAATAGATAAGAAGGTGATTCAGAACATACAACGTTTAAGTGATGTAGCGCCACTACACAACCCAAAAAATCTAGCTGTAATTAAAGCTGCTCAGAAGCTATTACCAAACTGTAGTCATTACGCTTTATTCGATACTGCTTTTCATCAAACAATCCCAGCTTATGCATATATGTATTCATTACCGAAAAATTTAACAGAGAAATATAATATTCGTAAGTATGGTTTTCATGGTATGTCACATCAATATTGTTTAGAAGAAGCAGCTAAGAAATTGATAAAACCAGCAGCTGCATTAAATATCATTACGGTCCATCTTGGTAATGGAGCTAGTATTACAGCTATTAAGAATGGAAAATCAGTAGATACATCTATGGGTTTTACACCGCTTGAAGGTTTAACCATGGGAACAAGGTCTGGTGATCTAGATCCTGGCATTATATTCTATTTACAAAGTAAAGGTATTGGATATAAAAAACTTGACCAGATATTAAATAAAGAATCTGGTATTAAAGGTTTATTTGGTTCACAAGATATGCGTGATGTGCTGGTAACGGCTGGGTATAAAATACCGGGTTATATAAAACCAAAAAGTGTTAATGGAAGTAAAAAACAAGCTCAGCTTGTTTTAGATATTTTTGTCTATGATGTTTTAAGATATATTCATACATATATGGGGGTCTTAAAAGATGTTGACGTTTTAGTTTTTACTGGAGGCATTGGTGAAAGGAATGCAGACATACGTAGATTAATATTAAAAAAATCAAACTATAAAGGTAAAACAATGGTTGTAAAGGCAAACGAGGAATTAATGATGGCTAGATTAATTAAGAATAAGAAATGAAGAGTTTGAAATATATAATCATTTTAATACTTTTTGTAATACCAGGCATAACCTTGGCTGCAGATTATGATTTATCTGTACAAAGCTCAGATATATCATTTTCAGAAAATCTATTAATAGCTGGGTCTACTGTTCGTATCTATGCAACAGTTCATAATGTTGGTACGCAAGATATGAGAGGGTATATTACTTTTTTTCAAGGCAATGTAGTAGTAGACGACTCTCAAGTATTAGCAATTAGACCTGGTAACTCAGCAGATGCTTGGGTAGATTTTACAGTACCAAGTAGTGAATTTAATATTTTAGCAAGAATTCAGGGTACTAGTCCTGCTGATCAAAACGCAGACAATGATCAAGCTTTAACTTCTTTAATACGTCCAGATATAGACACAGATGGTGATGGTATTGCTAATGCAATTGACCCAGATGACGATAATGATGGTTTAACAGACATTCAAGAAAAAACTAAAGGCACAGATCCGTTATTATCTGACACAGACGGTGATGGTTCGTCAGATAAACTAGATTTATTCCCGCTTAATAAAGATGAATATTTGGATTCAGATAATGATGGTATTGGTAACAATGCTGATCCAGATGACGATAATGATGGTTTAACAGATATAGAAGAAGATATTAATGGTACAGATCCTTTAAAAGCAGATACAGACGGTGATGGTGTTAACGATAAAGAAGATAATTATCCATTAGATTCAAGTCGCTGGGAAATAGCTAGAGATATATTTGAACCAACAGATACCGAACCAGAACTACCAGATATTCCAGCTGGTTCTGAGACTTTATTAGATATAATCAACGATAAAGTAGATAAGATTAAAGAAGAAGGTGATGATGGGTTAATAAAGCATGAAACAACTTTATCTGTTAATGGACCAGATGTGCCTGAAGAAGAAAAGGACAATATTTTAGATTTAATATCTAATTGGTGGTTTTGGTTAACAATTAGTGGTATAATTCTATTAATAATAATCATATATTATATATATATAATAGTGGTGAATAGAAATGTTGTAGATTTTTCTACAGATGAAACACCAAGCTTTAAGCAAATAAAAAATGTTAAATCTAAGAAAAGACCAGAAGTATTAGATTTGCGTAAAATAAAAAAATAGTGAGGGAACTTCTAACAGGAAATGATGTAGTAGTAAGAGCAGCATTAAATGCTGGTGCTTTGGGTTATGCTGGTTATCCAATAACCCCAGCTACTGAAATTATGACTGCTTGGGACGCTGCTTTTGTTAAAGATAAAAAGTTAAGATTTTTACAAACAGAAGATGAAATGTCTGCTGGTTTTGTGACTATTGGTATGATTATGGGCGGTCTAAAGGCTTTTACAGCTACAGCTGGCCCTGGTAATACCTTGATGCAGGATCCTATTACTATGGCTGAGAATATGCGAATACCATTTGTAGGAGTTATTGCTCAGCGTGGTGGTCCATCTACTGGTTCAGTTATATATTCACAGCAAGAAGTAATTCTAACAGGCTGGGGTGGTAATTCTGAAGGATACAGAGTGGTATATTCACCAATGAATATTCAAGAGCTATATGATTATACTATTAAAGCTTTTAATACAGCTTGGACATATAGATTTCCAACTCTTGTTCTAACAGACGGCTATGTTGTTAAAACCAGACAAGAAGTAAATATATATAAGCCAAAGAATTTAGTTAAGTCCTATCCATTAATGTTAAAGTCAGATAAAAGAAATCCAAACAAAGAATCTGACTATGTTAATTTATCTAATACTTTTGTAACTGAAGAACAAACTTTTGAAGTTAATAAAGTATTAATGTCTGACTTTTTAAAAATGAAGACAAAAGTAACAGAGTATGAGCTATACAAAAAAGGAAGTCTAGATACTATAGTAATAGCTCATGGTTTAGTAGCAGGAGCAGTTAAAGAAGCTATCAATACAGACGGTAAAAAGAAAAAGTTTGGCATGTTTAGACCAATTACATTAAATCCTTTTCCAGATAAAGAATTAAAGAAAGCATTAAAAGGGATTAAAAAGATTATTGTAGTAGAGTCTGCTCATAATCAATTATTAAAATTAGTTAAAGAAGCTTTATACGGATTAAATATTCCTATTAAACATTATGGCCGTCCAGGCCTTGGTATAACACCAGAAGAAATAATAAAATTAATTAAATAATATGAAAAATAATAAAGGTTTTACATTATTGGAGTTGTTAGTAGTTATAGCCATTATTGGTTTAATTAGTACAATGGCTGTTGTATCTTTAAACTCTGGCAGAGAAAAAGCTAGAGATTCAAAGAGGTTGTCGCAAGTTAAAGCTGTTCAAACGGCAATGGAATTTATTTATGATGATCAAGGAGATTATGATTTGTCTGCGTGTACAGACACTACTGCACCTATAGCTATTCATACTTGCACAGCATCAGGTCTTGAAACATATATACCAAGAGTAGCAGATCTTCAAGATCCAAACGCTTCTACTTTAACTGGATGTGTAGATGCAGCAGCAGATGTATGTCAGATGAGTTTTAGTACTTTACCAACATCAGATTCGCAAACGTATACAATATATATTTATTTAGAGCAGGCAAATTCTGCTTTAGGCACAACAGCTGCAGCTGATTGTACTGTTACGCCCTCTGGTGTTGATTGTTCTTAATTTAAAATAATGACAGATTTAGCAATCCCAAAATGTTGGAAAGTTTCCTCTAAACCACATAACTTCTGTGCAGGATGTGGTTATCCTTTAATGTACAAAGCATTAGGATATAATATAGACGAACTTAAGATACAGAATAAGACCTTTGTTGGTTTAGACATTGGTTGTGCTTTACTATCCTGGGATTTCCTAAATGTAGATACAATGCAAACTCACCATGGTAGAACCATACCTGTTGTGACTGGTATGAAAAAAGCTAGACCAGATTCTGTTGCAATCGCTATTGTTGGAGATGGCGGTGGTTATGCTATTGGTGCTCAACATCTTGTTAATGCTCGTATGCGCAATGAACCTATCACCGTTATAGTTATTAATAATGCTGTCTATGGCATGACGGGTGGACAAGAAGCACCAACATCTTTACCAGGACAAACAACCACAACAACTGTTACTGGTGCAGATAGTCATTTAATACAAGGTCCTAGAATGCTTTCAGAAATGCTAGATGAAGAGGTATATATTGCTAGAGCTACAGTAGATAATCCGGTCCAATTAAAAAACTATATTCGTAAGGCTTTAGATTGGCAAATAAATAATAATGGATTTTCACTTGTTGAAGTACTATCTTTTTGTCCTACTAATTGGCATACAGATGCTAAAGAAACAAGAGAGTTTTTAAATAAATTAAAAAAGCAGTATCCGGTTGGTGAATTTAAAGCTGCTAAACTTAAACCTAAGGAAAATGCTTCATCTAAATAAAAAATTAAATATATGTATAGCTGGTGAAGGTGGTCAAGGTGCCCAAACTGTAGCCAAGATTATTGTTAATGCAGCTTACAATCAAAAAGTACCAGTTGCTTATGTACCAAATTATGGTGTAGAGCAAAGAGGTGGAGTTTCTATTGCTTTTGTACGTACCTCTTCAGATGTGATATCTTACCCTAAGTTTTCTATAGCAGATATTATGGTTTTGCTTTCAGATAGGTCAATAGATAGAGTAGAACAACATATTGGTCCCAAAACTTCAGTTTTCTATAACATGGATTTTGTAGAAAGAAAGTTACCAAAAAAAAATAAAGGTTTTCATTTTAATGAAATGGCTCGTGAAATGGGCAGTACTAGACTTTTTAATATGATTGTTTTAGGGTTGGTTGTTAAAACAATGGATTCTATTCCATTGCAGACTATTATTAAAGAAGCACATAATAAGTTTGCTAAGAAATATGTAGCCAAACCAGAACTAAAGAAGCTTAATGAAGAAGCTATTAAATATGGATATAATTTAGTATGAAAGTAAAAAAAGATTTTAAAACATACAGGAAAGAAAACGATGATGTAGTTTATGATAACCATTTAGATTTATGTAAGGGCTGTGGTCTTTGCATTGAATTCTGTCCGGTTAATTGTATTAAGTTTCATGATAAAAACTTAGGTAGATTTGGTAGTCCAGCTATTGATGCAGATTTAGATATTTGTATTAAATGTGGTATGTGTGAACGTATTTGTCCTGATGCTGCTATTAGTATTAAAATAAAGAAACACAGGGAGAAGAAAGAAAATAATAAGAAAGGAAAAGTATAAATGGCTTGGGTATTATTTGGAATTTTAGCTGCTGTAAGTTTTGGATTTTATAATTTTTTTACAAAGATTAGTGCTGATAAGCTAAATCCTATTATAGCCCTGGTGTTTATTACTGGTTCATCTTTTTTGGTTGCCTTGGTAATTGCTTTGTTGTTTAAATTAAGTGGACAAGAACTTGTTCTATCTAAAAATTCTATATCTATACCAATTTTAGCAGGTGTTTTTACCGGTATTGCTGAAATGTTCTATTTGTTCATGTTTACTAAGGGAGCGCCTTTGAGTATTGGTAATCCGCTAGTTGTAGGCGGGACTATTATTGTAGCAGTTCTTCTTGGAATGATTATTATCAAAGAACCTTTAAGTTGGGTAAAAGCTATTGGTATATTAGTTACTCTGTTGGGAGTTATAATATTATCTAGAGGTTAAAGGTAGGATATAAATTATTAATAAATAGGTTAATCTTTTACAGATCAGCCTTATTTTTATTATATATATTGACATTTGTATAAATCTATGTTATAAAGATGTATTGCATGAATATTATAGAAAAGGAGGTGTGCAATGTTTGTTCTTTATATATTGATACTACTCGTTGTCGTGAGCATATCTGTTTTCCTTGTAAAAGAAATGTTGAATAAGTTTAGCTTCATCTCAGATTATGCTCATAGTACTAATCAGCTGTATCTGTGGGATTACACGTATAGTAGTGAACGCGGTGTGGGTATGCAAAATGTTATAATATCAGCAGCTAAACCGTTTTCAGTTCTTGTTGGTTTTAAGTGGGATGCTTCTCACAAAGATATGACCAGATTTGATCCATTTGGGTTTGCGAATTCCGATGAATCAGGCACTTTAATCATTAGAGTGTATTTGGGTGAGGGTGATTGTAAGTTTGGATTTATTTCGAATCAAAATATACAAGACAACCCACTAAGAGCAGATATTTGTGAGGATAATAGCCCCAAAGCTGCTGCTGTCATTTTTAAGCCCCATTGGTGGCAACGTGTTGGTATTTTTGCATAATTGCAATAATCAAGACTGAGCGTCGGTTTACATAACGGCGCTTTTTATTTACCTTGTTTATAAGAAGTATCTAAGATATAATTAAAACTGCTATGAATTGGAATTTATTACCTAAAATAACAGATAAAGAGATAGAACAATTCCCGGAAATCAATCCGGTTGTTTTGCAATTGATCTTTAATAGAGGTCTTAAAAATCAAGATCAGGTAGATGAGTTTTTACAACCAGATTTTTCTCAAGATATTCATGACCCTTATCTATTTAAAGATATGGAAAAGGCAGTTGAAAGAATAATGGAGGCTAAAAAGAATAAAGAGAGAGTTTGTATTTTTGGAGACTATGATGTAGATGGTGTGACCGGTTCAGTTATTTTATCTTCTGCTTTAAAAGAGTTAGATATAGATCATTTTAGCTATATACCACATAGAGATAAAGAAGGTTATGGTTTGAATAAAACTGCAGTAGATAAAATACAGGCAGATAAAGCTAATCTAATAATAACTGTAGATTGTGGTATAAGTAATGCAGAAGAAGTGAAATTGGCAAAGAATATGGGTATGGATACTATCATAGTAGATCATCATGATATGCCAAAGAAATTACCAGAAGCTACAGCAATTATTCATTGCAGACTTCCTAAAGAAACATACCCTTTTAAAATGTTATCTGGTGGTGGCACAGCTTTTAAATTAGCTCAAGCATTATTTAGATCAAAAGAGTTAAAATTAGATGAGAAGGATATTGAGATAAAAGAAAAGTGGCTACTAGATTTGGTAGCTTTAAGTACAGTTGGAGACATGATGACTTTAGTGGGAGAGAATAGGACGCTAGTTAAATATGGTTTGGTAGTTTTGCAAAAGACAAAAAGATTAGGATTACAAAAAATGTATGAAGGTGCTGGCGTTGATCCTAATAATATTACTACACAAGTTATTGGTTGGCAGATCAACCCCAGGATTAATGCAGCCGGTAGACTTGAACATGCTAATTTAGCTTTTGATCTACTCACTACAGATAATGTAGAAAAAGCTATTACAATGTCTCATCTACTAAACCAGAGTAATGAAGCAAGACAGAAGGCTACAGAAAGTTCTGTTACAGATGCATTAAAACAAATTAATGAAGAGTATGGTGAAAAAGAGATTCCTAAACATGCTTTAGTTGTTTTTTCAGAAGATTGGCCAGCTGGTATTGTAGGACTTGTTGCTGGAAGACTAGCTCGTAAATATTACAGACCAGTTTATGCCATTACCAAGGTTGGTAGTAAATATACAGGTTCAGGTAGAGGAGTAACAGGTTTTGACGTTACAGAGGCTTTACATAATTCAGCTCCATTATTAATGAAATTTGGTGGACACGTAGGAGCTTGTGGTTTTTCTCTAGAACCAGAAAATTTAGAAAAGTTTAAGAAAGAATTAGAAAAATATTCTAAGAAAGTACTTAAAGATATTGATCTAAGGCCGGGTATTGAAGTAGAAGCAGAAATTGAGTTAAAAGATTTTACTTGGGATTTATTTGAATCGGTTGAAAAATTTGAACCATTTGGTATTGGTAATGAAGAACCAAATTTTTTAATTAAAGATTTGCTTGTTAAAGAATGGCAAACAGTTGGTAATGATAACAAACATTTAAGACTGTTATTGGAAAAGAATGGTTTAAAAAGAAAAGCTATTGCTTTTGGATTGGGTGACTGGGCTAAAGATTTAAAACTGGATTCTAAAGTAGATATTGTTTGTAAAATTGGAGTTAATGAATGGAATGGTAATAGAGAATTACAAATGACAGTGCAAGATATGAAAATTATTAAATAAAAATATGGAGTATAAACATTTAAATTTGTATACAGATGGAGGAGCTAGGGGTAATCCTGGACCTGCTGCTGGTGGATATGTTATTAAAACAGACGATGGTGAGATAATTGCTAGAGATGGTAAATATCTAGGTGAGACTACAAATAACCAAGCAGAGTATCAGGGATTAATATTAGGTCTTAAAAAAGTAGTTGAATTAAAAGCAGAAGAGGTTTCTGTATATATGGACAGTGAATTAATTATTAATCAGTTAAAAGGAAATTATAAGGTAAAGAATAAAGAGCTAGCTAGTCTATTTGTGAAGGCATGGAATATAACCTTAGGGTTTAAAAAGATAAATTTTGAACACATTGTTAGGTCTTTAAATAAGGAAGCAGACGCTGAAGTAAATAAGGCACTGGATAAGCAAAAATTAGCTTAATTTAAGTAAAACAAAAACATTGTCAGATCAATGTTTTTGTGTTATATTAGCACAAGTTATGACAGAAATAGATACCAACAAATGGGGGATTATTGGACACGATAATATAATTTCCTATCTTAGTGTTAGTTTAAAGGCGCATAAATTCGCACATGCTTATTTATTAGCAGGCCCTAAATCATTAGGAAAGAAAACAGTAGCTAATAAATTTATTCAAACTTTATTATGCGAACAGTATATTGAAAATGGTGAGGAATCTATTCCTTGTGGAAATTGTCAGTCTTGTAAGCATTTAATTAAGGGTATGCACCCAGATTATTATCGTTTAGAACTACAGGAAGATAAAAAGAATATTTCTATTGAGCAGGTTAGAGATTGGCAAAGACAATTACAACACAAATCATTTTTAACAAAGTATAAAGTTGGAGTAATAGTAGGAGCTGAACATTTATCTATTGAAGCTGCTAATGCATTATTGAAAACTATTGAAGAACCTACTGGTAATACTATTATTATCTTAATAACAGATGATATTAATCTATTATTACCAACAATTGTTTCAAGAAGTCAGGTTTTGAAGTTTAGCCTTGTTTCAGATGAAACTATCTATGATTATTTACAAAAGGCGAGTCCAGATCATAGAAATATTAAAAATATTGCTAAATTATCTTTTGGTTTACCAGGTAAGGCTATTAATTATTTAAATAATGATAGTCTATTGGAAGAAACACAAAATACAGTTAAGGAAATATTAGATTTAATGATTAAGCCAGCGCACGATAAATTAGCATATTTGCAGAATATCTTTCAAAAGAAAGACTTTGTTGCTTCACAAAGAATAGCAGATAAAATAATGGATAATATATTATTAATAGCTAGAGAATTATTGCTACATAAAGAGAGTTCAGATAATTGGTATAGATTAGAGTTTGTAGATGATGAGTTGAAAAAAGTAGCTAATAGTTTAGATCAACAAGATATTATTAATATTATTGACAAGGTATATATTTGGAAAGATAAGATAAAACAAAACGCTAGTCCATTATTATTCACTGAAGATATATTATTAAGTATTTAAATATATGAAGAAAATTCAATTAATTTCTTTAATAATGCTTGTAGCTGTATTTAGTACAGGTTGTATTGTTAAGGTAGGAACTTCACCTGTTGGTAGACAAGGTGGTGTTTTTGTTTCTGAAGATGCTGGTGTTAATTGGGCAAACATTTCAAGGCTATTATCTACAGAGGAGAATGCATCGTTTTTAGGAACAGATATTATTAATATGACCTTTGATCCACAAGTTAGTTCAACTATTTATGCTGGTACATTAAAGAACGGTATATTTTTCACTTTAGATAGCGGTCGTAGTTGGACACAAACTTTAACAGGTGTTGGTACTATTTATGACGTAGCTGTACATCCATATAATAAATGTTATGTTTTTGCAGCAACTGGTAAACAATTATATAGAACTCACGATTGTGCTAGAACTTGGCAACCAGTACTTTTAGAAACAAGAAATGACGAGGTTTTAAACCGTTTAGCAGTTGATGATAGTGATAGTCCAATACTATACGCTGGTTCTAATATGGGCGCTATGTATAAGTCATTAGATGCTGGTAATTCATGGCAAGCAATGCATTTTTTTGATGCAGGAATTGCAGATATTATTATTGCGCCAAGTAATTTTAATACTATTTACGTAGGCTTAACAGATAAGGGAATATTCAAATCAACAGACAGGGGTGCTTCTTTTACATCCATTACAGAAAGTTTACATAAAAAGTATGCAGGCTTTGCTAATTTCCACAAATTAGTTATTTCAGAATTAGATAATAGTTTAATCTATGCTAATGAATACAGTATTGCTAAATCATATGATGGGGGATCAAGTTGGGAGTTGTTAAATCTTTTAACACCGCCTAGGTCTGTATATATTTATGGACTGGCTGTATCTGCATTGGATAGTAATATTATCTATTACACTTCACATGATACAATCTACAAATCTGTTGATGGAGGAGATAATTGGTCAACAACTAGTATGCCAACTAGTAAGGTCTTAGATGATTTGTTAATTTCACCAACTAATAATAGCGTTATCTATGGTGGCGCTGCTAATACAATAAAATAATTAAATAATATGTCAGAAGAATATTTAGCTGATATAACTCAGCAAAACAATAAAGTTATAGAATACTTACAAGGAGAGTTTAAGAACATTAAAACAGGCAGAGCTACACCTTCTTTAGTAGAGAATGTGAATATTGAAAGTTATGGTGTACAAATGCCACTATTACAATTAGCATCTGTTACAGCTCCAGAACCTAATGTTTTAATGGTTAAACCTTGGGATAAAAACAATGCTAAAGAAATAAACAAAGCATTATCTAATTCAGATCTTGGTGCTTCTGTTAGTATGGATGATGATATGATTATTCTAAGATTTTCATCTATTACAGAAGAGAGAAGATTAGAGCTTGTAAAAAAGATTAAAGAAAAAGCTGAACAAGCCAGAATAAAAGTAAGAGGTAATAGGGATAAAGCAAGAGAAAAAGCTACAGAGGATGCTAAGAATAAAGAGATATCCGAAGATGAGAAATATACTCGTTTTGATAGTATAGATAAGTTGACTAAGGATACAAATGACAAGATTAAAGATTTAGCAGATGGCAAAGAAAAGGAAATAATGTCAATCTAATGCTTTTAACAATAATTACATTCATAATAGTATTAGCTGTTATTGTTTTAGTTCATGAGCTAGGACATTTTACAGCCGCTCGTATCTTTGGTGTTAAAGTTGAAGAGTTCGGATTAGGTTTTCCTCCAAAGGTTTGGAGTAAGAAGAAAGGGGATACTGTATATTCTCTTAATTGGATTCCACTTGGTGGTTTTGTAAAAATAAAAGGTGAAGGCGGAGAGAATAAAGAAGATGAAGATAGTTTTAGTCATCAAGCTGCTTGGAAAAGATCAATCATATTATCTGCTGGCGTATTTATGAATATAGTGCTAGCAATAGTACTGCTTAGTATTGGTTTTATGATCGGTTTACCATCAGTTGTGGAAGAAGATATGGCTGGCGCACTTGTGGCTGAAAGAAAAATACAAATTGTAGAAGTAAGTCCAAATACACCTGCTGCGCTATTAGATTTAAAAACAGGTGATGAAATTGTTAGTATAGACGGTCAAACTTTTGCTTCCACAGTTGCTATGACTGAATATATTAGAGATGATGAAGATGGAGTATTGAATATGGAGATTGCTCGTTTAGACGGTGATTTTACTGTAATAGCAGATTTAACAGATATAGAACCTAAAGTACTAGGTGTCTATTTAGCAGATACTGGCCTGGTCAGATATACATGGTGGCAATCAATAATAAATGCCTTTAAAGCAACCTGGTATATATTAGTTCAGATTGTTGTTGCTTTCTATACATTACTTAAAGGTTTAATAATGGGTACAGGTTCATCATTAGAAGTAGCTGGCCCAGTTGGAGTAGCTGTTATTACTGGTCAAATGGCTAGACTTGGAATAGCTCATCTATTACAATTTACAGCTTTATTTTCCTTAAACCTTGCTGTGATCAATATTCTACCATTTCCTGCACTGGATGGAGGTAGACTATTATTTGTTGGTATAGAAAAGCTAAGACGTAGGCCAAATGATGAGAAAATTGAAACAGCTGTACATAATATTGGTTTTATCATTCTATTAATTTTAATCTTTGTAATAACATACAAAGATATAGCTAAATACAGTACTCAAATAATGGGTGCTGTGGGAAGGTTATTTAGTTAATGAATTTTAAAGTAAGTAACAATTTACAATATCCGTGGGAAAGAATATTACAGGATGCTGGTTACCATATGCACAGAGATAGTTTTGTTAAACGTTTAAGTAGAGATTTTTATCCGAGATTTCACGTGTACATGAAGAATGAAAGGGATGGAATGATTGAGTTTAATGTACACCTTGATCAAAGAGCAGGGGTGCATGAAGGTGTAACCGCTCACGCTGGTGAATATGATAGTGATTTAGTAATTAAGGAGGGTAATCGCTTACAGGAAATATTTGCTAGTAAAATAAATAATTAAGATTATATATATGAAACAATCCGAGTATTTTATTAAAACAGTAAAGGAGGTGCCAGCTGATGAAGTTGCTATTAATGCACAACTATTGATTCGCGCTGGGTATATAGATAAGTTAATGGCTGGAGTATATACATACTTACCATTAGGCGTTAGAGTATTATCTAAAATTAAGAATATTGTTAGAGAAGAAATGGTTAAAGTTGGTGGTGATGAAGTTTTAATGCCAGCTTTGCAACCTAAATCTTTATGGTCTGAAACTGGTCGCTGGGATGAGATAAAAGACATACTTTTTCAATTTAAAGGCAGAGGTGGAGCAGATATGTGTTTAGGGCCAACTCATGAGGAAAATGTAGTAGCTATTGCTAGAACTAGGGTTAACTCATACAAAGATTTACCTTTTGCTCTATTCCAGATACAAGATAAGTTTAGAAACGAGCCTAGAGCTAAAAATGGACTATTAAGAGGTAGAGAGTTCTCAATGAAGGATTTGTATAGCTTTCATACAGATGTAGAAGATTTAAGGGCATATTATGAGAAAGTTAAAAAAGCTTACTTAAATATGTATGATAGATTAGGTATGCCAGTAATTGCAGTAGAAGCATCAGGCGGTTCTTTTTCTAAGGATTTTTCACATGAGTTTCAAACATTAACAGCATCAGGTGAAGACACTATTTTTCATTGTGATTGTGGTTGGGCTCAGAATAAAGAGATTGCTAAGGTTAAAAAAGGTGCTAAATGTCCAGCTTGTAAGGATGGTGTGGTAATGATGAGTAAAGGTATAGAAGTTGGTAATATTTTTAAGTTAAACCAGAAGTACTCAAAGAGTATGAATTTACTATTCACTAATGCAGAAGGTAAGCAAGATAATGTATATATGGGTTGTTATGGTTTTGGAGTATCTCGGGCAATGGGAGCTATTGTAGAAATATCTCACGATAAAGATGGAATTATTTGGCCAAAGAATATTGCTCCATTCCAAATTCATCTATTATCTTTAGGCACAGATAAAAAAGTATTAAAAGATGCAGAAGATGTTTACAAAAAATTAAAGGATAGTGGTATAGATGTTTTGTATGACGATAGAGATGAATCTGTTGGTATGAAGTTAAAGGAAGCAGATTTAATAGGTATTCCAATTAGATTAGTTGTAAGTAATAAAACAAATGGTTTAATTGAGTACAAGGAAAGAAGCTCAGACGAAGTTAGAAAAGTGGCAGTGGAGGATGTAATTAAACTTGTAAAAGAATATTATGCTTAGAAGATTATTTAGACAATTATCTAAAGACATGGGTATAGACCTAGGTACTACCAATACTTTGGTTTATGTTAAAGATAAAGGTTTAATCATCAATGAACCGTCTATTGTTGCTTTAAATAATAGAACAGATCAGATATTAGCTGTGGGTGATGAAGCACAACGTATGATTGGTAAAGCACCAGCATATATTTCTGTTACTAGACCTATCATTGCTGGTATTATTTCAGACTTTGAAGTTACTGAGAAAATGATTAAACATTTTATAGATAGAGTACACAGAGAAAGTACATCTTTACTCCCCAGACCAAGAGTTATTATTGGTATACCACTAGATGTTACTGAGGTAGAAAGAAAGGCAGTAGAAGATGCTACTTTAGGAGCAGGTGCTTCTGAGGTGTATTTAGTTGAACAACCAATGGCAGCTGCTATTGGTGCTCGTATGCCTATCCAAGAACCAGTTGGTAATATGATTGTACAATTGGGAGGCGGCACTACTGAAGTGGCAGTTATTTCTTTGGGAGGTATTGTTACTTTCACATCATTAAAATATGGTGGTTTAAAACTAGATCAAAATATTATTCAATATATTAGAGAGAATTTTAATCTGCTATTAGGTGAAAGAACAGCTGAAGAAATTAAGAAGAATTTGGGTAATGTATATTTAGAAGGTGCTACTAAAGAATTAAAGGTTCGTGGTAGAGATTTGTATACTGGACTTCCGCGTGAAGTAGATGTTTCATCTGCTCAGGTTAAAGAAGCCATTATTGGAGATATTCGTGAGTTAATTGAACACATTAGAGATACCTTGGAAAAAACTCCGCCTGAACTTGTAGCTGAGATTTACCAGAAAGGTATTATTTTGTCTGGTGGTGGAGCACTCCTTGGCGGTTTAGATAAACTAATTGCTAAAGAATTAAAAATACCAGTTAAAGTCACTGATGATCCTTTAACAGCTGTTGTTAGAGGAACAGGTTTAATAATGGAAGATTTTAATAACTTAAAAGATATATTATTACCATCAGCTGGTGATATGATAGATTAATATGTTAAAAAATGTTTCTAAAACAATATTAATTATTGGTATTGTAATAATATTGTTAATATTACATTACATTAATTTATTACAATGGATTGAAAGACCCATTGTTAATTTTTTAACACCTGTTCAAAAAACATTCTACAATTTAGGATCTTCAAGTTATAGTTTTTTTTACAATTACACACAGTGTAATAATTTAGGATCAGAGAATGAAGATTTGCAGAGTTTGTTAATTACCAAAGATGTTGATCAAATGGAATTAGCAGAATTAAGAAGAGAGAATGAATATTTAAGATCTGAATTAGATTTTGTAAAAAGAGAACAGGAAGATGTTTTAGTAACGCAGATTATTAGTAAGCCATTATTACAAAATGATTTGTTTATTATCAACAGAGGATCAGATGATGGTATTAAAGTTGGACAACCAGTACTAGCTGAACAAGGAGTACTTGTTGGAAAAATATTTGCAGTTGAAAAACATCAGGCCTCAGTAGCACTGCTTTCCAATAGTAGTTCAACAGTTGCTGTTACATTGAACAATAATACTCATACACAAGGAGTGGTGCAGGGAAGTATGGGCTTAGGACTTTTAATGGATTTAATTCCGCCAGAGGAAGCTATTAATATGGATGATTTAGTATTTACATCTGGTTTGGAAGACATGATTGGTCAAAACTATTTAATAGGTAAGATTGCAAATATTTTATCTGGAGATACAGAGCTTTACCAAAAAGCAGAAGTTGTTCCTAGTATAGATTATAGGCAACTAAGAATTTTAACAGTTGTTTTATCTCAATAATGAAGTGGCTATATTACAGCATATTAGTAATTAGCGTCTGGCTGCTAGTTGTTGTACAAACATCTTTTTTTACAGCCTGGGGCATATGGGGTGCTAGTTTGCACCCTGTTTTGTGGTGTGTAATTTTCATGTCCTTTTTTAATAAAAGAAATTTATGGTTAGTTGTTATTCTGGCTGGGTTTATGCTAGATGTTATGACTCTAAGTTTTGGTATGCAGTTATTAACTTTAACTATTGTTACTTTAAGTTTAAATGTAGTACATCGTCATCATTTAGCCTTACATAATATGTTTAGCTTACTATTAAGTGGAATAGTTGGCATTCTTACTTATTTAATAAGTGTATTCATTATTAATCATTCATTAGGAATTATTTGGCGTTGGCAATCACCAATTGTTTTATCTTGGGAAAATATTTTAATGTTTATTATTTTAAATATTTTATCCCTAGCTATTATTTTTGGTCTATATAAATCATATGTATATTATATAAATGGCAGGAGATATTAATGACCCTTTTGCAGTTCAAATAAAGGGTGGCAAAATTAAAGATAGAAAAGTGGGTTCAGATAATAGATTTTCATCTGGGGATGGTTTTGTAATGACAGACGATAACACTTCTGTTCAGATGGGACCAGTTATTGAAAGCTACTATATTAGAATAGCTCTGTTGCTATTATTCTTAGCATTTTTTACCCTAGGTTTAAGAATATTCTACTTACAAATTATTAAAGGTGATGAGTTTAGAGGCTTAGCTGAGGGTAATCGTATTAGATTGCAAAGGATTCTACCAAATAGGGGTATTATTTATGATGCTAATGGCCAACAATTAGTTAGAAATGTACCATCATTCTCTGTTCAGTTTGTACCAGCAGATTTAACTAATGATGAGGATGAATTAAAAGTATTACTTGAAGTAATAGCTCACACCACTGGTAAAAGCATTGAGGATTTAACAAATATTGTAAAAGATAGTCCGGAGTTTTCTTATCTACCAACTGTTTTAGTTGAAAATATATCTTATGAGAATGCTGTAGATTTAAGAATTCAGTCAACGAATTGGCCTGGTATACATATTGTAGAAATAGCTAAGCGTGAATATTTACAAGGGCCAACTTTTAGTCATGTTTTAGGCTATCTAGGAAAAATAACTGAAAAAGAAGCAGAAAACTTACCAGAGGACTATGAATTAATAGACTATATTGGTAAAACAGGAATAGAAAAGTCTTATGAAAAAGAATTAAGAGGAGTGGTGGGTAAAAAACAAATTGAGGTAGATAATTTAGGAAAGGAAACAAAAATACTTGCAGAACAAGAATCTATTAAAGGAGACAATCTACATTTATACATTGATGCAGGTTTGCAAACTAAATTATCTGAAACTATTAATAAGATATTACAGAGACAACATTTAGATAAAGCTGCGGGTGTAATTATTAATCCTAAAAATGGTGGTATCGTTTCAATGGTTTCATTTCCAGAATACGATAACAATATTTTTTCTACTAGTTTGAATCAAGAGCAGTATGAAGAATTATTTGAAGGTGAAGATAGGCCATTATTTAATAGAAGTATTAGTGGTCAGTATCCTTCGGGATCAATTATTAAACCATTAGTAGCCTCTGCTGCTTTAGAAGAGGGAATAATAGATCGTAATACTAGTTTTTTAAGTAATGGTGGTATATATTATGACATCTGGTTTTTCCCAGATTGGAAAGCTGGCGGTCATGGACAAACAAATGTAATTAAAGCTATTGCAGAATCTGTTAACACTTTCTTCTACATTATTGGTATTGAAGAATATGATGGTAGAGAAGGTTTGGGATTAGATAAGATGCTTAATTATATGAAAGCCTATGGTCTGAGTTATACAACAGGTGTAGATATTAAGGGTGAAGCTGCTGGATTTTTACCAGATAGATATTGGAAGTGGGAAGAAAGAGATGAGCCTTGGTATCCTGGAGATACAATGCACCTTGCGATTGGTCAGGGAGATTTATTAGTAACACCAATTCAGATGGCTAATTATATTGCAGCTATTGCAAATGGTGGTACATTATTCAGTCCTCATTTAGTAAAAGAAATTGTGGATTCAGAATCTGGTGCTGTTATTATTTCAACCCCACAAGTTTTAAATGAAAACTATATTTCTAAAGCCAGTCTAGATATTGTCAAAGAAGGCATGAGAGCAGCGGTTACTTCTGGTTCATCTGTACGTATTTACACAGAAGATTATACAGCAGCTGGTAAAACAGGTACTGCTCAAGTAGGTGGTACTGCTAAACCTCATTCTTGGTTTGTTGGTTTTGCACCATATGAAGATCCAGAGATAGCTTGGGCAATAATAGTAGAAAATGGTGTTGAAGCAACAGCTGCCGCTGTACCAATTATGGACGAAGTACTGGATTGGTATTTTGCTAGGTAAAGTTGACAGTAATCCAAAATATAGCTAATATTCAAGCTATATTTATTAAATTTAAGTTGTTGTAGTATAATACAAGTATGTCAGATCAAAAGTTATTAACACAAGAAGGTTTAGATAAATTAAAGGCTGAACTTGAAGAATTAAAGGCTAAAAGAGCAGGTATTACTGAGAAAATATCTTTAGCCCGTGATTTAGGAGATTTATCTGAAAATGCTGAGTATCATGAAGCTCGTGATCAGCAAGGTTTTAATGAGGGTCGTATTCTAGAAATAGAGACTCTTCTTAAGAATGCAAAGGTTGTAGATAAACAATCTAATTCTATGGTGGGAATTGGTTCTAAGATAAAGGTTAAAAGTATAGACAGGGAATTAGAATATACAATAGTAGGTGCAACAGAAGCAGACCCTACACAAGGAAGAATATCTTGTGAATCACCATTAGGTGTTTCATTTTTAGGTAAGAAAATAGATGATGAAGTGGATGTAGAAATACCAAGTGGTAGGATTAAGTATAAAATAATATCTATTGCATAATATGTTTGTTAAAAAGATAGGTATAGACTTAGGAACAACTTTTACTTTAGTCCACGTCCCCAAGCGTGGCATTATTATCAACGAACCATCAGTCGTTGCTATTTCTGTTATGGATAAAAAAGTCTTAGCAGTTGGTGATGAAGCTAAAGAAATGCTTGGTAGAACACCAGATAGTATTATTGCGCAAAGACCATTACGTAATGGAGTTATTGCAGATTACAAAACAACAGAGTCTATGCTTAAGTACTTTATCAATAAAGCTATGGGTGGGGTTAGATTATTTAGACCAGAGGTCATGATTGCAGTTCCAGGTGGTATTACCTCAACTGAAAGAAGAGCTGTTATTGATGCTACTATGGCTGCTGGAGCAAAAGCAGCATATATTATTAAAGAACCAATTGCTGCTGCTATTGGAGCAGATATTCCTATTGGATCAGCATCTGGTCATATGATTGTAGATATTGGTGGTGGTACATCTGAAATAGCGGTTATATCTTTAGGTGGTATTGTTGCTAATAATTCAGTTAGAATTGGTGGTAATAAGTTTGATACTGCTATTACAGAATATGTTCGTAAAAAATATGGCTTGGCTATTGGTGAAAGAACAGCTGAAGCTATTAAGATAGAAATAGGTTCTGCTATGTATTTAGAAAAAGATGAAAGATTATCTATGGAAGTTAAAGGAAGGGATATGATTACAGGACTTCCTAGAATTATCTCTGTAGATTCAGAAGATGTAACAGAAGCATTGCAAGCAGATTTACAAGGTATTATTAATGCAGTTAAACAGGTGTTATTCAATACACCGCCAGAATTATCTGCAGATGTTATGGATAAGGGTATGGTTTTGTCTGGCGGTTCTTCACTGCTAAGAAATATGGACAAGCTACTTGCTCAAGCAACTGGAGTACCTGCCTATGTAGCAGATGATTCATTATTATGTGTGGCTAAAGGAACAGGTATTGCGCTGGATAACTTAGAATCATATAAGCGAAGTATATTAGCAACCAAATAATATGTTGATTGGTTTAGAGGCAACTCGAGCTAATAAAGAGTTTAAGACCGGTACAGAGTGGTATGCTTGGCATCTATTACAACAGTTTAAAAAAATAGATAATACAAATAATTTTGTAGTTTATCATAATAGCGGTCTATCTAAAGATTTAGCTGAAGCTCCAGCTAATTTTTTGTTTAAACAAATTAAATGGCCATTTAATAAACTATGGACACATATTTGTTTAAGCTTAGAGCTACTATTACACCCAGTAGATAAACTATTTTTTTCAAATGCTGTTCCATTAATAACCAGAGGTGAAGTAACTTGCACAATTCATGATTTAGGGTTTATTAAAAATCCAGAGCTTTATCATCCTTTGGAAAGAATTTATCAGAAGCTTTCACACTCTTTAGTAATAAGTAAGGCAGATAAAATATTAGCAATCTCTGAAGCAACTAAAAGAGATATTATTAAATATTATCCTAAGGCTAAAGATAAGATAAAGGTTATATACAATGGTTGGGATAAAGATGAGTTTAAACCAATAGGTGAGGATAAGAAAGAAGAGATTTGTAAAAAATATGATTTACCTAAAGATTTTCTTTTATACATAGGCAGAATAGAAACAAAGAAGAATATACAGAATTTAGTAAAGGCATACAATCTTTTAAATACAGATATTCCTTTAGTACTTGCCGGTAGACCTGGTAATTTTGGCTATGATGAGATTAAATCTCTTTCTAAAGATAATCCTAAGATAATATTTTTAGGTTATGTTGATCAGAAAGATTACCAGTTATTAATAGCTGCCTCTAAGATATTTATTTTCCCGTCAAAGTTTGAAGGCTTTGGTATCCCTGTTTTAGAAGCCATGGGTTCTGGTGTGCCAGTTGTCTGTTCAGATATACCAGTTCTGCACGAAGTAGCATCTAGTGCAGCAATGTTTTTTAATCCAGATAATGTAGAAGATATGGCAGGGGTTATAGATTCTTTAATCAAGGATAAGGATAAACAAGAAGAATTAATTAAATTTGGTTTATTAAGAGCAGAAGAGTTTTCTTGGGAAAAATGTGCTAAACAAACATTACAGTATATTTTAGAGTAGTATTGACAAAAACAGGTAAAATGTAGTATATTAACAGCGCTTGAGAGGGCTAAGCGATTGCTTCCCATTTTGGGGAGAGGAAAGTCCGAACACCATTTTCGTCCTTTTTTAAAGGGTGGATAGTCGGTAACGCCGACCCTAACTAGTAATAGTTAGAGGACAAGTGCAGCAGAAAATAGACCAGCCTATTTATTTAGGTGATGGGTGAAACGGTGGGAATTCCGAATAGGAATTTATTAGCCTACGGGTTGATAGTAAGAGACCACCAGTGGTTATGGTGACATAATCAGCTAGGTAAACTTCTATCCGGTGCAAGCCTGAATAGGATCCCTTTGTGGATCGGGTAAGGCGCTATGAATATTATTAGCAATAATAGTATCTAGATAGATAATCGCTCTCGACAGAATTCGGCTTATCGGCTCTCTTAAGCTTTTTAGTTTAAATAAAATATGAAAAAATTCGATTTGGTTTTTAATGCCATTCTAGTTCCAATAGACTATTTAGTATTATTAGGAGCTGCTGTGGCTAGCTATTTCTTACGTTTTGAAAGCTTTGTAACTCAAATAAGACCAGTTATATTTGACATGACTTTGTCTAAATATTTAAGTCTTGTCTATATTATTTTAATAGCATGTATTGCTATTTTTATTTTATCTGGACTTTATTCTTTTAGAAGAAAACCTTTGTGGGAAGAATTAAGACAGGTATTATTTGCAGTTTCTACAGCAACCTTAATTATTGTGGTTGCTTTCTTTTTTGATGCTAATCTATTTTCTTCAAGATTTATTGTACTTGCTTTCTGGGTACTTGCTTTTCTATTTATTGCTTTAGAGAGAATAATAGTATTTTTTGTTAAGAAGTTATTCTATTACAATGGTTATGGCGTTAAAAGAGTAGTGGTGGTTGGAGAAGATAATAATACATTAAATTTAATTGGAGCTATTAAACATTATCCTAGTTATGGTTTTAGAGTGGTTGAACATTTAAGAATGTTTACAGAAAAAGAAGCAGAGTATTTAGATTCTTTGCGTAGTAAAACAACCATAGATGAGATTATACAGGCGGGGGTAGATTTGCCAGGTGATCAAAAAGAAGCATTACTTAATTATTGTCAGGAGAATCAATTAGGATTTAAATATATAGCCTCATTATTACAAACCAAGATGATTAATTTTACCATTAGTACTATGAATGGTGTGCCAATGGTAGAAATACGTCATACTAGATTAGATGGTTGGGGTAGAATTATTAAACGCTTCTACGACATTATTTTATCTTTTATTGGTTGTATTATTTTAATCCCAATCAGTATTATTGTTGGTCTGGCTATTAAACTTAATTCTCATGGACCTGTTTTTGTTAAATTAAGAAGAGTTGGTATTAAAGGACAGATCTTTAACCTATATAAATACAGATCAATGGTAGATAAAGCTCATAGTATGAAAGAGGAGATTATGGATAAGAATGAAAGAACGGATGGTCCATTATTTAAGATGAAAAATGATCCTAGGGTAACATCTGTGGGTAGTTTTATTCGTAAATGGAGTATAGATGAATTACCTCAATTATTTAATGTACTTAAAGGAGATATGAGTATGGTTGGACCAAGACCTCACGAACCAGAAGAAGTTGCTAAGTATGAGAACTCACAAAGAAAGCTATTAACAATTAAACCTGGTATCACTGGTATGGCTCAAGTATCTGGCAGATCAGACCTGCAATTCGAAGAAGAAGTTAAATTAGACTCTTACTATATTGAGAATTGGTCTGTGTGGCTAGATTTTCAAATATTTATTAAAACAGTTTGGGTAGTACTATTAAGAAAGGGAAGTGCATAATGAAAGTAGCTCTTGCACATGATTATCTATTCCAGAATGGTGGTGCTGAAAGAGTAGTGCTAGCTATGCATGAACTTTTTCCTAAAGCACCTCTTTATGTGCTTATTAATGGTTTAAGTAAATCTAAGAATTGGGAAGGAATAGAAACAAAGACTTCTTTTTTACAAAGAATGCCTGGTGCTAAAAAGCATTTGCAATTCTTTTTATCTTTAATGCCACTTGCTTGGGAAAGTTTTAACTTTTCTAATTACGATATTGTTTTATCTTCAACTTCAAATTTAGCTAAGGGTTTAATAACTCCAGCTAAAGGTTTACATATTTGTTATTGTCATACCCCAACTAGATATTTATGGGATGGTACACACACCTATGTAGATAATTTACGTTATCCTAGAATTGTTAAAAAAATATTACCACTCATTTTACATAGATTAAGATTGTGGGATCTATTTGCAGCTCAGCGTGTAGACCATTTTATTGCTAATTCTAAATACATTGCTCACCAGATTAAGAAATACTATAACCGTGATTCTGCTGTTATTTACCCTCCGGTTGAAGTAGATAATTATTCAATCTCTAATAATATTAAAGACTATTATGTAATTGTTAGTAGATTAAGACCATACAAGAAAGTAGATCTAGCAGTTAGAGCTTTTAATGAATTAGGTTTACCACTGGTAGTTATTGGAAGTGGTGATGAATTAAAAAGACTTAAGAAAATGGCCAAGAGTAATATTACATTCTTAGGTGAGGTAGATGAACAAACTAAGATTAAATATGTACAGGAAGCTAAAGCTTTTATTCACCCTCAAGTTGAAGATTTTGGCATCTCTGCTGTTGAAGCTATGGCTGCTGGACGTCCAGTTATTGCGTACAATGCTGGCGGCGCTAAAGAAACAGTTGTAGATGGACAAACAGGTGTACTGTTTACAGAACAATCATGGGAAGCTTTAGTCTATACTGTTCTTAACTTTGATCACACAAAATTTGATCCAAATATTATACGTGAACATGCTATGAAATTCTCTGTTAAAAGATTTCAGAATGAGATGAAAGAATATGTAGATCAAGCTTGGCAAAATTTTAATAACCAGAAATTATTATAATGAAAACATTAATATTATTTATTGAGCTGTTTATCGCTTCTACTGCTGGCATGGGTATTGGTTGGGTATTGTACAGCATAACTTTGTAAATATGCGAATAGGAGTAGATTTAAGGTCATTGCAAGAAAAACAACAGGCCGGTATTAGTCGTTATGCAGATAAGCTATGTAAAGCCATTGTTGAACAAGATAAAGAAAATGAATATTTTTTCTATTTTAATACTGCTAAAAAAATATCTTATCCAGAATTTACTAAACAGGGTACAGTAGTACATACGCATATTCCTTCTAGATTATTTAATCTATGTGCGCGTTTTTTAAGAATTAGTAAGTGGGATAAGAAAAATAACTTGGATGTTTTTTGGCAACCAAGTTTTAATTTTATTAGCTTAAGCAAAGATGTTAAGAAAATAATAACAGCTCATGATTTATCTTGGCTTATTAATAAAAAATGGTATAGCTATAAAATGCTTATCTGGCATAAGTTGGTAGGTATTAAAAAACATATAGCTAGAGCAGATAAAATAGTTGCTGTTTCCAAAAGTACAGCTAAGGATTTAGAATATTTATACAATGTGCCAGCAGATAAAATTAAAGTAATATATTCTGGTATAGATAGAGAAGAGTATACAAAGGATTGTAAAGAAATAGGTATGCCAGACAAATATATATTATTCATTGGCACAGTAGAGCCTCGTAAGAATATCTTAGGAATTATTGATGCTATGGAAGATATGTATATAGAAGATAAATATAAAGATGTACATTTAGTAATAATGGGTTCTAAAGGTTGGTCTAATTCAGAAGTACATAAAGCTATAAGTAGTAGTAAGTATGCAGACAAATTCCATTATGTTGGTTATACTAGTAATGAGGTTAGAGAATGCTATTTAAAGAATTGTTTAACCTTGGTTTGGCCATCATTTTATGAAGGCTTTGGTCATCCACCACTAGAAGCTCTATTACACGGTAAACAAGTAATTACAAGCTATGGCTCATCATTACCAGAAGTAGTTGGTAATAATGCCATTTTAATAGATCCATATAATATTACAGATATTAAGGAAGCTATTATACAGTCTTTAGATAATACTAATTCTATTGCTGTTAATCTGGATAAATATGATTGGAATAAAGCAGCTTTAGAATATATA
The DNA here is from genome assembly GCA_048538235.1 of Candidatus Komeilibacteria bacterium. GTDB lineage: Bacteria > Patescibacteriota > Patescibacteriia > UBA1558 > UBA1558 > BS150m-G51. Next base: position 433,654 of record JBLYPX010000001.1, on the reverse strand, counting down.
CAATTATTTAATAGTTTAAATAAATGAAGATAGGAATTGATGCTAGAATGTATGGACCTCAATCTAGAGGATTGGGCAGATATGTTCAAAAGCTAGTAGATAATTTAGTAGAAATAGATAGTACTAATACGTACTATATTTTGCTATCTCCAGATAACTGGGATCAATTTCATCCTAAGAATAAAAACTTTGTTAAGGTTTTAATTAGATCACACTGGTATAGTTTAGCTGAACAGATATTTGTACCAATTAAACTTTGGAAATTAAAATTAGATTTAATGCACTTCCCACATTTTAATGTACCTCTTTTGTATAGAAAAAAATTCATGGTTACCATCCATGATTTAATAGTCTCACATTATCCAGATAGCAGAGCAACAACTCTGCCACGTTGGGTATATAATTTAAAATTAATGGCGTATAGACTAGTTGTTAGACACGCTATTATTAATTCATATAAAATATTGGCTGTATCTCAATTTACAAAACAAGACATTGAAAGATATTATCCAAGAGTAGCAGATAAAATTGAAGTTACTTATGAAGGTTTTTCAGTAGAACATGGTAAGAGTAAAATAATAGACTTGGAAAAAGAATATAATATTACTAAACCATATATTATACATATTGGAGCTGCTTATCCTCATAAGAACCTTTATCGTTTATTACAAGCTTGGAAATTAAGTCAGGCTGAGTTAAAGAATCAGTATCAGCTAATAATAGTTGGACGTAAAGATTTCTTTATGAACAGATTAGCTAAAGAGGCTAAGGAATTAAAGTTAGATAAAGATGTACTATTTCTAGGCTTTGTACCAGATGAACATTTAGCATCACTTTATCAATTTTCATTGGCATATATCTTCCCATCATTTATTGAAGGTTTTGGTTTACCAGCTATTGAAGCACAAAGTTATGGTGTACCAGTATTGGCTGCCAATAATTCATCACTGCCTGAAGTTTTAGGCAACTCAGCAATATATTTTGATCCATTTAATATAAATGATATTAGCAAAGCTATTCAAAAGATTATTAGAGATGAAGATTTAAAAGATAAGTTAAAGAATTTAGGTTATAAAAATTATATACGGTTTGATTGGCAGGGGATGGCTAAACAGGTTAAACGCATTTACGAATATTTAGGAAAGTAAAAACCCCATCGTTTAAGACGGGGTTTTTTGTTTCTCAATTGAGATTAACCACTGGTTGACCAGGCTTCAGGCATGTTCATGTGCTGTTCGCCCTTGTAGAGAGCGTAGAGTGTGAAACTCGTAGTGACAATGATAGCAATTGCATAAAACAGAAACATGAATGTCTGAAACGTTGTCAAGGCAATGGCACCGATTGTATTGTGCGTATAATCGCTCATTATGAGACCAACCGGAACACTTCCCATAAAGATGATAGCCAGGACAGTTCCTGAGTTGAAAATGAAATCTGTAATTCGAGACCAGATTCCGAAGATACTGGCAGCCATTGATACCAGAAATACTGCCATAATAGCAGTAGCTTGCCAGGAATCGACATTTGAGTCTCGAAGCATTGGCCATACAGTGTTTAAAAGCCAGTTACCAATTGAATTCATTAAATCCATCATTTTATTACCCTCCTAGGTTTGTTTTTAGAATTGTTATGTACTATTAATACTCTCTTTATAGCATATTTAAAGAAATTTGTCAAGATATATTAATAACATATTAAAAGTTAGGCTTTTTTAACTAAAATATCGCTATTCATATAGTATTTACCTGTGTATTATTTACTGTTGCATGTTTGTAATTAACATGATAAACTGTTCTTACTTTTCGTATTAAATATGGCAATTAAACAAAGCTTAACAAGAAAAAAGGTTTGGTTAACATTTGCTGGAATAGTAATTCTAGCAATTTTTTCTGTTTTAACCATATATCCTAATCTTCCAGCTAATATTCCTGGTTATACTTGGTTTAATAAATTTGCACCAAAATTAGGTTTAGATTTACAAGGTGGTGCTCATTTAATCTATGAAGGTAATATTGGCGATTTAAACTCTTCAGATGCAGCAGCAGCTATGGAAGGTGTTAGAGATGTAATTGAGAGAAGAGTTAATGCTTTTGGAGTATCTGAGCCAATTGTACAGGTTAGTGGAGACAATAGATTGATTGTAGAACTGGCTGGAGTATTTGATGTTAATGAAGCTATTAAACAAATAGGTGAGACTCCATTATTAGAATTTAAAGAACAAAACCCAGAAGCCTCTGCTACACCAGAACTTACAGCAGAACAACAGGCTGATATGGATGAATATAATAAGCAAGCAGAGATTAGTGCTAGGGATATTTTAGCTAGAATTAAAGCTGGTGAAGATTTTGCAACCTTAGCCGCTCAATACTCAGAAGATCCTGGTTCTAAAGATAATGGAGGAGATTTAGGGTTTGCTAAGAAAGGTTCTTATGTAACTGAATTTGAAAAAGCAATTTGGGAAGATTTAAATGTTGGTGAAGTAACTCCAGAACCAGTAAAGACTCAATTTGGTTACCATATTATTAAGAAAGATGAAGTTAGAGGTGAGGGTGAAGATCAAGAAATAAGAGCTAGTCATATTTTAATAGCTACAAAGTCAATATATGATTATGTAACACCAGTTGATCAATGGTTACCAGCAGAGCTTACTGGTAAACATTTACAAAGATCTGAAGTTGTTTTTGATCCACAAACTGGTGCCCCAACAGTAAGTTTGAAGTTTAATGATGAAGGTAAAGATTTATTTGCAGATATAACAGCTAGAAATATTAATAAACCAGTAGCTATCTTCTTAGATGGTTCAGCTATTAGTATTCCAACTGTCAGTAATACTATTACTCAAGGTGAAGCTATTATTTCTGGTAGTTTTGATTTAGAACAAGCTAAGTTACTGGCACAGCGTTTAAATGCTGGTGCATTACCTATATCTATTAGTTTAATTAGTGAACAAACAGTGGGACCAACACTTGGACAAATATCTTTAAGTAAGAGTTTAGTAGCTGGTTTAATTGGACTTGCTCTGGTTGCTCTGTTTATGCTTATTTTCTACAGATTACCTGGTTTCTTGTCAGTTATTGCTTTAGCTATATATACAGCTATAGCACTAGCTATCTTTATAATTTGGCCAATAACATTAACACTAGCTGGTATTGCTGGATTTATATTATCCATTGGAATGGCAGTTGATGCTAATGTTCTTATCTTTGAAAGAATGAGAGAAGAACTAAGAAATGAAAAACCACTAGCATCTGCTATTGAAGATGGTTTTACTAGAGCTTGGGCATCTATTAGAGATTCAAACATCTCTAGTTTAATTACTTGTTTTATTCTAATTTGGTTTGGTAGCGGTATTATTAAAGGTTTTGCTTTAACACTAGGTATTGGTATTATTGTTTCAATGTTCTCAGCTATTATTATAACTAGAACATTCTTAAGACTATTATCTAAGAGTTTAAGTAAGAAGAGTTTGTGGTGGTTTAATGCTTCAATAAAGAAATAATATGTTTAATATAATTAATACAAGAAAATATTGGTTTTCATTCTCAGGGCTATTAGTTGTCTTAAGTATTATTGGTATTTTAACTTTTGGTTTAAATTACGGTATAGATTTTACAGGTGGAAGTATAATGGAACTTAAGTTAACTGACGCAAGTTTAGAAAATGCTGTTGTTGAACAAGTATTAACAGATTTAGGTATAGAAGAGTCAATTGTTCAGCCAGCCGGAGATAATACATTACTTATTCGTACAAATCATTTAAATGAAGATCAACATACACAAATACTAGCTGGTTTAGAAGAAAAGGTAGTAGAGCAAGAGGGAAGTATTGAAGAGCTAAGATATGATTCTATTGGACCAACTATTGGTCAAGAATTAAAAGGTAAAGCATTAACTTCAATCTTTGTTGTGCTGTTAGCTATTGTTGCATATATAGCTTTTGCATTTAGAAAAGTATCTTTCCCAGTAGCTTCATGGAAATATGGTTTAGCTGCTATTGTTGCTTTAGCTCATGATGTATTTATTACAGTTGGACTATTTAGTATCTTGGGACACTTTTTCAATTACCAGGTAGATACATTATTTGTAACAGCCTTACTTACTATTATGGGATTTTCTGTTCACGATACTATTGTTACTTTTGATAGGACTCGTGAAAATTTATTCCATTCACATGATATTACCTTTGGTGAGGTAGTTAATAAGAGTATTAATGAAACAATTGTACGTTCATTAAATACTTCATTAACAACACTACTAGTACTTGTATCTGTATATCTATTTGGTGGTGCTTCTATACAGCAATTTATCATGACTATGATATTTGGTATCATTATTGGTACTTATTCATCAATTTTCATAGCCAGCCCGCTATTAATGGTTTGGTATAAGATGAAGAAATAGGTATATATTAAGCTATTTATTGAATGACCCGTATTTGGGTCATTTTTTGTTTACTTGTCTCTAGGCCTTGACAGTATTGGATTATTTTAGTAATATAGAGGGGATATTGACTTTTAATAGAAAAAATGCTATATTTTATTCATATTAAGGTTTAGTCTGTATCATGCTTAAATAAAATAATATTCATGATTATGGAATCAACAAACTCAATTTTAGATAAAGTAATCTCTTCACAAACTGCTGAAGATATTGCTAATTTTGAACCAAGTTCAATCTTAAACTTACTATTTTCTAATCTTTCAGATAGAGAAAAGGATGTTATTGTGCATCGCTATGGATTAGACGAAACAGAAGCTAAAACCCTAGAAGAAATAGGTAAGCTTTTTGACGTCACTCGTGAAAGAATTAGACAGATTGAAAACAGTACTATTAAGAAAATACGTAATCACCCAGAGATTGAAGAAAGGTTAAAACCAGTTGAGAATATGATTTCAGATATACTAGAAGAGCATGGCGGTGTAATGAGAGAAGATGCTTTATATGAGAATATATTAAATTATGGTACTTCAAGGAATATAGATAGAGCAGCCACAAGCTTCATTATCTCTAAATTACTTGATCATAAATTAGATAAAGTTGTTAAACATAAAAAAATACACGATAGTTGGAAATTACCAACCGCAGAAGTAGAATTTGTAGAAGAGCTAATCGATGATTTAGTAGATATCTTGAAGGATAGATCAGAACCATTACCAAGAAGAAATATTTTAGAGAAAATACAGAAAAGACCTATTGCTGAAAAATATAGCGGTAAGTTAAACGATAAAGTGGTTCAAAATGCTTTAGATTTAACTACAAAGATTAATAATAATCCATTTGATGAATGGGGGCTTGCAGATTGGAGATCAATTAAGCCAAAGAGAATGAACGATAAGATCTCATTAGTTATGCGAAAAGCAGGTAAGCCAATGCATTTTACAGAAATTGCAGATAAGATTAATGAAGCTAAGTTCGATAACAAGACAGCTTATCCAGCAACTATTCACAATGAATTAATTTTAGATGATCAATATGTATTAGTAGGTCGTGGTATTTATGCCTTAAAAGAATGGGGTTACCAACCAGGAGTTGTTGCCGATGTTATTACTTCAGTTATGGAAGAAGCTGGTAAACCATTAACCAAGAGTGAAATTATTGAAAGAGTGTTAGATAAAAGAATGGTTAAACAAAGTACTATTCAACTTGCACTTATGAATAAAAAGAGATTCAAACGTGTTGAAAAAAACAAGTATTGGATCGCAGATTAATTAAAATAAAAATAAAGGTGTAGGCAGATGCTTGCTGTCTATTAAACTTTATAGAATGCGTACCCCATGCAATTCTATCTGGATTTATCATATTTTGAATATTTAGGAAGTCTATCCGTTCCCCAAGTTATGTGGGAGTTGTTTATATCAGGCGGATGGATTTTTTTTGTTATTGTATTTTTACAGTTTCTATGGACTGAATGGCTAAATGCTCGTCAGACTAGATGGATGTCAGATAAGAAGTTTGTTTTACTGGCTATTGATGTGCCAAAAGATAATGAACAATCTCCAATGGCAGTTGAACAGATGATGACTAATTTAGCAGGTGCTCATGCTCCATACAGTAAATGGGAGCTATGGTGGGAAGGTGCTGTTCAATTAGCTTTTTCTTTAGAAATAGTTTCAATAGATGGATATATACAATTTTTAATAAGAACCCCTGACTTTTTAAGGGATATGATTGAAGCTGCTGTTTATGCTCAGTATCCAGAAGCAGAAATTACAGAGGTAGAAGACTATGTAGATACTATTCCAGATGTTTATCCAAACGACACACATAAATTTTGGGGATCAGAGCTTGAAGAAGTTAGACATTGGGCTTATCCAATAAGAACATATAAAGAATTTGAACATGGGCTTACACAAGAACTTAAAGACCCAATGGCTGCGCTTCTGGAAATGTTTTCTAGACTAGGTAAAGGTGAACAAGCTTGGTTTCAAATAATAGTTAAACCTGGAGATTATGCCTGGCAAGGAAAAGGTAAGGCTATAGTAGATAAAATAACAGGTAAAGCACCAAAGGTAGATACTGGTGCATTAGGTAAGTTTGGTGGAGCTATTGCTACCGAAGCTGCTACCTGGGGCGCAGAGGCTGCTAATTCATTATTTGGTACATCATTAGAGGTGTCTGCTGCTCAATCACCAAAGGATGATTCAATGGCTATGTTTAATATGACACCGCTTACTAGACATAGTTTAGAATCTGTTGAAAGAAAATTAGCTAAAGAAGGTTTTGAGTGTAAGATAAGGCTTGTATATACAGCAACTAAAGAAGCTTGGAAAAAAGGTCAAAGAGTTGGTACTTTCTTCTCTGTAGTTAAACAGTTTGGTTCAGGTGCTTCAAACTCGTTCAAACCTTCAAAAGCAGCTACTACTAAAGCTAATTATCTATTTGCTGAGAGAAGAATAATAGCTAAGACAAATAAATTGGTTAAAGCATATAAAACTAGAAGTACATGGATGGGAATGCCAGCTTTCATATTAAACGTCGAAGAGTTAGCAACTCTTTATCATTTCCCAGCCTTTACTATTAAAGCTCCACTTCTTAAGCGTACAGAGGCTAAGAAGGGTGAGCCACCTTCATCACTGCCTATGGAAGAAGATATTCCAACTCCTGTTACAGAAGAGCCTGTAGAACAAAAAGTTGAAGAAGCGCAATATTTACCAGATAGTTTAAAGGATTATGATTTCTCTAATCAGGAATTTGAGAAGAAGTTTGCTAAAAAAGATACTTCAGAAGATGAAGTAGTGGAGGATACTAATATACCTCCAGGTAATTTACCATTTGTAGAATAATATGGCAGTCACAAACGAAGAAAAAGTAACAGCTTTTGGTCAGACTAATTATAGGAATATAACTAGGAAGTTTGGTATTAAAGTTAAAGATAGACGTAATCATATGTATATCATTGGTAAGACTGGTGTTGGTAAGTCTACCACTTTAGAGAATATGATTATTCAAGATATTAAAGATGGTAATGGTGTAGCTGTGGTTGATCCTCATGGAGATTTGGTAGAAAAGGTAGCAAACTATATCCCGTCCAGTAGAATAAATGATGTTATATATTTTAACCCAGCAGATATTAATTATCCTTTTGCTTTTAATGTTTTAGAAAAAGTTGGTAAAGAACATCAGCATTTAGTAGCATCTGGACTTATTGGAGTATTTAGAAAGATTTGGGCAGATACATGGGGTCCTAGACTTGAATATGTATTACGTAATGCCATACTTGCTTTGCTTGAATTTCCAGATTCAACTTTACTTGGTATTCAGAGAATGCTGGTAGATACAGATTATAGGAAAAAAGTGGTGAGTCAGATTACAGATCCAGTTGTAAAAGCTTTTTGGGTAACAGAGTATGAGAAATATAAAGGAGATTTTCAAGTTCAGGCTATTGCTCCTATTCAGAATAAAGTTGGTGCTTTTCTTTCATCTTTCCTTATACGTAATGTAGTTGGTCAGATTAAGTCAGCTATAGACTTAAGAGAGGTAATGGATAATAAGAAGATATTACTTTTAAACCTTTCTAAAGGTAGAATTGGTGAAGATAATTCAGCTTTACTTGGTGCTATGCTTATTACTAAAATTCAGCTAGCTGCTATGAGTAGAGTAGATATACCAGAGAATGAAAGAAATGACTTTTATCTATATATTGATGAATTTCAAAACTTTGCCACTGAATCTTTTGCAGATATTCTATCTGAAGCTAGAAAATATCACTTGAATATGATTCTAGCTCACCAGTATAGAGAACAGTTAGATGAAAGAGTACAGGCCGCTATTATTGGTAACGTTGGTACATTAGTAGCATATAGAGTGGGTGCAGATGATGCAGAATTTCTAGAAAAGGAGTTTTATCCTCAGTTTACTAAAATAGATTTAGTTAATTTAAATAAATTTAATTTTTATCTAAAGTTAATGATAGATGGCGTAACTTCACCTGGTTTTTCAGCTATGGGTTTAATGCCATTAGATAAAAATCATCAGACAGATAACTTACAAAAAGTTATTCAAGTTTCTCGTGAAAGATATTGTAAAAAAAGAGAAATTATTGAAGATAAGATATCTCGTTGGAGTTTAAGTGAAGAAGATGAGAAAGATAAAGAAAAGAGTAATAAACTAGATAAAGGTTTTAAGACTAATTGTTCACGTTGTGGTATTGAAACATCTACTGCTTTTAAACCAGACGGTGTAAGGCCAGTATTTTGTCCAGATTGTCTAAAATTATTTAAAGCTGGTAAGATTTCACGTGAAGGTTTACAAGCTATGCCTGTTGATGGAGAAGCTAAAGATGAGCCAAATGAAACAGAAGAAGCAATTGGTACAAAAGAAGCTCCTCAGGCTATTTCCCTAGAAGATGCTGTATCTAAAGGGGCTACAAGTTTTAAGAACAAGAAATAATTATAAAGTATATATTTATGCTATAATATTAATATAATATTATTTTTTTATGTCTTTATCTAAAACAATCCGAGATATTAAGAGTTTACGTATTCAGGGTGCAACAGCAGTTGCTCGTGAAGCTTTAAAGGCACTTGCAGAGTTTGGTAGAGGTTTAAATAAAGATGGTCATAAATATATAGTTGAAATAGATAGAGCAGCTGCAAAATTAGCCGCTGCCCGTCCAACTGAACCACTTCTTCACAATGGTTTAAACTATGCTAAATCTCAATTAAGAAAAAGTTCTAAAGAAGATTCATTACAGTTAACAGCTATTTTAGAAAAAGCAGTAGCTGATTGGTTAGAATTTATTCAACTTGCTGAAGATGAAGCTATTAAAAAAGGTAAACAACTTATTAAAAAGAATGCTAATATTTTTACGCATTGTCATTCTTCATTAGTTGAAAAGATACTTGTAAATGCGTGGCAAGATAAACAGTTTAATGTTTTTAATACAGAAACAAGACCTAGATACCAGGGTAGAATAACAGCCACTAATCTATTAAAGGCAGGACTTCCTGTTACTATGGTGGCAGATTCAGCATCAGATTTCCTAATTAGCAAACATTCGGGTAAAGAGTTAATGATGGATATGGTAATTATTGGAGCAGATAGTATATCTCATCAGGGAGATGTATATAATAAGATTGGGAGCTATGGGATAGCTTTAGCTGCTTATGAAGCTGGTATTCCAGTATATATAGCCGCTTCTGCGCTCAAAATGGACGCAGATGACAAGATAGAGGTAGAATTGAGGGATGAACACGAATTATGGAATAATAGGCCTAAAAACTTAGAAATATTGAACTTCGCTTTTGATATGATACCAGCTAAATTTATTACTGGTATTTTGTGTGAATTCGGAGTAGTAAAACCTGGACTATTAAAGTCTAAAGTTAAAAAAGCCTATCCATGGCTAATACAAGATAATTAATAAATAAAATATGTATAATCAGTTTAATTTTTACGCATTAAATAAAAAAATAGATAAGGAGAAGTATATTATAGCTACTTTTTCTTTTCGTTCATCTTTGCAATGGAAAGATGCAGTTCATGCTATTGCTGGTGAAAGCTCAATCGGTACTTGGACAAAGATTGGTGGTTTAACAAAAGCTAGATACAAGCAATTAGCACCAAAGATTATTTGGGAGGATAAGAAAAAACATATGGTAAAGATTGCTTATCCTTTAGCTTTGTTTGAACTTGGTAATGTGCCACAACTATTATCTAGTATTGGTGGTAATATATTCTCAATGAAAGTAGTTGAAAGATTAAGGCTATTAGATATTGAATTCCCAAAGAAATATATACAAAGTATGCCTGGACCAAAATTTGGTATTCCTGGTATACGTAATAAGTTAAAGATAAAGAATAGACCACTAGTGGGTAGTATTATTAAACCAAAAGTGGGTAGAACAGCTAGACAGCATGCAGAAGCTGCCTATGATCTATGGTCAAATGGTGTGGATGTAGTAAAGGACGATGAGAATTTAACAGACATGTCATTTAACCACTTTAAAGATAGAGTAGACTGGTTAATGAAATTAAGAAAGAAAGCAGAAAAAGAAACTGGTGAAGAAAAGCTAGCTATTATTAATATCACCGCTCCATACAACACTGCTTTAAAAAGAGCTAAATACATTAAAGCAAAAGGTGGTAAGTGTATGATGGTAGATATAGTATCTATGGGCTGGAGTGCAGTTCAATCCTTAAGAGAAGAAAATTTAGGCTTAATTATGCATGGTCATAGAGCTGGTCATTCTATGTTTACTCGCGATGAAACACACGGCATGACTATGTATGTACTAGCTAAACTATCTCGTCTTGTTGGTATTGATCAATTACACACCGGAACGGTAGTTGGTAAAATGGAAGGTGGAAGTAAAGAAGTTGTTAAGATAGATAATTTCCTTAAAGAAGATTGGGAACATTTTAACTACTTGCAAAGTGATTGGTCATCATTAAAACCAGCTATGCCAATAGCTTCAGGCGGTTTGCATCCAGGACTGGTACCAGGAGTTATGAAATACATTGGTAATAATGTAATTATTAACTTTGGTGGTGGTATATTTGGACATCCAGACGGTAGAAAGGCAGGGGCACGGGCTGCTAGACAAGCTGTAGAAGGAATAACGGCTGGTAAAAAATTAAATGAACTTATTAAAGACAATAAAGAATTAGCAGAAGCTGTTAAATTTTGGGGTAAATAAATTAAATAATTAAAATATATAAATAGATTATGTCATTACCGTATTATCTGAAAGCAAAGCGTTTAGACTTTTCAACTGGTCAAGCACTTATTGCTATGCTTAATGAGGAGGAAGCTTATCATTTTGGTATTCACGCAGGGGATAAAATTGCCCTTTCTTGGCGTGGTAACAAAAGGGCAGTGGTAGAAGTTAATTTGTCAGACAAACGAATTAAACCAGGCCAAATTGGACTATATGAAGAAATATGGTCAAAGCACGATATTGAAACCAATGAAATAATGGAAGTGTCTGTTTTAGGCAGACCTGCTTCAATCAAAGCTATTCAAAGAAAATTACTTGGTAAACAATTAACCGAAGAAGAATGTTTTTCCATTATTAAAGATATAGTTAATAATCGTATCTCTAATACAGAGATTACATATTTTGTGGCAGCTACATATATGTATCCATATACAAATAATGAATTGTATTACATGACAAAAGCTGTAGCAGAAACAGGAGATATTATTAAATATACAGGACTAGTGGTAGATAAACATTCAGTTGGTGGTGTAGCAGGTAATAGAACCACTATGCTCATTATTCCAATTGTAGCATCACTTGGCCTTAAAATACCTAAAACATCATCAAGAGCTATTACTTCACCATCTGGTACATCAGATACTATGGAAGTATTAGCACCGGTTACATTTACAGCTGCAGATATGAAGGCTATTGTTGCTAAAACAAACTCTTGTATGGTTTGGGGTGGTGGCTTTAACTTAGCACCAGCTGACGATAGAATACTTAAAGTTACATATCCACTATCTTTAGAACCATACGATAAGATGATTGTTTCTATCATGGCTAAAAAGGTAGCAACTTCTGTTAATCATCTCATCATAGACATGCCAGTGGGAGATACTGCTAAAATACCAGATATGAAGACAGCTAATATGCTAGAAAAGAAATTCCTTTACATTGGTAAAAGATTTGGTATGAAGATGAAAGTTATTAAAACAACTACTTTAGATCCAATTGGTAAAGGTATTGGACCATCACTTGAATCTAGAGATGTATTGCGTGTTTTGCAAAGAAAAGATACCAGGCCTTTAGATTTAGAAACTAAAGGTGTAAGACTGGCTGGTGAATTACTAGAACTTGCTGGCAAAGCTAAAAAAGGTGAAGGTAAAGCAATGGCTATGAAACAACTTGAATCAGGTGCTGCTTGGAAACAAATGCAAAAGATTATTAAAGCACAGGGTGGTAATGAAAAGATAGATTCTGAAGATATTACCATAGGAGCTATTAAATATTATGTAGACGCTCCAAAATCTGGTAAGATTACCTTTACTAATAACAAGAATATAAATACCCTTTGTAGAATATTGGGAGCTCCTGCTGAAAAGATGGCTGGTATTTATTTAAACGTTGAATATGGAGATACTGTTAAGAAAGGGGAGAGAATGTTTACTCTCTATGCTCAGTCACAGCAACGTATGGAACTTGCCAAAGTAGCTTTAAAGAAAACAAAGATATTTACAATTGGCAAATAGTGAATTGATAATGCTAAACTGAGTTGATACTATTCAATTACATAGACAGGGTCATTAAGTTAACTTAATAACCCTGTTTTTTTATGGAAATAACACTTCACGATAAAGTTGCAAAGTTTATTTATAAACTTTCTAAGAATGATCTATCTGAAATTTTAACTTGTATTTTATTGTTGGAAAAATATGGTCATAATATTAGGATGCCCTATAGTAAGTCCATTAGATATGGGATTTATGAATTAAGAGTGAATGCAAGTAAACAATATAGATTAATATACTTTTTTAACAATAATAAAGCTATCATAGTACACGGTTTTATAAAAAAGAGTAATAAAATCCCTCTTAAGGAAATAAGACTAGCATTAACTAGGAAATATACATATAAATAAAGACTTGTAAGAATATAACATATACGTTATACTATATTTATGAAAGACAAATATATAAAATTTAAAGATTTTAAAGAAGAATTAAATACTAGCACTAAAGGTAAAGCAGCATATAATATTGCTAGAGCTAAGTATGAGATTATAAGCTCAATTTTAGAAGCAAGACAAAAGAAAGGGTATACACAGTCAGAGTTAGCTAAAAGAATAGGTACTAAGCAGTCTGCTATAGCTAGAATAGAGAGCGGTAAATATAATCCAAGTTTAGATCTGCTAGTTAAAATAGCAGGAGCTTTAGATAAGACATTTACAGCATCATTGAAATAATTATATTTCCACACTTGCATAATAATTTATTTATGTTTATCATAAATATATGAATAATGTCGTCGTCAATCTAATGGGTCTTAAGTCAATTCTAAATTTGACTTTTGTTATTATTCCTATTAAGATCTGACGACTGGTATTTATTCATAGAGAAGAGAAAACCAGTCATACGAAGGACTGGTTTTAAAATTGTACACCCAAAACTGAAAAGGAGAGCGTATGAAAACATATGCCGGAGTAGACCCACATGATGTAGACGACATTGCTAATCTAGTTGCAGGACTGCATACGAAATTGAATCAATTGCGAGGAAGTAAAACGCGCGCTGAGGCTCGCTGTTGTCCTGAGTATAGGGAGACAGCGAGACAGCTGCATCAACTAAATCAGCAATTGAGCGACAAGCGAAAGCTTTTCAGAAGCGTTATACAGCAGGCTGAAGACATGCCTGTGAATTAATTAAAAAAGAGACGGATAATCCGTCTCTTTTACTTTTTATTAGTATGTAATATTGACAAAAGTTTTAAAAGATGTATACTATAAACATACTCGTGAAGTGAAAGCTTTATTCGGCTAAAGGAATTCCTCACGCTGAAAGCGAGTATGTAAAAAATCTCCATTTTTGGAGATTTTTTATTTAATTTTTCCACACACTAAAGAATGTAATATTTCCATTACCCACCCTTCTTAAAACCACTGCTATTTCTGATTTTTGTTTACCCACTTTTGCTCGTAGTTCCCAAATTTCAAAGTATTTGTTTATAGCCTTAGAATATCTTTTTTTCTTATACTCATGTATATATGTGGCGCGTTTTATAACAGGAATGACAAGTGGTAGTAATCCAATTTTATACATTTGTTCATTAATAGATCTAGCGCCACCACTTGATTTATATCTAAGATGATAAAATCCTTTAGAGTTAAAGATAATACGCTCATTTAAAATGGGGCAATATACCTTACCTATCTTTTTATACCACAAATGATTTTCCTTTAGTAATTTTTTAAAAGAGGTCATATATTTAATTTATTCAAACAAAAAAATTCTGCGACCCAGAATTTTTTATGTACCTACTTACAGTTTTAAATGACTGTATAAAGCTTTCGCTTCATAGGTACATTTAGAGTATATATATTATTTATTAATCCTGTCAAGCTATTTTTTAATATAATATCTTCCTTTCTCATCTGTCTGTATAGTTTTAGGATTTGGGGAAAACTTTCTGTTAGATATTTTCCACTTATCTACATATTGTCCAATTCCTTCATTACTAAGCTTGTTTTTTCTTCTAGTACCTGTTTGTGACCATTTTAATACAGAATCAAATAATAGTTTGTATCTACCACGTACAACTACGTATTTGATTTCCTGGTTTTTAATAGCTAGGCGTATTGTTTTAGTAGATACGCCGAATAGGCGAGAAGCCTCTGAAATAGAGATTCTTATCATAAAATAGTAATAAAGTATAGAATATTCTAGACCTTATTATACACTACTTTGGCTATTATTGACAAAAAAACCTATTTTTGCTAATATACGTATTCTTAAGATGTCTTAAGATATTAACAAAAAGTACCGAAAATTAGTGGATTTTTCTACTATTTTTTATTATAATATGACACATTGTAATAAACAGGTATAAATGACTGTAACAATACTATTAATCATTCGTCTTATTTAATGTCTAGCGATAAATTAACAGATAAAGTACTAGTTTTAAAGTCTCGCTTAGGTAATAAGGAAGCTTTTGGGACTTTATACAATAAGTATATAAATAAGATATATCGCTTTGCGTTTTACAAAACATCTAGTAAAGAACTTGCAGAAGATATTGCGTCACAGAGTTTTCTAAAGCTATGGGAAAAAATAGCTCAAGGCGGACCAATACAATCAGTTCAAGCATTGCTTTACCAGATAGCCCGTAATTTAATAATAGATCACTATAGATCAAAATATAATACTGAAGTACCACTAGAGTTTGAGCTTGATTCACAAGCTGTACATATAGATGAAAAGATTCACAGCAAAATAGATAATGAACTATTAAGGCCAGCTGTGATGAAACTTAAGGAAGAGTATAGAGAAGTTGTAGTACTAAGGTATATAGAAGAATTATCAATTTCTGAAATTGCCAAGATAGTAGATAAGTCTAATGGCAATGTCAGAACACTAACTCATAGAGCTCTTGCTGAGCTTAAGAAAATTTTGAAAGATTATAATTTAGATTAATGTCACACAACATTGAATCACAATTACATAAGTTAAAAGGAGATACCCCAGATGAAGCTTGGGTAATTTCTAATCGTGAAAGATTAATGTCACAGATTGAAACAGACGATGTTTCATTTGGTAAAAGATTAGGTCTTACGTTTAATATAGGTCTTGATCATTTAGTCTATGCTCCTGCCAGAGTCATGGTTATTTTATTATTAGTTGTTACAGGTTTCTCAACATCAGTTATGGCTAAAGCTTCTTTACCAACCAGCGTCCTTTATCCAGGACGTATTGTTATTGAAAAGGTAGAGCTAATGCTTGCATCATCTCCAGAACAGGAAGCAGCTGTATATAACAAACATGCACAACGTAGATTAGTAGACCTTGCAAAGATTAAAGAGGCAGGTTCAGATGAGGCAGATTTACACGATACTTTAAAAAGACTAGAACAAGATTTAGCAGCCGCTGCTACATCATTAGATTTAGCTAAAGCTAAAGATGGAACAGAGCTTGATGAGCTAGCACTGAATATTAGTGAGAATGCAACAGCAGCAATTTCTGCTTTAAGTGATGCTAAAGAACAAATTAATACAGATACTACTAAAGAGATCTTAGACGAAGTGTTAACATCAACAACTAATGTAGAAGATAAAGCACTAAGTACTTTAATTGATCTATATGAGAATGACGATATTACAGCCGATGAAACAGTAGCTAAAACAATGAGTATTGTTCAAGAGCAAGTATTGGCAATTTCAGAACTTGTACCAACTATAGATGAGTTAGCATCAGATACATATGTATTTGAACAGGTAAGACAAGCTTCTAAGCTACTTGCACAGGCTGAACAACTATACAGTGAAGGGGATTTTAAGACAGCTTTTGACATTCTATCTCAAGCTAAAAGAATAGTGGTTGAAGTTCAGTCAGCTATAGACTCAGTTAACATTGAAAATTCAATAGAATAATATAGTGGATTGCTGTAGGTATATCTAAGGTATATCTACAGCAATCTGTTATTTATAACAGATTAGTATTATTAACAAGCAACAACCTAAATTAATAGGTTCTTGTTATAAACACTTATTAGGTGATTTGCATTTCAATCACTAATTGACAGAGCACTGTTAATTCTTTTATCAAAGGTCGAGGCGAAAATCTCGTGGGTAAAATTATTTTCAGCAAGTTACTCTTTATAGAGTATTACTCTAGATATTAGGAAGTGCTGCGGCTAGTAAGTAGGAGATTAAGAAAAAAAATGACAAATTTAACAAAGAATATCTTTGTTGTCGCTGTCGCTATAGCAACTATCGCCACTTTTGGTCTTGGTTTTGCTATGCCTTCATTCGCAATTGAGACTGGTGATCTTGTAAAGGGTCCTAACTCAGATGCAGTGTATTACATCGACGGTACTACAAAGTATGTTTTTCCAGACGCTAAAACATATTTCTCATGGTATAGTGATTTTAGTAATGTACAGTTAGTAACTGTTGCAGAACTAGATAACTATTCTGATGGTGGAATGGTTTTATACCGTCCTGGAACAAAGTTGATCACTCATCCAAATACAGCTAAAGTTTATGCTGTTGAGCCAAGTGGTAACCTAAGATGGATTCCATCTGAGGAAATCGCTGCTGGTTTATTCGGCGCAGACTGGGCTTCAAGAGTGAACGACGTAAATGAAGTTTTCTTCCCTAACTACTCAGTAGGTAGTGATTTAGCTTCAGCTACTGATGTTCCTAATGGTTCATTAGTACAAATGGAAGGTAGTGATACCATCTATTACATTGATGGAATGAGCAAAAGACCATTCGCATCCATGGACGATCTAACCTCTAACGGTTTTGATGCTGATTATGTGTTAACAGTATCAGATTTAAGTGCCTATTCAGATGGTACTTCAATTAGTGGCGCGGAGAGCTCTCTCATGGATGTAGCACAAGGTGGTTCTATTGGTTCTACTACTCCTCCAGCAGAATTAGCTGGCGGTTTAACCGTAGCTAAGGCATCTGATTCACCAGCATCTTCAACTACTGTTGCTTCAAGTGACGGTATTATGTTTGGTAAGTTTAACTTCACCGCTTCTGATGGTGCAGTTACTGTTACTGGCATGAAAGTTACTAGATCTGGTTTAGGTGCTTATTCAGACTTTGATAAAGTTTGGTTAGTTGTAGATGGTATTAGACGTGGTTCTGTAAAATCTTTAAATAGTGCAGATGAGGCAAATTTATTGTTCTCAGCTGATACAAGTAAAGTTGTTATTGCAGATGGTTCTACTAAGTCTTTTGAGATTTGGGCATCTATGTCAACAGGTGGTTCAGGAAACTTGAACGCACTTGGTGTTGCAGAGGTTACAACAACTTCAGCAGTGTCTGGCTTACCAGTTACTGGTAACACAATGACTCACTCAACAATTGAAGCTCCAGATGTTACTTTAGAATCTGCTACAATTGGTAATGCAGCTAATGTTGGTGATTCTGATGTAGTTGTCGCTAAATTCAAAGTTGATAACGATGAATCAAACGAAACAGCTATCTTTAAAGCTATTACATTCAAGAGCATTACAAAGAGTGGAACAACTCGTGCTTATACAGACGACTTCACAAACTTCAGATTATATGACAACTCTGGCAACATGGTTGCTGGTCCAGTTGAAATGGGTAGTGATAACTACTTACGTTTCACTTTGTCTACTCCTTTTGAAGTTGAAGCTGGTACAAGTAAGTATGAATGGTTCTATGTTAAGGCTGATGTAGCTGATGGTGCTGGTAGAACTCTTAACTTAAGTGTTGAGGGTATGTATGATGTTGCAATCTATGGTGGTACAAATATGTATCATGCTGACGTTGCTGATTCATATACAGATGCTAATGAGTATGTTACTCTAGGCGCTTCTGATCTATCTGTTGCTGTTGACACTAGTGTTAACCCTGTTGCAGCTGACGTAAATCAAAATTCTACAATTGTATTATTGAGAGGTAATATTAGAGCTGAAAAAGGCGCTGTTAATGCTGATGGACTATCTATAACCTTAACTGGTACAGATATGGATTTTTCAGCTGATGACGCTGGAACTGTAGCAACAGAGACTGATGCACAGGAATTTGATAATTTGAGAGTGTATATTAACGATATTTTGGTTTCAGAAGCTTCAGCAGCAGATATTTCAACATCTGCTAGTCAAACAAGCATTACAAAAGCTTTCACTGATTCCTTTACAGTTAGTGGAATTGTTCCATTCCGTGTAGAAATTGATGTAAAAGATTTACAAGACTCTGATACAAGTACAATTATCAAAGCAACTTTGACTGGTAGTACAATTACTGGTTCAACTGAAGCTGACGGTACATCTGTTACTGGTACAGGTTCTGCAGCTGGTAATAATATGACTGTTATAACTCCTGGTTATAAGATCTATAAATCAGCAACTCCTATTACTGCAACTAAGGTGTTAGGTGCACAAAATGTTGAATTCTTAGGATTCGATATTAAGTCAAACAACACTACAAATGTTGTGGTTAATAAGATTAAATTCCAATTGAATGCCGATGACGCTAGTGGCGGAGCTGTATTTACAGCTGGTCAAAATGACGTTCAAAGCTTAGAGATTGTTGATGTTAATGGCAATGTTGTTGCTGGTCCGGTAAATCTAAACTCATCTAAAGAGTATGAATTTACTGGTCTTGCTTTAGACATTAATTCAAATGGTTCAAAGTACATTTTACGTGGTGATATTGCATCAGCAATGAATGATTCTGACTTTGTATCTGGAACTGATGGATTGTATTTCACAATCATTTCATCAGAAGGTACTGCTAATAACAATACCTATAGTGGTACAAACTCAGCTGGTACAACAATCGCTGACGGTAGTACTGCTGCTGAAATCAACTATGACCTAGCTACAAAGATGACCATTGGTACTGGTACAATGACTGTAACAGCTGCTAGTGATACTCCTGTATCTGCTCAATTGATTACAGGTGGTACAGATCAAGCATTAGCTAAATGGAAATTAGTTGCTGCTAATGAAAATGTACAAGTTAAGAAATTCCGTGTAGGTCTTTCAACTGGTACTGGCGGTTCAGACGAAATTGTAAAACTAGCATTATATGAAGGTGCTACTAAGTTAGCTGAAACATATAGTTTTGCTGGTGGTTACACTGAGTTTGATATTACAAGTAATAACTTCGTAGTTACTGCAGGTACAAGCAACGCAAGATACTTAACACTTAAGGTTGATCTAAACTCAATTACAGCTGGTGCTGATTCAGGCGCTACTTTAGCTGGTGTATTAATTGACCTTGAAACTTGGGGTGCAACATCTGAAATTGATCCTAAATCAGGTTCAACTTCTGATGGATTTGCATTCACAGATTCAGCAAAGAATCTAAACGAAGCTGGTTTCGACAGTTCTGAGACAGATTTAACTATTGAAACTGGTAGTGGAATAAATGCTGGTGATATTATCAAGCTTGAAAGTGAACAAATGTATGTATCTTCATGGGATACTGGCGATACTATAGCAATCGTTGTACGTGGTTATAACGGTACTGTAGCAGCCGCTCATGCAAACGCTACAGATGTTTACGTTGCTAGATCAATTGAGGGTAACGACTTTAAGGTTTATGGAAACAAACTTTCAATTGGTAGTGCTGCAAGTGTACCTTCAGGTAGTTTAGCTGCTTGGGCAGGATTTACTGAGGTATTTAAGTTCAAACTTATTCCTAACGCTTCAGCTACTGAAGACGCTGTATTGAACAGTGTTAAGGTTGCTCTAAAGCAATCAACAGGTATTGGTGCTACAGTTGCTACTGATTGGTGGATTGGTGATATGGCACTTTATAATGGTGCTGGTACATTAATTTCACAATTAGTTACTGCTGATGGTACGCTAGATACACCTGGTACTTGCGGAGCTACAGGAACAGATGAACAACTTTGTGTAGGTACAGACTTCGTTAGATTTGACGCTGCTTCTGTAACAGCAAAGAATGGTGCTTATAGTTCAGGCAATAGACTTAATGAAGCTATTGCTGCAGGTGGTGAAGAATATACAGTTAAGATTAAGACTTATGGAGATGTAGATACTGATGATGCTCTACAACTTTATATTGCTTCTCTAGGCGCTGTTTCAACAGCAGGTGATTTGGATTGGGATGATAGCAATTCAGCAAATATCACTTGGGTTGATATGGGTACAACCAGCTCATTCGATGGTGGTGTATTCACAAAATAATCAGATCTTATTGAACTGATATAGATTCTCAACACTAGTTGATTATCACAAACACGACCCCCTCGGGGGTCGTGTTTTGTTATTGAACAAATAGTAATTTTAAACTATAATAAATACGTAATTATTAGATATGTTTTTATGAAAAAGTTAATATTTTTATTGGTAATAATATTTATGAGTTTTAGCATGCCTTCTTTAGCCTTTGAAGGTAGCGATTTGGAAAATTATTTAAGTTATAGCGAATCTAAAGTGTATAGTACAGATTTTGATATTCTTGTATTAGATGTTTTAATACCAGATAATAATGGAAATGCAGATGTTTTAGATGCTATTACTGTAAACAATACACGAGATGCAAATAACGACGATATTCTTAAGGTTATATTATGGTCAGATGATGGAGATAATATATGGAAAGGGTATAGAATTGATAATGTTTTAAACGAAGGAGTAAGGGTGGATTCAAGACGATGGGTATTCACCGATTTAAATACTATTGTTCCGGTAGGTGGCTTACATATATATGTTTCGATTGAAACAAAAACTACAGTTAACACAAATAGGAAGATTCAGTTCGAAATAGATGCGTTATCTGATGCTAATAGTAATAGTGTTTATGATCCTGGAGATAAGGGAATTTTCCTTAACTCCGGTAATAATGGGCCAGTGGGTGGTTCAGTTGTTAGTGGCCAAGTATATACATTAGAGAATAGAACAAATGATATTTTACCACCTAAGGTTAATATAAAAAATATAGTTGATGGTGGAACTTATGAAATTAGTGATCCGTTTATTATTGAAGGTTATTCAAAAGATAGAATGCAAGGATCTACGAAGTTTTTACAAGTTTCAATGGTGCCACATGGTGTGCTTGCTAATTGGGTTGATTCAGAAGCTTTAGAGACTAATTATGATTCATGGAATTATGCTGTTTCAGGATTGAGTGCTGGTGATTACGATGTACAAACATATGTATCAGATTGGGGTTATAATACTGATATTTCTGATGTTATAACAATAACATTAGTAGAGCCAGAGATCACTCCAGAGCCAGAGATCACTCCAGAGCCAGAGCCAGATGTGCCACAAGTCGATCAATCTGAATGGTCAGGAACATTAATTAAGACGGAATCAAGTCCAAGAGTATATCTATTAAAAGATGGTGTAAGATATTGGTTTTATAATGAGGCAATTTTTTACCAATACTATACAGATTTTTCAAATGTTGAATTAATAGACGATAGTACCATGGCAAGCTATGCAGAAGGTAAGGATATGCCTATGAAGGAAGGTAGCTTAATAAAGAGGATTATCTCAAACAAAGTGTATGAGGTTGGTAGTGATTGGAAAATCAGGTGGATACAATCAGAAGATGAAGCAATTAATTTGTATGGAACAGATTGGTATAATAATATAAATCTTGTTCCAGATAGATATTTTAATCAATATAATGAAGTAGATTCACTATGAAAAATATAAAAAATATTATTATCTTGGTTATTGTTTTGCTAGTAGTAATTATTGGCGTATATATTTACCAGATAACAAGAAATCCATATCCTGAACTAACCGATGAGGTTGTACAAATGATAGGTGGTCAAGATATGGCGAATGAACTTATTGAAAAATATATTGTCTCAAAACAGGATTTGCAAAATGCAATTAGTATTTATAGGGATGGAGGAATGAAAGAAGAGGATAAGCCAGACATAACTCTGTTTGTAGACTACGCCAGGAATGCTAAGTATATAAGAAAATATGAAGAATCAGTAGAAGTTTTAAAAAGTATATTTGATTATTATGAAAAATCAGATATTGCTTTAATTAATTTAGCTCACGTGTATGAAGATATGGGTGAGTACCAAAAGGCTATAGATACTTACTTAGAGTTTTACGATATGTTTGGTGTTCAGATTCAACAATTTCATCTAGATATTATGTACGATTATATGGCATTGGGGGATAAAGCAAATGTTATTAAATATTATGAGGAATTCAGAAATGAAGGCTATGATAGTGAGGAAATAAGACAGTATGTTACAACCCCATAAATTTATTAAGTATAAAACAACCCCGTGTTTACACGGGGTTGTTTGTTTTCTATTGCTCCAAATTAAAAAACAATATATAATATTCCCATTAATATTAAATTGAAGCCCATGCTAAAGAACATAACATTAACTTTATTACTTCTATTAATGCCAGCAATGACATATGCAATGGTTGGTGCTGAACCAACATTAGTAGATGGAGAAGAAATTGTACTATTGAGAACAGCAACACCAGATAGGTATATAAAAACAGATTCAAGTGACAGAATCTATCTTGTTAGAGATGAAATAAGATATTGGCTATACAATGAAGCAATGATTAATGTACATATTACAGATGATGTAGTAATTGAAGATGTAGATAGTACAATAATGAAAGAATTGGAAGAGGGTAGAGATATGTTTTTACCAACTGGAACACTTGTAAAGAAAGTAATAGGTCATCAAATATTTGAAACAGTAGGTGAGGGAGAATTGTCATGGCTTAGAAGCCCGTCTATTGTACAAGAGAAGTACGGTAATAACTGGGGTGAGAAAGTGCAGGTAGTGCCAGATAAATATTTCAAGAAATATACTATTGTTGACTAATAATATACTACATTGTATTATTGATTTATAAGGGTCACTTTAATAGAGTAGGCCCTTTTGTTATAATAACAATAGTTAAGGGATTAAGTATATATTAAAAATATGGCTAAAAAGAATAATTCAATTGTATTATTTGATCAAAAACAAGTTCGTCGTCATTGGGATGAGGATAAAGAGCTTTGGTATTTCTCAATTGTAGATATTA
The DNA here is from genome assembly GCA_048538235.1 of Candidatus Komeilibacteria bacterium. Lineage (GTDB taxonomy): Bacteria > Patescibacteriota > Patescibacteriia > UBA1558 > UBA1558 > BS150m-G51. The sequence goes on along the minus strand of JBLYPX010000001.1, from coordinate 409,974 downwards.
TAGGGATTCTTACAGACAGCCCTCGCCCAAGAAAGTATTGGAATGCATTGAAGTTTAAGTTAAAAGATGAAGGAAGTGAGTTGTCCCATAAAGTGGGACAACTGAAATTAAAGTCATCAGACGGTAAAAAATATCTTACTGATGTGGTAGATACTGAAACTCTCTTAAGGCTCATTCAGTCTATACCATCACCAAAAGCTGAACCCTTAAAATTGTGGCTAGCAAAAGTTGGGTATGAAAGGATTGAGGAAACCGAAGATCCAGAACTTGCAATAAATAGAGCAATGCAAACATATCTTAAAAAAGGATATTCTAAGGAATGGATTAATCAGAGACTTAAGACAATTGAAGTTCGTAAAGATCTTACAGATGAATGGCAGGAAAGAGGAGTGAAGGAAGGTTTGGAATTTGCTATTTTGACAAATGAAATTACAAAGGCTTGGTCAGGAAAAAGTATTAAGGCTTACAAAAAGTTAAAAGGTCTTAAGAAGCAAAATCTTAGAGATAATATGTCTAATATGGAACTTGTTTTAAATATGCTTGCAGAAGTAACTACTACTGAAATTTCTAAAGAAAAAAAACCTAAAACATTTATTCAAAATAAGAAAGTTGCAAATGAGGGCGGTAGTGTAGCCGGTATTGCTAGAAAAGAAGTTGAGAAAAAAACTGGTAAAAGTGTAGTAACTTCAAAAAGACAAAAAAGGATTTCATAAATAGGATATAGTTCAGATAATAAAGGGTCGTTTAATTAACGATCTCTTTTTATATGAAAAAGAATAATGATTTAGTCATTTATCAGGCAGAAAATGGAGCTATAGAATATCGTGGGGATTTTGAACGCGACACTATTTGGGGTAATTTGAACCAGATTGCCGATTTGTTTGGCGTTCAGAAGGCTGCTATTTCTAAACACCTTAAAAATATTTATATACAGGGAGAGTTAGCAAAAGGGGCAACTGTTTCCATTTTGGAAACAGTTCGGATTGAGGGTAGTAGAAAAATTAAAAGAAAAATTGAATATTATAATCTTGATGCTATCATATCTGTCGGCTATAGAGTTAATTCTAAAAAAGCTACCTTGTTTCGTATTTGGGCAACAAAGGTATTAAGACGACATTTAGTAGAGGGTTATACGATAAATAGAAAAAGAATCATCCTTTTGTAGATGGTAATAAAAGAAGTGCGGCTTTTACATTTATTTGGTATTTAAATGAGGCTAAATTATTAAAAGATAGTTTATCACCAGAAGTTTTAACTACACTGACATTGTTAATTGCTGAAAGTAATTCAGCAGATAAAGATAAGATGGTGGGATTGGTGCTGCTATTACTGGGTAAAAATTAGATTGACTTTTAACTTAAAAACTGCTATTTTAATATAGCTATGAAAAAGCTATTTATAGTTTTAATATTTGTACTATTAGCACAGCCTATAACGGCTAGTGCTTATTTTTATCGTTCTGGATCTGATGATACTAGCTATATACAGGGTAGTGGTAAGAACCAATATGGACAGTCTAAAACAGGTTATGGATATAATATTGAGCCACTAGCAGCTTATGGTTATGTATTAGGTGAAGCCAAGCCAACCACAGGTAATCCAAGTAGTTTAACTAAATCTAGCGTTACTATTAATTGGGAAACTGCATATATTGGTAGAAGTATGATTGAGTATGGTTTGGATAATAACTTAACTCAATCTACTAGCCTTATATATTGGCAGCAGGGAAGTCAAAGCTTTAGTTTACAGAATTTAACCTGCGGAAAATTATATAGTTATAGGATATCTACATATGATGTTGCTGGTAACAAGAATGAAGGAGATGTAAAACAATTTCAAACATTAGCTTGTCAGACAAATATATTACAGGATGCTATTTTTGACATTGAAACTACTAATGGTGTTTTAGAACTAACCTCTGAAACTTCTGGTAGAACATCTAAAAGATTAGATTTTAATTACCAGGTGACAGTTGGTATTCCTGAAGCAGCTATGCCATCACACGGCGTATTTTCTGTTGTTGAATCAAATGATAATCGTCCTTATGGACCATCTATTTCAACCGGACAGTTTTCACTATATACAAAACCTATTAATTTAACTGTTAGAGAAGCTATTTCAAATGATGAAGTTAGTTATTTAGCAAAACCCGCAACAATTGAAATTAAATATGCATCAACTAGAATGAGTAACTTTGCTGAGAATAGTTTAAGACTAGCGCATTATGATGAAGATAATAATCAATGGGAAGCGGTTGCTACAATAGTTTCTAATAATACAATCACAGCTAATATTTCTAGACTAGGAAGTTATAGATTACTTGCTTCAGTTAATGGTTGGATACCAGATGAGATTGAAAATAATAAAGCATATAAAGAATATGGTACAGATAGAGTGTATTATATTAAGGATGGCATAAAACACTATATGTCAGATTTATCTGTACTTCATTCTTGGAATATTAAAGTAGGTTCTGTAACAACTTCATCTAAGTTATATAGAATGCCACTGGGTGCTGAACAAAAGTATAGAGATGGTAGTATCCTAAAAGTTGGTGCCGCTACATATTATTTTGTAGAAGATGGTGGTAAAAGATTAATAATGAATAAACAAGTATTTGATAGTTTAGGTTTTAAAGATGAATGGGCTTATCCAGTTAGTACAGATGACCTTGCCTCATATCCAGAGCTTGATGCTATCATAGATGCTACAACTAAACCAAATAATGTACTTATTAAGTACAAGAATAGTAATAAAGTATATTTAATTGAAGATGGTAAGAAAAGATGGATAATGAGTGAAAATGCATTCAATGAAAATAACTTTAGATGGGATAGAATAATAGAAGTACCAGCCTGGGATATATATCCCAATGGTTTAAATTTAGAATAAATTGTCAAAAAATTGTTTTTGACTGTTCATATATCGCATGATATTATGTTAATAATTAAAGGGTCGAAAGGGTCTTTAATTATTTATCTAAAAGACTATGCTTCAAAAAGAAGACATTCAACAAATCAAAAATGTTATTCAGGAGAATAACAAGAATCTTGTCACTAAAGATGATTTGGTTCAGAATAATAAGAATCTTGCAACCAAAGAAGATTTAAAACAGGCCTTTATTGAGAATAATAAAAACCTCGTAACCAAAGAAGATTTAAAACAAGCCTTTATTGAGAATAATAAGCATCTTGCAACAAAGGATGAATTGCATGAATTAACTTTAATGGTGCAAAAAGGTTTTGACAACGTTGAGAGTAGATTTCAGGACCTTGAGTACCAAATATCTTTACGTCCTACAATGGCTAAAATTATGGATTGGACAGATAGGAGATTGCTGGCTTTACAAATGGGTTTACAGAAGACAAAATATATTTTAAGAGATGAGTGGGAAAAGTTGCCACCTCAGAGAGAAATACACAGAACTTTAATGGATAGAGGAATTGTAGAATAGATTACATATTAAATTGAAAGGGTCGTTAAGTTAGCGACCTTTTTTAATTAAAAAAATATGGAAGATTATTTAAATAAGTTTATTGAATGGACCAAATTGAAAATTAGAATACACATTGCTGATGAGCGCGAAGTTTTCTTTAGAGAAAAAGAAATATGGTGGGCCAGTTTAGGTGTAAATATTGGCTATGAACAAGATGGTAAAAATAAGAACTTTGAGAGACCAGTTATTATAGTAAAGAAATTTAATAAGGATTTATTTTGGGCTATTCCCACAACTACTAAAATTAAAGACAAACATTACTATTTTAAGTTTAGCTATAACGGCTCTAAGCAAAGTACTATACTGTCTCAATTAAAGTTATTTAGTAGCAAAAGGTTGATAAGAAAAATTGGTTTAATTGAAGACAATTATTTTTTAGATATTAAAGATAGGCTAAAAAACTATTTATAAAAAAACGATCTCCATACCTTTCGGTATGGAGTCTCGGAGCAACCCCTAAAAGGGGATACCATTTGTACTTAAATTCTAGCATATTAGTATTTATTGTCAAAATACTTGTCCACATTGTTAATAGTTAATGAATTATGGTTAGGAATATAATTGTGATGACAATTAATGACTGTTTTGGTATAATTTATCCATGTTTATGACTAGATTTAAACAAACAATTAGTATTCTATTGGTCGTTTTTTTTATTACGCCTGGTATTTTAATGGCTAAAACATCTAATGATCCATTAAATACAGAATTATATTATTTGGATGAAATAAATATTGAGCAGGCTTGGGATTATACAACCGGTAGTAATAGAGTAGTGGTAGCGGTTATTGATACTGGTATAGATATGGATCATCCAGATATTTATGAGAATATCTGGGTTAATACCGATGAAATTGCTGGAGATAATGTAGATAATGATAATAATGGTTATGTAGATGATATCAATGGTTGGGATTTTATTAGAAATGAAGCAGATCCTAATCCTAAATTTGATGCAGGTTATTCTGAATTAGGAATTGATCACGGAACATTAGTTGCAGGAATTATTGGTGCTAGGGGAAATAATAATTATGGTATTGCGGGTGTTAATTGGCAAGTATCTTTAATGTCATTAATAGCTCTAGATGGATATGGTAACGGCAGTACAGCCGATGTGGTTGATGCTATAGACTATGCTGTTGCTAATGGTGCAGATATTATTAATATGTCATTAGTTGGTGCTGTTACAGATAATAATTTATCTACGGCTATTAAAAGAGCATATGATGCTGGTGTGGTTGTAGTAGCTGCTGTTGGTAATGAATCTGTTGGAGATAAAGGACAAGACAATAGTGTAGATTTAGTAACAAGTCCTAGATATCCTGTTTGCATTGATGGTTCAGTTGGAGATAATCACATTCTAGGAGTTGGCTCTATAGATATGTTGAATAAGAAAAGCTTATTCTCAAATTATGGTAGTGAGTGTTTAGATATTAATGCACCAGGTGAATACTTTTATGGTTTAAATATTTACCAACCAATATTTGCAGATTATAGAGATAAGTTTTCTGGTTATTGGTCAGGTACATCACTTGCAACTCCACTAGTTGCTGGAGCAGCTGCTTTAATAAAAGCATATAGGCCAGCTCTTACTAATCAAGAGATATATAATTTAATATTAGACAATGCAGACAATATAGATGCTAATAACCCAAACTATAGAGGTAAAATGGGTAAGGGTAAATTAAATTTAGCAAGTATATTTGAACAAGCTAAAAATATTGTAAATATTGAAACCGGAGTAATGGTAAGTAGTAAAGGAGGATTTTCATCAGATATCTATGAATATAATGAAGCCGGTGAGCTAATAACTCAGTTTAATGCTTTTGCAGATTATACTGGTGGTGTAAATATTACCAAGATAACAGATAATAATACTCAGTATATAGTAGCAGCTCAAGCAAATGGTAATTTAATAAAAGTTTTTGACACTCAAGGTAATTTAATTAATGAGTGGGAAGTGAGCGGCTTGAATAGATTAAAGGTAAATAATTTGAATAATAGAATAGTGGTTTGGTCTGAAGATTATAATAATAGTTTAATAAAGCTATATACATTAGGTGGAGATTTATTAAATGAGTTTGCTGTATCAGCACCTGTCTATGATATTTTTGCTGGAGATATTGATCAAGACAATGTTAATGAAATAAATATTCTAGGTAAGGGTATGGTATTAATATATAATCAGTTGGGTAGATTAGACTCTAAGATATTATTAGATGGTACAGCTGGGTCATTAGCTATACTAGGAAATAATATTATTACTGGTGCACATTCAGGCCTATATCCAGAGATTAAGGTGTATAGTTTAAGCGGTGAACTTATTAGGTCATTTAATGCTTACAATGAAAACTTTAAAGGAGGTATAGATATTAGTGCCAACGATAATAATATATTAGTTGGTCCAGGAAATACTGGCGGGCCACATTTACGATCCTTCAACATTATGGGAAATTTGCAATATGAATTTTTTACATTAGATCAAAAAGATAATCATGGAATCAATATTGGATATATTAATTAATAAATCTATTAACCATATTAAAAAGGTTTTTAAGCAAGGAGCTAAATTTGCAGCCTCTGGTCTTATTAGTACTATCATAGATTATTCAATATATATTTCTTTGACTAGACTTACAGATTATTTTTCTGGTCACTATGTTCAAGCTAATATGATTTCTTTCTGTTTTGGACTTATTACTAGCTATTTATTAAATAAGTATTGGACATTTAATGATGGACATAATGGTCATAGTTTAAAACAGATTATTAAGTATTTTGTCATTATCTTTATTGGTAGTTTTGTATTAGCTCAGTCTACTTTCTACGTTCTTGTACATCATACAGAGATATATGACTTAATAGCTAAATTAATAGGTATATTTATAGGTTTCTTGTGGAATTTCAGTATATCTAGAAGACATGTCTGGAATTAATAAAATATGGTATTATATAGTAAATAAATAAGTAAAATATATGAAAAAAGTAATATTTGATAAGAAAAACATTGTAGTATTTGGAGGGGCTGGTTTTTTAGGTTCTCATCTTTGTGAAGAATTAGTTAAGACTAGTAAGGTTATTTGTGTAGATAATTTTTCAACAGGTACAGTTGAGAATATACGTCTGCTAATGCAGAATCCAAATTTTAAATTCGTTAGACACGATATCTCTCAAAGTTTAGATTTAAAGGCAATACCAGAATTAGCTGACTTTAAGATTGAATGGCAAGGTGTTCAAGAAGTATATAATTTAGCATGTCCAACTTCTGCTAAGAATTTTGACGCTATGGTCATAGATACTTTGGATGCAAATTCTTTAGCTGTAAAAAATATTTTAGAGATTGTTAAAGAATATGAAGCTAAGTTGGTTCATTTATCTTCAGCTGTTGTATATGGACCAAGACAAGAAGGTGTAGATAAGTTTGTTGAAGCAGATCAGGGGATTGTAGATTTTACATCACCAAGAGCTTGCTATGATGAAGGTAAGAGGTTTGCTGAGACAATGTGTACAACCTATAGAGATCATTTTAATTTGCCAATTAAGATAGCTAGGATATTTAGAACATATGGTCCAAAAATGCTTCTTAATGATGGACAGATGGTACCAGACTTTATTGTTAATGCTTTATCTAATAAGGATTTAGTAATTTATGGTGATGAGAATTTCACTACAACATTATTGTATATTGGTGATGCAGTTGATGCTTTAATGAAAATAATGGAGTCAGATAAGAATGAAGTATTTAATGTTGGTTCAGATGTAGATTATCAATTATCTATAGTTGCTCAAAAGATAATAGATATGACAGCTTCACAATCTAAGATTGTATACAAAAAGCCATTAATGTTTATGACTGAACTTGGTAAGCCAGACATAGCTAAAGCTAAGAAGCACTTAGGTTGGTTCCCAGTTACAAATTTAGATATGGGACTAGAGAAAGCTATTGAGTATGCTAGAGCTAATGAAAGATTATTAGGCAATGACACAAAATTTGAATAAAATATTTGTTGTAATCCCGGTATTGAATGAGGCAAAGAATATTGGTGCAGTCTTAGATAGATTTAAGGATTATAATTATACAGTAGTAGTTGTTAATGATGGCTCTACAGATAATACCGCTAGTATTGTAAGACAATACAGCGGTGTTTATTTAGTGAATCATTTCATTAATAGAGGGATGGGTGCAGCTTTACAAACTGGTAATGAGTTTGCTTTAAGTATGGGCGCTGAATATATTGTACATTTTGATGGTGATGGCCAAATGCAAATAGAGGATATAGATAAAATGCTAGAACCATTAATTGCTGGCAGAGCAGATATTACTATGGGTTCAAGGCATATGGGTGTTAATTCTAATTTACCTTGGCTAAAAAAATATATTCTACAACCACCAGCTAGGATTATTAATTTTCTATTCACTGGCCTTTGGCTGACAGATGTACATAATGGTTTTAGAGCAGTTACTGCTGAGACAGCTAAGAAAATGTATATTAGTATTGATGGTTTTGCCCATAATACAGAAATACCAGCTATGATTAGAAAGTTATCTTTAAAATATGAAGAGGTGCCAGTAAAGATTATCTATACTAAATTTGGTTTAGGTTTATCTGCTGGTTTTAAAATATTGTTTGATCTTATTATTAAAAAGTTAAATTAATATATGTTATTACAAATTATTATTACAATTTTAGTAATTATTGCCTTATCTGTTATTGTAAATAGAAAGAGAGCTAATAAATTAACTTTAGGACAAGCTTTTACTTGGGGTATTATGTGGCTAATTGTTCTAATAGTATTCTGGTATCCAGAATCTACAAATTATTTAGCTAATGCTTTAGGAATAGGTAGAGGTGCAGATTTAATTATTTATGCTGCCATCCTTGTAATGTTCTATATGCTATTCAGAATGTATTTAACAATAGATAAATTATCTTCAGATATTACCAAAGTAGTTAGAAAAGTTGGTATTGAAGAAGTGGAGAAAACAAAGGATGCCTAAAGTTGCCGTTATTATTGTAAACTATAACGGGCAAAAGTATTTGCCAGATCTTTTTAATTCTTTAAAGAAAACAGATTATCCAGAAAATGATTGGCAAATAATAATGGTAGATAATAATTCTACAGATAATTCAATTCAATATACTAAAGATAATTATCCAGAGATTAAGCTATTATTACAGGATAGAAATACTGGTTTTGCAGAGGGTAATAATATTGGTATGGAATATGCTATTGCAAATGGTTATGATTATGTCTATTTACTTAATCAAGATACAGAAGTAACTCCTGATTGGTTAAAAGAAGTGGTTGAGCTAGCAGAGCAAGACAAGACAATTGGAGCAGTACAGTCTAAACTTTATCTTTACTCAGATAAGGGTAAATTTAATACAGTTGGTAATAGGATACATTTCTTAGGATTTGGTTATGGTGAGGGAAGTGGTGTAGAGGATACTGGTCAGTATAATAAGGTGAGGGAAATAAATTATCCATCAGGAGCAGCTGTATTATTAAGAGTTGAAGCTTTAAAGAAGATTGGTTTGTTTGATGACGCTATGTTTATGTATATTGAGGATTTAGATATTGGTTGGCGTCTTTGGATTGCTGGATATAGATGTGTAATGCAACCAACAAGTATTGTTTACCATAAGTATGAGTTTGATCGTTCAATGAAGCAGGTTTATTATTTTGAACGTAATAGATTATTAACATTATTAAGGAATTACAAAACATTAACCTTTGTATTACTTATCCCAGCACTATGTATTATGGAAGTTGGGCAACTATTATTTGCAGCTAAGAATAAATACTTAGGAAAAAAGATAGCCTCATATATATATTTTACAAATCCAGATGTTTGGCACAGAATTGGTAGGCATAGAAGAAAGCAAGCTAAGATAAGAAAGGTCTCTGACCATGAAATGCTAAAAAAATTTACTGGTGTAATACTTTTTCAACAATTAGATAATCCACTATTAATATATATTGCTAACCCAATATTCAAGGTATATCTTAAAATATTAACTGCTATTGTAAGATGGTAAACAAAAAATTAAAAATTGCACATTTAGTTTGTACTTTTCCACCATATAGAGGGGGAATGGGTAAAGTTGCTTTAGAGGATGCTAAAGAAGCTGTTAAATATGGCTATGATGTAACAGTTATTACCCCAAAGTATAAATACTTACAAGATTTAAAGAGTAAAGAAGAAGTAGATGGTTTAAAGATTCATAGGATTGTACCGTTTTTAGAAGTTGGTAATGCAGCCATGCTTCCTTGGCTTTTTTATAGATTAAGAAAGTATGATGTTTATCATTTACATTATCCTTTTTATGGCGTAGCAACTTCAATCTTTTTTGCTAGGCTTTTGTTTCCTAAGAAGAAATTAATTATCCATTACCATATGGATAACTTTGCTCATGGTCTTAAGGATTTAATATTTAGATTTAATAGATACTTTATTCTTCCTCAGATGTTAAAGTTAGCAGACAAGGTAGTTGTTCATTCAGAAGATTATGCATTAAATTGTAGATCATCTTGGTGGTTAAGAAGAACTACTCACAAAATGGTAGAAATACCAAATGGGGTAGATACAAATTTCTATACAGCAAAAGATACAAGTAAAAATAAATATAATAATAAGAATAAGAAACTATTATTTGTTGGTGCTTTAGATAAAGCTCATTACTTTAAAGGTTTAGAAGTTTTACTAGAAAGCTTAAAAGACTGTAAGCAAACTAATTGGCAATTAAATGTAATTGGTAATGGAGATATGGTAGATCATTACAAGAAGCTAGCCTATGAATACAGGTTAGAGGATAAAGTTAACTTTAGAACAAATTGTGATGATCAATGTTTGTTATCCTACTATCGTAATTCATACTTAACAATATTGCCATCAATTACCAAGGGTGAAGCTTTTGGTATAGTGCTAGTTGAATCTATGGCTTGTAGGACTGCAGTAGTAGCTACTAATTTACCAGGTGTTAGATCAGTTGTAGTTGAAGGTAAAACAGGTGAGTTAGCAGAACCAGGAGATGTTGAATCATTAAGAGCTAAATTAGATTATCTACTTGATCAACCAGAGCTGGTTGAAGAGTATGCAGACTATGGTTACAAAAGAACAATAAAGAAATATAGCTGGGAAGCTATTGGTAGAGATTTAGATAAGCTATATAAAACATTATGAAGATTTGTTTAGTTAATAGTCTATACAAACCATATGCTAGAGGCGGAGCTGAAATAATAGTAGAAATATTAGCAGAATATTTGAGTGCTCAAGGGCACTCTGTATATATTATTACGTCTGATCCTAAGCAATATAATAAGCCAAATATATTAAGAGAGAAACAAGGTAAAATAGAGATATTTAGGCTTGGGGGGTATAACTCCCGCTCCTTTGCTGATTTAAGCAAATTAGGACCATTTTTGAGGCTTTTTTGGCACTATAATGATGTAAAGGCGGTTAAATCTAGTAGACTATTTAAGGATATAATTGAAGATATAAAGCCGGACTTAATTTGGGGGCATAACTTAAAAGGATTAGGCTATGGATTAACTAAAGTAGCTAGTGAATTTAAATCTACATTTTGGTTAACTATACACGATGTTCAATATTATGATCCTTCAGGATTATTAATTTACAAGAAAAGATTAAATATAATATACAGATTAGCTAGGAGTATTTATGTAAGACTGGTAAGAAAGATTGTAGCAATGCCAGATTTACTGATTAGTCCTTCTCAGTGGTTATTAGATCTATACAAAGACAAGAAATTATTTATAAATTGTAAGTGCATACAAATACTTAATCCTTTGAACGAGTTAGTAAGAGTAGATAGAAAAGAAAGCAGTGAGTTGAGAATAATGTTCTCAGGACAATTTGAAACACATAAAGGGATTATTACATTACTTGAAGCTGTTAAAAAATATAATAAAGGAGCAGAACATAAAATATTATTAGATGTCTGGGGTAGAGGCTCTTTACAGAATAAAATTTCTGATTACGCTAATGTAAATATATATGAATGGCCAGACTTTAATGATTGGCCAAAAGTTATGAGTCAATATGATTTAGCTGTAGTACCTTCTTTATGTTATGAGAATAGTCCAACAGCTATTAGAATAGCAAAGACTTTAGGTGTATCTGTAATTGGATCAAATATTGGTGGTATACCAGAATTATTAGATATACATAAAGGAGATTATTTATTTGAACCTGGTAATGTAGATGATCTAGTTGAACAATTAAAAGTTTATGCAAATAGAAAACTGAGCCATAAGCTCAGATCTGCAAATGTAGATTATGGTATGTCAGTTAAAGATTATTGGGATACATTATCTGCTAAATTATAATAGAAAATATAGTCATCATTTAACTGTTGCCAATTGGTAGCAGTTTTTTTATACGAATCAATTAAGCTTAAAGCATTTGTCCAATAATTATTAACAACTAAATATATATTATTTACTCCAGTTAAATCTGAAGTAGAGCTTAATATATTATCTATTGTTTGTCTTTGGTATATAGCATCTAAATATATTTGGTACAAAGGCCCAGAGGTTGGAATAGGGTAGTAATATATATTTGTATTATAGTATTTAGAAAAACCAAAGGTGTTTAAAGCAGCAGCTGCTACTGCCTGATTAGCCAGTACTACATAATCTTCTGAAGTAGAATCATCTATAGTTTTAACAATAGCAAAATCATTAGCAGAAGTGTTTAATGATTTATTGTATGAATAAGTATCTCTTCTAGGATAAGATAAGTAAAAGGTTGATGTTAAAATTATACTTACCAAGACAACAGTAAATACTTTATACAAAAACCTACTATTTAATACTTTATCTATAAAAATACTTAAAGGAATGAATAAAAATGGTAAAGCAGAAATAAAGATTAAATCCTTTAACCTATTTGCATAATTAAGCCTTTCATAGTCAATAAGGAAGTTAAAGTTAATAAAGTATTTAAGCCAAATATAGTTAATACATAGAATTAATAATAATAAAGCATATTCAAAGAACTGAGGCATTCTTTTCATTCTGTAAATATATATAATGCCGGTAATGGTTAAGATAATAACAATAAGTGGTAATAGCCAGGTAAAATTATATATAAAGTCAAAAAAGGAAATATAGTTATTCAAATGTGGTAAGTTTAAATGAAGAGCGGGCAATTGCCAGTTAATACTATTACCGTTTAGATAAGAGTTAATAAAAAACAAAATAGGTAATACAAATACACCCAAGGTTACAATTAAGCCAAATAGTATCTGTCTTTGTTTGCCAATAATATAATTAGATAAGCGCCATTCCTTTAAACTAATAAATAAAGTTAAAAGAAAAGCTGGTACGCCAGTTATTGGATGAATAAAACAGATAGCAATGCTAGCAAGCCATAATACTTTAATATTAATATCTTTTTTAAATGAATAGATTAAAGATAAAGCTATTAAGATTATGAATAAAGCATTAGCTAATGATTGTGGTGTAGAAAATGTAAATAATGAATAGGGGATTAACAGTAAACTTAAAGGTAAATATTTAAAGATTACTTTTCTAAAATCAAAGCTAGTATAAAGACTGTAATAGATTATTGAAGGAATAGCTCCAGCAAAAATTATTGGTACTAGAAATTTATTTAAAAAGGTTAAAGAAATACCAAGTAACCATTTAAAGTTTAAGATTAAAGAGTAATAGCCAATATAGTAAAGTGGTTTAGGTGAAATAGTGCCATATTCCCAGATGTGAGTGGTTGTAGCTGTATGAATGTGAAAGTCAAAACCAAAGCCCAGCTTATATAGTAAAGCACCCAGGGCAGTAGAAATAAAAATAAAGATACCGGTATAAAGCCCCCAAACAGAACCCTTGGCTTTATTAATAAGAATCAGCAAAAGAATACTTAAAGCAAAATAAATATATACAAGGTAATTAGAAATGTTTGACCAAACAGAATAAATAACATCAGTAGTTGATCCTTGTATTATGAAATAAAAAGCAAAGCCAGATAATATGATAAAGATAAATGGTAAAATTATCTTTTTATAATCAAAAGAATATTTTTCAATATTAAGTTCTAAAATTGTATCCTGTTTTCGCCAAATAATTATTGGTATTAAAAACAATAATAACCACAGAGCAGCTATACTTAAAGTATTAACAGATAGTAAATAGATTAATAAAGCACCACCGATTATTAATAAACAGATAAGAGCTATAAAACCAATAATCCATTTATATACAATACCAGCATCCGGAGATATTATTTGACCATAAGCTGTAGACAGCAAATCAATCAATAAAAGACCAATAATAATTTGTATTAAAGGTATAAAATTAATTAGCAATGACAAAGTTAAAAGTACTAGTCCTGCTAAAATATAGTGTTGTAAACCAATCTTAATATTCATGATATAATTTTAGCACATTTAGACTAATAAAATAAGACATAATCTGCTATAATACCGTTATGAAAGCTTTGAGTAAAATCAGGCAATTAGATAATTATTTAGCAGTGCTTTGTTTGCTAGCACTTGTTTTTTTTGGTATCTATAGTTATTTATCCTACGCTACCTTTAATGGTGGTAATATTATATTTAACTCACCAGATGAGACTGCTAATTATTGGGCAGCTAATACTTTTTATAACAATGGTAACTTCACAGAGTTCTCAGATACTTCACTTTATGCGGGAGATATAACAGCGCCAAGATCATTAAGGATAATAGATAATTATTTAGTACCAACTGGTTTTTTGGGGATGCCATGGTTTTATGGCATGATTGCTAAGCTATTTGGTAGTAGTAGTATTATTCCATTCTTAACACCTTTTTTTGCAGCTCTGGCTGTAATATTTTTCTATTTATCATTAAGATTTCTATTCTCGGAAAAAGCTAGTTTTTTAAGCGCAAGCCTTTTACTTTTGCATCCAGCTTTTTGGTATTATGCTACTCGCAGTATGATGCCTAATGTTTTATTTTTAAGTTTATTAATAATAGGAATATATTTCTTTCTAAAAGCTATCTATAAAGAAAGAAATATTTGGTATATAGTATCTGGTATTTTAGTAGGTTTATCTTTAATGGTTAGAGCTGCTGAGATAGTATGGGTTTTACCTTTGTTTGTTTTATTGTGTCTATATTATTTCAAGAAAATTAATTGGACATCTGTTTGGTTAACACCAGTTTTTACAATCGCTGGTATGTTACCAATGTTTTATTATAATAATATATTATTTGGTCAGGTTTTTAGTTTAGGTTATCAATTAGCTCCTGGTGTAAATATATCTAATTTTAATTGGCTACCATATTTATTACCCTTTGGTTTTAATATAGCTGTTATTAAATTACATGTATTGCAGTATTTTAGAGATATATTTAATTGGCACTATATTTTAACTATTATTGGTTTTGTTTTAATATTTATTAGTCTGTATAAGTCTAATAAAAAATATAGATTAAGATTACTTGCTTTCTTAATCTTACTGGCTGTTATTTCAGGTATACTAGTTATATATTATGGTAGTTGGCAATTTAGCGATAACCCAAATCCTAAAGCTGTTACCATTGGTACATCATTTGTACGTTATTGGTTACCAATATATATATTATTATTACCACTTATTGCTATTCCAATAAGTAGGCTATTTAGAAAGTCTACCCTTGCTTGGTCACTTATATGCATATCTATTCTTATTGTGGTAGCTGGTTTTTCATACAAAGATGTTTACCAAGATAAACAAGAAGGAATATTAGCTATTAAAAATACAATAAATAATTACCAGTTAATGTCAGATACAGTTGTTCAAAATACAGAAGATAATGCTGTTATTATTGCCAAAAAGAGCGATAAAGTATTCTTTCCTAAACGAACAGTTATTTATGATCTGTTCTATGATGTAGATTATGAAAGGGTAGCAGAGTTAGTTGAGCACAATCCAGTATACTTATGGGATTGGCAACATGATGAGGCTGCTGTCAGTTATATAAACACAACATATTATAATAAGTTTAATTTAGAGGCTATTCCTCTGGATGTAATGTATAATAATATGAGACTATATAGTATTCAAAATGTTAACAGATAAAAAAATTAAATTAATAATACGTCTTGGTGGTTTAATAATATTTATTGCAATGTTATTTGTTTTTGTACTACTAGATATTAATTTTTCTGGACACAAAACAATTAGTATAGATAAAGGTAAAACAAATGCCCAGTTTAGCACATTGTTTCCAGTAGATAGAACAATTGTAGATAATAGCTGGCAAATAATTGATGAGCCAGTATATTTTACAACCAGAATGTCAGCTCCATATGATAGTGTTCAAGTTAAAGTTAAGTATAGAAATGATTGTTGTCAGGAAGTATTACTTGGTCTGCAAGCAGGGGATGGTTGGTCTTATGAACAAGAGTTATTAGATAATACAGATTTCAATAATTTAAATTGGCATCAAACATCTATGGAAGAGATATCTGTTTGGTCTAAAGATGAAACAATTGTAGCAGAGGATAAATTAATTGAGAGTTTAGCAGATAATGATAATATAGCTAAGTATAATGTAAACAATGTAGATTTTAAGATTGAAGATTATACAGATTACAGGAAAGCAGAAACATTAAATGTAAATTTGGTTGGCGATTATACAATGCTTGTGTATGTAGATAGTAATTTGGACATGCAATTTAATTTTAATGAATTAAATAAAGTTAATATTAATATTTATGATAGTCATGGTAATTTAATTCAAACAGATGAAGTAGAGGATAGTAGTTATTTAATAGAACTAGATAATTTAGTTAGTGGTTTGTATAAAGTTAATATTCTAACTAAAGCTACTACCAATAGTATTATTAGTACTAATAGATATATTAATTTTATAAATCAATTAAGTTTAGCAAGTAATAATTATTCACTAGTGAGTAATGCTAGTACTATTCGTATTAAGGCTGTAGATTATCCAGGTTTACAAATAATTAATTATGCAGATAAGGAATTAGATATTAATAAGCTTAATAAGAAATATTATTTAACAGATTTAGATCAATTAACATATTTAAATATACCAAAGGGTGGTATACAAATATATTCTGATGGTTTGTTTAGTTTTAATGATGAGTATCTATTGGATAGCATTCCAGGTAAGGTAAAAAGAATTAAAGATGATTCAGATTATGATTTTCTAGTTGCTAAATATAATACTCCAATTATAGATAATGAATGGTCTGTAAATGATATATCTTTTGACTTGAGTAATGCTACTATTAGCAATGGTAAATTAAGATTTATGATTGGTGCATTAGGTGCTACCATAGATAATCCTTTAATCATTGAAAGTATAAAGGTTACTTATGATAAAAAAACTGGCCAAAGTTTATGGTCAGAGTTTATTGCATATCTTAAATATTGGTGGAGAAATAGATGAAGTTAACTAAAAGACAATTATTAATATTTGATGAGCTATTCTTTGTAATAGCTACTACTTGGTTTTTATTTCTATTATTTGAGTTTATTAAACCTGGTTTAATAAGTAACCACTATTATTTAAATATACACTTTATTCTAGTATTAGTATTATTTATTACTAGAATAGTAGTAACAGATGATTAATTATTGAATCTCTTGCTTATATATTGTTTTATCGTCTGCTGAGTAATAGATAATTGCATCACCCTTAGTATTTACAATAAATAGATCATTATTATCTAAACTAACTATTTCATAGTTATTTTTTTTATCCCTTGGATCAAATTCAACAATATTTACTTTAGTATCTGTTTGGTAAAAAGCATAAGTACCATTTGGATGCCACCAAGCATTTACAATTGGTTGACTAACTCTTGTTATTAACTGACTCTCTTGTTTATCTCTGTAATAGACAGATAGCTCATTATTATTCCAGTATAGTATCTTGTCATAGTTAACCCTATACCAGGCTGCATTTACTACATTAGGAAATACTTTAGCTACTATTTCATCTTTATTTAAATCTATGAGGTAAAGAAAATCATTTACATTATCTAGTAGTGAAACAAGTCCATCAGAAGATATATATTCAATATCTGTAGTTAAAGGAAGAAGTAATAGTTGTTCTTTATTATTAAAATCTTTATCTGCTTTATTCAATACCAGTTGTTTATTATCTTTACTATTGGTAAACCAGTAAACATTATTATTATGTGCGAAGCTATCTACAATATTGTATACAATATTGGTAATAGTTGCTGGCATAGTAGATATATTTATCTGGTATAGATTATTATTAATAGTTGAGTAAAGTATATTATCTGAAGTTGAATCCCAAGCTATATCTTGCCAGTATATTTTAGATAGTCCTGTAATATTTTCATCTATTGATGGATTATCTACTAGTAGTAGTTTGTATACATTATTTTCTGTATAGATTAGTTTAGAATTATTAGGAGATACAGAGATTAAATTAACATTAACATTTTTATCCCACTCTTTAATAATATCCCACTGATCTGAATTAACATTATATTTAACAATAGAGATCATATTATTATTCTTACCCAATAATATGTGTATTCTATTATCTTGTGTTAAAGAATCTAATAGCTCAAATTTTTTAACAGGAGAGGGTAATGATCTTTTGAATAGAACAATATCTTCAACAAATGTTGTGGTATGTTCATAGATTGTAATATTCTTTTCCCAGTCTAAATAATTAGGTTTGGTAATCTTTAAATTATATACTCCAGGTAATAATTTTGGTTGTTGCCAAGGGGTCTTGTCATCCATCGCTTTATCGTTTAAGATAAGCTGTGCATCTCTAGGATAAGTTTTAACAAATAGTATGCCAGTTGCTTCAAATTTGTGCTTATCTGAGTTGTATTTATAACCTAAAGCTTGAGAGAAAAGAACGGGTAGAATTAGAAAAAATAGGACTACAAATCCTATCCACGCTATTCTTTTTTGGTAAAGCTTTTCCATTGTTTAATCTGTTGAAATAATATAGAATATAAACAGCTATATTTATACATAATTTAATACTATATGTCAAAGTATATAATTCAAGGAAACAAAAAAATAAGCGGAAATATTAAGGTTGCTGGTGCTAAGAATAATGCCTTAAAATTATTACCAGCCACACTTCTTACTAGTAAGGAATGTATCATCCATAATGTTCCAGATATTCAGGATATACATATTTTAATAGATATTATTAAAGAACTAGGAGTTACTGTAAAAGATTTGGGTAATGGTAGCTTTAGTTTAAAAGCAGATAATATTAAAACAACAGAAATAGATACAGAGCTTGCTAAAAAACTAAGAAGCTCCATTATGTTAATAGCTCCACTACTTGGTAGGTTTAAAAAAGTAACTCTACCTCATCCAGGTGGATGTATTATTGGTAAAAGACCAATAGATTTCTTTATTGATGGGTTTAGTAAATTTGGTGGAGATGTTAAGTACAAAGATGAAGCTTATCATTTTGAAGCATCTAAAGTTAAGGGTGCAGAAATTGTATTTCCTCAAATAAGTCATACGGGTACAGAATCTATGATCTTAGCAGCTGTTCTAGCTGAAGGAACAACCCATATAGACAATGCAGCTTGTGAACCAGAGGTTCTGGCCTTAGCTGAGATGCTTAATATGATGGGTGCTAAAATTTCTGGAGCAGGTACACCATATATTACTATTGAGGGTGTTAAAGAATTAAAAGGCGTGGAGTATACTGTTATGCCAGATAGAATAGAGGTTGGTACATTTATTTGTTTAGCTGCTGCCAATAATGCAGAGTTAACAATAACTAATTGTGAACCAAAACATTTAGCAGTGCCTCTAAGGATATTTGAGCAAATGGGTGTTAATTTAGAAGTTGGTAAAGATACAATTAAAGTTAAGAAGGCTAAGGAATTAAAAGCTATTAAAATAGCTACTCATGAATATCCTGGCTTTCCAACAGATATGCAGCCACCCATGACAGTACTTCTTACTCAAGCAGAAGGTTTAAGTCTTGTACATGAAACTATTTATGAGAGTAGATTACTATACACAGATAAATTAAACACTATGGGTGCTAATATTATTCAGTGTGATCCACACAGAGTAATTGTTCAGGGCAGGGTTAAACTATATGGTAAGAAAGTAGAGAGCCCAGATTTAAGAGCTGGTATTGCTATGGTAATAGCTGCTACAATTGCAGAGGGTGAGACAGAAATAGGGAATATATACCAGATTGAGAGGGGTTATGAGAATATTGTAGAGAGATTAACAAATATTGGTGTAGATATTAAAAGGGTAGAAGAATAATTTATTGGCAGGTTATAGCGATTCTGGTATAATTCTTTTATGATTGATGAAATAACAACAGATAAGAAAAAAAACATTACCACATTGGTGGTAATTGTTTTAATTATTTTAGCCTTTTTTATTGGTTTAGCTATTGGTTTAATATCTAAATTAGACCAAGATTTAGCTTTTGAATATGGAGATGTAGAAGTAACAGATGTGCCATCATATTTGGGTAATGATGTAAATTTTGATCTTTTCTGGCAGGTTTGGAATATAGCTAAGCAGAAATATCTACATAAGGATGAGATTCATGACATTGATCTATTCTATGGCTCACTGGCTGGCTCTGTGGCTGCTTTAGGTGATCCTTATTCAGTATTTTTCAATCCTGAAGTAGCAGATAAATTTACAGAGGAATTATCTGGTAGATTTGAAGGCATTGGTGCTGAGATTGGTATTAAACAGAATAGATTAACAATTATTGCTCCACTGCCAGATACTCCTGCAGATAAAGCTGGTATAAGAGCCGGAGATAAAATACTTGCTATTGATGGTCTGGACACAACAGGCATGTCTACAGATAGAGCAGTTAATTTAATTCGTGGCGAAGGTGGTACTGAAGTTGTTTTAACAATATTACATAAAACAGATACTGAAGCTATTGAAATACCAATTATTAGAGATACTATTAAAATATTAAGTGTACAGAGCGAAGTTAAGGAGAATAATGTTGGATATATTAGAATTACACATTTTAATGAAGATACTAGTAAAAGATTTAAAACAGAAATTACAAATTTGCTTGATCAAAATATAGATAAGCTGGTAGTAGATTTAAGAAATGATCCGGGTGGCTTTTTAGATGTAGCTATACAGATTGCTGGTTATTGGATAGATAATGATGTGGTTGTAAAAGAGTCTTTCTATGATGAAAGTAAAAACCACGATTACAGATCATCTGGTAGAGCTGTTTTAGCAGATATTCCAACAGTAGTTATTGTTAATGGTGGCTCTGCTTCAGCTTCAGAGATTTTAGCTGGTGCTTTACAAGATTATGGACTTGCTACAATTATTGGTGAACAAACATTTGGTAAAGGATCTGTTCAAGAACTTGAGTCATTATCTGATGGTTCAGCTATTAAAATAACAGTTGCAGAGTGGTTAACACCAAAAGGTAGAGCTATTAATGAAGTTGGTATTGAACCAGATCAGATTGTAGAGTTTGATGAAGAAGTATATAACAATGATGGAGATAATCAATTAGATGAAGCTTTAAGAATAATTAATGAATTAGAATGAAAGTAGTAATAATAAACAAATGTAATTACGGTAAGGTTGGAGAAGTTGTAGATGTTAAAGCAGGTTTTGCTACTAATTTTTTAATTAAGCAAGGATTAGCTGTTAAAGATTCTGCCAAGAATAGGGAAATGTATAAAAATATTGCTACAAAAGTATCTAAGGTTAAAAAGAATAAGGACCTTGAATTAAATACAGCTGTAAATAAAATTAAGAAAGATTCAGTTTTAAATATTCACAGCACAGCTAATGAAAAGGGACATCTATATGCAGCCCTGCAAGATGCAGAGTTTATTAAAGCATTAGAAAGTCAATTAGGGATACCTAAAGGAAATTTAACCATTAAATTAATAACAGTAGTTAAAGAATTGGGAAAACAAGAAGTAGAATTTTCAATAAATAATATTAAAAAGAAGATAATTTTAAACATTAAAGATGATAACCAAGCAAACTAGATACATATTTGTCTCTGGAGGCGTCTTATCTGGACTAGGTAAGGGCGTCGTGGCCGCATCTCTTGGTTTCTTACTTCAAAATAGAGGATATAAAGTTGGAGTAATAAAATGTGAAAACTATCTGAACATAGATTCAGGCACTATCAACCCCATTGAACATGGGGATGCTTTTTTATGTGAGGATGGTCTTGAAGCAGATATGGACTTAGGAACTTATGAAAGATTTCTAGATTATGATATGGGTCATAGAAATTTTACAACCATCGGTCAGATATATAAGACAGTTATAGATAGAGAAAGATCTTTTGGTTACAACGGTGAAGATGTAGAGGCTATTCCACATATTACAGATGAAATAATAAGCAGGATTAAAAAAGCAGGTGAAGGACACGATATTTTAATAATAGAACTTGGTGGTACAGCTGGTGAATACCAAAACATGCTTTACTATGAAGCTTGTAGAATAATGAAGGCAAAAGAACCAGAGCTTGTTATTAATGTTCACGTTTCTTATGTTCCATTGCCAGTACATATTGGTGAACCAAAGACAATGCCTACTCAATTGTCTATACGTACAGTAATGAGTATGGGTATTCATCCAGAGTTTTTGGTATTAAGATCAACAGCCACTCTAGATAAAAGAAGAAGATATTTACTTGGCTTAAAGTGTTCTGTACCTGGGGATAATGTTGTGATGTCACCAGATGTCGGTACTATTTATGAAATACCATTAATATTTGCACAACAGGAATTCGATAGAAAGATATTAAAGGAGTTTAAGTTAAATTACAGAAAGCAAAGTTTAACTGAATGGAGAAAATTAGTAACAAAGATTAAAAGAAAGAAAACCAAAAAAGTTAAAATAGTTATTGCTGGTAAATACTTTGCTACTGGAGATTATGAATTATCTGACTCATACGCTGCTTTAATAGAAGCTATTAAGCACGCTGGCTGGCATTTAAATATTAATACAGAACTTAAGTTTGTTAATACAGAAGATATTGAGAATAAAGGTATTAAATTAATAGGTAAACCAGATGGTATTATTGTACCTATTGGTTGGGGTGCAAGGGGTGCTGAAGGTAAAATAATGACAATTAAATTTGCTAGAGAGAATAAAATACCATATTTAGGTTTATGCTATGGTATGCAACTTGCTTGTGTAGAATATGCTCGTAATGTAGCAGGACTTAAGGGTGCTAATACTGTAGAAATTGATCCAGATACAAAATATCCAATCATACATGACATACCAATGGATTCTAAGTACCAGACAATTAAGGGAAAGAATACTTCTATGAGACTAGGTGCATATGATTGCTTTTTAAAAGACGATACTGAGATAGCTAAGATATATAAAAAGTATGAAGACTGTAAAGAAGTAACAGATTTCTTTAAAAAGAATAATAATATTAAAGCAGAAGGTAATTGTGTTATTAGTGAAAGGCATAGACATAGATTTGAATTTAATAATGACTTTAGAGATGTATTAAGAGATAATGGTTTAATATTTGCTGGTACATCACCAGATAATATGTTTGTAGAAATGATTGAACTTCCTAAAAAGATTCATCCATTCTTTATAGCAACTCAAGGTCATCCAGAGTATAAGAGTAGGCCTAATAAACCACATCCATTATTTATAGAATTCATTAAAGCTTCAACAAAATAGAATATATACAAAAAACTACTAATAGAAATTAGTAGTTTTTTGATGGTTCGGAGACAGGGATTCGAACCCCGATTGCCTGGACCAAAACCAGGTGTCCTACCATTAGACGATCTCCGATTGTAAATAACGGTAATAAATATATATTAAATTATGATAAATGTCAACAATAAAAGCCTTTTGATATGACTATATTTCTGCTATAATGCGTATATTATAATTAAAAATAATTTATGAAAAACATCCTTATTATCTTTGTATTATTACTAGTTTTAACTGGTTGTACTAGTGCTGAGCCAAGTACATCTGTTGTTCCAGAACAGGATACAACTAATAAGTATGAGCAACTTGCTAATAATGCAGCTAATAATTCAAATGAAAAAACTATGACAGATGATCAAATTTTAAGCCCGGAGAATCAACCTAATTTGTTAAATGATTATTCAAAAGCAATAATTAAAACTAATGTAGGAGATATTACCGTTCAATTCTATGGTGATGATTCACCAGTAACAGTAAATAATTTTATGTATTTAGCATCTAAGGGTTTCTATAACGGAACATTATTCCACAGAGTTATTAAAGATTTTATGATTCAAGGTGGTGATCCATTATCTAAAACAGCAGATGTTTCAAGACATGGAACTGGCGGCCCAGATTATAGATTTAATGATGAGTTTAATTCACATAAATTAATAGCCGGATCACTTGCTATGGCTAATGCTGGTGCTAATACCAATGGTAGTCAATTCTTTATTGTAACAGCAGAGAGTACTCCTTGGCTTGATGGTAAGCATACAAATTTTGGTCAGGTAATTGACGGTATGGATATTGTAAAGCAGATTGAAGGTGTTGAAACAGGAGCAAATGATCATCCAGTACAAGATATTATGATTAATGAAATTATTCTTCAATAATGTTTAGAGAAGGAACAAATATTAAAGGTTTTATATTCTTTGTAATAATACTTATTGCAATATTTGTTTATTTAGCTTGGCAAAGTGGGGGAGTTGTTACTCAAGAAAATAGTTTGGTTTTAGACCCTGTAAATAATTATGAAGTAAAATTGACTTATGATAATGTTACATATACTTTGTGGAGGTATGATAACTTACTTAAGTTTCAACAAGACGAACAAATACAGTTCTATTATGATTTAAGTACAGACACTTTAAAAGTATATAATCAAGATAGATTAGTGGCTCCTAGTAGTAATTTTAGCGACTTTTTAACTAAGTATGATCCGTACCAGGTAGTAAGTGCTATGAAACAGGGCTTGAGTTATAATAACAAAGAAAATACTAGCTATTATGCAGCTGAGATGTATGGTGAAAATGTAAGCGTGTTTTTAAATGATAATGATTTGCCAGATACTATTTTATTTGACAATTCTGACTCAAAAGTACAATATATGTATCTAAGAGTAGGTGATTTATCTATTAATGATGTATTGCCACAAATAGTAGAAAATGAAGATCAAATCTAAGAATTACTATCTATATAGGTTACTTGAAATGTTTCCGGGCATACTTGTCTGGATTACTTTTATTTTTTGTATAGGTTTATCTATTTTAAATCCCTTAGCAGCTATATATTTCATAATAGCTTTTGATCTATACTGGTTTACTAGAATTACATATATGCTTGTCTTTTTACTGATCTCCTGGGTTAGATACCATAAAGATATTAAGATAGATTGGATGGCCAAGGTAAAGACTATTAAAGATAAAAATTGGAAAGATTATCATCATATTATATTCTTACCAACCTACAAAGAACCTTTTAGTGTTATTGATGAGACTTTTAAAATATTATCTAATGCTAAATATCCAGCAGATAAAATGACTTTAGTACTTGCTGGTGAAGGTAGAGATGAAGAAAACTTTTTAAAGATAGCAGGTGAGATTGAAAGAAAGTACCAAGGTGTATTTGCAGATTTAATTATTACTGTTCACCCAACTGATTTACCAGATGAAGTGCCGGGTAAAGGTTCTAATTTAAATTATGCAGGTCATCAAGTTAAAAAATATGTAGATGAAAAAGGTTGGGATTATGATAAGATAATTGTTTCAACATTTGATGTAGATACACAAGTTAGTGAGCAATACTTTAGTTATTTAACATACCAGTATCTAACAACAGAGAATCCTACTAGATACTCATACCAACCTTTAGCTTTTTACCATAATAATATTTGGGAATCTAATTTCATAACTAGAGTTGTTGCTAATTCAACAACTTTTTGGTTACTTACAGATTTAGCAAGATCTGAAAGACTATTTACATTTTCTTCTCATTCAATGAGTTGGCGTGCTTTAACAGATATTGGTTTTTGGCAAAAAGATATTGTAACAGAAGACTCTAGAATATTTTTACAATGTTTTATCTACTATAATGGAGATTACAAAGTAAAGCCTATGTATGTAGCAGTTTCTATGAATACTGTATATATGGGTAAGTTTTACCAATCTTTAATTAATCAATACAAGCAAATGAGAAGATGGGCTTGGGGTGTAGAGCATTTTCCATACATGGCTTGGAACTTTGCTAAGAAAAAGTCTATTCCATTTACTAAGAAGTTAAGATATTTATGGAACCAGACAGAGGGTGTATATTCGTGGGCAACCGCTCCACTAATTATATTAATTATGGGTAGGTTGCCTTTATGGATGGCTGACAAACAAGTACAGTCTACATATATTGCTCAACAAGCGCCATATATTTTAGAAACAATTATGGGTATTGGTATGATTGGTTTACTAGTTACAGCTATATTTTCTACAATCATACTTCCGGTTAAACCAAAAAAATACCACTGGACCAAATATTTAATTATGGTTGTACAGTGGCTTGTATTCCCAATCTCTATGATTTTATTTGGTTCTATACCAGCAACAGATGCTCAAACAAGATTAATGTTGGGTGGCAAGTTTAGATTAGGTTTTTGGGTTACTGAGAAGAATTAATATTTGAATTAATAAATTCTTTGTATCCGTTAATAAATGCCTTAATAGGCATATTTTTTTTACCCTCAAGTTGTATTTCTTTTAGTATTAGAGAACCTTCTTTAAGTTGTAATAATACATTATTATCTTCTGTATATATATCTCCAATATTTTTTTTAACAAGACTACTAAGCTCAATTTCAATTAAGATTATTTTTTTATCATTCCAATATGTATATAGTTTAGGCCATTCATAATATGCTCTGTACATATTATATATATCTTGAGCTGTTTTAGAATAATCTATCTCAGCGTCTTCTTTTTTAATCATTTTACAATAAATAGCCTTGTCTGTTTGTGGCATAGGTTTAATACTACCAGACATATAATCTGCAAGTACTTTAGATATATTATCTCCAGCTATTTGAGCTATATTATTGCTTAAGGTGGTGTAATTGTCTTCAGGCTTAATATCTATACTAATTTGTTGTAAAACATCACCTTCGTCCATTTTAGCGTCCATAATCATGAAAGAAATAGCAGTTTGTGTATCTCCATTAAGTAGGGCTGCTTGAATAGGGGAAGGACCTCTATACTTTGGTAAGTTAGAAGGATGTACATTTAATAATTTATTAGGATAAAGATCTAATACTTTATTTGGAATAATTA
Source organism: Candidatus Komeilibacteria bacterium (assembly GCA_048538235.1). Lineage (GTDB taxonomy): Bacteria > Patescibacteriota > Patescibacteriia > UBA1558 > UBA1558 > BS150m-G51. Next base: position 383,186 of record JBLYPX010000001.1, on the reverse strand, counting down.
AACCAAAAGAAAAACAGACAGCGTATTCAGCTGCATAGTTTTTTAATTTATCTATTATCTCATCAGTAAATTTATCTATTTTAATAATATCTAAATTATTATCTTCACAATAGCTAGCAAAGTCATTAGCTTTTTTTTGAGAAGATCTTTTTTGTTGTTTATCTGTTTTAGTTATTACTAAAACATCATAATCTTTTTTTAAACTATCTAAACAGGGGATAGCAATATTATCTGAAGATAGAAATACTAGTTTACTCTTTAACATCTTTTATATTTTCAAAGCCGTTTGTAAATTTATTGACTTTATCTATAAATAATATACCTCTATTATGATCATACTCATGTTGTATAACAATGCTTGGCATATCTGTAAACTTCTTAATTATGAACTGGCCTAATTCATCATAATAGCTAATTAAAATAGATTTAGATCTTTTAACCATACCATAAACCTTAGGTACAGATAGACAACCTTCTTCAAACTCTATTTTATTCATAGATTTGAAAATAATCTTAGCATTAATAAAGGTTAGAATAGAAGCGCCAATATTTACTACAAAAATATTTTCCTCTCTACCAACTTGTCTAGCAGCTAGTCCAACACCATCCTTTTTAAGCATAGTCTCTTTTAAATTAGCAATAAACTCCTGTGTTTCAGGAGCTAAGATATTACGTACAGTTTTACCTTTAGTACGTAAAAACTTATTTGGATATGTTAGTACATTTAATATCATAATTTTGTAAAGCAAATCTTAGTATAATTTACTTATCTTGTCCAGTCTTTTGCCTTTTATCTATTTCATAGAAAGTCTTAAAAAAGTACAATATATGCATCTTTCCTAATTCCTTTGTATCTTTAAAAGCTGCTTCAGCAGCAGATGGATTTTGTTTACAAACTTTAAAAACAGCATTCCTTTTTTTATACTTATTCGTATCTGGAATACTTTCAGCTATCTCTTTAGCTAAATCTTGCCATGGATACTGACATTTATCTGGCTGTTCTTCACGTTCGTCTAATTTTAGTAAATCTTTTAATGAATCCATTTAATTTAGTTTAAAGTTTACTGTTAAATAACCAACACCAATTGGTGCTTCATACGATAATACCTCAGCTGTATAGTTCATGTTTTTAATAGCACCTATTAGAATAAGTAGTGATCTTAAGCCACAAGTAGCTGCTTCTTTAACAAGTTCTGGTGAGATATTTATTATTTGATTCAATTTCTTTTCCTTTAATGACTCAATAATTAAATTGTCAAAAATTTTACCTTGCTCTGAAAAGCCACCCGGAGCATCATCTGTTAATCTATGGGAAAGATCAGCGGAAGCTATAATTCCAATCTTATCTGTTGATCTAAAACATACTTCTTTAATAAATTCACCAAGTTGTACATGCTTCTCATAATTCAAGCTAGCAATATTTATTGGTATTACTTTAACCTTTGGTAAATTTTTTGTTAGATAGAATAGGGGAATAGCAGAACCGTAGTCTAGGTTTTCTTCACTGTAGAGATTTAATGCTAGTCTTGTTTCAATATACTCACGTATTTGGTAAGACAAGCCAATATTATTCTTTAAAGTATTGTACTTTGTTAAATCTCCAAAACTAGTTAGATCTATATTCAACTTAGGGGAGTGATTAATAGAAAAAGCGCTATCTAGTATTTGACCGTGGCCAGATATTATAATTAATGTATCTAGTTGAGCATGATAAATTTCTTCAGCTAAAGTTTCAAAAGAATTGATTGTACTCTTAACAAGTTCAGTTTTATCTTTACCAATAGTTGGTATGGTTAATGGGGGATGTGGTACTAAAGCTGCAAAATTTATTGGCATAATTATTCTTTAACTTCTAGGTTATCGCCCAATGGATGCAGGTTCATTAGTTCACTAGAAATAGTTTTAACATTAAGCCAGTTATAGCCATAACTATTAAATACTTCTTCAGAAGGTATTAATCTTCTCATGCCATTAGCTATAACATAAACAGAGGAGCTATCTTCTGTTTTAACAAGAATACCATCTCTTAACTTAACAACATCACCTTCTTCATACTGAGTTAGCTCTGTATCATCTATGGTGGTAATACTTAAGCTAGGGAAGCGCAATTCAGCTAACTTTTCACTAACAACTGGGTATTTAATACCACTTTCTATGTAATATATATCATCTGTTGTTTTTGACTGCACTAGACCACCAACAGGATAGGCATCATATAGTGTTAAAGCTTTACCTGAAGGTATACCAGCTAAATCTTTAAAGGATATCTCTTCAACCTCTTCTGGATTAAATCCAATTGTTCTAAATACTTCCCAAGATACAATCATCCTTTTTGTATCATCAGCTATTAAATAGATTGAACCATTTGGAGTTTTAACAAGAGCATATAGTGGGAATTTAATTTCCGGACCTTCTTCATAATCTGCAAGTTCAGACGGATCAATGGTGATTATATAATCTGGATTATATCTAGTAACAAGTGTTGCATAAGATGTAATCCATCTTTTTTGTCCATTACGGATTAAATATACCTTGTTATCGTTTGAAGCTTTAACTAGCGAACCATCCGGGTAGGTATTAGAAAACCATCTGTTCCATATTTTCCAGAAATTATAATTTGCACCAATCTTCATACCATCCATTACTGTATTACCCCTGTATGGGTTATATGTATAAAGAGCAGCAGTTGCTAATGATCTAGGTGTAATTAAAATATCATCCTGAGTTCTTTTAGTTACATTTATACACCAATTAGTAAAAGTACAACCAGTAGTAGATAAATCATCCCAATAACCAATCATAAATCTTCTAGCAGCACCTTTAACCTGTCTAGAAAAACCTTTCCATTCATCATCACAGGTACCAGCATAACAACTATACCCGGTAGCCCAATCATATTGGTTTTGACTTGGAGAGTCGTCTTCAACTAAACTCTGTTCTTTTTGTAATAATGTTAATAATACCTTTGGGCTAATGCCATAAGTTTTAGCTTCATTGTAAATAATAAAAGCAGCCGTCATATGTGTTAGTGGATCTACATAATTTCCAAGTACACCCCTAGCTTCTAAAAAGGCTTGTATCTGTTCTAATGTCATTGAATCATGATCTGTAAAATGAGCATCAGATATTATGTAATCTTCATCATATGCAGGGTCTGCATCTTCATAGGTTGTAACAGCCAAACCAGCAAAAGGAAAGGAAGATATTAAAAATATAATTCCTAAAAAAGCTATTAGTTTTTGTTTCATTTTTAATTATTAATATTTATACAAATATTATACCACATTATTCATATATTTAGCTGGTATTATGCCTCTAAAAGTGCTAAAATTGACGTATACGAGGCTTTAAACAGTAAATGTATAGAATTATTATGAAAAAGATATTAGGAGTGAGATTAGATGGGTTAAGTTTGCCACATACTATTGATCAAATACAGGATTATTTAAATAGTAATGGCCAGTACCATATTGCTACAGTTAATCCTGAATTTTTGGTTGATGCTCATTACAATGAAGAGTTTAAAGATATTTTAAATAGATGTAGTCATAATACTGTAGATGGTTTTGGTATTAAACTTGCTGGACTATTTAAGGGCTATTCTTTTAAAAGATGTACAGGTATAGATTTAGTAACAGAGCTTTGTAAACAAGAATACATTTCTAAAGAAAAGATATATTTATTAGGTGGTAGAGAAGGTATTGGTTATGCAGCTTCTAAAAAATTAAAGCAGATTAATCCAAACATAAACATTGTTGGATATATGTCAGGGTTTGTAAATATTAAAGAGCCGAGTCTTTATGAATACAATAATATTTTAGGTAATATTAACCAATTGGAACCAACCATTCTTTTTGTAGCTTACAATGCACCATATGCTCAAGCTTTTATTGATGAGTATTTAGACAAAATGCCTAGTGTTAAAGTAGCAATTGGCTTGGGTGGTACTTTTGACTTTTTAGCAGGTACTATTCAAAGAGCTCCTAAGATATTTAGAACTCTTGGACTTGAATGGTTTTACAGATTGATTAAACAACCGAGTAGGATAAAGAGGATATATAATGCGGTGTTTAAGTTTCTGTACTTATACTTTAGATACGATAAATAGAAAACTCTGGGTTTAACCAGAGTTTTAAATTTTTAATCATACTTGTGTGGCCAAACCTGCATCAGGAATTGTAAATCTCCTTGAAATGGTACACGCCTCATCTGCTTATTACTTCTTAACAGCTTCTCAATATTTTGAATAGCTGTTTTTTCAGTAGTAGATAATATATTTGGTTTTACCCAAGTATGGCCATAACTATCTACGACACCAATAACACCTTCAGTTTTTGTCATACATAGCTTTTCTGCAAGATTTAAAGGTACTAAATTTCTGCATTTTATAGACCCCTCATTCATACCAGTTATGTCTATAAATCCAGCTTCAAGTAAAGCGGTTGTTAACCTGGTCATAATCCCTCCTATAATTTAAAAGTGATAGTAATTTAGCATTATATATTCTATAAGTCAATATTTATTGCTTAAAAAAGGTAATAAATATATAATATATGCACAATGTTTAAGAAAAAAGTAATAACTAGATTTGCTCCATCACCAACTGGAATGCTACATATTGGTGGTCTTAGAACAGCCCTTTATAGCTATTTATTAGCTAAACAAAAGAAGGGTAGGTTTATCTTACGTATTGAAGATACGGATAGATCTAGATTTGTAGAAGGTGCAGTAGATAATATTATTGAAACTTTAGAAAGCTTAGGTATACATCCAGATAATAAACCATATTATCAATCTGAGCATTTAGATAATTATAAAAAGTATGCAGATAAATTAGTTGAAGATAATAATGCATACTATTGTTTTTGTTCAGCAGAGAGACTTGCAGAAGTTAGAGAAAAACAGATAGCCAATAAACAACCAACTAAATATGATGGCCATTGTCGTAAATTAAGTGCAGATGAAGTAAAAAGAATGCATCAACTTAATAAACCATATGTTATTAGACTTAAAATGCCAGCTTCTGAAGATATATCATTCGATGATGCAATTCGCGGACACGTTTCAATAAACTCTGCTAATTTAGATGATCAAGTTATTATGAAGTCAGATGGTTTTCCAACTTATCATTTAGCAGTTGTTGTTGACGATTACGAAATGGGTGTTACTCATGTAGTCAGAGGTGAGGAGTGGTTACCGTCTACACCAAAACATATACTATTATACAAATACTTGAGTTGGAAATTACCAACCTTTGCTCATATGCCATTATTACTTAATAAAGATAGATCTAAATTAAGTAAAAGACAGGGTGATGTAGCAGCTTCAGATTATTTAAACAAAGGCTATTTACCAGCAGCTATTATTAATTTCATTTCCTTGCTTGGTTGGAATCCAGGTAATGATAGAGAGATGTTTACCATGGATGAGCTTAAAAAAGAATTTAGTTTAGATAAGATGAATAAAGCTGGTGCTATCTTTGACCTAGATAAATTAAACTGGTTTGGATTGCAGTATATGCAAAATTTAGACTTAGATACTTTCTATAATCTTTCTAGAGAATACTTAGAAAAGAATATTGAAATAGATATAGATAAGTATACTAAAGCTGTAGCTTCTGCTGCACATACTAGAATATCTTACTTTGCAGAAATACCAGAAGTATTTTCACACATCTTTAATTTAGAAGATTATGATTCTGAATTACTCATTTTTAAGAAAAGTACTAAAGAAGATACGGTTAAGGGATTAAAATTAGCTCTTGAAATATTAACTGCTATTGAAGATAATAAATGGAATGAAAACTTAATTCAATTAAAGCTACAAGAAGTTATTAAAGAAGCAAATTTAGGTAATGGCGATGTGTTTTGGCCAATAAGAATGGCACTGTCTGGTAAGGAAAAGAGTGAATCACCAGTTGAGCTATTATTAGAACTTGGTAAAGATGAATCTATTAGAAGAATAAATATAGCCTTGAAAAAGTTGTAGTTTTGTGCTATAATATATTTATGGTTAATAAAATAAAAACAAAACTAATAAAAAAAAGGGGAGTCATACGTATTATTGGACTAATTCTTATTAGTCTTTTTATTTTATCTACAAATGTTCAAGCTTTAACAATTGCTGTATCTACAGATGAATTAACTGGTCTGCAGGATGACATTAAAGACAAACAAAGACAAATAGAGGAGCTTAATAAGCAAAAGGAGATATATGAACAGAATTTGAATAAATCTAGACAACAAATATCTACCTTAAGCTCTCAGATAAATGATATTGATCAAGTTAGGGCTAAGATAAATATTGAAATACAAACCATAGCTTTGGAAAAAGAGTCAGTTAACTTGCAAATTAAACAATTAGAATTAGTTTTAGAAGAGAATGAAGAAAGTATAGCTTCACAAGAAGATAAGATCACTGGTCTATTAAGAACATTAAATACTAATTCACATCAAAGTAAGCTTGCTAATTTTATTTCTACTAAAGGTTCTATTGGAGATTTTTTTTCATACATTAATGAATTAAATAAAATACATGCTGGACTGCAAGTTGAACTTGAATCTTTAACAGATAAGAAGAATGAATTATCTAGACAAAAGAATTTACTTATTCAAAAGAATGATCAGTTGGATGATTTAAATAATAGATTATCATCCAATAAAGAAAAGCTAGATAGTGAGAAATCTGTAAAGGATAGTTTACTAGCTGCTACTAAAGGTGAGGAATCTAAGTATGCTAATTTAGTAGCTCAATTAAAAGCAGAGCAACAAGCTATTAATAATGAAATATATTCATTAGAAATAGAAGCTCGTAAAAGATTGTATGAATTAAAGGGTGAAGAATTCTTAGCTTCTGAGAGTGGTTATATATGGCCAGTACCATCCAGACGTGTTACAGCTTCATTTCATGATCCAGATTATCCATATAGACATATATTTGAACATCCTGCTATAGATATTGGCTCAACTCCTCAAGGTACACCAGTTAGAGCTGTTAAATCTGGCTATGTGGCTAAGGTTAGAGACACTGGTAGTACTGGTGGATATAATTATATTATGCTTGTACACAATGAAGGTATATCTTCAGTATATGGTCATATGAATAGGATGATAGTAGCTGAGGATACATTTGTGGTACAGGGTGAGATTATTGGATATAGTGGGGGAATGCCTGGGACAGCTGGTGCAGGTGCATTAACTTCAGGTCCTCATCTTCATTTAGAGATAAGACAAAACGGAATACCTGTTAACCCATTAAACTATTTACCTTAATTGAATAAATAATTTTATTGTTTAGTAGAGTAGTGTATTATTCTACTTTATTTTTATATATACTATGTGTCGCACAATATATCTTATACGAACCATTATATACTATAATATCTAAAAATAGGTAAATCTGTAGTTTTGGCTATTTTGTACTATTTCTATGTATTATGACTCTATATACCTTATTCTTTTAAAATATTATGTATTCTATATAACTTAAGTATATATCATGTATAGTTAAAAAGTTTTTTAAGTCACTGGTATGATCATACCGGGTATTTATTAAAAAAACATCATTCTAGAACGTGTAAAATTTTGTATGTCATAGGTAGGGATATACCAGGCATATTTAAAAAAATACACTCTCTAATTAGTGTACTCTCTCTTCTCTATATATTGTCTAAATAATAAGCGTCGTAAAATATATAAGGTATTATTTATATATAACTTGATTCTCAACTCTTAAATTTATATAGGATAAATTATTAAAGTTAATATTCTGACTATCTACTACTCTTTTTAACTTACTTAACTGCGTTATAGCTGTAGATTCATCATTCATATGTATTTCAAGTCCATCTCTGGTTATTATTTTATAGAAGCCAGCTTCATCACTATCTATTTCAAATCGATCAAATCTTAAACCATCTCTATCTATATATTCATTGTAATAAGCATAAGCGTCTAAAATATTAGCTATCATTGATTCACTAAGTATTGTATCACCAATTAAAACTTCATTCTCTGCCTTATTTACAATTACGGGTATATCTCCACTAGTAACTAGCCTCATTTCTGTAAGTCTTCGTGTGATAACACCTCTAGCGTCTACTACATAGTAATCTGGACCTGTTTTCCATACTAATCTACCCATTCTTTCAATAACATGTAAGGATATAGTATCTGGAAACTTTTTAGTTATGGTAATATCTTCAAAGGCAAATTGTTTTTCAACGCTTTCTAATAGATAATCTGTAGATAATAGCCAATAATTATTCCTACTAAATATTAGGAATATGTTTTTATCTGCAGCTTGCCAGATAATATCTTCGATCTCTTGTGTATTAATTGAATCATTACCCACTACTTTAATATATTCAATCTTAAATACAAAAGAAAAAAATAATGTATATATTATTAAAAAAGTAAATATGTAAATTAAATACATACTTACTTTCTTTCTCAATAGTTTTGAATTGGCTTTCTCAGGATGTCTAATAGACTTCCCTCTCTGCATACGCCTATCACCATATCCCATATATTTTACGACCCTTATTCTATTTTAATTCTATCTTTTTAAATCCACAATATTTTTGTAATACTTTTGGTATTTTAATACTACCGTCTTCTTGTTGGTTTTGTTCTAAAATCGCTGGTAATAGTCTACTAGTTGCTAGTCCTGATGCATTTAAAGTATGTACAAACTCATTTTTACCTGTTTTTGAATCTTTATACCTAATACTACCTCTTCTTGCTTGGTAATCTAAAGCATTAGATATACTACTTACTTCTTTATATCCTTTCATACTAGGTATATATACTTCTAGATCTATTGTTTTAGCCATAGCTGCAGAACAATCTTTAGCTGCTAATTTCACTGAGTTAAAGTGTAAACCTAAACCTTCAACTAATTTCTCTGCATTGCTAACAAGTTCATCAAAAGCTTTCCACGAATCTTCCGGTTTTGTAAAATGAAACATCTCTATCTTATTAAATTGATGACCTCTAATCATTCCCCTCTCCTCTGTTCTATAAGCACCAGCTTCTCTTCTGAAACAAGATGAGTATGAATAATATTTTATTGGTAAATCTTCTTCAGGAAGTATTTCTTCTCTGTGGAAATTACCAAGCATCATTTCTGAGGTCGCATTTAAACATAATTTATCCTCTGTCCAGAATAGATCTTCTCTAAACTTTGGTAAATGACCAGAGGTATAGGCTGACTTTTCTGTTAATAGATATGGAAGTAGTAAAAATTTATACTTATTCTTTCTGTGAAAGTCTACAAAGTAATTAAGTAGTGCCCATTCTAAATCTGCTCCTTTACCTGTATATGCCCAAAAACCAGCTCCAGACATCTTAGCAGCCCTTTCATAATCTATTAGCCCGTGCATAGTTGCTAATTCTACATGATCTTTTGGTTCAAATTTAAACTCTTGCTTTTTACCATAAGTTTTAATAACTTCATTTTTATCTTTATCTCCAGCAATTACATCATCTGCAACAATATTAGGAAGTTCTCCCAATTTTTCTTTTAATTTAGAATCTACTGAATTTAACTTTTCATCTAATTCTTTAATCTGTTCACGTAATTTTTTACCCTGTTCAATGGCTTCTGGTGTTGGCTTGCCACCTTTTGCTATCTTATTTGCTTCTGCTTTTAACTTATCAACCTCTGTTACAATATCTTTTCTTTCATCGTCAAGCTTAATAATAGATTCTAAATCTACAAAATCCATTCTTTTTAAAAGGCTTGTTTTTATCTCTTCAGTATTATTACGTATTTTATTAATATCTAGCATATATTTATTCGTTATCTGTTTTAGGTTTTAAAGTTGGAAAGAATAATACTTCTTTAATATTATGTTGGTCAGTTAAAATCTGAACAAGTCTATCTATACCAATACCCATACCAGCGGTTGGTGGCATACCATACTTTAAAGCTTCAACAAATTCATCATCATAATCCCAAGCTTCTTCATCACCACCATCTTTAAGCTCTTGTTGAGCTTTAAATCTTTCAGATTGATCTTGTGGATCATTAAGCTCTGAAAAAGCATTGCCAAGTTCAAAACCAGCAATTACTAATTGAAATCTATCTACATAGTTTTCATCATCTTTGTTCTTCTTAGCAAGTGGAGATAATTCAATTGGATGGTTTGTAATAAAGAAAGGGCCATCTTCAACTTCACGAATATATTTCTTATACAATTCATCTAACATTTTACCCCTCCCCCATTCTTCCTCTGTTTTAATACCAAGCTTTTCTACTTGTTCTTTTAATTCAAACTTAGTTTTGTATTTATCTATATCTAACTTACAACGTTTTTTAATTTCTTTCTTAAAATCTAATCTAGGATAAGGAGCTTTAAAGTCATACTCCTTTTCTTGGTATGTGAGTTTTGTATCTCCTTTAATACTTTTAACTAAATTACTCATTAAATCTTCAGTAAGATTCATTAGATCTTCATAATCTTTATATGCCCAATAGAATTCAATCTGTGTAAATTCTGGATTATGTGCATGATCTACACCTTCATTTCTAAAACATCTAGCTATTTCATAGACTTTATCGTAACCACCAATGATTAATTTTTTTAAATATAGTTCTGGAGCAACTCTTAGATACAATTCTGTATCTAAAGCATTATGGTGAGTAATAAATGGCTTAGCAATAGCACCGCCAGCTAGTGGTTGTAGTATTGGTGTATCTACTTCTAGAAAGCCTAAATTATTAAAATATGTACGTATAAAAGTAATAATCTCAGATCTTTGTTTAAATACATCCTTTACTTCTTTATTTGCAAGTAAATCTAAATACCTTTGCCTAAATCTTGTTTCAACATCTGACAAACCATGCCACTTTTCTGGTAATGGCATTAAAGCTTTAGATAATAGTTTAAACTTTTTAACAAGTAATGTTTTTTCACCTTTTTTAGTAATAAATAGTTTACCTTTTAATTCTACAAAATCACCAACGTCAAAAAAGTCTGTAAACTGTTCATAATTCTTAGCCTTTACTTCATCCTTTTTAATATATCCTTGCATCTTAGCAGAACCATCCTCTGAGTGAATAAAACAAGAACCACCATGTAAACGAATACTTCTAATTCTACCAGCTATACATATTTCTTTATCTTCTTTTTCTAAAGAATCAAAATCTGTTAATGCTGCATTAATATCTAATCTATCCTCACATGTTTCAGCAGGATAAGCATCTACCTTATTCTTTTTTAATTTAGCTAGCTTATCTAAACGAATATTATATTCATCTGATGGATTTATTTCTTTTTTCTCTTCTGTCATAGTTTTTATATATATTTAGTGTATGTATTATACTGAATTTAGCTAAAATAAACAATTATTTCCATTTTAATAGGTATTTAAACCAACTAGATAAATGAACTCTACCTAATTTAGAAAATACACCAGCTATACCTTTTTTATCTGCTGAATCTCTATGATGGAAATGTATAACCTCAGCTGCTGGTAAATACCAAACTTCCCAATTCTTTTCATTAAATTGTCTACACCAATCTAAATCCTCAAAGTATAGAAAATATCTTTCATCAAGTAGTCCTACTTCATCAATAGCTTTTCTTCGTATCACCCAAGCTGCTCCAAACAAAGCATCTACTTTTTTAGGAGTATTATGATCATAATCTAAATAGAGATAATTACTCAACCATTTCTGACCTTTCTTTGTTTTACCCAGTCTTGTTCTTCTATAGAATGGTAAATGCCAATCTGGATATCTAGTACATGAATTTTGGTATGTACCATCAGCATTCAATAGTTTTGGACCAACCATACCAATCTTCTCATTAGACTCAATATATTCTACTAAGGAAATAATAGCTTCTTGTTTAATATATATATCTGGATTTAGAATCATTATATACTCACCTTTTGCTTTACGAATACCATAATTATTACCATGAGCATAACCATTGTTCTCAATTTCATATAGCTTTACATGAGATGAATACGACTTTAATTCTTTAGCCAGTATACCTTTAATACCATTATCTACCACTATTATTTCAAAAGCCCAAGGTAATTCCATAGCTAAAATACTAGCTATTAAGTTTTTAACTAGTTTGGCTGTACTATGATTTAATATTATTATGCTTAATTTCATACTATTTTATCCATTCCAACATATCCTGAGCTGTTACTTTAGTCAATTCCTTTATTTGTCTCCTTTTATTCTTCATCAAAGGTTTTAACTTACTATAGCTCTTAATATGTTTTTCCTTAACTCTATTAAATAACAACATAAAAATATATTTTCTAAACTCATACCAGAAAATCGGTATGATGTTTTTAAATATATTAATTCTAAAACAATTCTTATAAAGCATTAGTAAATGATTGCGGTAAGATAAATAATTTACCAGCTTATTCTTTTTCCTATGAGCTGATGCAATTTTCCAATTAGTTTGTAATTGCGAATTACCAGTAGATCTATCATGCCAAGCTATTGAATTTACAACACAATATGATTGCCAACCATTTAGTCTTAATCTAAATGCTAAATCTACATCTTCTTTATAAGCAAAGAAATCTTCATCAAAATACTCTTCCCTATTAGCATTATATATTTTAACTTTATCCAGTGCTTTTCTTCTGTAAACAGGAGCAGCACCAGATACACCAAATACTTCTTCATCTGCATTAAACTGACCAGTATCCTTTTCTCCCTCTGCTTTATCTACTACTCTGTAATTTCTATTAAGCTCTAGCCCAATACTATCTATTGTTTTTGTTTTAACATTATCTGTAAAGTTCCATTTATATAATTTACCAGCAACAGATCCCACCTTAGGATGTTTATCTAAGAAGTTAACAATATTTTTTAAATAATCTTTATCTAAAACAATATCTTGATTCATACACATAATATAATCACTTTTAGTCCAAGATATTATTTGGTTGTGAGCTTGAGCAAAACCTAAATTCTTTTTATGCTCTACTATTTTAAATTGAGGATAATTCTCTTTAATATATCTAATAGTATTATCTGTAGATCCATTGTCTATTATTAATATTTCCCAATCTTTAAATGATTGTTCACTTAAAGATGTTAAACAAGAATACAGATATCTTTCTGCATTATATGTAACTAGACCTATTATTAATTTCTTTTGTTTATTCATTTACTAAATTAATTAAGAGCATAGAAAAACCTAAGGGATGATTCATATATGGACTAAATATACTAATAATACAAATAAGGAGTAAACCTATACCAAAACCAGCTTTTAATACCTGTATTTTACCCTCAAAATGGCCATATTTAAGGTTTTTAAGCAATAAGCCATAGATAATGCCCAAGTAAGATAAAAGACCAAATAATCCCATTTTTAGCCAGATGTCTAAATACCCCCATTCAAAGGCTTGAGTATTATATATACCATTAGGATTAGCTTCATTTTTAATCCTAGGATCATCGCTTTGGTAAGTAACAGTTTTACCAAAACCATAACCCCAAACTGGAGATTTACCTATCTCATAAAGTAATGGTTTAAGCTGAGCTGTTCTAGATGAAAAAGCTGCTTCATCCAAACTATCTATTCTAGATGAAACAATTCTTTGTTGCCACGAACCAGTCCAAGTATACATGAAGCCAATATTAATAAACAGGACAACCGTAAGCATAATAATAGCGGCACCTAATTTTAATTTAGGTATTTTGTATTTAGATAATAGATAAGTAAATAAAAATACTAAAGCTATAGCAAGGCCTAACCAATTACTTCTAGAAAAGCTAGCCATAACAGTTAAAGATGAAGTAAATAATGTAACATATGCAAACCATTGATCTTTAACAGATAGCTTCCCTTGTTTATATAGTATTAAGACAAAGACCACTAAGATAAAAGTAATAGCTGCAAAAACCTGAGCTGGCATAAATATTCTGTAAAAGTTTTGTGTTACATAGGTTATCTCACCAACTCTGGTATCTCTAAAGAATTTATATAGCAAAGATAAATCTAACCAATCTGTATGATGAGAAAATACATACAAATAAATATATGTTTTAATGAATAGCCAATTAGCAACAATAAATATTATTCTGGTTATGTTTAGAATAAAATCTGTATTCTTAATCATTAAGAAAGCTGGAATTAACAAAAGAAACAAATAGCTATTCCAATCATAGAAGCTTGTACTAAAACCATTAATCACAACTCCTTGAATAATACCAATAGCAATAAAGATTAAAAGAAAGATTAAACTCTTGTATTTATATATCCTTCCTAAAACATGTTTAAAATTATCTTTTCTAAATAGCCAGTAAATAGAAGCAAGAAATACTGCTGCAAATAATCCATATCTTAAAGAAACAGCCAAACCACCAATATCTAAAGATAACATCCGACCATGTGAAGATAAAAACACTTCAGTTAAAAGCATATATATTCCCCACTCAATATTTCTAATACTAGCTATTAAGCAAATACCAACAAGTAATACAAAAGCATAAACTGTTAACTCTGGTTTAATATATGACCAAAAAGATATTGACTCTACTATGATCAATATCCAAAATAGCTTTTTAGCCCAATTTGTTAATAAATTAATAGTCACCTCTTTTTACTCCAAATGTTTGTTGAATTAAAGCCAATAATATATTTACAGGTTGCAGAATAAACAAAATACTATACTGCCACCTTGGCTTATGTTTCTTAAAATATGTTAATAATGATTTATTAAAGATTAATTGCTTTCTAAAAGTAAGCATTAATTTAAAACTTTGACCGCCTGTATGTACTATTTTAGCATCTGGGAAATACACTACTGGATATTTCTTTTGTTTCATTCTATAGCATAAATCTACTTCTTCAAACCAAATAAAGTAATCTGCATCAAAAGCATCTAAATATCTCATAGTACTAGCTTTAATTAACATAAAAGCTCCAATAACAGAATCTACTTCTTGTAATTTAGTGTAATCAAAATCTCTTGAATAATATGCTTTATTTAAAAAAGGAAATATATTATTTAATTTAAGCAAGGTTATTATTTGCGAATACAAAGTTGGAAACTTTCTGACTGCTACTTGATTTGTATGATCTTTATTAAGTACATTACCTGTTAATAAAGTATTTGGATGATCTGCTAAATATTCTAAAGCTTTAGGAATAGAATGTTCATCAATAAAATATGTATCTGGATTTAAAAATAGTAAATACTCACCTTTTGCTATATTAATAGCTTCATTATTCGCAGCTGCAAAACCAATATTTTTTTTATTAGCAATTACTCTTACCTGAGGATAATCTTTTAATAGCACCTCTACAGTTTTATCTGTAGATTTATTATCTACGACTATTATTTCAAAGTCAGTAAATATATATTTATATATTGAATCTAAACAACGCTGCAAATCTACTACAACATTCCAGGAAACAATTATGATACTTAATTTAATATTAGGAGACATTAGTATTAATTAATTCTAACATTTTATTAACTCTTTCTTTCCAGGTATGATCTTTAACCAGTTCAACTCTTATCTCTTCTTTTTCTTCTGTATTATCTTTTAAAGCTTTAATAACTTCTTTATTAAAATCTTCTGGTGTAGAAGCTACCCTAATTTCTTCAAACATGTCTATACCAGGAGCTGGTGTTGCTACAATAGGTCTACCACAAACTAAATACTCATACATTTTCATTGGATTGGTTGTACCAACATATGTATCTGCTTTGTGTGGAATAATAGCGACATCGAACTGCTGTATATACATTGGTGCTTTAGAATATGGTATATATCCCAATAGATATATATTAGCATAAGACTGAAGTTTTTTAATTAGCTCTTTATCCCAATGCTTTAATTTACCTTTAAATGATCCAGCTAACACAATAGACTTATTAGGATTATGCTCTGCTAAATATGTAATAATCTTTTCATCTAATCTTCCTAAAATAACTCCAATGTAACCAATAATAGGCTTTGGTATATCTGCAATCTCTTTATCCACCAGACTATATTTCTTAGCATAATGATTAATATCTATACCATTAGGTACCCAATAGGTTTTATCTTTATTAAACTTTCTACCCAATTCTTTAGCTACAGTAAAGATAATATCTGACTTCTCTGCAATGAGTGTATAATTTGCTTGCAATTTATCTTTAATAATCTGGTAAGAAGGGTGAATAGACCAATCATCTACTGCATCAAAGATATATGAAGTAGCATTAAGTTTTTCAAAATAGTCAGTTATTAATGGATTGTATGACCAAACAATATATTCATCTATTTCAGACTTTTTAATAATATTATTAATATCTGACCAAAATATCTTTTTACTAAAATAATTAGCAACTGAAGATACTACAATAAGCTTATCTGAATATTCCCGAGCTGATGTTAAAGAAGATTTATATATCCCCTTGTGTTTATTTAAACTTGGTAAATAACTATACATATATTGCTTAATAACCTTTTTCCAAGTCCAAGGTAAATAGTCTATAGCTATTATCTTATTAACACTTTCATCTTTTAATAGTGTTTGTAAAATATGACGATTACGGTTTGAAATCCCCTCTTCCCAATCACTATATGGTGACATATTAAACATCACTATGTTTCTTTTCTTATCTATCATATTCTTTGTAATATTTTTTTAGCTTGTGCAGTATATGTATATTCTTTCTTAATAATATTTTTAGCATTAGCACCTAATTCATCTGCAAAGCTCTTATCTTTTAATAATTTAATAATGTCTGAAACCATTGTTTCTCTACTGGTAAATATACCGGTTACATTATCTTTAACAGCTTCTTTAGCACCACCTACTGGTGTTGCTATAACTGGCTTTCCAAATACACCGGCTTCTAGATAGACAATACCAAAACCTTCAACATCCATACCATCATCTATGGTTGGCATAATAAATAGATCAGCTAAGGAATAGAATGCAGCTAGCTCACTATTTCCAACTCCAGTTAAGATTAAAACATTCTTTTCTAAATTCTTAACCTGAACCATTCTTTTTAATTCTGGTAAATGTTCACCTGAACCAATAATTACGTACAGAGCTTCAGGATAGGTTTGTAATATTTCTGGCATTACCTGGATAACATTCTGCACACCCTTTCTTTCAACGAGTCTTCCTACACTTAATATGATTTTTTTATTCTCTAAACTGTATGAGCTTTTAACTTGTTCAATTAAAGACTTTTCTACATTTGCATTATCTACATTAGGACAAGGATAGACAACAATAATCTTACTCATCAACTCCTCATAATTATTTATCTGTTTTTTTGTATACTCTGAATTAACTGTAATAAACTCTGCGTGTTTTAATATTTTAGCTGTTAAACTAGGTTTATTCTTCTGAGCTAAGTTAATATCCATACCGTGTAAAGAAACAAAGTATTTCTTTTTAAATAATCTATTACAAATATATGCAGCTGTTCCTATTGGCAATATGTGTCCTACCCACAAATACTCTACTTTACTAAATACCATCATTAGCAAAACCTGCCAGAATCTAGCAGTATGATTAATTGTAGTAACACCTACCTTTTGCACCGGTTCTATAGCTTTAACTAGACCAGCGTAGTAATTACCTACACCACCTTTAAATGGCGGATATTCCATTGTATACAATCTAATTTTCATTATATATATTTTAACATAAATATTGACATTATACCTTTATTGTGCTTAAATACCATATTACATAAATGTACATTATAAGGAGAAAGAAACATGCTACTCGGTAACAATGATCTATGTGATGTGCTTGAACTAGCTTTAGTAGTATTTCATGATCCGAAAGAGTTACAGGATTTTCTTGGCATACTCTATGTTTCCATGATGAGATATCAACAGGGGTCAAAGTCGATTCAGGAAACCAGAGATACTTTAGAAAGCTTTCACAAGGGCAAATTTAACGCTGAACGACAGCACAAGTATCTTGAGATGATAAATTTCATCTTTCAATGACAAGAGGAGGAAAAATGACTGGTATTAATTATCTTGCAGAAATCATGGTTCACTTGAGCGCTATGATTGAAGACAAGGCTAAACTTGGAGATTTCATTGTAGAGTTTAGCAATATCCTGGAACAGTATATTGAACTGGGAGAGTCTTGGGAAAACACAGTTACTGAGATCAAATTTCAATTGCAAGGTATTGCCAAGGCAAACGCCTTCGCCGCACATTTCAGCATATTTGAAGTTGCCTTGTTAAGACTCTGGCGCCTCAAATAAACAACCTAACAGACTCACGTACAACAAGTACCTGGGTCTGTTTTTTTATTTCTTAATGAACGATTTAATATCTACAATGCTAACAAACCTAGTAATAAATATTATTGCTACATATGTAATACCAGCAATTAGTATAGTCAATAAATAATGTAAGTATGATCCAATAATTAATATAATAGCTACCATACCAATAATACTTAAAGTAATCTTAGCAATATCTTTAAATAAAGATAAATAATCTAATTTAATTATCTTTACTGCATAGCTCATACCAAAGACAAATAATACCATAGTAGAAATAATACTCATCATACTAGCTGCAATATATGAATAATGTGGTATTAGAATAATATTACCAATAACAGATACACACATCGCTATAAATATATTAATAGTATTCTTTGTTTGTTTGCCAGTTGCATTTAGTAAATAACCCAAAGGAAAGTTTAAAAACAATAAAGGTAGAGTTAAAATTAAAGTTTGCAATGCAAAACTACTTGGTACAAACTCTATACCATATATCTTTAAAAATATTACTGGTGCAAATATATATAGCCCAACTGTTAAAGGCATGCTTAAGGCTAGTAAATACACAGAAGCTTTTTGCCACAATGCAGATAACTTTTCTTTACTCTCAGTATAATAGCTAGTAAATGCCGGATACAAAGTAGCAATAGCAGCTAGTGGTATAAATTGCCAAACAAAGGTTATCTTGTACGGTAAAGAATAATATCCCAAAGCTGCATCCCCTACTAAATTCTTTAAAAGAAATGTATCTGCATAACCATATACTCTAGAAAATATTCCAGCTAATGCAAAAGGTAGAGCTACTAATAGTAACTTCTTAATAAATACATAATCTACATTAAAAGCAAACTTTAATTTTAACTTCAACCTAGAACTAAAATATGCAAGTAAGAAATTAATACTACTAGCTAGTAATAATGCAAGTAAAGCAAAGATAATATTCTTAGATAAATATACTGCTACCCCACCAACAACCAGTAAGGTAATCTGGAATATAATATTACCTAAAGATTCCCACATAGTATTATGATGAGCTCTCCACACTGCATAGAACAATAGTGTAAATGAATCTATGGTCATAATTAGTCCTGCTATTACCATAGACTGTTTAGTAATAATGTCATAGGAAGAAAACAGGGTAAATAAATAGAAAGCTACTAATACAATACCAGCTAATATTAATCTGGTAATAATAGCATGCGTATAATATTTATTAACCTCTTCTGGTTTTTTACTAATCTCTCTAATTAGAGCATTTATTAAACCAAAGTCTATAAATACAGAACATATACCTACTAAAGATAGAACAAAAAAATACAGCCCAGTTTGGGTTACGCCCAACTGGGTTGCAAGGTATGAGAAGTATATAAACGAGAATACTTTCTGTATTATTAATGATGCTGTTAAAACTCCAGTATTCCGCGCTATTTTAGCTGTTGTTATATTCATAAAACTAGCTAAATTTTAGCTAGTTTTAGGGGGTTTGTCAATTGTACTTAATATTGAATTTATATCTGAGTATCACTTACTTTCTTTTTCATTTGATGGCGCTCCTTTGGGTTGAGTTTTAGAAGCTGCTGTAACCTCGCTACCTTTCTTACTATTTAATACTTTATCTGACTTCTTTTTGGAATCAGAAACAGATTCTGAATATTTTACAGCATCACCGTTTATAGCTTCATCCTTAAGTACGTCATCTAATAATAATATACTATTCACCTTTTTTTGATTCATTAATTTACGGCTTCCTGTTGAAACTTTACGAATATTATTAAGTTTTGTTGTATATTCTGCCAACTCCTTTCTATATTTTTTTTGAGTATCCTCAGCTTGATCTTCTGGCTCTTTAGGCTCTGGTATTCTCGGAGCTATCACCTCAAACTCAACTCCCTGATTTGATAATTTTAATATTCTTTTCAAAGATGCATTCAGTCCATTCTGTAATTCGTTTATTCGTTCTGTATCTGTAATAGTGGCGCAATCAGTTATTTCTTTAATAGTTGTTGCAATAAATGTATTAACTAGTTTTTCTCTCTCCGCCTTTAATTCAGCTTCAATAGTTTTATTTTTTAACTCTTTCAACTCTTCCTCATTTTTTTGTATTGTTTGATATTTGATATATAGATCTGCCATTTTATCTAAAACTATATTGAGAGCTTTTGCAATAATTCCAGATTTAATCAAAAATATTTCTATACTACCGTCACATGCCTTTGAAATTACATTACCTCTTTCTTCTCCCGACAATTCTGACAAATCGCCTATAAAACTATCCCACGTTGCTAAAGATTTTTGGACATCTTTTAGAGAAAAATCATTTGTTGGCAAACTTAAACCAATTTCATATTTATCATCTATTAAGTGAGGCTTAACACCTATACTATCAAGCTGAGAATCTATAGCTCTAATTCTTTCAATAAATTTTTGCCTCTCGCTCTTATATAATCCTAATTTTTCTAATGATTTATAATTATCTTCTGAAAAGATATTATTTATTTCTACAATCACACCATCGCCAAAATAGAGCGTCCCTCCGATATTCTTTAAAATTTTGTTATTACTATTAGTATATTCATTTACTATACTTTTCTTTGACAACTCAATTATTTCTATTTTCTTTTTATCCGCTTCTTCAGCATTCCCCTGTGAAATAAAATTATAAAATTCATCCAATTTTGAATTAATTTGATATCTATCCTCTTCAAGAGTCAAATCTCTTGTAATTGTTAACAACTTTGCAGTATCCATAATTCTCTATAAATTATTAAAAAACCAGCTAAACCGGTCCTCCTAATGATAATATAATTTAACTTTGTTTAATATACTACTTATTTAAAAAAACAACAAATTACCTCCAACACCCCTCTGCAAAACCGAGTTCTTTTAAAATATCTGTAAAACCTATGTACTCAATATTATTTTGTTTATAAAAGGCTAAACTGTTTTTCAATTCCTCAGTTTGATTACTTTCATCTAACAGGTCGCCAAAAGCATACCCCTCTTTAGCTTCATACTCTTGATATCCAACCAAAATTATTTGTAGTGGTTTATCGTACAATCTAGGAACCTCTCCGTACTTAAGAGGGACTCCAAGTATTTTTTCACCAGCAGTTCCAGTAACACACCAATTTCTACCCTTTACCTCATAGACATAATCGTCACATTCTAGATCTGGCTTGTATTGTTTACTTCTTATTGTGCTTCGTTTTGGAGTAGTTTTTCTTACATTGTGTCGCCCAAGTTTTGTTAAAGCTTCCATAACCAAATCCTCACAAAGCTTGGTCGTCCACTGATTACCGTCGCCGCCGGTAATTGAATTACCCCAGTCCTTCTCAATGGCTTTATATTCATTTAAGCGATTTTGATTACTAGTACCTCTTAGTGTAAGTTCTGTAATTCCCTCATAACACCATTTAATCACCTTTGGATTATCTAATAAATTTAAGTTACTTTCTGGCATGATAGTATATTATTGTTACTTTTTTATTTCTTTAAACCTTTTTTTAGACAAATCTAAATATTTTTTTTCCATATCTACGCCAACAAATTGGCGTCCATGTTTATATGCAGCCAAACCTGTTGTTGAACTACCCGTAAATGGGTCAAGTATTTTATCACCTTTGTTTGTACTAGCTAAAACTATTCTCTCTAGTAACGCCATTGGTTTTTGTGTAGGATGTTTACCGTATTTCTTTTCTTCAGGTCTAGGAGTATTTATAGACCAAACAGAGCGCATCTGCTTACCATCCTTTTTGATAAAATCTCTTTCATGCCAACCGCCATTCTTCATCTCCTGATAATTAAAAGTATGTTTACCTTTCTTATCCTTTCTAGCCCAAATTAATGTTTCATGACTAGCGGTAAAAAATCTGCAACTTAAATTAGGAGAAGCGTTTGGCTTATACCAAGAAATGTCATTTAAAATATGGTAGCCTGACAACTGTAAAGCATAGCCGCAACGATAGATCGAGTGATACGTTCCACTAATCCAAATAGTTCCATTTGGTTTTAAAACACGCCTGCACTCCTCTATCCACTTCATATGAAATTCAAAATCTTTTTCAACACCTAAACTCTTATCCCACTCACCCTTATTCACACTAACCATTCTTCCTGCGTGTACAGTAAATCCTCCGTTAGATAAATGATATGGAGGATCAGCAAAAATCATATCAAAAAAATTATCCTTAAATTGCTTAAGAACTTCTATACAATCACCATTGTATAGATTAAATCTTGTTCCTTGAAAATATGGTTTTATTTTTGTCATAATTTAAAAATCCCCTTCATTATCTCATTTTTCAGAAATATTCGCAAAAGTGGACAAATAAGATATTAAATCAGGCTCAACACTTAAATTAACATGTATAAATTTAACAGTATTTGCGTGTTTTGCTAATATCTTATCTTCTGCGCGTATAGATTGATCATCAAACCACACACACTTATTTGTGAAATCTATAGCCTCTGTTTTGAGCGTATCCCAATCAGTAGGTAATATTTTATTTAAGTACACTAAAGCTTCAGCTGGCAATTTATCGCTTAAATATTCTACTGCCCTATTTTCACCTCCGCGACAATGGGTTGTTAACCAATAAACTGTATGATTGTCTGTTAAGTATTTTAAAAATTCAACCACGTTTTGTGCTGGTTGAATATTATTAGTTAATAACACACCATTAATATCTAAATAAACATTCATAATATATGAAATATATTGTAAAACCGCCTTTATTATCTCATTCTTACATAATATTAGCAATGTGTACAAAAAAACGCACATACCGTAGTATATGCGTTTTAAGTTTAAATAATGGGTATATTGTTTATCCTTCACCCCTGTAATAGTACGGCCACTCATCTGGTGGTTGTGTAACATAAAAGGGATTTTCCCAAAACAATACCTTACTCAATGCTGAACGATTCTTATCAGCAGTTGCTTTGGCATAAGCCCAGCCAAAATAGTTCTGACTAGCTCCAAAGAAGCCACCACCGTTTGAAAAGAATGCCATTGCATCAAGAGTCATAACAATATCATATACCGTCTTATTGTCTTGACCCATCTCATGTAGTTTGCGGTCAAGCATTGCACCCGGGATACTCATTGTTATTAAAAGCGTTGCAATAACAAAACTTTTAATAAACAACTTGCCCATTTGTACAAAGGCTAAGCAAACCTCCACAACATCCATGAAAAATGAATGAAGTACTTTTAACAGTAAAAATAGCCACTTCATTGTCTATTCCTCCTCTATTGTTAATATGTTCAATGAATAGTGTAAATTAGCACAGGTATGCTTAATTGTCAATTCTAGCTCTAATCTATCTTAGGAACAATATATATTAAATATATGCCAACAATAATACTACAAACACCAATGAATAATAGTACACCGGGCATAGTAAATAACCATATAGTTAAAGACCCTATTTTTAATATTAAAATAATTAAGCCTAATATTAATAGAATCTTACCTACAAGGTTTAAATTTACAGGCACAAAGCCAGATAAATGTTTCATAAACATATTATACCACTATTGACAAATTAGTAAATATATGCTATACTACCCTATTAATAAGATTTTTGACAATTAAATAAATATCCTAAGGAGGATGAAATGAATTGGACTTTTAGTAGGTTTTCAAATGTAGTAAGATTCTTTCTTATTACAGTTTGGGCTAACGCAGTAGTAATTGAATTCATAGATACTCTGGGTAATATCTACACCAACGGTATTACAGATTCAATACCAATAATATCTTACATAGATAAAATGGTGAATCCGCCAGATGTAGAAGCTGAACTTAGAATACTACTGAATGATCCAGCACTGCATACACCAATGCCCTATGTAATACTCAACGTGGGCACACATGATGTATATGATGTAACATACACACCCTCAATGTTTTTAAACGAATAATTATCCTAAGGAGGATAAAATGACTGTAAAAATCACAATCACAACGAAATACCCAACGCTTGTTTTTATCGGAATCGTAGCCTCCATCATTGTTATTCTTGTTCAGCTTTTCTCCTGATACAAGGAAAACATGAAGCTTAAAGCTTTTTTAAAAACCCGGTCAAACGACTGGGTTTTTTGTTTACATTGACAAATCCACGATTATTTGCTAATGTAAATTATTCACACATTAATAATTAAATATACTAAGAATAAGGAGGTACACAATGAATGGCATCCAAAGAGTCAATATATGGCTATTTCTATTTACTGTAGGTGTTATTGTACAAGGAATGTTTAGCTCAGCTATAATAGACGAGCCAGAAAGAGTTACGCTCATTACTTCACTCGTGGTATTTGCCATGATGAAAGGAACATTTACAGGTTTGGTAACGTATAAAAAGTTACACGAAATGATTCCAACACCATCCCTACTCGGCTTTATTACAGGTGGTATATTCGTATATATCATCTCGCCAGCAACCACTACAATTAAAATGAGTACCTTTCCAGAGGTATTAATTCCAATTGCAGGATTTACCATAAGTTATATTTCGACTTACATGTTGGTAAAACTTATAGCAAAGCGCACTGTAGCAAATATTGACGAATAAAACTTAGTATCAGAAATGAAAACCCGGTCAAACGACTGGGTTTTTTACTTATATATTATTTTACAAACCTATCGTAAAATACTACACCGAGAATAACTATTATTTAGATATATATCCTATGTTGACCAACCCAATGGAAATAAACAATATTGTCAGTACCAAACTCAAATATAATCCTATACTTATAATTTATTGAAAAAGACCAAAAGTCTTTTAAGCGACCTGCTAGCTTATGAGTTTTTAAAACTGACGCAAATGGATTTTTACGAAAAATAATCTCTCTCTTCTCTGCCTCTAACTTAACTTCTGTAGGCAACTTTTTATACATACGACTAAATCTATTTGAATATATTATTTCCATAATTGGTCTTTAACGCAAATCTCTAAGAGATTTTAAGACCCTGGAATTACCTTGTTTAATTTGTGTTTGACTTTGCTCTAACTGAGATAATAATTGACTTTCCTGCCAATCACGAATAAGACTACGAATAAATTCACTGGTACTGGCATACTGACCTTTTTTTACAGCCTTTTTAACAGATTGAGCCATCTCACTAGGCAAAGATAAATTTAATATTTCACGCATATTATTTATTTAATACTGTAATACAATGTATTACAAGTATATCATCTATATGTATTTTGTCAAACTAATAAAAAACAGGGTTGGCAAAATACCAACGACCCTGTTCGCTAATAACTTACAGCGTAAGTTTAACAATGTCAAATACTATCTAACTTGTAAATATTCCTTCAAGGTATAAACAAGATCCTCATTTCTGTCTATCTCATCATTCTTCATCTGTTCATCATATAGCCATTGTAAGTAATTTCTATCATATTCTAACACATCTGCAAAGGTTTTACCCTTATACTTACCAAACATTAATGTCTTTAATAATACAGGTTGCTGTGTTAAATCTAGCATCGCTGTATAAATATCTTCATCTGAAGAAACATTTAACTTCTTTTTAACAAGTTCTTTCAAATGATTAAATAAAGCTTCCAGTACAGCTACATCCCCCATTGCATTATGTGCAAGTGCTGTAACATTTAAATCCAGGAAATATCTTAAGTACTGCATATTATATGCTTCAGACTCTATTAAATGCTTAGACAATCTTAATGTATCTATATATTTACCGATAGCCACATCTTCATTTCTTAAGATAGTCATGTCATATAATGCATTATGGGCAACTAATATATTTTTAGGTAATAGTCTATTTATCTCTTTTTGACACTCTGAACCAATAAAAGCTGGCTTATCTTCAACTTCCCTATTCGTAATATGGTGTGTAGCCATAGCATTGATGCTAATAGGAATTGGTGGCTTAAAATACTCATTTACAGATTTACCTGTACTGAGGTTTTTATATGCAAGTTGTACTAGTCTTGCATTTGGTTCTACACCAGTTGTTTCTGTGTCTAATAATATTATATCCATGGACTAATTATCTCTTGTTAAAGTAAAAAAGTCAAAAGAATATTGACAAATATGTAAATATATGCTAATGTATTTTGTTGGCTCATTAACATTAAACATGAAATAAAAGGAGGAGGTTATGACCTCACTATTAACATTCGCTATACTGCTTTTTGCTTTTGGAATAAGTGCCACTGTTCATGAATTTGCACATGCATATGAAATGAGAAAACGTGGTGTTAAGATTAACTCAATTGGAATTGGCGTACCAGTTAAATGGTTAACCATAAAAACGTACAGTAAGTACTTTGATTGTCCGGTTACTTTTAGTCCTCTAGTTGTGATGGCTTATGTTAAACCGGAGAAATCTAACATATGGGAGGAAATATCTCTTAAGGATAATGTTGTAATATCTGGTTCTGGCCCTTGGGCAAACTATTGTCTTGGTCTGGTTTTAGGAATGATCTTATCCATTCTGTATGGATTTTTCATCCCCCATCTCTGGATGCTATTATTTGCACTTGGAATGGTATTGCTAGCTAAAAGATTTTTTAGCTATGTAATTATGCCTGTGCTGGCAATTCTTGGACTACTTGCTGTAATAGCTATGACAGGAGATGCTATTTCTGCAGATCTTGCTGCTAATAGTATTGGTAATGGTCTAAAAGGTGCAGTTGATGGTGGATCTGCAACAGGAGACGTATTTGGTGGCCCTATTGCTATCTTTAATATGACCAATGGTACTGTTAATGGTTTTGTAGACTTTCTGTCATTAACAATGACATTAACACTTGCTATTGGACTATTAAACACATTACCATTGTTTCCATTAGACGGCGGACGAATTGTTGGAGCATATATTAAGAATATAAGCCCAACAATAAACAAGGCCTTTGAAAATATTGGTGTAATACTGGTAGTTTTACTAGTTGTCCTATCTCTTGGTAATGACATTATTTCACTGTTTTAAAAACAGCCCAGCTAGCGAAAGTTAGCTGGGTTTTAATTTAAATAAAAAAGGTCCATGAATTAATCATGAACCTAAATTAGGTTTTGCTTTTCGCCTGGCGAAGAGCTGCTTTTCTAGCACTGGCTCTTATCCAGTCTACATTACTTGGTGTATTTACCAACAGAATTTTCCTTTTAGATTTAAGACGAAGATACAAATTTTCAGCTGTATATTTATCTAAACCTTGTTCTGTACAAATTTGAATAAATTTGCGTCTGGGTAATCTTTTTGGTCTATACATGAACTCCTCATTTTCTCCAAAGTACTAATGTTTCTTTGGCAATTTTTCTAACCCATTCTTTTGATGATGGATCAGTATTTAGTATGCTACATGGGTTAATACTTATTATTTCCCACAAGTGTTCTGCAGCATTACCTACGACACCTTCTTCACGACAAATTTTCATGAAGGTAGCTTTACGCATTTTTTGTAGCTTTGTAGATTCCATATCTACCCCCTATTTCAAAGTTCTGTGTAGATTAACACAATTATATATTATTGTCAATAATATATTGACTTTAGTGTGTATCCATGGTAATTTGTATTACTAATCGTACATTATTTAAATGGAGGAAATACAATGAGTGAAAGAGGTTGGGATGTTGAGCCAGGCAGAACACTAATGGTGTTATTTGCCCTAGCAGCTTTTTTTGTCAGTACTGCAGTTAGGCACGATCCATACCTATCTTGGTGGATAGTGTCATTAATAGCATTTGTACTTGGTTATTCAGCTTTACGTCTTGGGGATATACATTCTATAATCCCATGGCTTTTCGGAACACTTGTGGCTGGAATATATTTATCTACATTTGATGTAGAGGTATACAATCCAAACACAGTTCTCTCACCAGTTCTTGAAACATTATTGGTGAGATTCAGTGCCGCTCTTATGAGTATGTTCTTTTCAATCATTGGTGCTGTCTTGGGTGCCTGGAACTATGTTCGCAAGGAAAAAATGATCACCGAAGAACAACACGAATACAAGCAATTCGAGAAGAATTGTAAAGATATGACTGGCTAAGTCATATTGACCGCTTCAGAACATCGAAGCGGTTTTTGTTTTAGTCTTGACTGATACAGGGCTTCATGTTAATATTTCCTACTAGCTATTTGACAATGAAATATACAAAGGAGAATAAAATGATAACCGACAAAAGATATTTCCATGTTTTAATCCTACCCCTGATTTACGTAGTATTTGGTGGAATTCCAGGGTACTTAGGAAACATTACCTTCTCACCATTCTTTGCACTATCTGCTTTTGTACTGGCTCCTAAATTCTACAATGTACCTAGTGGAAAAATACTATTAGCACTACTAGGAATTGGAATCTTTCTAGGTGGAATGCTAAGATGGTTTGTTGATCCAGAATCTGTTTACACGAATGTTGAAAACATATCCTGGTCATTCAAATTTGCCTTTGCTTTTTTACCAAGCATTGCCTTTTATTCAAGCGCAATAATGGCTTGGTATATTCATGACTTGCAGAACAAAAAAACCACCTCACAATGAGGTGGTTTTCATTTTGAAAAGAGCGACTAACTTTCAGCTGAATTGTAAATTTTGTCATCGTCCATAATATAGTTAGCCATTACATGAAGATCTGTAATAACCATAATTATGGTGGCGATACCAGCTGCCGGTCTAAAAAAGAACAATTCCCTTGTTGATGGAAATATATTCAGAACAACAAACACTCCTACTCCGATACCGAAAGCAACTGGATTACACGGAGCTGTTCCCCATTTACTGGCGATATACACCAGAAGACGAGCAACAAACACTGTTAGGAACAAAACTATTAGTAATAGCATTGTCCAAACATTTCCTCTGGTGAAAATTTCCCAGAATTTGAGATGTACACCCGAGATTATCATCAGGGTGTATATAACAACACTAAATGTAATCAACAGCCATTTATAAGCGTTTTTCATAACCCCTCCTTTGTGTTAAATTACAATACTGTATTTAACCATGTATAATATTTCCTGTCAACAAACTAAAACAGACTCCAAAGGAATCTGTTTTATATGTATATATAATGTACGCAATAATTAACGTTTTGACCATTGTGGTGCACGACGTGCACGTTTTAGACCAGGTTTCTTTCTTTCTTTAACACGAGGATCTCTAGTTAAAAAGCCTAATACTTTTAATGGTTTACGGTGAGCTTCATTTATACCTACAAGTATCTTAGCAATACCATGACGAATAGCTTCTGCTTGACCCATAGGTCCGCCACCTTGAACTTTTACTGAAATAGCTACCTTATTTAAATAACCAGTAATATCTAATGGAGCTAATATTGTTTTCTGCCAAATAGGACTATTAAAATATTCATTCATTGGCTTACCATTAACAACAATCTCTGTTTTATCTCCTTTGTCAGATAAACGTACTCTAGCTACAGCTGATTTTCTTTTACCAACTGATTGGTACATTCCTTTATATTTTTTAACCTTAGGTGTATTTCCTGCTTTAACAGCTGCTGCCTTAGGTTTCTCTTTTGTTACTGTATCTGCCATGTCTATTTCTTAAAAGTTAATCTTTTTAATCTATCTGCTCTTAGTCTATTATCTGGTAACATATTTCTAACCATTCTCTGAAAAAGCTTATCTGGTTTTTTATTCATCCAATCTTTAAGAACAGTTGTTTTTAAATTACCGATATAGCCAGTAAATTTATGATATTTCTTATCCTCTAATTTATTACCAGTAAATACTAATTTATCTACATTAGCAATTTCAACATAATCTCCTGAATCTATATGAGGTTCATAATCTGGTTTATTCTTACCAATTAAAATCTTAGCAACTTCAGAAGCGATTCTGCCAGCTACTTTACCCTCAACGTCTATTTTATGATGTTCTCTATTATTGTATTTCATAATTATACTAATTCAATTTTAGCCATTTTAGCACCATCACCTACTCTAGGTTCTAGTTTAATAATTCTGGTATAACCACCATTTCTTTCTTTATATTTTGGACCAATTACATCAAATAGTTTAGCAACAGCTTTCTTAATTGGCAAAACACCAATTAATTTACGTCTGTCTGCTAAATTACCTCTTTTGGCTTTTGTTATCATTGGCTCAATATACTTTCTAAGCTCTTTAGCTTTAGCTTCTGTAGTTGTAATACCTTCAAATATAATTAACTGCATAGCTAAATTAGCCATTAGTGATTTTCTAGCGCCTGCATTTCTACTTAATTTACCTGTAGTTTTATTATGTCTCATAATTATTTATCTTCTTTTTTTGGTCTTCCTGGTTTAGCAGCCTCTTCTTCTGGAAGTTCTTCAACCTTTTCCTCTAATTTAACCTTTTTCTCTTTTTTTTCTTCCTTAGAATTTATTAAAGCTGTAAATTGATTTACTAATAGTTTAGTTGAACTATCTACTGCATCTTCTGTAGAAATAGTACCATCTGTTTCAATTAACATGATTAACTTTTCATAGTTAGTCATTTCACCAACACGAGTACTTTCAATAGTAAAGCCTACATTAACAACTGGTGAGTAAAGTGAATCAATAGCAATTGTACCAATTTCTAACTTTTCTTTATCTCTTTGTTCAACTGTTTCATAACCTCTACCAACTCTAGCAAAAATTTCCATTTCAAATTCAGCCTTGGCATCTGTTAAAGTAGCGATTAATTGATCTTTATTAATAATTTCTACATTTGAATCTTTATCTATATCTCCAGCAGTTACTTTTTTAGAACCACTCATCTTTAATGTTAGTCTTACATCCCCTTCTTCTGGCATTTCATGAATTTTAAGTCTTACTTTCTTTAAATTAAGTATAATATCTACCACATCTTCTTTAACATTCTCAATAGCTGAGAATTCATGATCTACGCCTTTAATTTTAAAGCCGACAATAGCAGCACCATCTAGTGATGCAAGTAATACTCTTCTTAATGAATTACCAATCGTAACACCATATCCAGGATAACAAGGTTCAATAATAACCTCAGTTTTATTATCTGCTTGTTCATTGTAAGTAATATTTTGTGGAGGTGTAATTGACAACATAGTTTTTTGGTTAAGATTTTATTTTGAATAAAATTCAATTATTAAAGTAGCGTCATACATAGATACTGTAACGTCTATATCTGGAGCTGTTGTAATAGTAGCTTCTGCTTTAGTAGCATCATAGCCTATCCAACCTGGCATTTCTTTCTTTGCAGTTTTAGGTAAAACATCTTTCCAATATGCTTTATCTTGGTATGATTTCTTAATAGTTATGATCATGCCTGGAGTTACATGGTATGAAGGTATATCTACCTTATTACCGTCTATTTCAATATGACCATGTGTAACAAGCTGTCTTGCTTGTTGTCTTGAAGTAGCCCAACCCAATCTGTAAATAGCATTATCTAATCTAGACTCAAGTAGAGTTCGAAGATTATCTGCAGCATTACCAGTTGTGTTAACAGCTTTTTTATAATAATTCAAGAATTGTTTTTCATATACACCGTACATACGTTTACATTTCTGTTTCTCTCTTAACTGTTTACCATATGATGTTAAACGTTTACGCATAGACATTGGTCCATGAATACCCGGTGGATAATTTCTCTTGGTTAAAGCACGCTTCCCTTCTTCACGAAGTTCAACGCCTTCTCTTCTTGATTGTTTCCATTTTGGTCCTCTATATCTTCCCATATATTTATATTAAACTCTTCTAGGTTTCTTAGGTCTACAGCCATTATGTGGTATTGGAGTTACGTCCTTAATACTCATAACATTAATACCATTAGCATGTAAGGCACGTACTGCTGATTCTCTTCCAGAACCAACACCTTTAACAAATACATCTACTTCTTGTACACCATAATTCTTAACTTTCTCAGCTAAGTTTTTAACAATAACTGTAGCTGCGTATGGAGTAGCTTTCTTTGGTCCTTTAAAACCAGACTCTCCTGCAGATGATTGTGCTAATACGCCACCGTTTAAATCTGAAATACTTACAATTGTATTATTATATGTAGCCTGTACGTGAGCTTGTCCACGTTTAACAATACGTTTAACTTTCTTACGCTTAGGCTTCTTATCTTTATTAACAACAGTTTTTTTACTAACTGCTCTTTTTCTTTGTTTATCTAATAATCTTTTTTTACGTGACATACTTGTATAAATTAAGTCTTAGCAGCAGCTTTAGCTTTACCACTACCCATTGTTCTTCTCTTATTACCTCTAACTGTTCTAGAATTAGTCTTTGTTCTTTGACCACGTGCTGGTAAAGAACGTGCATGTCTAGAACCACGGTATGCTGAAATTTCTTTTAATCTTTTAATATTAAGTAGAACTTCTCTTCTTAAGTCTCCTTCTACTTTGTGTGACTTACCAATAAAATCTCTCAATGTCTGTAATTGAGCTTCAGTTAAATCTTTGACTCTTGTACTTTCATCTATCTTTACAGCTTTTAATATTTTAGCTGCAGTAGTTGCACCAATACCATAGATATATGTTAATCCAATAACAACTCTTTTTTCATTTGGTACATTTACATTTGCGATTCTTGCCATAGTATTATATTAACCTTGTCTTTGCTTATGTTTAGGATTTGTACAAAGACAAACTACACGTCCTTTACGGCGAGTAATCTTACAATCTTTACACATTTTCTTTACAGAAGCTCTAACTTTCATTTTATTAATTTAATTTCTATATGTAATTCTACCTTTAGTTAAGTCATATGGACTCATTTCCACTTTAACCTTATCTCCAGGAAGAATTTTAATTCTAAATTTTCTTAATTTACCAGAAAGGTATGCTGTAATCTCATGCCCATTTTCAAGCTCAACTTTAAAGTTTGTAGCGGGCAATAATTCTATGACAGTGCCAACTGCCTCAATAAAACCTTTTTTATTTGTTCCAAATTCGTTATTTTCCATTCAGGGTAAAAAAAATACACCACACTTCAGATCTTACGTTTTTAACCATAGTTCCTCTAAAGTATTGGATAAATATTTTTATCTCAATTGATATTAATTAACACGCTTGCAATTATACGGGATTTCTTCTAAATGTCAAGCGTAAATATAATATATTATTTTGCAGCTATTGTCAATTATTCCAGCACTGCTTTAATACGTCTAATACCTGCAGATGAAGCTTCTTCTTTTTTTATACGAAAATGCCCTAAATCAGCTGTATTTTTAACATGAGGACCGCCACAAATCTCTCTTGAAAAGACATTATTTCCCTCTCCGACTGTATATACTTTAACTTTATCCCCATATTTTTGGTTAAAAAGACCTAAAGCTCCAGCATTTTTTGCTTCTTCAACAGTCATTTCTTCAACCGAAACTGGTAATTTAGCATCAATAACTTCATTGATCATATTAGTGACTTTTTCCTTTTCTTCATCAGTAAGCTTATCTGGATGGGAAAAGTCAAAACGGGCTCTATCTGCAGTAATGTTTGAACCTTTCTGAGCTACATGATCGCCTAAAACTTTACGTAGAGCTGCATGTAATAGATGAGTTGCAGTATGGAGTGCAGTTGTTTCTTCAGAATTATCTGCTAAACCACCTTTAAATTTTTGTTCAGCACCTTTTCTAGATAAATCTTGATGATCTTTAATCTGCTTTTGAAAACCAGCCATATCTACTTCAACACCCAATCTTTGTATTTCTTCAATTGGAAAACCATAGGTTGTATATAGTTGAAAGGCTTCATTAGCATCAATCTTACCGTCTTTAATGTATTCCTTAACCATTTCTTCACCCTTACCTAAAACTTTAGAAAACTTTTCTGTTTCAACTTTAATTTCTGACAATACTCTTTGTCTGTTATTTTCTATCTCAGGATATAGTTCTTTACTTACTTCAATAACTTTAGTTGCAACTTTAAAAACACAATCATCTGGAGCACCAACTTCCCTACTTCTTCTAATAGCTGAACGAATGAGTCTTCTAACAACGTAACCTTGATCTACATTAGAAGGACTTGCTCCTCTATCGTCTCCTATAATCATAACTGCTGCACGAATATGATCTGTAATTATTCTAATAGCTCTAACATTATCTTTATCTTCAACTAAAGACTTAACTTCATCATAGATAGGTTTAATAGTATCTACTTCATAGACATTATCGTAACCATTTAGAATAGCGACAGTTCTTTCTAAACCCATGCCTGTATCTACATTCTTTTGTTCCAAAGGAATATATTTACCATCTTCAGCTTTATTGTATTGCATAAACACATCATTCCATATTTCAAGCCATCTATCGTCTGCTGGGTCAAATTTAGCTGGTGCCTCTTCCTTGCCTGTCCAATAGAACATCTCACTATCTGGTCCACAAGGACCAGTAATACCAGCAGGACCCCACCAATTATCTTCTTTACCTAAATATGCAATTCTATCTTCAGAAACACCTAAGCTCATCCAAATCTGTGCAGATTCTACATCTTTAGGAGAATCATTGTCTCCAGCAAAAACAGAAACTGCTAATTTAGATATATCTATTCCTAATTCTTTGGTTAAGAATTCAAAGCTCATTTCAATAGCTTCTTTCTTAAAATACTCACCCAGTGACCAATTACCAAGCATTTCAAAGAAAGTTAAGTGACCATTATCTCCAACTTCATCAATATCTCCTGTTCTAATACATTTCTGGAAATCTGTTAGTTTTGTTCCAGCTGGATGTTTTTCTCCAAGTAAATATGGCACCAAAGGATGCATACCAGCTGTTGTAAATAGTACAGATGGATCGTTTTCTGGAATCAAACAAGCACCATCAATAATGGCGTGATTTTTAGACTTAAAGAAGTCCAAATATTTATTTCTTAATTCTTTGGTAGTAATCATAGTAATATTTAGTATATATATTTTAGCTAAAAAAGCAAGAAAAAAACCGAGCGTTTGTTTGCTCGGTCTTTTATTGTTGCATAGCTAGTAAAAAGGTTCAGGCAGTGTCATGGATGTTCTCCGGGGTGTTGGGTCAGGCGATGCGACCGCCGGTGGCCAGGTTGATCGAAGATGATGTCATGTTGGCTTTAACTGCACTACGGCAGGAATTGAAGCCATTAGGACTACCACGTGAAAAATTCATGATTTACCTCCTTTGTCAGGTTGTTGGAATAAGATGTTGAACTTGTCTTGATAACGGGTAGGGCGGGAGATGTTCGCGGATGATAAACGACTCAAGTCTGAGACGTTATGAGATCCAGGCACCACTTTACGTGCCGGGCATGCGAACAAACCGGGGCCAGAAGCTTTTCGATGCTGTCTCGCTTCAGCCAAATTCCCGCCCTTTCCCGTAGGCAGATTCCTGCTGGTCAGCCAGGCTATAGTTACCTGGACCGTTACGCACGATGATGCGTCCGGGTATGGGACCAAGCAGGTTGTTCATCCAGGGCACTTCTACCGTCGTTTAGATTCATATGCGAATAACGCAGATTATCCTCTTTGTATTGCCCAAGTTTGCTACAAAGATTCAACGCGGCCTCATGTCGGCTTGCGATCACGCAAGCAGAACTGCTGGCACTCGCGCACCATCGGCAATTTCCGATCTTTTAATGCGCATACCAGCCCTGATCAGGCTTTTTTTACTATTAATATAAAATGTGCGATAAAATGAACTTACACTATTTTCTTAATTCTGTCAAGGTTTTAGCTGTTAATATTATATAAATATGGCTAATATTAGCTAAAAATGTAAATTAAAGAGCCCCTCTTCATAGAAGTTGGGGGCTCAGTTCACTTTTCAGGTTTCGACGATTGATCAGTTGCTGACGTCCAGCGTTGCGGTAAAATTGTTCGTGTACATAGGCTATACCTCCTTGTTTAACACCATGTTAAAACCAATGAACTAAAAAACATCCTTTAAGGATGTATTAATTATATATTTTATTACTTTTTTAAGCAAATGAAAGAGCCCTCTGACATTGAGAGGGCTCGGTTTTTTCTCCGTAGCGCGATCTGTGGCTACATTGAGGCTTCCTTGTTTCCGGCGAGAGGACTGGTAATTTCCAAAATGAGTACAAGCATAAGCTTTACCTCCTTTTCTTTGGTTACCGGTTTACATGGAGACATTGATTACAGTATATCATCTATATTAAATATATGAAAATAGCTATTCTTTAATAATTCCTGAACCTATTAATTTGTCTGCTATGTATAAAGCAGCAGATTGTCCCGGTGTTACTGCTTTTTGTTCTTCTTTAAATATTATTTTATCTTTTTCAACTGTACAATCTACAATAGCATGACGGTATCTAATTCTAACGCCACAGTTAAATGGAAACTTCTTTGGCTTGTTTATCCAGTTTATATTTTCAAGCTCAATATTTTTTTTAAACAAAGCTTTATCTTCAGGATCATTAGTAACTTTTAAATCCCCTGTCTTTAAATCTCTAGACACAACATAGTATGGTCCTGTACCACCAACGTCCAATCCTTCTCTTTGACCAATTGTAAAGAACTCCACACCCTCATGCTTACCAACTATTTTATTATCCATATCTACAATATTACCAGGAGTTCCTTTAATATATCTTTTAAGGAAATCTCTAACTTTAATATTGCCAATAAAGCAAATACCTTGTGAATCTTTTTTAGTAGCGGTTGTTAAACCAATTTCTTTAGCAATTTCCCTTACCTTTGATTTATCTGTGTCTCCTATTGGAAATAGTGTTTTAGATAATTGCTGTTGATTTAATCTGCATAAGAAATATGATTGATCTTTATTATTATCTAGTCCAGCTTTTAGAAAATATTCCTTACCTTTTCTATCTACTCTGGCATAATGGCCTGTTGCTACCTTGTCAAAACCAAGCTTTAACATCTTATCTAAAAATACTCCAAACTTTATTTCTTGATTACACATAATATCTGGATTTGGAGTCTGTCCATTTTTATATGTATTTATCATATATGTAACTACTCTATCGTAATATTCTTTCTCAAAATTAACTACATAAAAAGGTATATTAAGCTGAGCTGCTACCAGTTGAGCATCTCTTTGATCTGTTTCCCAAGGACATCCTTTAATTTCTGGTAATTCTTCTGACCAGTTACGCATATATATACCCACCACTTCATAACGAGGATCCTTAGATAATATATATGCAGCTACTGATGAATCTACTCCACCAGATAGTCCTACCGCAACTTTTATTTTTTTCTTTTTAAACATAACTATTTAGACTTCTCAATAAGCCAAGAACTAGATTGTACTTTTCCACCCTCTCCGACATTAAATACCATTTCACAGCCTATTTCTTTACAGACAGCAACCTCTGGAATATTATCTTCTTTTCTATCTCCGCCATTGGCAAATATATCTGGCTTAATATCTTTTAAAGCTTCACAAACACTCATATCCTTTGTATCTGCTTCATGTTTTGTTAAATATACCTCATCTACCACTCTTAAAGCTTCTATTAATTCCTTTCTTTCTGTATCTGGCATAAAAGCTTTACCTTTTTTTAATTTAATCCAGTTATCATTATTAATAATTACAATAAGTTTATCTCCAAGTTTTTTAGCAGCTTCAAATAACCTTACATGTCCAATATGTAAAGGATCAAATCCTCCTGAAACAGCTACTACTTTAAGCGCCATGACACTTCTTATATTTCTTCCCAGACCCACAAGGACAAGGATCATTTCTACCAACTTTATGACCAGTAGAATCTTTTACCTTTTCCTTAACATCTGGTTTTAATTTTTTATCTTCACTGGCAGCAAATTGTGTTTGAGCTGAAGCGCTAGATAGTTCAGTCTTATTATCTGCAATTGTTTTACCGCCAATATTTGTTGTTTGTCCTAATTTATATATATTGTATACCACCTGATTCTGTATAGCAGCAATCATATCTGAAAAAAGTATATATGATTCTTTTTTATACTCAACCAGTGGATCTCTTTGACCATAACCTCTTAGACCAATACCACGTCTTAAATGATCAATAGCTTCTAAATGTTCTATCCATAGATTATCTATTGTTCTTAATAGTATGGCTAACTCTAATTGTCTTAACTGCTGTTCACCATTTTCTTGAGTCTTAAAGGCAGTTTCTAATAGCTCATATTTCTTAACAGCAATTTCACTAAAATGATTAATTATCTTATCTCTTAATTCATGAGTCTCTATATTTTTATTTTCCAATATCTTTTCATAACCAGCTACTTCTTCAGCAGTTAATGGAAAGATAGTTTTCATTGTTTCAATAATCTCATTGATAGTCTCTTGTCCTTCGGAATTAGTATGGAATGTTACAACTTGATCAATCTCTTTATTAACAAGATCTAAAATATATTCTTTTAATGTTGTAATCTTAGCAGCATCTTCTGTTTCATCTAGCTTTACTTCTTTAACTCTACCTTCAGCAAGGTCTAATATGCCCCTACGTTTGGTATATATTACTTCCCTGTGTTTATTTATTACATCATCGTATTCAACTAAATGTTTACGGATGTCAAAATTATTACCCTCAACTTTCTTTTGAGCTGACTCAATAGATTTGGAAATAATACCATTCTCTATTGGCGTATCTTCTGGCAATTTTAAGGTTTGCATAATATTCTTCATTCTTTCTGAACCAAAGATTCTCATTAAATCATCTTCCATACAAACAAAGAATTGAGTAGATCCTGGATCACCTTGACGACCAGATCTACCTCTTAACTGGTTATCTATTCTTCTAGATTCATGTCTTTCTGTACCAATAACATGAAGACCACCAGCTTCTTTTACCTTAGAAGCTTCCTCTTTATCTACTGGATTACCTCCAAGGACAATATCTACACCACGACCAGCCATATTTGTAGCAATGGTTACTGCTCCTAATTTACCAGCTTGAGCAATGATTTGTGCTTCTTTTTCATGCTGTTTAGCATTAAGTAATTGATGAGGAACACCCTCTCTGGTTAAGAGTTCAGATAGTAGTTCATTCTTTTCAATAGAGATTGTACCTACCAAGACTGGTTGTCCTAATTCATGTCTTTTCTTAATATCTTGAATAATGGCCATAAATTTACCTCTTTCATTCTGGTAAATTAGATCATTAGAATCTTTTCTTTGAATAGGATTATTAGTTGGTATAATCGTTACATCTAAATTATATATCTTAGAAAATTCTTCAGCTTCAGTTGCTGCTGTACCAGTCATACCGGCAAGCTTTTCATACATTCTAAAATAGTTCTGGAAAGTAACAGTAGCTAATGTTAAACTCTCTCTCTGTATATCTACATTTTCTTTAGCTTCAATTGCTTGATGAAGACCTTCAGAGTATCTTCTACCGTGCATCATTCTGCCGGTGAATTCATCAATAATTATTACCTCACCATCTTTAACCACATAGTCTTTATCTTTAGTAAATAATACCTCAGCTTTTAATGCTTGCTCTAAGTGATGAACAGTAGCCAAACCCTTTGTTTCATAAATATTATCTACGCCTAATATCTTTTCTACTTTAATAATTCCCTCTTCTGTCAAAGTAACGGCTCTCATCTTTTCATCTACATTGTAATCTGCATTCTCTGACAAACCCTTAACAATACTAGCAAACTGGTAATATTGTTTAGTACTATCCTCAGCTGGTGCTGAAATTATTAATGGTGTTCTAGCTTCATCTATTAAAATACTATCCACCTCATCGACAATGGCATAATGTAATGGCCTTTGTACCATCATCTCTGTTTTCATCACCATATTGTCTTTCAAATAGTCAAAACCAAATTCATTATTTGTACCATAGGTAATATCTGCAGCATAGGCTTCTTTTCTAGAACATGGTTCTAAATACTCATCCTCAACTTCAATACCTAAATCTCTTACCCCGTCTGTTCCTTCATTACCTTTTTTATCTGAATAGATAAAAGCTTTCTCGTGTTGTATTACTCCAACTGTTAAACCAAGCTTTGCATAAACTTGTCCCATCCAAGCAGCATCACGTTTTGCTAAATAATCATTGACAGTAACAACGTGCACACCCTTACCAGATAATGCATTTAAATATACTGCCAAGGTTGCTGTTAAAGTCTTACCTTCACCGGTTCTCATTTCAGCAATCTGCCCACTATTAAGAACTAGTCCACCAATAAGCTGAACATCATAATGGAATTGATTTAATGTTTGACGAGCCGCTTCTCTTACCAAAGCAAAAGCTTCTACTAAGA
Source organism: Candidatus Komeilibacteria bacterium (assembly GCA_048538235.1). Taxonomy (GTDB): domain Bacteria; phylum Patescibacteriota; class Patescibacteriia; order UBA1558; family UBA1558; genus BS150m-G51. Next base: position 342,780 of record JBLYPX010000001.1, on the reverse strand, counting down.
CATCATCTTCTGTTTCACCATTTTTTATTCTATCCTGCAATTCTTTAGTTTTGTCTTTAAATTGAGTAGCAGAAAAACCCTGGAATTCTGGTTCCAGAGCATTGATTTTGTCTATAATTGGCTGCAATGACTTTAAATATTTTTCATTAGCATCACCAAATATTTTATCTAAAATACCCATTGTGTATATTTTAACAGAAAAAGTTAATTTAATACATATTATATCTTTTAGCAACTATTGACAAATATGTTTAATTATACTAATGTATATTATTATATTTGAACTTTAAATTGGAGGGGTTATGGAAATAGTTGTTATATTAGGTGCGCTAATTAGCCTTATCATATTTGGCAAAGGTATGTTCATGGTTGAGATTTTAAATGAAATGACTTTGTCAGATATTAGAAAGAATGTAGCTAGAGGTCTCGGAGCAAGGCAACAGTACGAAGAGCGCGCAAAAAAGTACTTGCTCACTGGCTTAATTGGCATAGTTCTCTTCGCCACCTTAGGATGGTTTACATTATGATCGGCTCAGAAGGTCATGATTATAACGAAGTTGTTATACCAATAACCTGTGAAGCTGGTTGCTGCTTAAACAAAGTTACCCATGTTGTAATGTTTACGACCAGACCACTCTTCATATGTGAAGACAGTCTGGAAACATATAACTTCATGCCAATAAAAACCTTAGAGGAATATAAAAAAGACGTTGAATAAAAATCTCCGTCTTTTTTTATTTATCTAAAAACCTAAATATCTTACTTCTTCCTGAAGTTGCACACCGGTTTTATCTCTAACCTGTTGTTTAATATAGCTAACAAGCATTAAAACATCTTTAGCAGTTGCATTGTTGTCGTTAATAATAACAAGTGCTTGTTTATCATAAACCTTAGCTCCACCCATAGTCTTACCTTTTAAATTAAGAAGTTTATCTAAAACAAAACCGGTTGGTATTTTACAACCATATTGGTCAGCAAATTTCTTACACATATTCTCTGCTTCATCTTTATACTCTTTACCAAAATTCTTATCTACCTTTTCCATAAAACTCTTCATATCTTCTGGTTGAAGATAAATGTTTTTAAAATATGATCCTGCTGTTCCAGTTTTTTCCCAATCTGGTAATTTATTGAAACGTATAAAATGCAAAGCTTCTCGTACTTCTTTTATACTAGGCTTATCTATTTTCTTATCTGCAAAATATTTTATTACATCTGGATAATTTACAGATGGTTGGCCATTCTTTTTTAATTTTATCTCAGCAGATAATACTATATATTTATTCTCCCCTTTACTTGTAAACAAACTACTACGGTATTTAAACTCACATTCTTTATTACTAAGTTCTTCAAATTTATTATCTTCAATATTAAAGACATTAACCTTTACTACAAAGTCTGAAACTTGTTGACCATAGGCTCCAGCACTAACTGTAACCAGACCACCAAAACTACCAGGAATATATGACATATTCTCTACTCCCCACCAATTATTATCTACTGTAATTGCCACAAAATCGTCCCAAACAAGGCCAGCATCTACTTTTACTATAATCTCATCATTATCCTCACTAATAACTGTATACTGGGTATTTTTAAGCTTTATAACAGCACCATCAAATCCATCATCACTAGCTAATATATTAGCCCCGCCACCTAAAATGAAATACTGTATATTATTATCTTTTAGAGTAGTAAAAATATCTGACAGATTATCTATATTCTCTACTTCAATGAAATATTTAGCTGGACCACCTATTTTAAAGGTAGTTAATTTACTCAAGGGATAATTCTCCTGAACAACTGCTAATTCTTTTAATTTGTTTAATATATCTGTCATATTAATTTTCTAGCCATACTATCTATATCTCCAGCTCCCATTACTAATACAATATCTTCTGCTTTGGTTTCAGCCAGAATTCTTGCTTTAGTAGCTTTTAATGAAGGAGAGTATTCTATTTGATCTTCTCTTAATTGCCCTCTATTAATTATTTCATCAACTAAATCTTTAGATGAGACAACTTGATCTTTTGCTTCTTCCCTGCCTTTAACATCATAGATCTCACTAATAATTACATAGTCAGCCAAAGAAAAAGCTTTTACAAAATCTTCAAATAATTCTTTTGTTCTACTGTGCTGATGAGGTTCAAAAACAGCTATTAATCTTTTATCTGGATAGAATTCTTTAGCTGCTTTAATAGTTGAACTAACAGCCGTTGGATGATGAGCATAATCTGAAATTAATAGACTAGTCTTTCTTGTTTTAACACTTCCTAAAATCTCAAACCTTCGCCAACAACCAGTATATTCACTTAATACTTTTTTATACACTTCCGGTTTTACTCCAAGTGAATCAGCCACAGCAATAGCTGCTAAGGCATTATATACATTAAATTTACCAGGAACACTTAAACAAATCTGTTGTACTTTTTTATTACTGATGTATAGGTCAAAGTATTGTTTGTTATTATTTATGAATATATTGGCTGCCTGGTATTTTGCCGGAGTATCTATACTATATGTATTAGCTTTAACTTCTTCATTGAATTGAAACAATGATGGATTATCTATATTCAAAAATAGTTTTGTATTATCTACTTTTGTAATAAATCTAGAAAAATGATCTTCAATATCTGCTAAATCTTTGTAATAGTCTAAATGATCTTCTTCAATATTTGTTAAACAAATATATTCAGGAGATGTAAGCAACATATGGCCCTTATACTCGCAAGCTTCAATTAACAAAATATTACTTTTGCCAATTCTTAAATTATGATCAAAACCTTTTACTTGACTACCAACAATAACAGTTGGATCAAGTCCAGCTTCAGATAATATTAAACCAAGCATTGATGTAGTTGAAGATTTACCATGAGTACCAGATACAGCTATTGTTGAATAGTACTTAGAAAGAAGTCCTAAAAATTCTGGATAAGAATATATATCTGCTCCAACTTTTTCTGCCTTAATCCTTTCAGGGTGGTCTTTAGGAAAAGCTGCTGTATAGATGAAAAGATCTAAATCCTCATCAATATTATCTTCTACTTGATCATAATTAACTTTAATTCCTGCCTTCTCTAAATCTTCTGTAATGCTAGACTTAGCAGCATCTGAACCAGCCACGCTAGCATTATGGTATTTAAAAAGTCTAGCGATTGCTGAAATGCCAATGCCACCAATACCTGCTAAATATATTTTTTTGTACTTCGAATATATTTCCATTATTTAAATTTAAATATTTCTTGAGTTAATAATTCATTAGCATCTTTTTTTACAAGCAGACTAGCATTGTTCATGATTGTTTCCTGAGCCTTTGCATCTAATAATATATTATCTATTTCTTGTGCTAAAGATTTAGGGCTTTGTCCAACTTGAGATACAACTTTAATAGCTCCCTGGTCATTAAAATATTTTGCATTCTCTTCCTGATGAGAATCTGGGATAGGAATAATAATACTTGGTTTATTACAAGCTAGTATCTCAGATATAGTACCAATACCAGCTCTACTAATAATTAGGTCAGCTCTATGCATTAAATATCCTAAATCGTCATGAATAAATTCAAATTGCCAATACCTATGTTTAAATTCTTTATTAACGTCTATATTAACTTTTTTACCAGTTCCAGTAATATGTACAACTTGGTATCTAGATAATAGATCTTGCAAAGCATTACCAATTAATCTATTAATAGCAACCGCTCCGGTGCCACCACCCATAACAAGTATTAGGGGTAAATCTTCATCTAGTTCTAAAGATGGCGCTAAAGTACCAGTGATTGGTTCTAATATATGTTTACGTATTGGTGTTCCTACCCATTTAACATTCTTTTGTGGAAACTTATTTAATAACTCTGGCCAAGATACAGTAATGACATTAGCCACCTTAGCCATAATTTTATTAGCCAATCCAGGTATTAAATCTAACTGATGAACAAGAACTGGTTTTCTTAATGTTTTAGCTGCCATAATTACCGGTACTGAAACAAAAGAACCAGCTGTAACAACTAAGTCTGGTTTAAACTTTTGTATATATTCTAATGATTGTAAATATCCCCTACTTATTCTAAATGGATCAGTAAAATTACGTAAAGAAAAATATCTTCTTAACTTACCAGCTGGAATAGATTTAAACTTAATGTCATAGCGTTCAATAACAGCTTTTTCTGGTCCAGTAGCTGTTCCTATCCACATAAAATCTGCTGGTAAAAAACCATGTTCAGATAATAGATAATCTATTTGTGCAAGTAATGGCGAAACAGAACCCATTGTGCCACCACCTGTAAATAATATACGCATATTAATTCTTTGTATACCTTGAAATATTTAGTAATAATCCTACTGCAAATAATGAAATTGCTAAGGATGAGCCTCCATAACTTATAAACGGTAAAGTGATTCCTGTCAATGGTATAAGACCCACCATTGCACCTAAATTCATCATTGCTTGAATAACAAACCAAATGGTAATACCAGCTGCTAATAATTTACCAAATTCATCTGGACTACCTCTAGCTATTTTAAATCCTCTTATCATTATTAAAACAAAGGCAAGTATTACAGCAACACCAAAGATAAAACCAAGCTCTTCAGAAATAATAGCAAAGATGCTATCTCCTTCAACTTCCGGTAAATATCTAAACTTTTGTTGTGATCTGCCAAGTCCTAAACCAAAGAATCCACCAGCTCCAATAGCAATTTTTGCTTGTTGTATATGATAACCTTGTCCTAATTCATCGCCACCACCTAAAAATGTTTTTAAACGTTCTGCTCTGTATGGACTAGACATAATTAAAATTAAAAGGAGTAAAGCGCCCACACCAATAATAGACATAATGTGTTTCCACGGAGCTCCAGCTATAAAATATATTAAAAAGGACATTGCTAAAATAACTAACAATGTACCAAGGTCTGGTTGTTTTAAAAATAATACTGTAACTATTCCAATAATAGATAAAAAAGGAATAGTGCCGTATTCCACATCTGAAATACCATGCGATCCTTTCTTAGCCAACCAGGTTGCTAAATATATTAAAAAGGTTATCTTAACAATCTCTGATGGTTGAAAAGCAAAAAACTTTAAATCTATCCATCTAGATGCACCATTTATTGTTAAACCAATGCCTGGTATTAATACTAAGACAAGCAAAACAATAGAAATAACTAGCATCCAAAAAGCTAATTTCTTCCATAATGCATAGGGTAGTCTGATAGCTAATAAAAATAGTAGTATGCCAGGAATAACACCATAGAATAATTGATGCTTAACAAAATGATAACTATCTCCATATGATTGGTAAGCAACAACTGTACTAGCTGAAGATAACATTAAAATACCAAAGACTAATAAAATACCAATAGTGCCTAGTAATACATAATCTGGTGCATGAGAATATCTATCTGTTGTAAAAGGTATCTTAATCCAATTAACTATTCTATTTCCTAAAGATTTAGCCATTTATTTTAATTTTTTTACTGCTTTAATAAATTGATCCCCTCTATCGAATTCATTAACAAAAGATCCAAATGATGTAGCGCCAGGAGATAATAATACTATATCCCCATATCTTGCTTTATCTTTTGCAGTCTTTACAGCTTCTGGCATTGAATTAACAAGAATATAATCTACAAACTTCTTCTTTTTAAAAATACTGACCAGTTTATCTGTAGCTGTGCCTGGTAATAGTATTACTGAAACTATTTTATTAATAATAGTACTGGCAAAATTTTCAATGTCTAACTTTTTATCATTACCACCAGCTATTAATATAATAGGTCTATCTAATGAATTTATTGATGAGATGGCAGCTATGGGAGCAGTGGCTGTTGTATCATTAATATACTTTACGCCTTTAATATTTTTAACAAATTCCATTCTACCGCTTAAGCCCTTAAAACTAGCTAGACCTTTTTTAACTTTAACAGCACTTAACTTTAAAATACTACACACTTCTAAAACAGTTAATATATTTGTAATATTATGTAAACCTATTAGTTTAATATTATCTGCAGATATTAATTTTGTATTATTGTAATAAATATAATTATTTAAAAAATAGTTCCCAGATTTACCTTTAATATTAAAATAACTTTTCTTTGCTTTAATATTCTTAATTAATTTCTTTGTATAATCATCTTGTTTGTTTAAAACAGCATAATCATTCTTATCTTGGTATTTAAACACTAAAGCTTTTGCTTTAGCATACTCTGCAAATGATTTATACGTATTTAAATGATCAATACCTAAATTAGTTAATACAGAAATATGTGGACTCTTTTTAATAGAGCTAAGACCTTCACATTGCCAGCTAGACATTTCCAATATTACCCAATCATTCTTTTTTAACTTATCTAAAAAAGTAAAAGGGCTAATACGAATATTACCGCCCAAATATACATTTTTATTCTTTACTAAATGATAAAGTAAAGCAGAAGTTGTACTCTTACCTTTTGTTCCTGTTATACCAATAACCCTACAAGGGCAAAGATCCATGAATAAAGAAACATCGTTGTAAATTAAAGCACCGTTCTTACGTGCAATTTTTAAGTATTTATTATCTTTTCTAACAATTGGATTTGCTACTACAATGTCTACATTCTGAAAATCTTTATCTACATGCTTTCCTAATCTGTACTGGATATTTTTAAACTTCTTTAATTGTAAAAGAGAATCTTTAAGCTCTGCTCTGCTTTTCATATCTGTTACTAATACCTTAGCTCCATGCTTTGCAGCCCAAATAGCAACTCCTACCCCACCACCGTGCAGGCCTAATCCCATTACAACTACTTTTTTTTCTTTTAAATTAAACATATTTATCTACCATATATATTACAAAACCCATTAATGAAAATAGTGTTGTAATAACCCATAAACGCATTACAATCTTAGACTCTGGCCAACCTTTAGCTTCTAAATGATGGTGCCAAGGTGCAGATAAAAACACTTTTTTCTTTCTAATCTTTTTAGATAAAACTTGAATTATTACTGACAATGATTCAATTACAAATACTATCCCTATTATTGGTAATAGAAAAGCTGTATTTGTTAGCATAGCTACAATTCCTAAAGTAACGCCTAGACCCATTGATCCTGTATCTCCCATAAAAAATCTAGCGGGCGGAATATTAAACCAAAGAAAAGCAAGCAATGCACCAACTATGACCGCGCAAAAACTAGCTAAATCATATCTAGCTTGTAGAAAAGCAATAGCACCAATTGTTAAAAAGTTTATTGCTACCATACCACCAGCAAGTCCATCTAAACCATCTGCCTCATTCATAGAAAAAGCTGCTGCTACAATAACAAGAATAAAAAATGGTATATACCACAAACCAATTTCAAAATTACCAAAAAAAGGAATATATAGTAAATCCCAATCTAGTTTAAAGTAAAACCAAAGTGCTCCTATTAAAGCAATTAAACAATATATTAATAATTTATGTTTTACTCTTAATCCTCCACCATGTAGTCCAATACCACGAACATTTAAATAATCATCAAATAAACCAACCAAGGCTGCTGCAATTAAAGCACCTAGTGGTAATAATGTTTCAGACCTTGTTAAAAAATTAAGCTTCTCAAAAAACTCCCCGCCAAACTGAGCAAGTAAAGCAATTAATAATGCTAGTAAAGCAACAGTTAACCAAATCATAATACCTCCCATAGTAGGAGTACCAGATTTCTGTTTGTGATGCTCATAATATACTGGAGCCTTTTCTGAAGTACGAATAGATTTACCCATTTTGTATTTATACAAATAATGGGTCATTAAGGGAGTTATTGCGCCAGCGCTAATAAAAGCTATAGCTGCTAGAAGAAATATTTTTGTAACTGCGAATGTAATAGGATCCATATTAAAAATAATTAATTACTAGTAATAATAGTGAGACGATTAATAATACTTGAACAATTAAAGATATCCAAGACGAATAATTAGCTAACTTTTTATCTGCTTGACCAGATAATACAAGTAATAAATTAATAGCTAATATTATTAAACCAAATAAAGGCATTAAATATAGTTTTAAGCCTGAACCTAACTGATCAATGCCAAAATATATATTGTAATGTAAAACTAAACTATCTGTGCTTGGTTGTATATATATTACAAGCCATAGCCATAAAAGAATGTTTACAATTAAAGCAATAAAACTAACTAAATATCTTCTAATATGTTTAATAATATTATTCATTGTTCCAATTATTAATAATATCTCCTAATGTTTTAACAAACTTTTTCATATCTTTCAAAGTGTTTTGTTTACCTAAGCTTATTCTAATACCTTCAGAAGCTTCTTTATCCGACTGATTCATTGCAATAAGTACAGGTGATGGCTGAGCAGAACCTGAAGCACAGGCAGCGCCCATTGAGGTTGCAAAGCCAGCTAAATCTAGTTTCATTTGTAGATCACTTCCTACAATATCTTTAATTGCAATATTTAATATACCTGGTATAGATTTATCTGAACTATTAAATCTTAAATTTGGAATACTTTTTAATTCTGCATACAAACAGTCTGCTAACATTCTTATATGTTGTATATCCTTATCTGTATTCTTAATATGTAATTTAATAGCTTGGCCAAGACCAATAATTCCGGTTGTATTATTTGTGCCTCCTCTTATTGCTCTTTCTTGATGACCACCATCCATTAATCTAAAAAGTGGTGTCTTATCTCTAATATATAAAATACCAATACCTTTGGGTCCATATATTTTGTGACCTGAAAATGACATTAAATCTGCCTTTAAATGATCAGGTCTACAATTTAAATAACTAAATCCTTGAACTGCATCTATATGGTAATATATTCTATCCTCTCTATCCTTGTTTATTTCCAATAATTTCTTACCTAATTCTTGAGACGGTTGAATAATACCCGTTTCATTATTTACATACATCATAGATATTAAAACAGTATTATCTTTTATCTCTTTAATAATATCTTTAACTTCCATTTCACCATCCTTATTTGGTTTTACAATACTTATCTCATAATTCTCTCTTTCAAGAGCTAGAGCTGTTTCTATAACTGAAGGGTGTTCAATAGCAGACAGTATCATGTGTGGTTTAGATTTATTACCTTTGTTTGCAAATCTTTTTCCATAAAATCTCATTACACCTTTAATAGCTGTATTATTAGATTCAGTAGCTCCTGATGTAAATATTATCTCTTCTGGAGTGCAATAAAAAAAGTCTGCTATTTCTTTTCTCACTTTTGTAATAGCAGCACTAGCTCTTTGACCATATTGATGTGTAGAAGAAGAATTACCATACTGTTTATTCCAATATGGTTTCATTGCTTTAATTACAGACTTGTGAGCTGGAGTTGCAGCTGCATGATCTAAATATATATACTTTGACATACTAAGCTATTAACTTAACCTCTTTAACTTCAGGTAAAACAGACAATCTGTCGGCAATTAAATTTTGGTAAGTTAAGGTAGATAAAGGACAAGCAACACACGCTCCTTTAAACTTAACATAAAGTACTCCTTGATCATCTAAATGATCAATTTCTACTCCCCCACCATGACCTTCTAGAAAAGGTCTAATTACATCTAATTCTTTCTCTATTTTCTTTAAAATATTCTTCATATTGGATATATTATACCATTATTTCATTAGGGATAGAAATCTAGCTAATAATACTACTATTGACTAATTTTAGATTATATATTATCATATTGTGGCATTATTAGATTATTAATTAAACATCTATGGCACATAAGAAAGCAGGCGGATCAGCGTCCAATCTGAAAGACTCAAATGCACAGCGCTTAGGTGTAAAGCTTTATGCTGGACAACAAGCAAAGTCAGGAAATATCATTGTAAGACAAAGAGGTAGTAAATTCAGAGCTGGTGAAAACGTTAAAATGACTAAAGACGACACTTTGATGGCAACATCTACTGGTGTAATTAGTTTCAGACAACGTAAAATAAAGAAATACGACGGTCGTCTACAGACAACAACTTTTGTTGATGTAAAATAATATATTATATAAAAAACACCTAATTACTAATTAGGTGTTTTTGTATTATTAAATTTATTCGTCTAAATATCTTCTAGTTGCAAATAGGCTGGATAAAACTGTGATTAAGATTGCAATACCGATTTCTAATCCAAATACCCACAAAAAGTTACTAGAAACTGATGCTATTAAATCTGTTGTATATTCACCTAAGAAATTATCTACATGCGGTTGAACATAGATAGCAATCGGATAAAAGATTAGGATCATTAGAATAACTGAGAATATACTATATAGAATACTTTCAATAATAAATGGGGATCTAACAAACCAATTTGAAGCACCAACGAGTTTCATAATACCTATTTCTTCACGATGTGAATATATACCCATTTGAATAGTATTAAATACAACTATAATACTTATTATTATGAAAAACATACTAATTCCAAAACCAAGTTTCTCTACTTTCTTTGAATAATCTGAAATTACATTTAATAAATCTTTTGCTTCAAAAAACTCTGAATTATTTATTTCTAATATTTGACCGTACTCATCTCTGGAAAGCTCAGTCAGCAGGGCATCAAATTTAGAAATGTCTTTAACAGATATTTTTAAACTACCGGTAAAAGGATTTGCAGACAAACTTTCAAGGGAAGCCATTATTACTTCATCATTAGCATGTTCTTCTTTAAATCTTTCAAGTGTTTCTGATGGGGTTATATATATTACCTCTCGTATATCTTCCAGTTTATTAAGTTCGGTTACTAAAAACTCTACCTGAGCTTGTTTAGCATCTTCTGTTAAATCTATATATATCTCTGACTTATCTTTAACAGTATCTACTACATTATTAGCAACTAAATTAAATACTAAAAGAAAGCTAACAGAAGCCATAGCAAGGGTTACTATTATTATGGTTACAATAGTAAGCCAAAAATTTCGCCATAGCGATTGTAATGCAAACTTGAATGATCTAAATAAATCTAAAAAAAACATAATTATAATACATAACGACCTTTAGCTTGGTCGGAAATAATTTTACCATCTTCAATAGTTATAACCCTTCTTCTTAAACTATTAACCACATCTCTATTGTGAGTTACTAATAATACGGTTGTACCTATCTCATTAATCTTTATTAATAAATCTATAATTTCTTTAGTATTAATAGAGTCCAAATTACCAGTAGGCTCATCTGCTATTAATAACTTTGGTTTATGTACCAATGCTCTAGCTATTGCTACTCTTTGTTTTTCACCACCAGATAATTGCCATGGGTAATGATCCATTTTATTCTCAAGCCCTACAATCTTTAGGACCTGCGGTACTGTTTTTACAATTGAAGCAGAAGCTGAACCACACGACTCTAGTGCAAAAGCAACATTCTCATAAACTGTCTTTTTAGGTAATAATTTAAAGTCCTGAAAAATAACCCCAATCTGTCTTCTTAAATATGGCACTTCATATGACTTAATAGCGGTTATATCCCAACCACCAATTATTATATCCCCCTTATTTGGTCTTTCTTCAGCAATTATTAATTTAACAAGAGTTGTCTTACCAGTACCAGATTGACCAACAAGTGACACAAATTCACCAGATGCTATATGCAAAGAAACATCATCTAGTGCTGTGTAATTACCATATTGTTTTGTAATTTTTTTTATTGTAATCATTTAACTAACTCTACTCTGACATCAGTAACGCCAGCACCTAAACTAATTAATTTTTTAAACACAGTTGCGTCTAAATCTATTATACGATGAGTCCATAGCTCAGGTCCATAGTCATTAACCTTAATAACTTCTGTTTTACCACTGCTTAAGTGTGTAATTTTAAGCTCTGCACCCTTAGGATAGTCTCTAGAAGCCGCACAATCGCAGTCTTTATACTTATACCAACTAGCTTCTCCAGCCCATACATCTGGCTTCATAAACAAAGCTACTCGAGAATATGGTAATACAGTACTTGCATAAATCTCATTCTTATCTAAATCTGCCGTAGTTATTAATTCCTGCCACTTAACTTCAGATTTATCCCAATAATATACCGTAGGCATTTTCCAATCTTTAACCTCATAATTAAAGACTAATCGAATAGGATCTTCTAAAATATGAGCAAGGTGCATATCATACTGGTAAATAGAAGAAACTCTAGGTAACTCTTCTGAATACATATTCATGTTATAGCTTTCAATATCTATAACACCATCTGCTTCCATATTAATACTAAACATATTGTCAAAACTTAATACTTCCTCCCCTGCTTCAATACTAACAGGCTCATCTTCAGATAATATTACTTTACCATAGTGCTTATCTGTTGTAGCAATAGCTAATCTACCTGGTTGATCAACTCTGGTTAAAAGCTTTTCCCAAACATTTGCTTTGTAATCATAAAGCCAAATATGTTTTGCTTGAATTGAATCAGATGTAAATCTAATAGCTAATTCAAATTCTTTAGCAGGTTTTTGTGAAGATAATATATAGTATGAATAAACATTACCAATATTAGCAACTGGCATATTGTCTACACTTGATTCGTTAATATATACAGACAATCCTTTATTATATGTATCTGCTGGAAAAGAAACATGAAATTGATCATCTAAACTGCCCAAATATGCACCATCTGCAATATCCTCTGCATAAAAATAATGACTATACTCCTCTGCTCCAATTAATGAAAAAAATGGAGCAATAAAAAAAATAGTCATTATTATTAGGCTATATGTTTTCTTTATGCTTTTCATTTAATAGTATATATAATATAATTCTAAAAGCTTTCTGCGGGTATGGTTTAGTGGTAGAACGTATCCTTCCCAAGGATGAAGTACGGGTTCGATTCCCGTTACCCGCTCCAGCCAATGTAGCTCAGTTGGTAGAGCAGTCCCTTCGTAAGGGAAAGGTCGTGGGTTCGATTCCCCCCATTGGCTCCAATTAAAAATCTGGAAAAAAATATGACCACCATTTACTAGAATTAGTATCTGGCTCTTCTAGTAAATCTTTAATGCCCTTATCTCCAGCTTGGTCATTTAATCTTTGTACATCCTCATCACTAGATACAATAATTACCTTTTCACCCGGTTTACGAAGATTAAGTCTTGTTCTAGCCTCTGTTTCCACAAAGTCTTCACTTTGTACTTGAGCTAGAGTAGCAATCAAATCTGTTTGCTGCGCTTGTAAGTCATTAATCTGTGAATCTAAGGTACTAATATCTTCTCTAAGATCTTCCTGTGAATAATAATCTTTAACAGCTGAGAATAAAAAAAATATAATAATTACAAATATAATTAGTAAGAAATACTTGGAATAATAGAAACTTTTAATACCACCTTGACTCATATACTAATTATAGCAAAATATTAATAAACTATGAAAAGAAGAACACAAAAAATCTTTTGGGCAGTAGCGGCTAGTATAATCATACTATCTATGGTTATCTGGACACTAGGCTTTCTCTACTACTAAACTAGTCTTTTTTAAGAATGGCTAAAAAGGCTTCATTAGGTATATCTACCTTACCAAACTTAGCCATTTTTTTCTTACCTTTTTTCTGTTTTTCGAGTAGCTTTCTCTTTCTAGTTACATCTCCTCCATACAATTTAGCAGTCACATCTTTTCTTAGAGCAGACAATCTCTCAGAAGCAATGACTTTACTACCAATAGCAGCTTGAATCTTTAATTGAAACTGTTGTTTTGGTATTACTTCTTTTAATCTTTTAACAATTGCTCTTGCTACTCTATACGCATCCTCTTCATAAACCATAGAACTCATAGCTTCAACTTTATCTTCAGCAATAAGGATATCTAATTTAACAACTCTAACTGGTTCATAGCCAACTAAATTATAGTTTAAAGACGCATAACCAGAACTAACACTCTTTAAACTTGAATAGAAATCTGAAAGCATAGAAGCTAGTGGCATTTTATAATGCAGCACTACTCTTTTTTCATCTAAATACTCTGTATTTACATATTCGCCTTTAGCATCTTGAACAAGTTGCATAATATTGCCCATATATTCTTGAGGACAAACAATATCTGCTTTTAATATTGGCTCCTTTACTTCTGCAATCTTTGTTAAATCTGTAAAGTCCTGCGGATTGTTTAAAGTTTCAACCGTGCCATCTGAAAATGTTACTTTGTAAGCAACCGCTGGTACTGTAATAATTAAATCTAGATCAAATTCGCGAGACAATCTTTCTTGAATAACTTCTAAATGTAAAAGGCCTAAAAAGCCACATCTAAAACCAAAGCCAAGTGCAGGAGAATTTTCTGGCTCATAAGACAAAGCTGCATCATTTAATTTAAGCTTTTCCAGAGCAGCTCTAAGTTTAGGATAATCATCTCCTTCTTTACAAAAGAAACCTGCAAACACCATAGACTGTATTTCTTTATACCCGGCAAGTGGTTCTGCTTTATCTGCAGATAAAGTTATTGTATCACCTACTCTTGCTTGAGATATTTCTTTAAGACCAGTTACTACATAACCAATATCTCCAGATCCTAAATTATCTTGTTTAACAAGGTTTGGTTTAAAAAATCCCACCTCTAATACTTCTGTAGCAGCCCCTGTTCCTAAGAAAGTTATTTTATCTCCTTTTTTTATTTTACCAGCAAACATTCTTACAAAAACAATAACTCCTCTGTAATCATCAAAAAGAGAATCAAATATTAATCCTTGCACTGGTTTATCATCTTTATTCTCAGGAGCTGGTATTAACTTTATAATCTCATCTAATATACTTTCAACGTTCTTTCCTGTTTTAGCAGAAACTGCAATAATTTCCTCCGCTTTACAACCAAGAAGATTTATTATTTCATTACTAACCATTTCCAAATCTGCTGCTGGTAAATCTATTTTATTAATAACTGGAATTACAACCAAATCTTGTTCTAATGCAAGGTATAGATTAGCTAAGGTTTGAGCTTGAATTCCTTGGGTAGCATCTACTACTAAAACAACACCTTCAACAGCCTTTAATGATCTAGACACCTCATAATTAAAATCTACATGACCAGGAGTGTCTATTAAATTCAACTGATACCCCTTATACATCATAGTAGCGGGTTGAAGTTTAATAGTAATACCACGTTCTCTTTCAATATCCATAGTATCCAGTAGCTGAGCCTGCATATCTCTTTTTGCTACAGTTTCAGTTATTTCTAAAAAACGATCAGCCAATGTAGACTTACCGTGATCAATGTGGGCAATAATACCAAAATTTCTTATCTTAGACTGATCCATTTCTCTTTAATAAAGGTTTAATATATGACCTAACAAAATCTGTAATAACTTTCATCTCTGACATATTTGTAAAAGCAGAAAGTAGGAAGTAAACAATCATACCACCAATTCCTGCTAGTAATGCTTGAATAAATATACCTAAAAAGCTTTGCATATTTACAGCTGGCGCTATTAAGTTTAATAGTCCATAGGTTGTAAGACCAGCTAGGATAGAATTAATACTTATCTTAAATACAGATTTAATTATTGTTTTATCATCCAGATCTCCAACTCTTTCTCTTAACACAATAAGTAGAGCTAACATATTTACAATATTAGCTACTGTAAAAGCTACACCTAAACCAATAATCCCCATTGAAGGAGATAAATATATAGACAAAACAATATTAATAATTACACTCACAATACCAATTGCAACTGGTATTACAGTGTTTTCAAAGGCATAGAAAGCTCTAGCTAGTAACGGTATTGTTCCTTGAGCAAATAAAGAGATAGAAAAGACACCTAGTATCTGAGCTGTAAAATATGTATCTTCCCAATCAAAAACACCAGCTCCTAATACCACACGAACAATCTGAGCACGCAGCACTAAGATTAAAACAGAAATTGGAATTATGAAAAAAAGTATTCTTCTGAAGGTTATAGAAAAACTACCTCTAAAGTCTTGTTTGTTTTCACTTGTACAAGCTCTGGACATAACTGGAAAGGCTGCAATAGCAAAGGATAGACCAAATATTGAAATTGGAAAACTTTGTAAATTAGAAGCTAAATTAAATACAGCAATACTACCAATTGTTAAAGTTGAAGCAATAGAAGTAATAACCACTTGGTTTATTTGGTTAGCAGCTAGACCAATTGTCCTAGGAAGCATCAACCAAAACATTCTAGTTGTCTCAACTGTATTTTTAACTGTAAACCCGTACTTCCAACCATGCTTACGTACTGATGGATATTGAGTTAAAAGATGTAATATAGATCCCAAAACAACACCACTAGCTAATCCTTTTAAACCAAAGCTTGGGTATAGCAATAAAACACCAACTATAATTCCAACATTATAGAATATTGGAGCAATCGCATATGGTACAAAATCTCTCCAAGCATTTAATGTTCCAGAAAACACATTACTAATACCAAAGAAAATAATACTAATCAGCATTATTCTAGTTAAGGTAACTGTTTGTTGTTGACTAGCAAGATCAAAACCAGGTGCAAGCACACCAACAATTGATGGTGCAAAAATTATTGCAATGACAGCTAATAAACTTAAAATAATAACTAGTTTAGTTATAACAATATTGACTAGTTCATAAGCCTTATTCTTATCTATATCCCATAGTCTAATAAAGACTGGAATAAAAGCGGCAGCTAATGCACCAAGCACCAAAGTGTTAAAAATAAAGTCTGGCAAACGAAAACTAGCATAATATATATCCAAAGTTCTACCAGCACCAAATGTACTTGCTAATATTCTATCTCTTAATAAACCAACCAATTTTGCAAGAATAGAAAAAAAGGCAATCAAAACTGCCCCACCGGTAACTGTTGTTATTAATTTGTTCCAAATTTTATTAAACATAAAACGATAGAATTATACGCTATTTTAAGGTATTTGTCTAGATACTTAAATAAAACAAAAAGCTGTGCCCCACTGAGAGGATTGCATGAGTTATAGTCTTCTTTTAGGAGAGAGTTACCGCACAGTTATGTGGGTAAAAAAACTATAATTCAGCCTTCAATAAGGGCACAGCTTTTTGGCAACAAATACTTTATTACCACTGTAATTTTATAATATTTCAAATTACTGTCAAGGTAGATAAAGGAGAGAAATTATTCTCTCCTTTATTTGCTGTTGCGGCAATGGAAGGAATCGAACCTCCGTCTACAGTCTAACCTTATTCAGGCTGCCCCTGGCATTCTTTCAGACTGCACTGCCATATATTAATTCTAATTGTAATAGGGCTATGCACAAACTCAATTTTCGCCACGAGGACTATACCGAATTCATTATTATTATAACCCTACTACAATTAGAATTAAGTTAAACTTTGTAAAACTGGAGACTAGAGCGATGGATATGAATATTTATATGTTTTAAATTATATCCGACTCCAATCTCCAAATTTACAAAGTCTACATCTATTTTCAAAAAACATTTTAAATATACTAAACATTTAATATATTTAAGATGTTCCCCTAGCTGTTATGATAACCAGCTAGGGATAGATTACTTTTCTACCTTTGCGGTAAGAGATATTACTGTCGCAGCAATCAAGCTTGCTAAAACATCAATGAAAAGCATTTCTTTCGTTAACTGACCCATTAAATGGTCATAACCGACATACAGAGCACCAATTGCCAAAATCATCAAAAAAATCATTAAACGTTTCATCTCTTACCTCTTATATTTAAATTCAATGTACAAATTACTTCCTAAATCTATTACCTAAGTACTAGACTTGGGGAGTCCCAGAATACGATTATCTGTTTCTGGGAAGAACAGGAACTAGTTAATGTCGTGAGTTTTATTCTCCTCACGAAGCTGTTTAAATATTCCATAGAAGATCATGATCAATCCCAACAACATTGCTATCGTGACAACACCTGCATCACCTGATGGCATTTTCCAGGAACTATCCTCCAAATACTTGATACCATTAACTGTGGCAATAACACAGCCGATAATTACTGCTATGCAGCCAACAAGTGCTACTTGCAAATTTGTTTTCATAACAAATCCTTTCTATTTACGTTCAATGTACAAATTACTTCCTAAATCTATTACCTAAGTACTAGACTTGGGAGGTTCCCGAAGTTAATTCTTCGGGAAGGGTTTTGGTTGGTCTTTGAGAAATTTTGAATAGTTTCTGAACAGAAACCAGCAAGATATTCCCATAATTCCAACGAGAGCAAGACGAATCAATTGGCCAATCGATTGACCGAACAGTTCAGTTACGTACTGACCAAAACTTCCGTCAATTACCACGAGACCAATAACGATCATTATGCAACTCCAAGCTGCCTTGTTCATATTCATGATTTCTCTCCAATTCAGTTTAAGGTTCTAATAGTTATTATTAACTATCTTAAGGCAAGAGAGTTAGGTCTAAGTTATGGCCGAAGCCTCTTAGACAAAGAAGATAGTAATAGGTAATTTCTAGTCAGACCAGAATTTACTTAAACATATCTCCACGATCTAGATAATTATGCGAGATAGTACCTAGATTAACTCTCCCCTCTTAAAACAACTAATTTTGGCAAAAGAAAAGCAACTGGAGAGAGGTTCTGACAGTTGCTTTTCATAAATAAATCTGTTTATGTTTTGTATATTATCCCTCTCTCCAAGGATATGTTATTTAGATGTAAATATCGTTTAATATAGTACTATACACCATATTTATATATTTGTCAAGTCATTTATCCCCTTATTAATAAAAAAATAGCTAAGATTAGC
This sequence comes from Candidatus Komeilibacteria bacterium, assembly GCA_048538235.1. Taxonomy (GTDB): domain Bacteria; phylum Patescibacteriota; class Patescibacteriia; order UBA1558; family UBA1558; genus BS150m-G51. The sequence continues at coordinate 324,101 of JBLYPX010000001.1, read as the reverse complement.
TATTTTAATGGTTTTTCTATAATATCCACTACCTTAAAATAAACCCTAGTTGGTAATCTTCATTAATTATAGCTTCTGTAGATAGTGTCTTCCCTATTTTATACATAGAATTTAAACTATCTGAAAACCACTTACTATCTAGTGCTTTAGGTATAACAAAATTAAACTTAAATGTCTGGTTATCCATTCCAGATTGTTTATCATAATAGAATGTATAGTTTAATTTATATTGTTCTGGTAGAAGCCATGATGCTATTTTAGATTTTTGTTCATCCTTGTCTATTTTAAATGGTAATCTATAAATAAAAGTAATCTCCTTTGCTTCACCAGGATCTACCATTAACCACTGACCAAATACTTGTTTATTAAATTGGGTTGCAGAATAATATTTATTAAATTTATTATAATAATTTATTCCATCAAGTTGTATTAAATCCTTATCTGCTTCTAAGTAATCTGGAACTTCTTTAAATAATTTCTCGTCTGGTTCAATTGCTCCTTCTACAGCAATAAGCTCACTTCCCTTTGGAACAAGTACGCGGATAAATGATACATTTCTATGACCAGTAAATACATCATTAATATCACCTTGATGTTCACGTTTGATTGTAGCTTTACCGATCAAGTAATTATCTGGTCCAACAACTAAATCATAATCTACTGTTTGTTTAATAGCTTCGTCTGATTTACCTCCGCCAATATTATGTACTACAACCTGAAGATAATCCCCTGTTATATCTGGTACTTTACCAGACCATGATTTATTTTCTACAGTAGACTGCATCTCTTCATCAAAAAGATAAATCTGGATATCGCTCCTATCCAAATGATCATAAAGCATTGAAGCTACACCAAATAATTCAATCGGTGGCAAACTATAAATATCGTCTATTAAAATTGGGGCAAGGTCAGCTAAGATTTGTTTTGGCTTATTCTCTGTTTTATCATATTCAAATTCAACAGCATGTTGCAGGGCTGTTACCACATTAGAGCTTGTTAATTCTTTATCATATTCAGGCATTACAATTGGTTCAAAATATCCAACCAGATCAATTATTAATTGACTATTAATAGCTATCACACCATCAACACTTGGACCATTGGCGCTCTCATAAAACCAAGCTATCTTACGCGCTGTAGTTGGCCAATCTGACCACCAGTTTGCATCCCATATCTGCCAACGTGCACCCAGTAATTGATGTGGGTATGGTGCTACTACCATTTCTCTTACTTGAGATTCTAAATCATATAATCCGCCGCCAGGTATACTTAAATCTTGAATCTCACCTTTTGCCATATCTAGAAGTGCAAAACTACCCATAAAACCACCCGTTGCTCTTAACTCATTACTATTTTGAAATACAAGTAAATACCTTTTTGGTTCTAAAGTTCCGGTTAAGGATAGGATCCAATTAATATTATCTGTAACCTCACCTAAATAACTATATAGTTCATTACTTTGAGACTGCCAAATAGCAAAAATTGATCTATATTCTTCGGGTATAACCTTTAAGTTAATCTTGTTAACTTTAACTGCCACTGTTGAGTATAAATCATATATCTCATTTAAATTAACAGATAACACTATTAGTTTATCAGATAGTGACATTCCTTCTTTATTACTTAAAGCTGCTATTGTATTCAATTTCAAACTTACCTCTGACATAACTGCTCCAATTTCAACAAGGTTTAAACCAGTTCCAACCTCAGTACTATCTAGTGATAACCAATCTGGAACTTTATCTAATGCTTCAGTATATGATCTAAGCATGCTTTGAGCATTAGCAAAGTTTATTGAAGCTTCATTAAAATTAGTTTCAGCTTCTGTCCAATTACCCTGCATCATATTGTCTAGTCCCATTTGCCAAGTACGAGCTGCTTCCTGACTAACTCCCATTACCCTACCTTGAACAGTTTTCGCATTACTGTATAAACCAAAACCAAAGTAAGGTAGCATTAACATTACGGCTACTATTATAAACACAAGTAAGCTACGACTATATTTAAGTATCATTGAATCTGTAAAAGCATTCCTACTATGTTTAACTCCCCTACCTATTCCCTGAGCAGATTTAACAACAGCTTTACCACTTTGCTTAAACGAATATTTAATAGCTACAAGTAGTAGTATGAATAATCTATATACACTATATATAATCTGTATAACAGATAATCTATATATATTTGGAAATTCAAATGAAAACTTTGGTCTTTGCCAAGCTGCCAATCTTTGCATTTTAACAAGAAGATTAACAGGCTTCATTGAATCAAGTATAGGTTTTTTACTTTTAACCTCTAGCGGTACTACTTCTTCCTGTTCCTTCTTTTTTAATTTCTTATCCTGTAAATTTAATAAATGCGGAGAATGAGTAAAGATTAGTTTCTTACGATGGTTAACAAAAAAAGCATCATCAGATTGTTCAATCAGACGATCAAGTTCATAACTAGCAAGTACCTTTTTCTTGGCACTGGCAGATAGCTCAGCGGCTATCTCTTCATCACCAATACTAAAATGCTCTAAATTTAGATCTAGTTTATTTTTTTTATCTTCTTTTTTTGCTTTTCTAACCATCTTATGGATTAATATCCAATGTTAATATTATATCTTCTGTTTCACCACCAGCTCTTAATACAGACAATGTGACTGTACTACCAAGTGGATATTCTTGTAATACTTTATTTAAACTTGTACCAGATTCTATGGCCTGATCATTAACCTTTAAAATAATATCTCCGCTAACAAGCTTTGCTCCAGCTGCTGTGCTATCCTCCATAACCGCTGCTTTATCTAAATCTTCATTACCATAAACAAGTGCTCCCTTGTTATATCCTTGATGTAAATCTGCAGTCAGTCCTACCACTTCTGCTAAATCTATATAGTGTATTCCTAAACTATTATGATTAACCATTGCTTCACTACTTAAGAAATTTCTAACTGTTACTTGTAAATTAAAGCCATTAATAGCCTTATCTTCACCAATAACCATACCAATAACATCACCATTACTATTAGCAAGTGGTGCACCGACAAAACTATCTAATAGCACATCTTTTATAACTAAATATGTGTCATTATAATCTGTGCTATGTAAAAAGTCAGTTCCATCTTCAACTACAGCATAATCTTTAGCAATTAACTTTGTATGTAATTGCAAAGGTTGATTAAATTTTAAGGTATTTCTTAAAACTAATAAATCATCACTAAACTTAGTATTATCTGCAGACTTAATAGTAATTGGACTTAAATCTCCCTTATCTATTTTCACAAAAACTAAATCATTATAGCTATCTACTACAAAATCTATTGGTTCATAACCTTGTCTATCATTTGTGATAATTAAGAAATCATCATTAACATCATCAATAACTGCCTTACTTGTTACAATCCAACCATCTGAAGTAATTATTAAACCATTACCTTTTAGATTATCGTCAGTATATAACAAATCCCACTCATCTGCTTTAGCACTATAATTGTTTGCATATATCAGAACCACCTGATTGCTTAAATTCTGAGTAGTAATATTGTCAAAACTATTCTTAATATTATCGTTCTGCTTAGCTGCCAAATCTAATATCTCGCTAATCTCTGGTCCTGTTTTAGTATCTGTATAAAGCCAACCTGGTCTCATTCTAATTTGCCACCAAGATCCAAAAAATCCTGCAACCAGTCCAAATAACAGAGAAACAATAACAACAGCTGTCCAATTCAAAGCTTGTTGTGGTAAACGAATCTCATCGTCTTGTAAATAAATTTCTTTAATTGTTTCTGCTCTAGAATTTTCCTCTGCTGTCTTTTGAGCAGCTTTTTTCTTAGGCTTTCTCTTTAAAGTCATATTGTTTTTTAATATTATAAAATTGTTTATTAATAATATAGTTAAATAGTATAAATATATTAGCAGCAACTATTAATCCTTTAAAGTATATATCTATTGGTAGATAATGTAGGATAAAGAATATTTCCATTGTTAATATAGTAATAGCCGTATCCACAAATAAATAATCTAATTTATTACTTATTCCTTGCAGTCTTAATAAAAGTAAAGCTATTAAGAAAATCATAACTAGAGATACAACCCACAACTGCCAACCTAAATACAATACTAAGTTATAGCCAATAACTGCCATAAAAAACACTAAAGAAACAATTAATACCATTTGTAATTTTGTAGTAAACTCGAATGTCTTGCCTAAGAACGGATGATGTCTATTAAATGCTTCGTTTAATATTAAATAAAGCATGAAAGAAAAGAATATTATCATCAATACATATAGCCAACCTTTAGGTAAAAAAACAATAAAACTTAAACTAATAACTTGAACAAATAATGGATAAATCATCTCAGACAAAAACATCTTAATATTTTCAGATTGTTTAGTAATAGAATAAATACTAAGAGCTAAAAATAATATAACTAAGACACTACCGTAATACACCCAATTAGGATGAATTAACCAACTTAAAGCAGTTATAAAATATATTAAAGGTACAAGATATGTAGATATACGACTAAGTAATACCATTCTCTATTCTAATAAAAAGTTAAATCTACTAAATAACCAAGTGTACTCACTTTGTAATTCCTTATAAACTGACACAGCTTCATCTAAATAACCATTTAAATCTCTACTAAATGCTAGAACTAATTTTAAATGTAAATCCTGCATGTCCTTTGGAATTTGCGCAATACTTAAAACCTTTTCTCTCATTTCTTTAACAGCATCTTCTCTAGTCAATGACTGTTGTAATATTTCTTGCTGATACTCATACAAAATATCGCTCAACTCATTTTGGTAAGCTGCAACCATTTCTTCACTAGATAAAACAACTTTATCCTCTGGTAGGCTTACAGACATATTAGCAGGATCATTATATGAATCATCTTCACCGATAATAATAAAAACTAATACTGCTGTGAGTACTACTAAAATAATGAAGAACGTAAACTTTGTATGTCTCATAATTATTATTTCTTAGTTAAACCTTCTAAAGCTCTTAGAACTTCCAATGGTAAAGCAAATATAACTGTATTAGATTGATCTGATGACAAATCATTAATAGACTGTAATGTCCTTAAATGTAATGCCCCTGGAGATTTAGCAAGCACATCTGCAGCTTGTGACATATTATCTGCAGCTATCTTTTCACCTTCAGCTTTAATGATAACCGCTCTTTTTTCTCTTTCCGCTTCTGCTTGTTTAGCAATAGTTCTCTTCATATCTTCTGGCAAAGAAATATCTTTTAAATCTACATTATCTACTTTAATACCCCATGGATCAGTAGCTGCATCAACTACGGTTTTAATTCTATTAGATATCTCATCTCTATTAGATAAAAGTTCATCTAAATCTACCTCACCAACTGTATTTCTCATTGTTGTTTGTGCAAGCTGAGTAATAGCATAATAGAAGTTCTCTACTTCAATAACAGCTTTAGCAGCATCTGACACCTTATAATAAATAACAGCGTTAATAGACGCTGAAATATTATCTTTAGTAATCGTTTCTTGATCAGGCACATCTACAGCCTTAACACGAACATCAACCTTTTTCATAGATTGAATAATTGGTAAAACAATTCTCCAACCTGGCTGCATTGTTCCAGTATATTTACCAAGTGTAAATTTAACTCCTCTTTCGTATTGATTAATCTGACGAATACTAATCAGAAGAATAAATACTATAATTCCAATAGTGTAATACATAGTTTTATTATTAATATTTAAGTAAAGGCACTAGCATCTATACTTTCCCATGCTTCAGCACCTTCATCCCATTTATATGCCACAAGCTGACAGGTTTCCTCATCTTCTGAGTAAACATAATCCACCTTAACATCTGAACCAATCCTATTACTATAAGACGTCTTTTTATCTAAAATTCTAGGTTTAGTAATAAATTCTAATTTCATACGACCCAAAGGTCCATTGAACTCAAGAATCTCTACTTTACCAATACCATCCACTCCTTCTTCTTCGTGTTCACGGGTGATATCAAACTTATCTTTAGCCATTGCCTTAATCTGTTCCCATTTTTCTAAATTCATAGGCTTTTCATAAAGATTTAGTACGATTATTATACCACTTTTACCTATTTATTGACAACAAAACTTCTACATGGTTAAATTGAGTGCTGGACATTAAAAACTTAAGGAGGTTAATATGCCTAAAATGTTTTGTGAGGCCATAGTTGACCTTATTGATACACAGATCACGCACGGCTTATCTATTGTTCAAGTCGAAGCCTTGAGTAATATTCTCAAAAGAGAAAAAATGACAAGCAGTGAAAAAACAAAGGTGCTATCTTTATTAGAAAAGCTTACTGAGAATTGTAGCAATGAAGATATTAAAAAACACCTAAAAGACTTAATAGTCAAAATAGGAGGATAAAATGCCAGACACAAGACCCAGTATACATGAGGTGATTTTACTAAAGATTGAAAGAGCAACAAAATCTGTGCTTCATTTGCCAGAATTTGAAAAGGAGCTCAGCTTGCTGTGTGATATTTTATTAGAATCACGCATACCCAAACAAGCCACCAAGCCGATCTTAATAAAGCTAGGTGAAATGGAATCTGCTTTTGAAAAGCGGTTGAGCGCTGGCACTCCTCTGAAATATATCAAGAAACTCATCTTGGATATTGAGGGGAGAAAGTAAAGATTTAAAAAAACCGTTGATTAACATCAGCGGTTTTTCTTTTTAACAATATATTAACCAAGTAAGGCAACCCAATGACCAACGTAGTGAGTAATAACAATTACAACAATAGCAATAAATAAATGTTCAAATGTTGTATGCCATGGCTTATTATCCTGCTGCTTACCCATATAAAAGCTAAAAGCACCAATTAAAGCTAGTCCATAAATAACACTTACAATTATAGCTGTTTGTAATTCAAATAATATAATTGGAATTACAAAAGTTAAAGCAAAAAAGAATTTAGATAAAAATGTTGCAATTGTTACTCTCCACACATTCTTATGTGACTGCAAACCACTTGATTCTTCAGATAAATGTATTCCTAGTGCATCAGACATAGCATCTGCTATAGCAATAACAAGTATGCCTCCAATAACAACCAATCTTGATCCAGTACCCGCTTCTAGACCAACAATTAAGCCCAAGGTTGTTATTACACCGGATGCTAATCCAAAACTAAATCCTTTTTTTATATGTTCACTCATATTATTTTATTTAAATCTCCATTTAATATAACTGGCCTCATAGCTTCTATTTCGTCTGAATAACCTAATTTAGGAACTGGATTCATCATAAATATTTTCTTATCTAAAACATATGCAAAAGCCATTTCAATTAAAGTATTACCGCCTACATAATTTTCTACACCATGCTTATCTAAATTTATAACTAAAATAGCATCCGCATTTTTAATTTCTTCAAAATATACTTTGAATGGATCTATTTCCATCTTTCTCCACTTATCTTCGTCTCCAATCTCTCCTGATGCGTGTAATTCTACATCATCCTGAATAATTACTTCATGGCCTAATTCAATCATCTCTTCTTTAGCTTTTATCATTTCTTTAGCAAATGACATGCTACTACAAATTGCAATTTTCATAATTCTAATATTTTATCTCTTCTCCATTTAAATTTATAAATAAACGTTGTAATTGAGACTTAAGTATAACTTCATTTACACCATCGTAATATTGTTTAACGCCAATACCGTGATTCAATACTATATTTTTAGGAATCTGATCTAGTGAAAAATATTTATTATCTGCTGATTCATCTGAAATAGTTAAGTCTCCACCCACAACCTCACACTCAAATTGAAAACTTATATCCTTCATGTCTGCCTTAGAGAATATATTAACCAATCTCACAACCTTTACTTCTAAACCAACTTCCTCTTTTACTTCTCTTACCACAGCCTCCCAAGGTGATTCACCGTTTTCCATTCTTCCGCCTGGTAAATTCCACTTTTTTAAATCATTTCTATAACAAAGCAAAACCTCTTTTTGACTATTGGTAATAATTGCAAACGCACCTATTGTAACCTTGTGTCTATCCATACTATTTCTTATATATTTTCTTAATCCAAAATTTCTTAAATATCGGTACTGACAAAGTAGATAACACAAAACCAGTTGTAGGCACTATTGCGTTTAAAAATGGTTTAGACAATCCTGCAAAGTAAAAAAATATTACTATAACAATATATGTTAATATTGCTATAATTATCTTTCTAAAATAGCTTGTTTCCCAAGCTTTATCTGCCTCTACTCTAGCATTACGTTCTTTTATTTTAATTATTTCCTGTTCTATTTCCATTCTCTTTTGCCATTAATTTCTTCTTTATTTCTAAATGCTTCTTCCATATCTATTCCATATCTATTAGCAACAGCACAAAGCATTATAATTATATCTGCTATTTCTTCATCAACAGAACCAAATTTAGAATTGTGATCAACTTTAATTTTTTCATCTTTACGAACTGCTTTGAATAGCTCACCCACTTCTTCACCTAAAATTAAACATTTGTCTAAAACATTTTGTTCAGAAAATCCTCTTTCAACTTCCATTTCTTTCACATATTCCTGATAATCTTTCATTGTTGCATCTTTCTTTATTGGTTTCATATTGTTTTCTTAATATCATTTAAAAGTGTAGGAAATTCAGTGTAACCAGACTCAGTGTTAAGGTGTCCTCCATTATCTATAATATTTAACTTTACCCCTAGCTTATTAGCAACATCTTGAGCGTACTTAACTGGTACATAGGGATCGTTACTACCATGATATAAATAAAATTTATCACAGGCACCTTGTATTTTATCCCAATTAAACTCTTTCTGCACAAATGTTTTATTTAAATTATCAAAAAAATCATTACCTAAAAGTTCAAGAAACCCGGATACAAAAAAAGCCCCTTTAACTTTTACGTTGATTTGTTCTAAAACGCTTAATAAAAAACCTACTCCCATACTATGACCAACTACAATTGTATTTTTATCAATTTTATTAATGTATTTTCTAAACTCCCCATTCCAAGCATCTAGGCTCTGCCCTTCAGGTGTAGGAAATTTAGGCACTATTACTTCGCAACCAATTTTTTCCAATTCACTCTTAAGCCAAGGAAACCAATTACCATTTGGATTACCACCTGTTCCATGAATTATAAAAACTTTAGTCATTATTATTAATCTAAATACTTCTTATTCTTTAACTTCTCAGGCATATATGTTTGATCTTCTTTGTAATCATGCTCTGGAGAATATTTATAACCTTTACCATAACCTAAATCTTTCATTAATTTAGTTTCCGCATTCCGTATATGCAATGGTACTGGTAAGTGCATTGTTTCTTTAACATCTTTCTTAACTTCACCATAAGCTCTATACAATTCATTACTCTTCTTACATTTTGCCATATATACCACTGCTTGAGCAAGAGCTAGTTCACATTCAGGCATACCAATATTATGACAAGCCTCATAAGCCGTAACTGCTTGTACAAGTGCCTGTGAATTAGCTAGTCCTATATCTTCCGAAGCAAATCTAATTAATCTTCTAGCAACATATAGTGGATTTTCACCACCTTCTAACATTCTAGCTAGCCAATACAAAGCAGCATTAGCATCTGAACCACGCATACTCTTATGCAGAGCAGATATAATATTATAATGTTCCTCACCCGCTTTATCGTAATAGAGATTACTATTCTGTATAGCTTGCTCAAAATCGCTCTTTTTTATCTCATGCTTCCCTTTTACCTTAGACTTAGTTAAAACAGCAAATTCGAGTGCATTTAAGGCAACCCGGGCATCTCCAGCAGCTAGACTAGCTAAGTATTTTAAATCTTTTGGTTGAATAATAACATCATAAGAACCTAAACCGTTTTCTTTATCCTTTAATGCTTTTTTCAATATCTTAACAATATCCTCAACCTTTAATGATTCTAGTACAAAGACTCTACATCTAGATAACAATGCAGATATTACTTCAAAGGAAGGGTTTTCTGTAGTTGCACCAATTAGAGTAATAATTCCTTTTTCTACATGTGGTAATAGTGCATCTTGTTGTGCTTTATTCCACCTATGTATTTCATCAATAAAAAGAATAGTTCTTTTCTGACTGTGCTTTAAATTATCTTCTGCTTTTTGTATAACAGCTTGTAAATCTTTCTTGCCAGATGTTACAGCAGATAATTGTACAAACTCTGAATTTGTCTTGTTGGCAATAATACTAGCTAAGGTTGTTTTACCGGTTCCTGGTGGTCCCCAAAAGATCATAGATGGTAATTGATCCTTAGCAATTGCCTGTCTTAATATCTTATCTTTATCTACAATATCTTTTTGACCAAAAAACTGCGTCCAATCTGTTGCGCGCATTCTATCTGCAAGAGGTCTTGCTTTTAATAGGTTTTTATCAAATAAATCCATATCTTTAATTATCGTAGCACAAACATAAAAAAAGTACTATAATTATATTAGGAGGTAATGAACCTTAATAAATGGAGGTGTAATCATGTTACAATTGGTAGGCTCTGATCCATTTCTTTTACCGATACATGAACTTGATGGACAAGCTATAGATGGCTGGAATTTATTTCAGTCAGCTATACTAAAATCTGCTGGTTTTGTATTGATTGCTGATTTGGATACAACTGCTCAATCTGGCTGGGAATCATTCCAGTCTGCATTATGTAAGTCCGCTACACCGTATCAAAGTTTCAGTATAAATGGAAATATTTCACAACACAATACTATTTCATTTACTGAACTATTTAATGAAAGGCAACCAGGAGTTACATTAGAGCGTCAACAGTCAGCTGTTGCAGAGCTAATGTTATTTCTAGACCCAGAAGCAGCATTAAGAATAATGCTAAGCTAGGAGACATAAATTGAAACATGGAATCATTGCCCCTTAACTGGTTTTATACCACAGTTAAGGGGTTTTTTGTTACCATATTTTACCTCTTGACAAAATACTAAAAGTATGCTATCATAGTAAGTATTAAACGTAAATTAACATCTATAAATAAAATCACAAACCAAGGAGGCTATATGCTTCATTGTCCACGCACCGGTTGCGGTGTTGCTAAAAAAGGTGGTTCATCATTTCAGGTTGGCGATGTCTGTCTGAATGGCCATTCAATAACTGAACTCGATCTCCGTATGGCTGCAAACAGAACCCATGTACATCCCACCACTTATGGTGTTCATTGTCCGAACTGTGGCATTGCCAATGAGGACAACACTCAGTTCCAAAAAGATGATGAGTGTCCACACTGTCATCACATAATGTGATGAAAACTCAAGTCCCCACTACGAAAGTAGCTGGGGACTTTCATTTACCATTGACACTTAACAATAATTAATGTATACTGAGTCAACCCAAATTATTGTTCATTTCAAAAAAGGAGAATAAATGACTGTTCGAACTGATTTTATTATGTTGAAGGCTGATGCAAAATCTAAAGATATTTTGCAATTACAAGCTTTGTTGTACGCGCTTACATCCAAAGCTAATCCGATAGCTGGTTTACAATCAAATATCCTTATGGCCTTGATTGACAACCGGAAAATGAAAGAAGGCTTCCCTGGTGTAAAGGCTAATGAGTTTATTCACGACAATACAGAACAATCTGTTTTGCGTAATCAAACAATTCAAGCATGGAACGAGATTGCAATCACGCTGAAAACAATTGCTCCAAACTCAATCCTTACCGGATTACCAGAAACGCATAATGCGTAAACAAATAACCCCGCTAGAAATAGTGGGGTTTAAAATTGACACAATTAGCAATACAGTATAAGATGCTCTAAACAACTAGCACATTAGAAACAAGGAGATAATATGTCTGTAAAACGAGCTGCCTTTAACATTATGATATTTTTCACACCAACCGGAGAACATGCTGTTCCCTATCAAGAGCTGCTGAAGAAATTTGAGAGCGAAACTACACTTCAAGAAAAAGTTAGTGCTCGCATACTAAATTCTCTTCTTAAGGGTTCAACAGCTCACATTGAACACTTTGAGAGCTTTGGAACAACTCCTGAGGATGCACGCAGTATCCTTAATGCTTTTGAAGAAGTAGGCTCATTTATCGAAGGTAATGAGCAATGCGGTGGTGTTATCGTTCAAAGACTATCTGAAAAAAACACAGCCAAATTAAACGCCTATTTAAGCAAAACCCCTGTTAAAACTTAACAGGGGTTTTAAATTATATTAATTTCTTTTTCTTCAGCATCATCCGCCAATACCAGTCTTGTATAATATCTCTTCTTACACCCAGATCTCCCATTAATTGTTTAATCTGTTTAGTTGCTGTTTTTCTATTTGCAGCATTCATAATCTCGACTTCAATAAAACTACCCAGATCTTTCACCTCATCAATAAAAATATTGAAATGTCTGTACTCATAATAGCTTCTAACTTTATCTACTCTCACCTCTTCAATAAAATCTAAATGTTTTAAAATTACATCCATCATATCTCCATCAGATATTTGAACTTCACTTTCTCTGCCACCATATATACCTGATGGTAAATGGTACTCAAAACTAGCTGTGCCCGAAGTTAAATCTTTTCTAACTCTTAAACGTGGAGATTTAAAACTAATAAATCTTTTGCCATTCTTTGGAGAGAAATATATATCTACAAAATGCTTCTTATTTTTATTATGTATTCCTAAAAGCGCAAACTTATTTAGTAAGCGCTTCTTGTTTTTAATCTTAGCTTTCATTTCTATTTCTAATTGCATAACAGCAACATTATATATTCAAATTATGTATCTAGCAACTAATTTTGTCTAAGAGCTTCTATTGGATCTAATTTAGCAGCCTGCTTAGCAGGATACAATCCAAAGACTAAACCAATAGCTACAGCTACACCTACAGATATTAATATGGATTCTGGTGGCAGGCTAAATCTCCAAGCTATGCCCTGTGATTGAGCAATGATAGCTGTTAGATAAGCAAGCAAGGCGCCTATACCAACACCGACAATGGCCCCTCCAAAAGTTATTAAAGCTGACTCAATTAAAAATTGGTTCATAATATTTTTACTGGTAGCACCAACTGCTTTTCTTAAACCTATTTCATATGTTCTTTCTGAAACAGACACATACATAATATTCATAATACCAACACCACCAACTATTAAAGAAATACTCGCAATAGCAATCAATAGCAAACTAATACCTCCCAAGATTGAATCCATCATACTCATAGCTTCTTGCATAGAAGTTACAGAAAAGTCATATTTATCTGGATTACGCTCTTCAATATTATGACGTGATCTTAGAATCTCTGTAAACTCATCTATACCTCTTTCAATGTATGAATCATCCTTTAGCCAGCTCATAGCATATGAAATATGGTCTACTCCCATTAATTGCTTTTGAATAGTAGTTACTGGAATAATAGTAATGGTATCCATATCCATGCCAAAATATATTCCTTTTTCTTGTAAAACACCTATTACCCTATAGTTCTTATTACGTATCTTTACGTTTTTACCAACTGCTTCAGATTCACCAAATAGTTTTTCTTTCATCTTTATTCCTAGCACAACTACCCTAGCCTGACTATCTACTTGTGACTCATCAATAAAATACCCCTTAGCAATAGACATATTGTATACATCTAGAAAGTTCTGATCAGTACCAAATATTAATGCTGTTTTAGTATTACCTTCATAATTAAATACTTCTTGACCAATTAATCCAACGTTTACTTTTTCTACATAAGATAATTTAGATAAAGCCTCCGCGTCTTCCATTGTTAAAGTAGTTATGGTTAAACCCTGAGCCATTGAAGTTGCATTCTGAACAGATGTTTTACCAACATTTGGTGTTTTAACTTCAACTTGAATAATATTCGTTCCAAAACTAGAGATTTGATCTGTAACATAATTCTTAATTCCCTCACCTGCTGCCATCACCATAATTACTGCTCCAATACCAATAACCATACCAAGAACAGTTAAAGCTGTTCTTACTTTATGTTTACTTAATGCCAAGTATGCAGTTTTAACAGGAAAAATTATGTTCATTTATTCATATCTTAATGCTTCAACCGGATTTAGTTTGGCTGCTTTAATGGCTGGATAAAGCCCAAAAAATATTCCAATAGCAACAGCTATACCAACACTTAAAATAATTGAAGTAAAACTGACAATATATTCCCAATAATAACCTAAGTAATTAGCCACAATGGCAATAAGACCGGCAACAAAAGCTCCAACAATAATACCAATAGCTCCGCCTAAGAATGTGATGGTAATAGCCTCAACAAGAAACTGTATAATTATTACTCTTGGTTTTGCACCAACTGCCTTTCTTAGTCCTATCTCAGCTGTTCTTTCTGTCACAGATACAAGCATTATATTCATAATACCAACACCGCCAACCAATAAAGCAATAGCAGCAATGGCAGCTAAGAAAAAGTTTAAAGCACCAGTTACGCTGCCTAAAACATCCAAAGCTTGAGCTTGTGATCTAACAGAAAAATCGTCCACCCCACTATTATCTATATTATGCTGTTCTCTAATAATTCTTTTAACACCTTCAATAACTGAAGGTACATTTTCATCTTTATCTACTTGAAAACGAGCTGAACTAATATGGTTAATACCCAGCATTATTTTTTGAGCAGTTCTTAATGGTATATATACCTGGTTATCTAAATCTCCAAAAAAAGTTGTTCCTCTTTCTTCAACAACGCCAATAACTCTAAATATCTCTTTCTTTATTTTAATTTTCTGGTTTAAAGGATCAATATCTCCAAATGTATCTATTGCAACCTGATGTCCTAAAACAACAACTCTGCTTAAACTTCTGTCTTCAACATCTGTATACCAACGACCAGATTCTAATACGGTATTTTCTACCTCTGGATAGGTTGAAGAAGTACCGACAAAAGTTGTATCTACTTTTTGATTCTGGTAAATAATATTAGCAACTCCTTGAACATAACCAGCACCAGCTACTATATTATTCATACTTGGATCATTTAAAACAGCCTCTAAATCATCTAGATGAAGAGTTGTAACTGTAATACCCATAGCAGAAGCTGGTGGACCTTCATCATCTGAAGCTCCTGGTAATATGGATACTAAATTAGAACCCGCGCTTTCAATTTGATTGAAAATTAAACTCTGCGCACCAGCACCAACAGATAAAATCATAATAACGCCAGCAACACCAATAATTATTCCAAGCATTGTTAAAAAAGCCCGCCATCGGTTGATATTCAGACTTTTAAAAGCAGATTTGAATAAACTTAGTATAACCATTATTTAACAAGTTCACCTTCTTTAACAGAACGTCTCTTTTCTACTTTCTCATCACTTTCAATAAGACCATCACGTATTTTAATTATTCTGTCAGCATGATTAGCTGTATCTTGTTCATGAGTAACTAATATAATTGTATGACCTTTATCGTTCAACTTCTCAAATATTTCCATAATCTGTGTACCAGACTTCGTATCTAAATTACCAGTAGGTTCATCCGCAAATATTATCTTTGGTTGATTAACAATAGCTCTAGCTATAGCCACTCTTTGTTTTTCACCACCAGATAATTGATTAGATAAAAAATCTGATCGATGATCAAGACCAACTGCTCTAATTGCTTCTACTGCTAATTTATCTTGATCAAGTCTAGTGGAATATGTTAAAGGTAATTTAACATTTTCATAAACTGTAGTTTTTGGCAGTAAGTTAAATTGTTGAAAAACAAAGCCAACTTCCTCATTACGAATAGCTGCTAATTTATCTTCATTAAAGGAAGTGACATCTTGACCGTCAAAAATATATTTACCGCCTGTTAATTTATCTAGAAATCCTAAAATATGCATTAGAGTAGATTTACCAGAACCAGATGGCCCCATAATGGCTAAATACTCACCCTTAGCAATTGAAAAGTTTAAACCATGTAAAACCTTTGTTACAACCTCTTCATTTACAAACTCTTTTTTTAAGTCTTGAACTTCAATTAATTTATTGTCCATTGCTCTGACTAATAATAATAGTATCTCCTAATTCTATACCAGATATTATTTCAATATATCCTGTATCGTCTTTAAGACCAGTTACCACCTCCTTGGTAACAGCTTCATTATCTATAAGCACTTTAATCTGTTGTTTATTGTTTACTTCAAATACAGCTCTAGCTGGAACAGCTAAAACTCCTTCTTTCTGATCAATTAGAACATCTACATTAGCTGTCATACCTGGTTTAATAGCCTGATCTGGTAGGTCAAAAGCTACCCTTACTTTATAGTAAACAACATCAGATATTGTAGTCTCTGCTGGTTCAATGAAGCTTATATGTCCATTAAAAACCAATGAACTACCATAAGCATCTAAAGTTATCTCTGCTTCATCTGAAACTTTAACATCCGCTATATCTGACTCTGGTATATCTACTTCAATCTCATAACTAGATTTACCAATGATTGTAATAATTGTATCTGCAAGTGAAGCTTGTTCACCTACTTTTTTATCTACTTTAACAATAGTTCCATCTATTGGTGCTCTAATTATATAATCTGAAAGTCTAGCTAGTGCTGTTTGTAATGTAGCTTGTGCTTGTTGCAATCTAGCTTGGTAAATTGACACCTCAAAGTCTCGTGGTCCAGCTTCCTTTAAAGCTAGTTGAGCTTCAGCTAATTGTACAGCTTCTTCCTTAGTATTAATATTGTCTTCTGCTATTCTTACTTGGTTTTCATAATATACAATATTACTACTTAAATTAGATTTAGCAGTTTGCAGACTTGTTAAAGCTGTGTCTAGATTTGTTTGCTGTGTTCTAATACTAGCTTTGTATGTATCTAATTCTGTTTGTGTAAATTGTGAACCAGTTAAACTATTCTCTAGCATTAAATATGAATTAACTAATAATCCAGCAATGTCTGACTGGTAGGTTATTAAGTTTGCTAATCCATTTAAAATCTCGTCATTGGATGACAAACTTGTAATACTATTTAATTCTGCTTGCACTGTTGAATATCTATTGTCTAATGAGGGATAACTACCCTCACAAAGATTTTTAAACTGCGGATTAATAACAGACAATAGTGGTTTAGCATCTGTGTCAGATAATATTGTATTTACAATATCTAATGCTGCTCTTGAATAAAAATTCTTAGTAGCAATAGCATTAAGAGCTGTTTCTCTGTAAGTAGATAGTTTATCATCTCTTTCTTTAATCAAATTATCCAAACTAGTTTTAGCTTGAGTTAAACTAACTTGAGCTTGAACTAATTGCTGCTCGGTAACTGCTACATCTTCAGATGATGCACCAGCAAGTACTTGATCTAAATCTGCCTGAGCTGCTGCTACACTTGCATTAGCATTAGCAACATCTGCGCTAACAGATGCAGTGTTAAGCTGAGCTAATGTTTGTCCAACTTTAACTTCATCACCAACGGTAACATTAATACGACTAATTCTTCCACTATTAGAAAAACTTAAGTCTATCTCATCTGCAGACTCTACTGAACCTGTAGCTGAAACAGTTTTAACTAAATCTTTAATACCAGCCTCTTCTGTTACATATTGTTCTTGTTTATCTCCCCCTCCAAAAACAGATCCTAAAATTATTACCAAAATAATGGCAATAATGGAAATCCAAATAATCTTCTTCTTTGTCATATAATTTTAAATATCTTAAATAATATAGGTATAATATATTACCACTTCTGTATATATTTTACCACTTTTTAGCAAAAAAAACGAGCTATTTAGCTCGTTTACGTAAAATCTATACATTTATACCTATTCAATCATTTCTGACGCTCTTTTAGGCTTACAAACCATTGGATTAACTATTTTTTTACTTACATAATATACAGAGATAATCATAGCTAGCAAAGCTAAGATCATAAACTCTGCACCATCAAGAGGTAGAAAAGAAATAAGGGAAGCTGTAAAACCTAAACCAAACAGTGTAGTTAGAATGACTGAACCGCACGCTGCACAACCTATTCCTATCATACCAGCAACTATTCCAAAAAAACTAGCACCCGCTTCTTTAGTAGCCTTTGCTTGCCTTCTTAATAAATATACGAGCATAGCAATATTAATACCAGCTACAATAGCAACCAATACAATCACCCAAAAAGATAAGGAAGAAGTAAAATTAGTCTCAATTGAAAACAACGAGGATGTAATTAATTTTATTCTGGTAAAAAAGTTAAACATGTCTGACTTTATAGTAAAATTAATAAATCCAGACTTGTTTGTTATGACAGATAGCATATAAACCAAAAAGGCAAATATTATTCCAGTAATAATATATCTTGTATTTTTAAATACTAGCTTACCTGCTTTTAAAATTGTATTAATGATATTCATTATAATTCTATTCTAACACTTCCCTGTATTTATTAATAACTTCTTCAAATCTGTCTCTATTCTCATCTAAAATTGGTTTACCCGGTGGTAATACCTCATACATTGGATTTATCTTTACACCATTCTTTACCATCTCATAATGTAAATGCGGACCAGTTGAAAATCCTGTTGAACCAACATAACCAATAACCTCACCCTGTTTAACTTTTTGACCATACCTTACTATTATTCTAGATTGGTGAGCATAATTTGTCGAATAGGTACTATTATGCCTAATACTTACTAAATTGCCGTAACCAACACTACTCCAACCAGCAAAAACAACTGTACCATCACCTACAGATCTAATTGGAGTACCATATGGTGTTGCATAATCTATAGCTCTATGGCCAGTAGAAACATTAAAAGCAGCTACATAGCGACTACCAGTTGTAAACCCAGATGAAATATATCTAAACTCAACCGGTGCTTTTAAGAACATCTTTTGAACTGAATTACCATCTGTGTCAAAATATCCTTTATTATCTTCACTCTCCTCAAAGTAGAATAACTCATACTTAGTTCCAGCATTTATATATTGACCAGCTAATACTTTGCCCGGCATTATATATTCTCCATCTAAGTATCTTTCTTCAAATACAAATTTAAATGTATCACCTACTCTTGGATCCATTGCAAAATCTATTGACCACTGGAAAGCATTAGCAAGCTCAATAATAGCTCTCTCATCAATATCATTATCTAATGCAGCTTGATACATAGATGATTTAACTTCACCAGCAACAGCTTTTTCCTTAACATCATAAGGAATTAATTGTCTGGTAACCATCCACTCACCCTCTCCGGTAGTAGATAAATTCTTAGCAACTATAAGCTCCTCTTCTGAATCTAATTTGTACTCAAGCCTTATAAATTCATCTGTTTTGCCATCATAATAGAAATCTAATTTCTTACCAGCTCTAATTGTTGCTAAATCGTAATATTCTAGTGACTTATTATATATTTCAGTAGCAATAGAAGCTGGTACAGAATTATTCTCCATAATTATTCCATAAGTGTCCCCTGTATTTATCTCAACTTCAACCTTTTTATCTACCACTCTTGCTTCTACTTGCTCAACAACATCACTACTACTCTTAAATAGTTTAGGAATAAATATTACGGCTAGCAAAAAAACAACTACAACTGATCCAATTGCAGCTATTTTTACATATCCTTTATATGAATTTAGCTTTCTTTGTTTCCAAACTGTCTGTACTTTCATAGTTTATATATTTTACCAAATCACTGTAAAAAAAAGAAGCCCCTAACTTGTAGGAGCTTCTCTGAGGAATATGACTAGATGTCTGTACCAGTCAGTCTTGATCTTACCTTTTATTAACCTAAGAAAGCTTTTCTTAGTAAAAGACTTAACCAATAACTCACGAATACCAACATCCAAATCTGTCGGTTTTAATTTCTGCCCTTGCAAATCTTTAATTTCTTCAATCAAAGATTCGAAGTCAAGCGCTGTTAATAATTCATCGGCACATTGACGAACAGTCTTTGTCATAAACAAACGTATAAGATTATCTGTTATGCGCGTCAGTTTATGACCAAGTACATGCCAGCGGTGAAAGAAAACCGTACCAGTAGTTTGCAGGTTGTAATGCTGAAGCAATTGCTTTGCTGTTAAACCAGATTTTTCCAACTTCTCATCAATATCTTTTAAATATTGAGGATCCTGCTGGAAGACTCTTAAGCTAAACAGTTTGGGACTAACAATGCCCATGCCCACTAGGACATATTCACTGATAGTGTTAAGCATATGATTTGCCAGAGAATCTGTACTGTCAAATCTTCTGATCTGACGAAATTTCTTAACAAATCTCTTCTGGATCTTTTCTGCGAACAGAAAATTCAGTTGCTTGATCATCACCAAGTCACGAAAGAAGCTGATTAAGATTTGATTATGAACCTGACAGGCATGTAATATGATATTGCACATATTATCTACCTGAACAGAATACTGATCAAAAATCTTTATGGCGTTAGATAACTCATTAAATGCCTCCATCGTGCCTCTGTAATCGGTTTGAGATTTCAATGTTTCTTTAAGAAAATTAAGATCTCTCTCACTCTGCTCCCTGCCTTGACTAAACACTTTGATGACAAGACCTTCAGGTACTTTATCGTGCAATTTATTCCCTGAAGACGATAAGTCTGGAAAACCATCCTTATACATCTTCGCAAAAAAATTGACAACAGTACTACGAATAGAACTCTCTGAATAAACAGATAATTCCAAATGATCTTTGATTAAAATCTCCCTAAGAAGATTGAGACCAAAAACTGTCTGAAAAGCCTCTCGCAACTCTTCACTATCTATTGCTTTACAAACTTGCTGCAAAACAATATCTAATGTAGCCTCTGGATTGTCATCTGATTCATCCAAAAGCTCTATCATGTCCAGGCTTAATTCCTGAGATAAAGAGAGCTTCAATTCCAGCGCCTGCTCTGGAGACAGCTCTTGCTTAATCTCCTGCGATAAAGATAAACCACATTCCATTTTTATCCTCCCTTTTTTTAAATAACAATGAATATATTAAATTAACAGATAATTTATATATTGTCAATAATAAAAGCACTTTAAATAAAAGTGCTATATTTTATACATACCTATTCAAATATAACCGGCACCTCTAGAGAGTCATTAAATCGTGGATCTCCAGAAGGATTGTCTTTTCTTAAAATTAATAAACCATATTTATCTTCTGGTTTTTCAAAGTCTAAAATAACCTCAAATGGTACAAAGTCTTCAGTCATCCAATCTGATTGAGCTGTAGCTATACCTTGTCCTAATAAATTACCACCAGCATCATATAATTCTACTGGAAAATCTGCTTCAAAATACCAATAACCTACTGCTTGACCAGTAATATTTAGTGGGCTAGATATAATAGCATTAGGTCTAGGATAATCTATCTGAATTAAATCTAGCTTATCTAATTCATTACCAATATATTCAGTATATGAATTTTGACCATCATTGCATTGTCTAGGATAACTTTCCATTACTGGAAATCCAGCAGCTATACATTCATCAAAACTGTTTATATTAATCCTTGTAGAACTACAGCCTGTTATTACAATCATTACTGCTAGTATATATACTATTCTTTTATACATATTAATTACTTACTTGATAATATTTATTTGAACCATTAACACCTACTACTCCTTTAAAGATACCTATGCCTCCTTTTGGAGTAGCTTCATTAATTTGTGTTAAATTAACCTCAGCCTCAGTGTTTTCTAAATTAGCATACAAAGCACAATCATTTTCTTCATTAATTATATAAGTATAATTTGATGTATTTGAATTACCTGTCTTGGGATCTTTTAAACTACTTGGTATTAAATGTGCTTGTTGAGGATACTTAGCTTTATACTCAGCAATTAAATCATTAAGATCATATTCCCCTACACCGTCTGCTGGAACTAAACAGCCAAAGGATAAAAATCTACCAATTTGAGATAAATCATTTATTCGCTTTGTGTCTCTTGCTTTATACCTAACGCTACCAAGAGAAACAATAACCATTGTAGATAAAATACCAATAATACCAATGACAACTAATATTTCAATTAAAGTAAATCCTTTGTTTTTCATAATTTAATTATATCATAAAAAATACCCATCAAATGATGAGTATCTTTTGGTACCGCTACGGGGAATCGAACCCCGATTACCAGATTGAGAATCTGACGTCCTAACCGTTAGACGATAGCGGCAAAATTGTGCAGATATATTAACAAATATATATTAAATAATCAAGTCTATCTATTAAGCCAACTATCTTCTTGTCTAACTAATAACTCGGCTGCCCTATTTGGCTCAGCCATAATTTCTTTAGTAATACGTTCCATTCTAGCGCCTTGTGATCCCTTAATAAGAATAATATCTCCTTCTTTAATTCTATTTTGAATAAAATGACCAGCTTCATCATGTTTAGTAAATGAATATACATGCTCTTCCAACATACCAGCTTCTTTCGCACCTCTGGCTATATCTCTAGCAATTTCACCGACTGTTATTAATCTATCTACATTATGCTTTGCAATATATTCTCCAACTGATCTATGTTCTGTTTCTGTTTTCTTACCAAGCTCAAGCATATCTCCCAGTACTACATATGTTCTAGCTTCATCTTCCTTAGGTAGTGTTAATAATAGATCAACAGCTGCCTTTACAGCAATCGGTGAAGAATTATATGTATCATCTATTAACTGCGTATGCTTAATGCCTGGTATAAGTCTAGTTCTGCCAGCTATTCCTTTATACTTTTGTACTAATTCTGAAATAGCTACTAAATTTAAATTATATATAATTCCAACAGCAACTCCTGCTAAAATGGCATATACATGTTGATGAGAAACAATATTTGGTAAAAATACTGGCACAACTGTTCCCTCATTTTTTAATTTAAAATTAAGTCCTAGTTCATTACCTCTACTTAGGAGGATGATGTCATCAGCGTGAACTGCTGATTCATTATGTATGCCAAAACTCATAACATTAGCTTTGGTGTGGGCTTTTTGAGCCCATGCTAATTCATTATCTTTATTTATTATTGCCCAACCATCTTTTGAAAGCTCACTAATGATTAATCTCTTTTCTGCAGCTATCTTATTTTGAGTACCAAAGAATTCTATATGTGCGTCTGAAACAGCTGTTAAGATTCCAATCTTACACTTTATGAAAGAAAGTAAGTACTGAATATCTCCTGGTTTATCTGCACCCATTTCAAGTATTAATATTTCTGGATAAGAATAATCTTTCTTAAAAATTAATTTTAATCCTTTAAATATTACCTTTAACCATTTAAATACAGATCTATTACCCGAGTACTCACCAATAATTGTTAAGGGTACACCTATTTCATTATTGTAGTTCTTAATATTTTTTCTAACATTAAAATTAGCAGACAAGACGGCAAAAACTGCTTCTTTACAACTTGTTTTACCAACACTACCCGTAATACCAATAATATCTGGATTATATTTTTTTAGTATTCCGGCTGCTAAAATTTTAAGTATGAAATGTAATATTTTCTGCATATTTGTATTATATCTTAATATCTTACTTTTCTGTAGGTACTTGTAAATATTGTAAGATAAACTGTGCTAATTCACTAAATAATGGGGCGGCTGACGAAGCTGCAAACTGAACATTGGTTGGGTGGTCAAACTTAGTAAGCATAACGAATTTAGGATTATCTATCGGAGCAAAACCAATAAAGGTATGTATTGTTTGGTCCTTATCATACTCACCAGTGTTTGAGTTAGCCACTTGAGCTGTGCCTGTTTTACCACCAATATAGTAACCATCAACACCTGCTAATTTTGCGTGACCAGATTCAACCACGCTAGCAAGCATTGCAGATACTGTCATACTAGTCTTTGGTGATATTACTTGTCTAACAACTACTGGTTTGTTTTCTTCCTCAACACCAGATGAAAAAACAATTTTATCTACTACATATGGCTTCATTAATTTACCACCATTAGCTAGTGCTGCAAAAGCAGTTATTAATTGAATAGGCGTTGCGGTTATACCCTGTCCATAGGAAGCAGTAGCTAAAAAAATGTCGCTCTTCTTGTCTAATGAACTAATATTACCAGCCACTTCTTTATTTAAAGATATGCCAGTTAATGAACCAAATCCAAAATTCTCAACATAGTCTCTAAATTTATTCATACCAACTTGTTGTGCTACCCAGATTGCACCAGTATTAATACTCTTTTCTAAAATTTGTGTAACTGTTTGCTCGCCATATGATTTTTCCTCAGCATTTTTAATTGTATACTTACCTATTTCAACAGAACCAGTATCATTATATGTACTGTTTGGATCTACTTTTCCTTGATCAATAGCAGCAGCCACAGTTATTGCTTTAAAAACAGATCCCGGTTCATAGGCTGTAAATATAGCTGGATTATTATATATATCTATACTCTCCACCATATTGTATTCATTGGGATTAAAATCTGGATAAGAACACATAGCCATAATAGCTCCAGTATTAGGTTCCATAATAATTACAGTGCCAATTTCAGCGCCATACTTAACTGCATGCTTTTCTAATAATGAACAAGTTTGAAACTGTAGAGATCTATCTATAGTTAAAATTAAATCAAAACCATCCTCTGCCCTTTCATAAACTCTATCTCCAGTTGGAATAATTCTACCCAAAACATCTCTATGGTATTGCATGCGTCCAATTTGACCAGATAATTCCTCATTGTAATAACCCTCTAAACCATATTGCCCCTGATAACCATTATCTGTATAACCGACAAAACCAAGTAGATGTCCACCGATTGCGTTTTCAGGATAATATCTCCAAACCTCTTCAATAAAATGTATACCTGGCAATTCATACTCTTCCAATGCCTTTTTCTGCTCATCTGTTACTTTTCTATGTAATGGCTCATAGATATCATCTTCTTTTAAAAGTCTATCTAAAATAATATCTTGCTGATCCTCATCCTCTATTTTTAATACTTCAATTAGTTTATCTAATATATCTTTTGGATATTTAACCTCTGTTGTATTAGCATAGGCTAAATAATATTTGCGATTAGTAGCATAAGGGTAAATCTTTGAACTATCTTTATAGTCTTGCAAATATATTTCACCTCTATTAGGAGATATCTCTGCATCAATTTTATACTGACTTTCAGCTAGTGCTTGATACTTACTATGTTGAAAAATTTGTATAATAGCTAACTTACCAGTTAAAAGTATTACAAAAGCTAAAATAACTGTCATTAAAACAGCTAAACGATTATCTATGTAGTTGTCTTTTTTTCTAATACGGTGCATAAGAATAAACTTAAAGCCCTCAAAAACTTTAAGAGGGCTTATATTTCTCAGGCATGGGAGTCACGAATATTTGATCCGTCACTTATTTAACAGCAACAACTGCGTCACCACCAACATAACTATAGTGGTCAACTTCAACCATATTCAAATCATTTGCAATCTCCTCAATACGAGATATTGCCCTTAGATTAGTAATTTGCAATTGCAATTCTCTGTTTTGCTCTTGCAATTCATAGATATTTCTTTGTTGTTCAGAAATAGCTATTCCTAATGTGGCTGAATTATTTACAACAAACATGTAAATAAATACTGACACAACTGCGCTGAAAATTAATAAAGAACGTAATTTTCCAACATTAAAAAAATTTGTTAAATTACCACTTAGTGGTTTTGATTTTGGCCCTCGCATATTTTTTATTTTTTAATTTTTGCTATTTATTAAAATTAATTATTATAACTTCTCTACTATTCTTAACTTAGCGCTGCGAGCACGGGGATTAGTACTTATTTCGCCTTCGCTAGGTACAATAGGTTTTTTAGTAATTTTCTTTATACTTGCCTTATGATTACAAACACATTGTGGTAATTCTGGCGGGCAAATACAATCTATACTCATTTCTTTAAACATCTGTTTTACAATTCTATCCTCTAATGAGTGAAAGGATATAACTGCTAATCTTCCTCTACTTGGTAATGCTTTAACTGCTATTTTCAAGAAATCTTTTAAATTATTTAATTCATCATTTACTGCAATACGTAAAGCTTGGAATGTTTTTGTAGCTGGATGAATTCTATCCAATGCATGTCGTGGTTTAATTTCCTGAATAAGATCAACTAAATCTTTTGTTGTTACAAACTGTTTTGTTTTTCTTCTCTTTACAATTCTGTTTGCAATTAATTTCCAAAACTTTTCTTCACCATACTCTTTTAATATCTTACCAATCTCTGCTTCTGACCAATTATTTAATACATCAGCTGCTGTTACACCATCTGTATCTCCAAATTGCATATTAAGTGGTGCGTCTATCTGAAAACTAAAACCCTTATTCGTGTCTGCTAGTTGCATTGATGAAGTACCAAGGTCTACATATATACCAGCAATGTTTTTTTTATTTATCTTATACTCCTCTATTATTTCTTCTAAAGAGCTGTAATTTTCATTTATATATATAACTCTATCTACATACTCACTCAAATTCTTCTTAGCAATCGCTATCGCTCTCTTATCTAGATCAAACCCGTAAACTTTACCACTTGGACTATTTAAATCTAGAACTCTCTTAGCATGACCGCCAGCACCTAATGTGCAATCTATATAATCTTTACCAGGCTCTATTGAGAGGCCAGCAATTAACTCAGATAATAGTACAGGGGTGTGTTCTTCCATATGTTTTAGACACCCAACTCACTTAATGCTTCAGCTATGTCTGAACTGTTTGCTTCAGTTTGTTTACTATACTTACTCCATTCCTTTTCATCCCAAATTTCTAATCTGTCATACAAACCTGTAATAACAACCTTCTTACCCAACTTAGCATATGTGGTTAGATAATCTGGCAAGTTAACTCTTCCCTGCTTATCTAAAGACACATCCATAGCCCCAGCTAACATTAAACGTGCAAAAGCTCTTGTTTTAGCCTGACTAATTGGTAAAGCTGCTAACTTATCTGCCAGCTTTTGCCAATCTTTTTTAGGGTAAATAAAAAGGCAGTTATCTAAACCTCTTGTGATAACTGCTCCTGATTTGAAAACCTGACGAAACTTAGCAGGAAGTGCCATTCTGCCTTTAGTGTCTACACTGTGATAATATTCACCAATTAACATATTTTGTTTCTTTTTTATATAGTTATTAACAGTTTAATGGGGTTATCCCCACATTTTCCCACTTTTCACCTCTCTATAACTATTATACACCACATTGTAGATATGTTCAACCATTTCAATACTAGGACATAAAAACAAAAAATAGCCAAGGATTTGGCTATTTAATATTTTAAGCTATTTTTATTTACTACTAGTTATATTGGGATCTTTATAATACTCTGGAATAATAAATGATGGGGATGACTTACCCTTAATCTTAGTTTTTAAAGCTTTAGCAAGTTCAACATCTGACGCATCCTTACCTTTTATCTTATAAACAGCTATTCCTAAACTCCAAGCTAAAGTATTAGCAATACTAGTAACAGCTCTTAATAATGAAAAAGAAGCAGGGCTATAAAAAACAGCTAAGGCTTGTAATTGAGTTAGTTTTACACCTTCTTGTTCTAACCACTCAACAACGTGATTAAGTAATACATTCTTATCTGCTTTAACAGACTTGGTAATAACACTAGTTGGTTTAACTAGTTTTAAATCTACACCTTCTGTATTAACTTTAAATATTAATATCATTTATTTAACCTATTAATTAATACAATAGACTTTCTCTCTAATAAGTCATATAAAAATCTATCTGTCATGCTGTGTCTATAATTATATTCCTTAGTTGTAAAATGTGTATACCTTAATGGTTGATTAGTTATCTTTTCTATTTCTCTAATAAAGCTAGCTAAGTCTGTTTTGTTAATTCTACCCACAATTACAATATCTGTCTTAGCTTCTTCATCATCTACAAAAAAACCAACTAAAGATAAATAACGAATACCGTCATACTTTTTAGTTGATTCCAATATCTTATTCTCCCAGAGAAGTCTTGCTTTAACAAACAAACTAGTCATCTCTGGTAATAAAATAAACTCCTGGTTTAAATAATAATACTTTCTTCTATCCTCTTCTTCTGAAATAATTAGGTTAAATCTCTCTAAATTAGCCAACTCTCTTCTAACTGAGTTTAATCTTTCTCCAATAACTCTTGTAATTTCCCTAACATAAAACCTCTTTTCTTGGTTAAAAAGGAATAAATTCAATAATTTTTCTCTAGTTCTTGAACTAAATAATTGTTCTAGCATACAATAAAAAATAGGTTTTACTTATCATTACCAAATATAGTATAATAAGTTTGGCTAATTTTGCAAATCAATGACCAAAAATATACAATTATCTAGCATATTCATACAAGACCCTATTCATGCTCACGCCTTAGGCGATGTGTACATTGTAGATGACCAATCTTCAGTAGAGCAAAAGGGTCATTTTTTTATCTTGGCTAATATGCAAAATCCTAAGCCAGATTATGAAAGATTTTTAGGAGCCTTTATAGACAGAGCTAAACATACATATTATGAATCACATCTTGAAGATTCAACAAAACTTTTAGAACACACTCTGAATGATTTAAATAAATGGTTACCAGAAAATTTACCAGAACAGAAAAAGATATTAGGTCAATTAAATATTATAGTTGGTAATCTTAAAGATAATGTTTTAAATATAGCTTATATCGGAGAGTGGAGAGGATTTTTGATGCACAAGACAAAAGCGATAGATGTTTTAGGTAAAACTCCCCCACCAATTAACCCTATTAAACTTTTTGAAAATGTTATTACTGGTAATCTAGACCATGGCTTAAGTTTTATCTTAACCAATCCATCATTACTAGATTATTTAGCTTTAGATAAGATTAGAAAGATATTATCTACTATTCCAGCTAAGTCTGCAGCAGAGCAAATAAAAAATATGGTTGCAGAAGTTCCAACACATGTTACTTTTGCTAGTTTAATAATAAAAAACAGTGAAGTAGACTCAGAACAACCAGTGCCAGCCTTTATTGCCCATAAAGAAAGGCAGCAAGAAGTTGAAAATGTAGCTCAAACTACCAAAATACCAAGAGAAGCTGTTAGACATTCACGAGAATCTATAGATAGATTAATAAATACACAAAGTGAAACACAAAGAGTATTAACTGTCCCCTCTTCTTGGCAAACAATTAAAGCTGGTATGGATAATTTAACAACTAGTTTAAAAGAGGCTGGTATTTTAAGTAAGATATTTAAATATATAGGTTTACTGTTTACATATATATGGTTAGGAATAAAATTCATATTCCAAATCTTAGTTTATCTAGTAAAAAGACTGTATATATTAATAATGGCCCTTGTTAAACCTAATAAGCAGCTACCTAAGATAAAAATACCTAATAAGATAAAAGATATTAAATTAAATAAAAAATCTAAGATAATATTATCTGCAATTATTGCTTTAATTATTATTCTACTTTTAATAATAGTGCCTAAGGGTGATACTAGTAATTTGACAGAAGAACAATTAACTAATATTGATCTTGAATTAAAGAATCGTGAAGAAACAATTGAAGCTTCTTTAATATATGGAGATAGAATTAAAGCACAAGGAATATTAACAGAGATCTTAGATCTATTAGAACCATTACCAGCTGAAAGTAAGAAATACCAAGCTGAAATAGATGCCCTTAATCAAAGAGCAAATATATTAACTGAACGTATTTGGAATATCATGGAAATAGATGCTCCAGTTTCTTTATTTAATATTAAAGAAATAAACAATAATGCTAATATCCTAGATATAGCTATGGAAGGAGATAAAGCATATATATTTACAGACAGTAATCAATACTACATCTTTGACTTAACAGATAAAGGTTACCAAACAGTAGATTATCCAAGTAATTTTGCTGGTTTAGATAAAACTGCTATTTCACCAGCTCAAGATATACTAGTTGTAGATAATAATAAACAATTCTTCATAGCTACCACAGAAGGCTTGCAACCCGTTCTAATATCTTTAGCAGCTGGTTTACAAGATATAACTGCTATGACCAGTTTCTATAACAGACTATATATTCTAGATGCAGCTACAGATCAAATATATAGACACAGATTATCTGGGACAACATATTTATCACCAGACACCTGGCTTAAAGAAAATAATGACCTTGCCAATACAAAAGATATCTCTATTGATGGTTATGTATATATATTGAATGGCACTAGTATAGATAAATATATTAATGGCAGACAAGAATCATTCCCAAGTATTAGCATATACCCTGAAGTTACAAACCCAACCAAACTATATACAGACTTAAATGCTAATGACATATATATTCTAGAGCCAGATAATAAACGTGCACTTGTTTTTGACAAAGGTGGTAAACTGGTAAAGCAATTTCATTCTGACTCGTTCAATAATATAGTAGACTTTGCAGTTCAAGAAGAAGCTAAAAGGATGCTAATTGTAGCTGACGGACAACTATATATTATTCCTCTATAAAAATAGATAACAAAAAACACCTCAGTACAAACTGAGGTGTTTTTATTTATGAAATAAATTTATTTCAATGTAACAGTACCACCAGCTTCTTCAATCTTCTTCTTCATCTCTTCAGCCTCTTCTTTCTTAACACCTTCTTTAATCATAGTTGGTGCACCATCTACCATATCTTTTGCTTCTTTAAGACCAAGTTCTGTAATTTCACGAATAGCTTTAATTACATTAATCTTAGCCTCACCTGCTCCAGTCAATTCAACATTGAATTCACTCTTTTCTTCAGCAGCTTCACCGCCAGCAGCGGCTCCAGCAGCCATAGCCATTACAGGTGCAGCACTAGATACGCCGAACTTATCTTCTAAGATTGATACCAATTCAGATAAATCTAGAACTGACATTTTTTCAATCTCTTCAACTAAGCTCTTAAACTTTGCAGGAACTTCTACGTCCTTTTTTTCTTCAGTAGCTTCTTCAGCTTTAGCATCAGCTACTTTTTTTTCTTCGTCTGCCATAATATTTTTCTTAAATATTTATTAATATATTAATATACAAATTACTTTGTATCTTTAATCGCATTTAATACGTTTACCAAGCCTCTCATATTACCAGCTAATACATTTACAAAGCCAGTTACAGGAGCCTTAATAGATCCAACTACCTTAGCTAATAATTCTTCACGGCTAGGTAGATTTGCTAAATTCATAACCTCTGCTTCAGATAAATACTTCCAATCATCTCCGATCTTTAAAATACCAGCTCTGATTCCTAAATTCTTATTAGTTTTAGAAAAGTCTTTAGCTAGCTTAGCTGCTGAAACTTCATCTTCAGTACTAAATGCAGCTGCAATACTTCCTTCTAATTTAGTAATATCTTCATGTTCAATCTTAGCATTATCTAGAGCAATGTTTATTAAATTCTTATTACCAGCTTTATACTCAACACCTTGTTCACGAAATTTTGCTCTTAATTCTTCAATACCAGGAACATCTAGTCCAGCATATGAAGTAAATATAATACTCTTTGCTCTTACTATTTTATCTGCTAATTCATCAATAGCTACTTTCTTTTGTTCTCTTGTTTTTGGCATATTATTTTATATATATAATTAATAAAGTGAAATAATCTCTTTAGCAAAACTTACTACTGGCTGAATAATATACTCCCAAACACCAATAACTATTAGTGTATAGCTAATTAAAATTGAGCTAAATATAATTTTTTCCTGTTGATCCATAAATATAATTAAAAAACTACGGATAAACCGTAGATATAAACATAGCTTAAAGTAGCTATTTATTTACCTAAATGAGATATTTAAGGCCTTTGGCGACCACTCACTTTCTACGGTAAAAATAGTATATATTATTTACTAATATCTGTCAACACTTTGACCGGATACTATTTAAGTGCTATCTTCAAATTAGCAGATGGTATTGCTAGAAAGGAGGTTAAAATGCATAAAATAGCAAAACCCCTATACTGCGATATGTGCCGAAATACTGGCATATATACTGACCAATCGCGCTGTCCAAAGTGTTGTGGTTATAGAGCTATTAACAATAGACTCTGTAATCACTGCAAAGGAGTTGGGTATATAAAAGCCCAACCTATCCCCTGTCCTTTCTGCAAAATAAAAGAGGAAAAATATGAACATGCAACCTAACCCTCAAACTTAAAAACCCTTTTAATATAATATTGAGAGGGTTTTTAATTTATCCACTTCAAAAATAATATATATAATGTTAGACTATATACAACGGAATTGATACCGTTTTTTGTTCTTTAACCGTAGAAATGGAGGTCAAAATGATTAAGAAATTAATCACAGCTCTTGTTCTACCCTTGCTTCTGATTACCGGAAGTCTTTTCGGTAATAACAAAGCGTCACCTGCGGAGTCTGCAGCGAGCTTTGTAAAGCAAGACATCGTTGTCGCGGAAACCAGCAATGCGGAGAAAATTTCTCAGGAGGTCAGTGCCATTCCGGCCGTTCAAATTGTCTCCAGCCTGTCATCTTTTGAAAATGTTACAAGCCTGTATCCTGGCAACAATACCATGATGATCCCTCTGCTGGCGTACTCAGGAAATGGAGGTGAATGTGCCATATCGGCCATCGAAATTTCCTACATCGCTTCATCCTACGTTCAAACCGTCTCTACCCGTGAATACGCCAACAAGAATCGCGCAACATTCACTTAACAGTCCAAAACATGGAAAAACCCCGCCAAGAAACTTGGCGGGGTTTTGAATTTAATTTTATTTTAAATTATAAACAGGATTTTGCTTTTATAACATCCATTACACCAGGTGTCGCACCTTCCATAATTTCTTTAGCTCTATCTGCACCAACTGCTTCTGTTAAACAACTTTGCAGTTCTGGTGTCATTTCTGTTGGTAAATTAGCTACATCTACACCCAAAGTAGATAAAATCTTTTCTTGAGATGCATCAAGTAAAGGGTGTTGATCTACCGCCTGATTATTAGCTGTCGTATCCATACTTGGTAACATTTCCTTTATACCAAAAGGGTCTGCTAAAAATAAATAAGCAACAATAATAATCTCAATTAAGAATAAAACGCCAAATGTTACGAAAAGAATTGTAAAAAACTTTTTCATATATATTAGTCTAAATACTTAGCTTTATTTTGTAGATGTTCATCATATGTTCTACTATATATTACCCTACCGTCATCCTTGGTAGTTAAAAAGAAATAATATGTATTAGTTACTGGGTTTAGAACAGCTTTAATTGATGAAATACTTGGATTTCCTATTGGTCCTGGTGGTAAACCAGAATATTTATATGTATTATATGGTGAATCTATCTTTGTATCATTAATAGTAGATTGAGCTCTGCCAGATTTTGTCACATAATTTACTGTAGCATCAGACTGTAGTGGATAATTGTCAGCTAATCTTCTTAAAAATATATCTGCCACTAATTTTCTATCTGCTTCTGAACTTACTTCCATTTCTACAATAGACGCTAATGTTAAAATATCATGCAAATCCATAGAACTCTTTTGTATGATAGATAAATTTGGCACATAAACTTTAGTTTCAAATGTATCTAACATTTTACCAACAATATCCTCAGAACTTGCATCTGGTAATATGCGATAGGTATCTGGAAATAAATATCCTTGTAAATAATCTTCAATATTTCTACTTGGTAAAAAAGTATAATCTGAATAATCTCTAGTAGTGGCTGCAATAAAATCATTCACCTTAATACCTAAATTTACATTTAAATATTCCGCTATATCTAAATTACTCCAACCCTCAATAATAGTTATCTGCGTGTCTGGTTGCGACGAAGCAATCATTAAAGTCTCTACAATTTCCTTCACACTCATCTTTGTAGATAAATAGTGCTCGCCCGCTTTTAATTCAGAACCCTTATCTGTTAATTGCAAATATGCTTTAAAACCAAACTCTGAATCTATTAAATCTTTTTCTTGCAATCTATTAGCAATGCTGGAAACAGATTCACCTGGTTGTATAACAAATAATTCCATTTCACCAGACTCATTATTATTAAAAAGTGCTGAGCCAAAAAACCAAACAAGTATAATTAAAAAAAGAATTAATAGAAATTTATTTAATTCAAACTTTTTCTTTTTGTATTCTGTTATCATTTATATATATTATTTTTTAACAAAGGGTACAAACATAAACCCTGGAAATCTTTTTTTCTCAAATCTATCATGACCAATTTTTTTGATCAGTAGTAAATCTTGAATTCCATCACCCACTGGTATCATTAGCATGCCACCTAGGCGCAATTGTTCAAGTAACGCTTTTGGTATTTCACCTTTAGTAGCGCAAGCACAAACAATTTTATCAAAAGGTGCATTAATTGAAAAACCATTATTACCATCACCATTAACTATTTGTATATTATTAAAATTATACTTAGCAATATTATTCCTTGCCTTAATTGCTAAATCTTTAATAATCTCAATACCAGTTACTCTACCACCATCTCCAACCAGGTCAGCCAATAAAGCTAATTGCCAACCAGAACCACAGCCAACATCTAAAACATTATCTCCTATTTCAATTTTTAATTGCTCAAGCATAAACACAACCGTACTTGGTTGAGAAATGGTCTGTCCAAAACCAATACTTAAAGGATGATCAATATATGCTTCAGTTCTACTATTAACATTAACAAAATCTTCTCTCTTCACTTTTCTAATAGCACTTTCAATCCTTTCAGAATTTAAAACACCCTTACCTTTTAAATAATTTATTAAATTGTCTTGAGATATATCCTCCATGAATATATTATACCGCAATTGACATGATTTGCGCTATATGATTAGATAACATCTTATAGTAATAATTCACTTGACTTTTTATGAAATATGTGCTAAGATGTATGTATAAAAGCCCTCAAAGCGGGCTTTTTATGTTGCGTAGAAAATTAGCGCAAAAAAACAAAAACAAAAAACAAATGAATATTTTAAATAATAAAACAAGCTTTATTGTAAGTATTGCTGTCACAGTAAGTGCTATTTGCTTACTGTTTTTTGTTACTCCTGGTAGATCTCAATCCCCTAGCATATTAGAAACAGAAATTAATAGTCAGGATTTAATTATATTAACAAATGAGATTAGAGATATTAAAGGCTTGAATCCATTAACAGTTAATAATAAATTAACAAACGCTGCTACTAGTAAGGCTAAACATTTAATTCAACATGATTACTTCTCACATAATTCACCAGCTGGTAAACAGTTCTCTGAATGGATAATTGAATCTGGATATAATTTCCAAATAATTGGTGAGAATCTAGCTATCGGTTTTGCTACTAATAAAGATGTTATGAAAGCTTGGATGGATTCACCTAAGCATAAAGAAAATATTTTAAATGAAAAATACAACGAGATAGGACTCGTTGTAATGCAGGGAGATATTGATGGTAATCTTGAAACAATAATTGTACAAATATTTGGAGCTCAACCAGTACTAAGATTATCTGAAGGATTTAGTGAATTCATTCAAAGCAATACCATATTACTAAATCACTCCTACAGTTAATAGAATAATTAGAACAAGCGCTAAAGCTAAACGGTAATAGGCAAAAACCTTAAGCGAATGATTATTCAAAAACTGTAATAAAAATTTAATAACAAAAAAACTAAAAATAAAACTTATGAACAATCCAGTACCCAGCATTATCATGCTACTACTTGTCGTGCCCTGGCTAGCAATCATCATTAAACCACGAATACTAGCACCCAATATAATTGGGATAGCTAAGAGAAAAGAATAACGAGCAGCTTCTGCTCGTTTTAGTTTACAGAGCATTCCCGTAACAATTGTAATACCAGATCTAGAAGTTCCTGGTATTAAAGCTAAACATTGTGCGAGTCCAATATATATTGCTTCCTTAATTCCAATAGTAAACACATCATTATTGGTTTTTATTTTTTTCTCAACAATAATAAAAATAAAACTAACAATAATGAGCATAGCTATTACCCAGTACATAGACCTAAATATATTAGTGATTATATCTTCTGCAAAGAAACCAACTAGGCCCGCTGGTATAGTAGATAATATTAATAACCAACCTAATCTACTATAAGCTGTTACCTTTCCTGAAAAAGATATAAACCATTCTTTTAAGATTTTAATAATATCTTTTCTAAAAAACACAATCAATGCTAGCACTGAACCTAAATGTAAAATTATATCTAAATCTAAAGCATTAACAGGTGATGAAATAATATTATGCCAAATAACTAAATGACCTGAGCTAGAAATTGGTAAAAATTCCGTTAAGGCCTGGATTATTCCACTGATTATAATGTATAATGTATTCATAAATATTTAATTAAATATATGCCAATTTACTTAATACCTATTATTGTTTTAGTTGCAAATCAATTATTAAAACTAATTATTGAAACTATTAAAGGAAATTTCTCTTGGAATCACCTAACTAGTAATGGTGGTATGCCTTCATCTCATTCATCCTTTGCCTCTTCTGCTGCTACAGTAATCTATTTAACAGCTGGCCCAGAATCCCCTATCTTTGTATTAGCATTAGCTATTGCTATGATAGTTATCTGGGATGCTTTTACAACTAGGCATCAAATTGGTTTCCAAGGTAATATCTTAAATAAACTTATTAAAGAATTGCCAGATAAACAAGAATATAAATATCCTTTACTTAATGAAAGAACTGGTCATAGTCTAAGTGAAGTTATAGTTGGAATTATTATCGGTATTGGTCTTACTTGGCTATTGTTCTAAACAAACCTTAAACTATATTAAGCTCGTACCAGTCATTTGGTCGGGCTTTTTTAATTTCATTATTTTAATTATTGTTGGTGCTACGTCGGATAAAATTCCAGTCGGTACTTGACTTGCTAAATTCTGAGGAGTTACGCCTGGCAGAATTGCTTTACCCTCTAATTGATTAGCAATTATATATAACGGTACAGGGTTTACTGAATGTTCTTTTACCATCTCACCCGTTTGTAAATTAAATAACTCTTCAGCATTACCATGATCAGCCGTAATTAAAGCTACGCCGTCTTTTTCCAAAATAACATCAACTATCTTAGAAACTGATGCATCTATATACTCAACCGCTTCAATTGTTGCTTTAATATTACCTGTATGACCGACCATATCTCCGTTGGCAAAGTTAAGTACAATAAAATCATACTTATCTGCTTTAATTTCCTTAATTACACTCTCTGTTACTTTATCTGCACTCATCTTAGGTTGTTGATCATATGAAGGTATTCTTGGTGATGGTATTAAAACCCTATCTTCACCTTCATACTCTTCCTCTTTACCACCATTAAAAAAGAATGTAACGTGAGCATATTTTTCTGTTTCTGCAATATGCAATTGTTTTAAACCGGCTTGAGATATAACCTTAGCTAGTGGCTCTTCAATAGCGATAGGTGGAAAAGCAACCTTAATAGGTAAATCTTTTTCATACTCTGTCATAGCAACAAAATATAGATCTGGGAAATACTCTCTTTCACAATCAAGTTTATCAAAACTTGGTAAAACAAAAGCCTTGCTTAATTCTCTGGCTCTATCTGCTCTATAATTAAAAAATATTATCGAATCTTTATCTTTAACAATATTTGCCTGACCATCTGCAATAACTACTGGCACAAACTCCTCATCATAAACACCTTTAGCATATGACGCGGCAATTGCCTCACTAGCTGTCTTAACAGTACTTCCCTCGCCTTTTGTCATTGCAGCATATGTTTTACTAATTCTTTCCCAATGATTATCTCTATCCATGGCATAATATCTACCAGAAATGGTTGCAATTTTTCCAACACCAATTGTATTTATCTTATCTTCCAATTTAGCAATAAACTTTTCACCAGAATTGTATGAAGTATCTCTACCGTCTAAAATTACATGAATAAATACATTATCTACATCTTGTTGTTTAGCGACTTCTAATAATGCATACAAGTGCTCATTATAGCTATGAACACTTCCGTCAGATAATAATCCAACTAAATGTAATGAACTATTATTATCTTTAGCATGCTTACAAGCTGCTAAAAATTCCTCATTAGAATAAAATGAACCATCAGCAATAGATCTAGTTATACGAGGTAAGCTCTGGTAAATAATAGTACCACTGCCTAAAGATAAATGTCCCACCTCTGAATTGCCCATTTCGCCCCAAGAAAGGCCTACAGACTCACCAGAGGCTTGAAGGGTTACAACTGGGTATTTTAGGACATAACTGTCCAAATTAGGCGTTTTAGCAAGTTCTATGGCATTAGCTTTAGCAGCCGGTGCTGCTCCCCAACCATCTAGAATCATTAAAACAACTGGCTTTGGTCTATCTTCAAACATGCTTACTTGTAATTAATGAATTAGCTGCCATTAACTTTGGTTTTTTAATATCTAGCATATCTAATATGGTAGGGGCTACATTACATAAACTCCCCTTCTTTAATTTATATTTATTATGATTAACAATAATAAACGGTACTAAATTGCTAGTATGTTCTGTATGAACTTCACCTGTTTTAAGATTGATCATTTCTTCAGCATTACCATGATCTGCAACTATAACTAAACTACCCTTATGCTTAGCAATTTCTTTATATATTTTACCAACTGCTTTATCTACTGCTTCAACAGCTTTTACACCAGCTAATAAATTACCAGTATGACCAATCATGTCTGGATTAGGAAAATTTATACAAATAAAATCATATTGCTTTTCCTTAATACTGTTCACGACAATATCTGTTAACTCTTTACTAGACATTTCAGGTCTCATAGCATATGACTTTACTTTTGGTGATGGTACTTTAATACGAGCCTCACCATTTACTGGGTCTGCATAACCACCATTAAAAAAGTATGTAACGTGTGCAAACTTTTCACTCTCAGAAATATATAGTTGAGTATAATCTTTTAAAGCAACTGGTAAGGTGTCTTTAACGTCTTCACTAGGAAAAGCTACCAATATTTCACCCAAGTCTGGGCCAAAATCTGTCATAGCAACAAACTTTAAATTCTTTGGAATTCTTTGTCTATGAAATGAACCAGGATTCATTTTAGCAAAATCTTTTTGTACAAAAGCCTTTGCTAATTGTCTAGCCCTGTCTGATCTTAAGTTAAAGAAGAAAACTGAGTCATTATCTTTAATAGTTACTTTAGACTTATTATCCTTAGCAATAATAGTTGGCCTAATATATTCATCTGTTTCATTTCTATTATATGCCTGCAAAATTGCCTCTTCAGGACTGGATACTACAGTACCAACGCCACTGGTTAATAAATCATAGGCTTTCTTTGTTCTACTCCAAGTCTTATTCCTATCCATTGCATAATATCTACCCATGATAGAAACTATCTTCTCGCCATTCTTAAATCCTTTTTGTACTTCACGTATAAATGTTAAAGCAGCGTGTTGTGGAGCATCGCGTCCATCTGTAAACAAGTGTAAATAAATATTAGATACATGATGTTGTTCAATGAGTTCTAATAGTTTTAACAAATGTCCTCTCTCAGCGTGTGCGGATTCTTGACCAGATAATAGCCCCATAACATGGACGCTCGATTTATTTTTTTCAACATGCTTAAGCGCATCTAAAAAGGCTGGGTTCTTAAAGAATCTTCCACTTTTAATTGCATCGTTAATAATTACAGAATCTTGTTTAACAATACGTCCTGCACCTAAATTAAGATGACCGGCTTCAGAATTACCAAATTGATTACGTGGCAAGCCCACATACTTACCAGAAGCTTGCAGCGTAGTATGGGGATAATTATCCCAGAAGTTATCTATATTAGGAGTATTACCTATTGCTATGGCATTACCTTTACTGGGTTTTGTTAAACCCCAGCCATCCAGAATAGCTAATACTACTGGTTTATATTTATTATTTTTCATTAATTTCGTTATATATTTCTAATAATCTATTATACTTAGCAACCCTTTCCCCTCTTGAGGTTGCACCTGTTTTAATATATTCAGCATTAACTGCTACAGCCAAATCTGCAATAAAATCATCTGTTGTTTCACCACTTCTATGAGATATAGCTATCTTATATTTATTATCTTGTGCAAGTTTTATAGCTGCCATTGTTTCAGATACAGACCCAATTTGATTAACTTTAATTAAAATAGCATTTGCTACTTTTTGATCAATCCCTTTTTGTAATCTTTTTACATTAGTTACAAATAAATCATCTCCAATTAAAGAAATATTTTCAAACTTTTTGTTTGCTGTTATATTTTCCCAACTCTCCCAATCATCTTGATCAAACAGATCTTCTAATGCAAGAATAGGATAATCTTTAACCCAGGATTCAAACATAGCAATCATCTCTTCTCTAGAAGCTGTTATACCTTCACCTTTAAGCTCATACATACCTGAATCATTATTAAAAAACTCTGAAGAACCTGCATCCATTCCCATGAATATATGTTTACCTGGTTTATAACCACTATCCTTTATAGCCTTTTGAATAGCTTCCCAAACTTCTTTAGCATTATTTAACTGTGGTGCATAGCCACCTTCATCACCAACATTAGTAGCGTGACCAGCTGCCTTTAATTCCTTTGCTAAAGTATGAAATACTTCTGCACAAGCTCTTAAAGCCTCAGGATATTCTTTTATACCAACTGGTATAATCCAAAACTCTTGCCAGTCTAGATTATTATCTGCATGTTCTCCACCATTAACAATATTAGAAAGTGGTGTTGGTAGGCTGTAGCCTTTCTTATTTAATTTATATACATCTCTTAAATGTTTAAATAATGGTTTATTATTAGCAAGAGCTCCAACTCTAGCACAGGCAAGAGACACTCCCAAAATTGCATTTGCACCTAATTTACTTTTATTCTCTGTACCATCCTGTTTTAACATTAAACTATCTATTTTCAACAGATCATTAATATCTTCACCTACTAATAATTTATTAATAGTTGTATTAACATTCTTAACTGCCTTTAAAACCCCTTTACCACCAAATCTTTTCTTATCTCCATCTCTTAATTCCAAAGCTTCATGCACACCGGTTGATGCACCAGACGGAACTGAGGCTTTAGACTTTAAACCATTATCTAATTCTACAGTAACCTGTACAGTTGGATTACCTCTAGAGTCTAAAATCTCAATTGCTTTTATATTTTGTATTTTAGCCATATTATTATTTTAATTTTTTAAGTATTGGTAAATTTTTACTTTCCAAATATTTTAGCATTGCCCCGCCACCAGTTGAAATGAAATTATAGTACTGGTGTAGTTTTAGGTGTTCAATTATTGCTAATGTTTCTCCACCACCTACTATTGTCTTACCTTTAGTGCTAGCAATAGCCATTGCTATTTCATAACTTCCCTTTTCATAACCTGTTTTTTCAAACATACCCATTGGACCATTCCAAATAACAGACTTAGCTTGTTTTATTATATCTATATAATATTCAATAGTAGCTGGTCCAATATCTAGTATTCTATCATAGTTTTTAACTTCAGACACTGGTTTTATTTGCCTTTTATTTCTTGATTCAACTGCCACATCTATTGGTAATAATATCTTTCTATTAATCAATTTCTTACAAATATTAACCATCTCTGGCTCATACATAGATTTACCAATTGGCAAGTCTAAAGCTTTTAGAAAATTATTAGCTAGCGCTCCCCCCACAATTAAATAATCTACTTGTGGTAATAATTTATTAATAAGTTGTACTTTAGTAGATATTTTAGCACCACCCATAACAGCAACCATACCCTTTGCTTTCTTTAGATTTAAATTTTGCAGTTCATATTCAAATCTATAACCAGCAT
The DNA here is from genome assembly GCA_048538235.1 of Candidatus Komeilibacteria bacterium. GTDB lineage: Bacteria > Patescibacteriota > Patescibacteriia > UBA1558 > UBA1558 > BS150m-G51. The sequence goes on along the minus strand of JBLYPX010000001.1, from coordinate 282,404 downwards.
ATGTTTCTAAATAATCTGGTAAATAATATACTGAAGAATCTTTTCTGTGGCTTGATGCAAATGATTCAAATATTAAATAATCTCCAAGTTCAGCAAGTTCTTTAGCAAACACCTTTGAACCTTTTTGTTCTCTACTATCAAAACGAATATTCTCAAGTAGTATTAACTTTGCTTTATTATCTTTAACCTTTGAATAGTCTGTAATAAACTCTACTTTTCTTTTCAATATATTTTCTAAATGTTTAGCGACTGGTTTTAAACTATATTTTAATTCTTTTCCCTTAGGGCGCCCTAGATGAGAAATTAATATAACTCTAGCATTATTTTTAAGTAAATGTTTAATAGTTGGTATTACTTCATAGATTTTAAAATCATCTATGATCTTTTTACCTTTCATGGGTACATTAAAATCTACACGTACTATTATATTTTTATCTTTTATATTTTTTAATTGATTGAGCTTTTTCATTTAATTAAATAAATTCATTAAATTATCTGCATCTTGCTTAGGTATTATTTGTAACACATAACCATTCTGCGCTAAGAAATAATCTCCCACTTTAATATCCTCTTCTAAAACATCTGTTTTAAATTCTTTTACTTGATCAGCTACAATACCAATAACAGTATTGTCTTGAATGCTTTTTACTTTGTACGGAACAGTCATGCACATATTAATTACCGTCAATAGATACTAATTCCCAACTATCTCCTTCAATAACTGAGATGTTTATTAAAGCATTTTCAGCAATTGTGCCTTTAGCTAAATTAAGCATATTAAATCTTAAATTATCTGGATTAATAATTTCACCATGCTCTTCTATTTGACCAAGTCTGATATCTATTTCTTTAACAAGCTTTAATCTATTTTCTACAGCTTTTTCTAAAACTAGTTTTAGAATTCTATCTGCTTCGTGTAAATCATGCATATGTTTAATGTGTTGCGCAGCTGATACAAGGATCGTAAGCGCGTATTAATAATCTTATCTTCTGCCTTCTTTCCTTAGCAGTCATATTCTTAATATCTGGTAAGTATTTTGCTAAATCATCTTCAAGGTTATATAGAAACTGTGCTGTTGGAGTAATAATATTACAATCTTGGATTATTCCATCTTTATCTAATCTATAATAGTGAAATAATGTTCCTCTTGGTGCTTCCATAGCAGCTACTGCTGAGCAAGCCCTTACTTCATACTTAACCTGTTCTTCTTCTTTAATCTTTAGAGTGTTTAATATCTTTTGAGATTCTTCTAACATGTGTACCAACTCAATAGCCTGAGCAAGGATATTATAGAAAGAATTATATGTTGGTAGTTTTAAGCCAGAGGCTTTTAATAATTCCTTAGCCTTAGGATTCAACTGCTTAGAATTATTATTAAGTCTTGCAATAGCACCAACCATAAATGAATTGCCAGATAATTTAGCTTTCTTTACAGCCTCATACTGTTTTTTAATTTCTGTAATCTTTTTACTAAACTTAGCACTGCTAATTATCTCCCCTTCTGAAGATTTAATATCTCCGTTATATATTGCATACTCTTCTTCATTGTATAGGCAAATATATTCTGTTTTTCTATCTAGCTCAGGATAGTTTAATTTAATAAATAGCTTTACTAGCTTTGTGGCCTTATCTATTAAATCTGGCAATCTATCCTTAAGTGCATCTAAATCTGCTTGAGCTGGCAATGTCTTAAAGCCACCAACCTCAGAAGTAATAGGGTGAACAGTCCTGCCGCCCACTAGTCTAATTAAATCTGTTGCCCACCTTCGTATAGCAATAGCCATATCTGCTTCTTGTGGTTGCTTTTTTATCATCTGCAAATCATTTAAAATGCCATAGAAGTCAGGTAAAGATAAAAAGAATAAATGTAAACCATGACTATGAATAATTTGTGAGTACTGCATTAACTTTCTTAAAGTTTTTGTTTGCTTTGAAACTTTTACACCTAATCCTTTTTCTAAAGATTCAATGGCTGTTAAGTTGTGTACTACTGGACAAATACCGCAAATGCGGGAAGTGATAATAGGTGCATCCATATAATGACGCCCTAGTAGCATTCCCTCAATAAGTCTAGCGCCTTCTTGTGTTTCTATCTTAGCTTTACCGACATTACCATCTAAGATATGTCCTACAAAACCAGCATGACCTTCCATTTTTGCTAAATGATTTATTTGTATTTTCATAATTTTTCTTCTATTTCATCTCTTAAGCCAAAAATTTCTGTTATTCTATTAACTTTCTCTTGGCCGTGTTCTTTAATTAATTTTTTCATCATAGTTTTAACTTGAGCTCCTTCAAATAAACCCCGACAACCCTGACAAGCCATTTTACTCTTTAAACAAACTGCTTCACAACCACCAAGGATAATAGGTCCTAAACAAGGCTCACCTTTTTGTAATAAGCATTCATAACCTCTAGCTTGACACTCAAAACAAACAGGTCTTTGTAAAATACTTACCCTCTCATTTCTCATTAAAGCATATACTATTTTATAGAATTCATTTGCATTAATAGGACATCCGGAAACTTTATAATCTACTTTAACAATATTATCTATTTCTTTAATATCTGGATTAGCCACAGTTGAATTTTGACCATAAATATATTCTTTTATCTTTTTTTTGTTATGATAATTCTTTATCTCGTGAACTCCGCCCATAGCTGCACAGTTACCGAGTGCTACTAAATACTTTGACTTTTCTCTAGCTTCTTTCAAAGTTTTAACATTCTCTTTTGTTATTGGTGAACCTTCAATAAAACAAATATCATAATACTCATTTCTATCAAACTCCTCTTCTAATAATCTAAACTCTGCTAAATCTACTTGTTTTAGAAAATCTAAAAATTCTTTACCAGTATCCAGCAGTGCAAATTCACATCCTTCACAGGACGTTAAACCAATAATTGCTATTTTTAACTTACGCTTAATCATTTACATTAAAGTTTTTTTAATTAAATCTACAACTTGTTCTGGATTGTCTGTAGTAAAGAAAAACTTCTTATTCTCAAGTTCTAAATATACTCCTTTATCATTACCTGCAATATATCCCCAAGACTTATCTAATCTACCAAGTCTTATGCCATAACCCCAGTAATTTTTAAATTCAAACTTTTTAACAGTAACTAATTTAATTTCACCCTTATTAATCTTTTTCTTAAATATACCAAAACCGAATTCCAAACGATCTTCTGTAATAACAATCTTTAGATTGTAGAAAAATATGAACATCAATACAAAAATTACAGCCATGGCCAAAAAAGCAGCTTCATCGCCTTGTCTAAAAGCAACTTCTCCGTATTCAAACCAATTACTTATTAAAGTCACTGCAAAAACAAAAGCTACAACTAAAAATATAACTATGGTCATAATACTTGATCTTTGTTTTTCTTCGTAAATATTATTCATTAATTTGTAAATTTTATTTTATTAACCTTACTATTATTTTTAACAGCTTGATCAATTTCATTTTGACCAGCTCCTTGTTTATAATCACCACTCTGTCTATTCTCTATTTCACTAATAATATTTTTATAAACATTCTTTTCAAAAACCTTTTCATCCATATAATCTATTATAGTATCTTTAACTTCATTTAATATCCTTTGCCATTCTGGGTGTTGTGCTTGTTCAGAAATAATTTCCTTATCTTTTTCATTTACCTTATCTATAACCACCCCAAAATGTTGCCAAACACTATCTTCCACTTCTACCTTTAAATTATTTGGGATAATTACATTTATATACTTAATATTATCTGCCACTAACTCTGCCACAACAACTCCTTTATTATGATAAATATTTTCTACCCTAGCTACAGATAAAGCATGAGCTAAAGCATAACTAGCACCCTTTAATTTAATAATGTCATTGTTTTCAATTGTATTTAAATGATCAAGAGCAAAACATTTAATAACATCATCCCTAGAAAGGTATTCCTTCTTATGATCTTGGGCATACTGTGCTAGTGTTGCTGGGGCTGCTGTTACTATATGTTTTGAAAGATCTGCCAATAATACATCTTTATCTATATATTCATCTAAGTTTATATCTATTAAACAATCTGGGTTTAAAAATATATTAGATATAATCCTTACACCATCTCCAGATATTTTAATGCTATCAAAGTTCTTAAAACTTAATCTTCTAGTTTTTTCAACCAGCTCTATTTGTTTTTTACTAAAGACCATTGTCCTAAACTAATCTTCTGTGCTCTATACAAAACAAACAATCCCAATGTAATAAACAATATGCCAATTACTGCCAAACCAGAAATAGTTTTATCTAAAAATATCATTGTTAATATTGCGGTAATAGGAGCACCTAGTGCTAATACAGACGTAGCTTCTACAGCAGAAACATATTTCAAACCTGAATAAAACGTACCTACATAACCAATTAACAAGACTGCTGTTATTCCAACCCAACCCCACTGCTCTAGGTTTAAATTACTTACCAACATTGCCTTACCAGATAATATTAAGAATAACCAAATAAATATACTGCCAAAAAACATTCTTGAACCCGCCACTACACTTGTTGGTAAATTTACTAATAGTTTCTTAGATAAAATAATTTCAACAGACCATAGCAATACAGCACCCAATACTAATAAATCACCAAAATTTAAAACCTGAGGTTTAATATTTAAAAACAACACATTGCCAATTAGTAATGAAACAATTCCAATCCATACATATTTATTTTGTGCTTGCTTCAAAAATAATGCAGATAGCATAGCAACTATTAAAAACATACTCTTATGAATAAATCCAGCTTTTACTGCTAAGGTTAAACTCAAACCTTTAAAGAACATGAGAAATGGAATAGCTCCACCAATTAATCCAACAGTGATTAATAACACCCACTGCTTCTTAGAGATTTCCTTAAGTGGATATTTATTAATTAGCATTACTATTCCAACAAAAAATATTCCAACTAATACATTCTTCAACCCGGCAAATACATAGGGGTCATTCATAGCAACCCCAAACTTATTTAAAAAGATAGAAAAACCAGATATACCAGCTGTTGCTAATACAAATAGAAAACCTTTTCTTCTTTTATTATTTATCATATTAAATCTGGGTTATTAATTAAATCATTTACATTGAAAACCGGACCATCCTTACAAACATATACATCATTTACTGCACAATGTTGACAAACACCTACCCCACAATGCATACGTCTTTCTAGGGAATAGAATATATCTTCATCTGCAAACCCTAATTCCTGTAATTTTTTTATTACTGGTTTATACATAGCTGGTGGTCCAACCATAAATACTGTTGAGTCTTTGTCTATATCGTCAGCATTAAGTAAATTTGTAACAAACCCCTTTGTAACCTTAGTATTAGCGATAGATGTTGCTTTACTTAGCCTATCTATAGCAATACCCAATTTAATATCATTATTTATCCAATTAGGCATTTCATCCTGATACATTAGATAATCTATTTCATTACTACCACACAAAACCTTTACTAAATTTTCCTTTTGATGTTTACTAGCTAAAATATGTTCAACTACACCTCTGATTGGTGCTACACCCGAACCGCCAGCAATTAATAATATGTTTGGTTTTGCGAGCTTTTCTAAATTAGGCCAACCATTACCAAAAGGACCTCTAAAGGTTAATATGTCTCCAACCTTAGAATCTACTAGTTTCTTTGTTAAGAAACCAACCTGTTTAACTGTAAACTGTAAATACTTTGTAGACTTTTCAGAAGGAGAGCAAATATCTAGCGCACACTCACCTACACCAGGTATTCCCACCATTGCAAACTGACCTTGTATAAAAGCAAACTTTTTTTGTACAGACGAATCAACAAACTCAGTAGTAAATAATGCAGCGTCTCCAGCTACAGCTTTTATTTTAGTAATCTTAACTCTTTGTGGTAAATATGGATCAATCATTTTTGTTTTCTAATTTTCTTAAAACCTCAATAATGTTTATGCCAACCGGACAGGCCTTAAAACATCGCATACAACTCACACAACCCGGCACTTTGTAATCTGTTGGGGTTCTACTAAACTTATGCTCATACCAAAAAAATAATCTTTGTTTAACAGTTTCTACGAATTTCTTATTACCAGCCACTTGTGAAAACTCTGGATAAAAACAATTACCCCAAACTCTTTTCTTACTCACCCTATCATTTTCTTGTGATTCATCTAATAGATCAAAACAAAAACAAGTTGGGCAAGCAGTTGAACATTTACCACAAGCTGTACATATTTTAGCTATCTCATCCCATACAGGATTATCTTCTGATCCTTTAACAACGGGCATTAATTTTAACATTCTTTCATCAGGTCCTTCTTCTTGAATAAGTCCAGCAAATTGAATATTTTCAAATACATTTACACCGGCTGCTTTTAAAATCTTTCTTCCTTTAACTGACCCAGAATATATTTTAAACTCATTCTCATTGTTTCTTTCAAGAAAGATATCAAAAGGAATGTGCTCTAAAATATTCTCCTCTTTATTCATTGAAAATACTTTATACTCCTCATAATCTGCTGGAGCTCCTGAAGATATTCCAATAACTATATTATTTTCTCTTTTCGCTAAATAATATGGATCTTTAGAGAATACTAAATCAAATAGACCTAAGGCTTTTAAATCTAACACACTCATACCAAAGGCTGCTTTTGGCTCAACTTTAGTATTATTCTTTTCAATCTTGCCCTTCTTAAAAGAAAAAAGCTCTTCTTCATAAGGTAAGAAAAGCTGCTTAAAAGTATTGTTGGGAATCCTTGCAGAATAGTCTATTTCTGAAACGTCATTTACACGTTTAACAATTAAATCATTATCTTCAGGTACGGGTGCATAAATAGCGTATTGTTTAGCAATAAAAGTTGCTAATTTATCTATATCTTTTTTTAGCATAAGTAGCATTATTATACTAAAAAAGACACATATTGTAAATTTAATCTGATTGCAAAAATCTCTGGTATTCTACATCTTTCATTATGATCTCCTTGACTATATGGTTTCTTAACCAAGTAGCCTTTGTTTTACCAGAAACAGATGTTTTCCACCTTAAATATCTTTCTATTCTTGGTGTTATGCGCCAAGTGAATTTAACCGAAGGTGCGTCCCATCTGCAGTCTCCGTTTTCTATTAAATCTAGAAACTCTGTAATCTTAGTTTTAATGTTGCAATCGTTATAATATTTAACAATTAAATATTTTGAAACATCATTATTATTTTTAATATATAACAATTCATCCGGCAGAGCTTGACCTTTTTCTAGTAAATACAATATTGGCTTCTTTTGCGAGATAGCCAGCGCTATTAAATATCCTGCATCCTGGTTATTCTCTCCCCCAGCTATTACTAAACCATCTAGCCTTGAAAAGGAAATATTGTTAGAAATATTACTTTTATCTTTTGGCGTAAAAACAATAACGCCAAGATCTGTTAATACACGATCAATGTCAAAAATCTTAGCTTGAGTTGAGCTATTCTCTTGTATGCTTAAGAATAGTTTCATTGTTTTGGAAAAAATATTTTCTTAAATGTTGTTGTAGACTTACTAGCAGCCAAACACCACATAGTTCGAATAATCATAGTCTCCCACGACATTCTGTCAGTCGTAATGTAATTAGCAGGCAATGGCTGCTCCCTAACAATACCTAATCTGTTATATATGATTATTGGCTTATTACCAAAATTATCCTTTAACCATTTAATATCTTTATCTAATAATCCATCGCTGTGCGTACTCTTAATAATTAAGGCTTTAGATTTCTTTAACACCTCTTTGTATTTTGACCAAACAAAACCTGGGTGCAAATATAGCAAAGCTATTCTATCATCAAAATCATTTTTAAATATAACGTCATGATTCTTTTTATTAGGCTTAGCAAATAGCTCTAAACTAAAATCTACCGTAGCAATATATTCACCTGTTAAACTATCATATGAGTTTAAATGAGAAACACTTACCTTTCTAGCCAGTGTTGCTAGAATAGCTTTCTGACCATAGACAATCATTACATCGCTAATATTACTATTAATTATCTGCAAGGCATTAATTAAATTAGTTTTTAAAGAAAGATCAGATAATTTCTTAAATTTAAAACCACCGCCTGAAAGTAAGGCGGTGGTAAATATAATTGGCTTATAATTCTTCTCAAAAGCAGTGTCTGTAGCAACGGCTGAATAAATTAAATTATCTGCCTTGCTCACAACTACGAATCCGTCATATCTGTCATAATTAGTATAGATTGTTTCGTTAATAGCTTGCCACGATTCTAACTGACTACAATCTTCCGTAACTTTTAATGGCAATGTAACTATCTCTGCAAGTAAGTCCAATTCTGGCATTTTTGAGGCTATTAAATCAGCCTGTTTAAGGCTATTTCTTACATCTAAGTAAATTATTAATACCCTATTCTTAGCCATTTTTATGAAATTGTACCCTTTTTAGTATTAAGCGACGGCGCTAATATTCACGACGGCTTAATAGAGCAACTTAGCACCACTTCTATTTCTTGTCAAATGTAACGGGTGAAAATAAAAAAATCCCATATGGGATTTTTCTACTCACACAAAGTTAACGATATTATAACCTTATATAAAAACAAACAAATTAAAAAATATAAAATAACCCCACCCACCAATACACCCTCCAATTTATTTTTACTGCTCTATTATTTTTACAAACAATTGCTTAATAATTCAAATTATCATCAATAGCACATATTCATAAACAAAAAAGAGCTGGTCAAACTCTTTTATTTATTTATAGACCTTTTGTTAAATGGGTTCTAGCCCGGTACTTTCGCACCTCATGCAACCAAAGTGAACATTGCCAGCTACCATATTGAATCCAAATCCATTACATTCATGACAATACTCACGTCCATGGGGAAGATTTACCTTTTGATTAGTATCAACCTCAGGCTCATGCCATGATTTGGCTCGTCTTTGTTTGCCACTACTTCCATGTTCTTTATTAGGTGAGCCGTGTTGCCAAGAAGTTTTATCTCTGCCCTCTTTTTCTTTCCTCTCTTCTTTTACTCTACGACCTTTTGATGCAGAAGAGGTATGCAACATCTCATCGTATGCCTTTCTCTTTGCATTATCAAAAAGTGTCTGATAGGCTTCGTTAAGTATCCGAAACTTCTCATCACTTCCATCAGGCTTGTCTGGATGACACTTGTGTGCCTTTCTCCTAAATGCTTGTTTTATTTCTTTAGAAGAGGCAGTATGATTGACACCTAGTATTTCATAATAAGTAGACATATTATCACCCCTTCTTTCTGTTAAAGTTCAAAAATGATATCAAATAATACTACACTATTTTCTAAATTGTGTCAATACTAAATAAAAAACATCTCAAAATCAAGATGCTTTTTTGCAAAGCGTTACGTATATCTAATACGAACAGGTCACACTAACTGTACACTGTGTTGGTTCGGAGGCAGGGATTCGAACCCCAATTGGCTGGACCAGAACCAGCTGTCCTACCATTAGACGACCTCCGATCAACAAATATATTAACCAAAAGCAGCCGCGACGTCAACCTCTACGTCTTGCTCAATTGGCTTTTCTTCTTGTTTTTCTTCAATAGGTGCTTCTTCTTCAATAAATACTTGCCAAACATTTCTTTTATTATAATCTTCATCAACTATACCTTCAATAGATATTTTTTCACCTAAATGCTTACTAATAATTTCTTCTAAGGCGTGTCTTTTATTAGCATCTGCTAAAACTTCACTATGAAAAGAATATTCAAAACCAAATGTTAAAATATTGTTTTCAAAACTAACTGGTCTTGCTACTTTCATTAAAGCAGATAAAGAATGGTTATATTCCTTCAATGCAATTAAAATGTCCAGCCATTTCGGCTGGATATCGTCTAGCTTTAAATTAGACTTAACAGCTGGTGGCGGATCAGGCACTTTTTCACTCTTAATCTCAGGTATTTCCTGTTTAGGCTTTTCTTGTTTTGGTTGATCTATATTATCTTGTTTTGGTTTTTCCTGTTTAGGAGGCTGGGGTATATCTAACCCTTCTCCACACATTATTACAATAGCTAATTCAATTGGCAGATGTGGTATAGAAGATAATTTAATCTGCTGAAACTTAAGTAATAATGTATCTAACATAAATACTATACGATCTGAAGAGACAAGTTCTGTTTGAGAAGTCATTTTTTTCTGCACTTCTTTGTCAAAATTATTCTGTAGTATCTTATTATCTGCGGCTAGTTTAAATAATAATAACTGACGTAGATAATCTATCCAATCCATTGTTAATTGATTTAGATCAACTCCTTCCATTAGAGATTTGTTTAATAGATTAATACCATCAGCTGCTGATCTTTTAATAACAAAATCTGTTAAATCTGAAACTATCCTTATATCTGATCTTGGTAATACTAGTGAAGCATGATCAAAGTTAATTTTTTCTTCAGATAAAGTTAAAACCTGGCCTAATATACTTAAAGCATCTCTAGCACCACCATCTGCTTGTTTAGCAATTGCTTGCAAAACATCTTTACTTACTTCACGTTTTTCTTGTTTACAAATATCTTCCATCCAGGAAGTAAGATCTGTAACAGATAAACGATGGTAATCAAATCTCTGGCAACGTGAAATAATTGTTTCTGGTACCTTATGTATTTCAGTAGTAGCTAAAATAAAAAGAACCTTAGCTGGTGGTTCTTCTAGTGTTTTAAGTAAGGCATTAAATGAAGCTGTAGATAACATATGTACTTCATCTATAATAAACACCTTTGTCTTACCTGAGCTTGCAGAAATTCTAGAGGCAGCAATAATATTTTCCCTTGTTTGATCAACCTTAGTCTGTGAAGCAGCATCTATTTCAACCATAGATAAAGATTTTCCACTATCTACTTCTTTACACGCTTCGCATTTGTTACAAGGTTCTGACTCCCCTTCTTTTCTATTTTCACAGTTAACAACTTTAGCAAGTAGTCTAGCAATGGTTGTTTTACCAATACCTCTTGGTCCATTAAAAATATAGGCGTGAGCTAGCTTATTATTAGACACCTCATTTTGCAGCGTAATCTTAATGTGATTTTGGTTAACCACATCAGCAAATGTTGAAGGTCTGTACTTATTATATAGTGTTTCTTTTGACTGCATATATTGAAATTAGCATTCGTATTGTAGCAAATATTTTATAAAATTAAAAGTCGGGACATTCCCGACTTTTAATATATAAATATTGTAAAAATTATGAGCTTGAAGATTTAATAACATTCTCAATAGCAGCCCACTGACTTTCAGTATCTTTTGGTACCAAAATAACTGCTTCTTCACCTTCTGAGCCATGGAAATATGTTACAGCTGCTACTATCACTTTATACAACTTATTACCCACCATTACACCATAATTACCTTCTTCATCCTTGATCAGCTTACCAACTTTTCTATCCCTATCTACTGGTCCGATTTGTTTGTATATAAACGACCCATCGCCGCTAATTCTTAATTTTAAAATATCTCCCTCAACTAATTTAGATTTAGAAATATAGTTTGCAGGTATGGAATATCTCTTACCGTCTGGCCCTATCATCTGTTGTCCATCAAATACACCCTCTACTATCTTTTCATCCTCTGTAATCTCTTCACTTAACTCCTTTAACTTAGGTGAAAAATCTGGACTCCTGCCTGTTGTTAATCCTGCTTTAGATAACTCTAACTTTATTCTCTGTAATTCAGACTCAATTTTATCTAAAGTTAACTGGATTCCATTTACTGCTTCTTGATCAATGTCTTGATCCTGATTGTTTTGTTTTATTTCATCTTCCATAATTTTATTGTTTTATTTTAGTTTTAGTTTATTTTTGTTTTGTTTTTCTAACTTTCACCATTATTATATCTTATTTTGTCAAATAAACAAAAGCCCTATTTATGCCTAAAAAATGCATATTATTAATATTTTTAATTAAGTTAAAAAAATAAATAAAAAATGTGGATAAATTTACCCACATTATATACAGACTAATTAAGTATTTATGCACAAATAATGCACTACTCTTCTTTTTTCAAAACATTTACAGCTGCTGAAGCTCTTTGCTTAATTTCTGCTTCAATCTCTTCTTTTGCCCTACCATATCTTAATCTAGATAGCTCAATAACAGCATCTGCCATTTCTTTTTTACCCTCTGGCTCTCTGTCAAAAGAAATATTAAATGCTGGTGGATTAGCATTATCTATTAAAATCTTTGCATAAGCTGTATATTTTGGAACATTAACCACATCATATTCATTAAATACAGGAGCAAATTGCTTAGCTAAAATCTCTGCATCATCTACGCCAACCCTGTAAGCAATAGTTGTGCCAACATTACCAAAGACAGCATCACGAATAGCTGTGTCATTATTCTTAACCAGCTGACCAATATATTGATGAGCTATTACTAAGTTCAATTTATACTTTCTAGCTTCAGATAAAATTACAGCAATACTATCTGTTGTAAAGTTTTGGAACTCATCAATGTAAAGATAGAAATCTTTTCTCTTGTCTTCATCCATATCTACTCTAGATAAAGACGCAAGTAAAATCTTACCCACAATAATCATACCAAGTAATGATGAATTAATGTCTCCTAATTTACCTTTGGTAAGATTAACAATTAATATTTTGTTATTATCCATTACTTGTCTAAAATCTATACTACTCTTTTGTTGAGCAATAATAGGTCTCATAAGATCATTAGCAATAAATGGTGTTAATTTACTAGTAATATATGGAACCATATTAGCAAGTGATGCTTCACCACCAGCCTTTTGTGCTTCTTTCTCCCAAAAATCCTTAACACTCTGGTTTTTACACTTACTTAATTTTAATGCTCTAAAATCTTCATCTGCAAGCACACGTGGTATTTCCATCAAAGTCATGCCAGATTCTGGGTCATCCATGATAAGTAATAATGCATTACGCATATATTGCTCAAACATAGGACCGCCAGTAGCCTTTAAATCATAAAGTTTGTCAAAGATAGACAAAAGCTCATTCACAACAAATGTTTTTTGCTCCGGACTATTATACTCAAGCATATTAAGAGCTAATGGTCTTTCTGTATCTGTTGGGTTAAAGTAGATTACATCTTCAGCTCTTTCCTTAGGAACATTTTTTAACATGTCCATTGCAAAATCTCCATGAGGATCAATAACACAACAACCCTCACCATTCTGCATATCCTGTATCATCATATTCTTCATAACAGTAGACTTACCCACACCAGTTTGTCCAATAATATATACATGACGTCTTCTATCTGCACGTTTTAATCTAATTTGTCTTGTTATCCCCCTATACTCGCTCTTACCTAAAATAACACCCTCAGTTGGCAAGTTAACTGGTGGAGCAGCTTTCTTAGCACCAAGCCAACGAATATTAGGCGTAGCATTATTTGGTAATGGCATGTGCCACAATGAAACCGCCTCTTCTGTATTCATTATCATTTTATACTTCTCATCAAAGTTACGGTAAATATAGTCATGGACTATTTTATCTCTCTTAACTTGTTTCTTTGGTTGCCAAATCTTAAAACTATTTCCTTGTTGGAACATACTAAACTGTCCAAAAGAATTAAGCATGTCATTTAGCTTGGCATTTGCAACCTGTTCTGAATTTGCAGAAACAATAACTCTTAAATTAACATCTAGCCCAGCCTTAGCTGACTTTTCTTCAATATTTTTAATAAGCTCCTGTTCCATTGGAGATATTTGTCTAACAGGAGGAGTGTTCATACCATCACTAGTAGCTGAATTACTAGCTGCCTTTATTAATTTAAAAATAAAATTAAAAATCTTACCGGATTTAGATCCCATACCAACAGATGCTAAAGCTTCTTCTAAACTTTTACCCTGCTGCATGGTAGAAGCTACTTTATTACCCATATAGTGCCACTTCTTATATGCAGAACGCATAACAAGCTGTACTGCTGCACCTTCTGTTTCATCAATCTTACCAAGTGATGTAGTAATAATATTCAATGGATCATTCTCTAACTTTGTATATGTTTTTATTGGAAAAATGAATTCACGTGAAAACTTTAAAGCCGCAGCCACTACATGACTCTGTGGTTGAAAAATATTATAGTCCTCTATTACATCTATATTAATATGTGGATAGATTGCATGTAATTGCTGAACAACAAAATCTTTATTAATCTGTGGTACTGCTAAATAGAATTCAATCATTCCTTTATTGGCAACCATTTCCATAGAAAAGACATCTGTTCTACCGTAAAGCCAGGCTTTAAATCCACGCTGCGCCTCTAAACCACCCAAGGTAGAAAACAAGTTCTCTGCCATAGATATAGCTTCGTGGTTCTTTTGTATTGTTTCTTCTCCTTCTGTTTTTATCTTAGGTACAGATAAAGAAAGAACGACTGGTCGCCATTCCTCTGGGAATTTATTATTTTTTCTAATATATTTAATTACTTGTTTAAAAATAATCCAAAGTATAGCTAGAACTACTAAAGCTATAATTAAAAACAAGAAATAGTTTGTATCTACTTCCACATTATATTGACTCTCTGGTACTTCAATTGGGTTCATTATTTCCTACGTGAAATTAATATTTTATCTGCTTTAATTTTAGCAGACTGTTCAACAAAAAATTTATTAAGACCAGGCACAGATCCGAGCCACTTTCTAATAACGCCAATTATTTCCTCAACCTTAATAACGGCTCTCTGTAATATACTATTTACTTCTTTAGCTACTTCTTCCCCAGATTCTTTAAATTTCTTCTGCTCAACTGGATTAAGAGAAGTATAGTAATCACCTAATCCAGCTGCTAATATATTCTCAATTTCTTGAACTTGAGGATCTTTAGCAATGGGTTTTGCTACAGGTTTTGCTTTAGGTTCCACCTTTTTAGCAGAAACAGGTGTATTACTACTCTGTTCACTAATTTTTTCAGTAACTTTTTCAGGTTTTGCCTCAACCTTTGTCTCATTTACCTTATCTGGAGATACGGGTTGTTCAAATTTAATAAATTCTTTTTCCATGCATATATTATACCAAAAAAACACAACTTTTTTAAGACTTTGTAAAATTATGGTATAATATTGCTATGTTAAACGCAGTTAATAAAATAAAAACAAACAGACTTACTTGGATACACTTCAATAAGTTTGAGGCTTCTGAAGCTGAATACTTAAGAGAGAATTACGATTTTCATCCATTGGACATTGAAGATTGTTTATCTCCTTCACAAAGACCAAAGCTAGATGAGTACCATAGCTATATATTTTTAATTCTCACCTTCCCTATTTATGTACCGGAGAAAAAAGAAATTGTTTCAGCAGAGGTAAACTTTTTTATTGGTCCAGAGTATTTAATAACTGTTAATAAAGATAAATTATCTCCTTTAACAAAGTTTTTTGAACAATGTCAGCTAAATGACACAATGCGTGAGAAATTCATGCAAGGTAATCCTACTAAATTGCTTTATGAGATACTGAACAGACTACAAGAGTATTGTTTTCCAATGCTAGATCACATCAGCGATGATATTGACTTCCTAGAAAAAGGTATCTTTGAGGGTTATGAAAGAGAAATGGTAGAAAAGATATTAATCGTTAGAAGAAATATTGTAAACTTCAGAAAGATAATGCAGGCCCATAAAAATGTTATTAAGAAGTTGATGTCTAAAAATACTAAATACTTTATTCCAACTAGTATAGATACTTACTATGCAAATATACTTGAACAAACAAAAGATATTTGGGATATATTGAATAACCACAGAGAAACGATTGAAGCTTTACACAGTACCAATGAATCATTAATATCTTTCAGGTTAAACGATATTATGAAAATATTAACAGTTATTTCTGTTATTATTGTTCCTGCTAACCTTATGGCTTCAATCTTTGGAATGAATTCCGTATTCATGCCTCTTGTTAAACATCCTTATGGTTTTTGGATATTAATAGGGGCTATGGCAACCTTTATGCTAATTCTTGCCTATTATTTTAAACGTAAAAGATGGCTTTAATTTTAAAACTTAAATAATACTCGCCTCTTTAAATAGAGGCTTTTTTAGTATAGAATATACATATGGATAAAATATATTTAAATAATACATTATCTAAGAAAAAAGAAGAGTTTAAGCCTGTTAAAAAAAATAGGGTTGGCTTTTATTCTTGTGGTCCAACAGTTTACGATTACCCACATATTGGCAATATGCGATCATATATTATGAATGACTTACTTAAACGCATGTTTATCTTTAATGGGTATAAAGTTAAACATATTATGAATATTACAGATGTTGGTCATTTAACATCTGACGGAGATACTGGCGAAGATAAATTAGAAAAAGCTAAGGATAAAGAAAATAAATCTGCTTGGGATATTGCAAAATTTTATACAGATATATTTAAAAGGTATAGCGATAAATTAAATATATTACCACCGAATAAATATGTAAGAGCAACATCTTGTATAAAGGAGCAAATAGATTTAGTTAAGGAATTAGAAAAAAAAGGATATATTTACAAAACTAAAGATGGTTTGTATTTTGATACTTCTAAACTTAAAGACTATGGCAAGCTAACTGGACAAGATCTCACAGGGTTAAAAGCTGGCGCTAGGATTGAAATGGCAGATAAGAAAAATTCTACAGACTTTGCTGTTTGGAAATTCTCTCCACAGGACAAACAAAGGGACATGGAATGGAATTCACCTTGGGGCATGGGCTTTCCTGGTTGGCATTTAGAATGTTCGGTCATCTCAACAGATTTACTAGGACAACCTTTTGACATTCATACTGGTGGTATTGAGCATATTCCAATACATCACACTAATGAAATTGCTCAATCTGAAGCAGCACACGATAAAAAAATGGCAAATTACTGGATACACTTTGAGCATTTAATTATGCGTGAAGGTAAAATGTCCAAGTCAGCGGGTGAAACAATTACTGTAGATGATTTAATTAAAAAGAATATTAATCCCCTAGCCTTTAGATATTTAACATTACAAACACATTATTCTAAACATTTAGAATTTTCTTGGGATGCTTTAAATGCTGCACAATCTGCTTTAAATAAATTAACAAACCGTATTGCTAGTATTAAAGGTAAAGGAAAGGTTAATAAAGAATATATAGATAAGTTTACAGATAGTATTAATAATGATTTAAATATTCCTAAGGCCTTAGCTCTTGTTTGGGATTTATTAAAAGATAATATTGAAGATAAAGATAAAAAAGCCACTATCCTTAAAATGGATGAAGTGCTTGGTCTTAATTTAAAAAGTGCTAAAGCTGTAAAAATTCCTGCAGAGATTATTAAATTAGCAGATATGCGTTTAGAAGCAAAGAATAATAAAGACTGGGCACGTGCAGATGAATTAAGAAATGAAATTGAAAATAAAGGATATACTGTTAATGATTCAAATGAATCATATACATTAATTAAACATGACTAATTTTTGGAATAAATTAAATAAACCAATAATAGCCTTAGCTCCAATGGCTGGAATCACAGATTCCAGTTTTCGTATTATATGTAAAAGATATGGCGCAGATGTTCTTTATACAGAAATGGTATCTGCAGCAGGTCTGTGTTATGAAGGTAAAAAAACCTTAAGCTATCTTAAATTCAAAGCTAAAGAAAAACCAGTTGTATTACAATTATTTGGCTCTGATCCTAAACAGTTTGCTCAAGCAGCTAAGATCGTAGAGAAAGCAGGCTTTTCTGGCATAGATATTAATTTTGGTTGTCCAGCTAAGAAGGTAGTACAAAATAATTCTGGTTGTACTTTAATGGATAATTTAGACAATGCTTATGAAATAATTAAAGCTACTTGCGAGGCTACTTCTTTACCTGTTTCTATTAAAATGAGGAAAAGTAAAGGTAAAACTACTGCCTCTATGCTGGTTGAAAGAATTAAAGATTTGCCTGTTCAAGCTATTATGATTCATGGACGCAGTTTTGAACAAGCCTTTAATGGTGATCCTGATTGGGAAGAAGTCAAAAAGGTTAGAAAAATATATAAAGGAATATTACTTGCCAATGGAGGTATATATACACCAGAGGATGCTAAAAAAGTTTTAGAAGAAACACAAGTAGATGGTATTGGTATTGCTCAAGGCGCTTGGGGTAAACCTTGGCTTTTTAAGCAAATTAAATCATATTTAAAAACAAATACATACAAAGAATTAAGTTGGCAGCAAATGAAGAAAGCTATTATTAAACATGCTAAATTATCTGTTAAAGATAAAGATAATTTAATTGAATTACGCAAACATTTACTATGGTATGTTAAAGGCCATAAACAAGCTAAAGAATTAAAAAAACAGTTGGTTGCAGTTTCAACTCTTAAAGATATACAAAATATATTAAAAAAATATTAACTATCCTGCTCCTCTTCTTCTGCCTCAAGCTGTCTTTTAGACGGCTTTTTTATTAACCCTAAAGTAATAATAGGTGCTACCATCCAAAAGAATTGACCACCTTCAGATACAAATACTGACTTTGTAAAAAAGGATAAATACTCTACCAAATTTAGCGGTAAAAAAGATAGAGTAATAGATATTAATAGACCGGTGTGTAATAAAGATAAAGCCATTACTTGCCAAGAGGGCGTAAACTGAGAAGAGCCACGCATATATCTTAATAGAGCTGATCTATTCAAAGAAATATATAGACCTATAAACACTGTTAGAAAAACTGCTATCTTAACAGCAAATAATTTATCTAACCAATTGTCTGAAAATATATTTTCTAAATATGGTAAAGTATTTACAACTGCTAAAGATATGTATATTGAAAATAATAAAACCACTACTCTTCTTCTACCAAAGGACATGCTAAAAACAAGAGCTGCTACAATAAAAATAAGTATCAACATAATATCCCAGCTGGGCGATGCCCAGCCAAGTGTTGATACTCCATCTGCTAATTGATTTGTAGCTACAGTTAATTCTTCACTCATAACTGTATTATATCACAAGTAAAAACTATAATCCTTCTTTTTGTAATTTTTCAAGTAATTTCTTTTGATCACGAGTTAACTTACTTGGTATATTAATTTCCACTTCTACATATAAGCTGCCATTACCTCTTCCATTAAGTTTTGGCATACCCTTACCACGAATAATAAACTGCTTACCAGATTTTGTTCCAGCAGGAATCTTTAACTTAACTTCACCTTCAACGGTACTAACATCAATCTTATCTCCTAAAGTTGCCTGAGTAATGCTAATAGGAACACTGGTATATAAATTCTCACCTTGCCTTTTAAACTTAGCAGATGGTGAGACTTGTAATGTAATATATAAATCTCCATTTGAGCCACCTTTAACGCCTGCCTCACCCTTACCAGATAATTTAAGACTTTGTCCATTACCAATACCAGCTGGTATTTTTACTTTTATTTGTTCAATGCCATCTATTAAGCCTTGGCCACTACACTTAGTACATTTCTGTGAATAAGACTTGCCTTCACCATGACAATCTGGACACATACCAACTGTAGCCATTTGTCCAAAAATACTATTCTGAACTTGTCTTACTTGACCAGAACCATTACAAGTTTTACAAGTCTCAACTTTGGCACCAGGCTCTGCTCCATTTCCCTTACAATGATTACAAGCTACTGGTTTTCTTAATTGAATAGTTTTTTCAGCTCCATAATATGAATCGTCAAAAGAAATATTTAAACTAGATTCAATATCTCTACCTCTTTGTGGTCCTGATCTTCTTCTGCCGCCGCCTCCGAATATATCTCCAAAACCACCAAATATATCCCCCAGATCGTCCATATTAAAACCACCGCTAAAACCACCACCAAAACCACCTTGACCAGAATTAGCACGAGCTCCGTCAAAACCAAAAGGCCCAGATGAACCAAATTGGTCATACTGATGCCTTTTATCATCATTAGACAATACTTGGTAAGCTTCGTTTATTTCCTTAAACTTATCTGCATTACCATTACCCTTATCTGGATGATGCTCATGCGCCAGTTTTCTAAAAGCTTTTTTAATATCGTCTTTAGAAGCACTTTTATCTACACCTAAAATACTATAGTAGTCTTTACTCATTAAGTTTTATTTATTTCTTTTCTTCAAAACCAAGACCTGAAGGAGCCTCTGCTTCATCAATAGCTCCAAATTGATCTTCATACTTTTTTAAATTTTCTTGCATAGCTGCTACTATTCTTTTCATATGACCTGGTGTAGTCATAATCTTAGCAACTACCCTACCTGATGGTGGCATAACATTCATAAAGATAAGTTGAAATTCATCTTTATTATGTCTTACCTGCATCATATTGCTGTATTCAGCACCAGGAATATTGTCAGCAATCTTAATCTCTTGCTTTGGTTTATTTTCCATATATTTTATTTAGTTTCTTCTTTTTTAACCTCTTCATACTCCCCTTCCACTGTATCCTTATTATCTTCAGAAGCCTTTTGTTCAGCATTATCTGCACCTGGGCCAGGTTGACTCTTTGGCTGTTGTTGATACATTGCTTCACCAATCTTAGTTACAGTCTTATTAAGCTCATCTAAGGCTTTCTTAATACTTTCTGTATCTGAACCATCTTTAACTTTCTTTAAGGCTTCTAGTTTTTCATTAACTTCTGTTTTAACAGTTTCTGGTATTTTCTCTTTATTCTCTTCTAATATCTTTTCTGTATTAAAGATAACAGCTTCTGCATTATTACGTGTTTCAATCTCTTCTTTCTTTTTCTTATCTTCATCTGCATGAGCTTCAGCTTCTTTCTTCATCTTCTCTACTTCATCTTCTGAAAGTCCAGAAGAAGCTGTAATTGTAATAGATTGTTCTGTACCAGTTGCTTTATCTTGCGCCTTAACATTTAAAATTCCATTAGCATCAATGTCAAAACTAACCTCAACTTGAGGAACACCTCTTGGTGCTGGTGGAATACCAGATAAGATAAATCTACCTAATGTCTTATTATCTTGAGCCATTGGTCTTTCACCTTGTAATACATGTATTTCTACAGATGTTTGGTTGTCTGCAGCTGTAGAAAATATCTGTGACTTTGAAGTTGGAATAGTTGAATTTCTTTCAATAAGTGGTGTAGATACACCGCCTAATGTTTCAATACCAAGTGTTAAAGGAGTAACGTCTAATAATAGTACATCTTTAACATCACCTTGCAGAACACCAGCTTGTACAGCTGCTCCCATAGCAACTACTTCATCTGGATTCATAGATATATTTGGCTTTTTACCAAAGAATTCTTCTACTGTTTTTTGCACAAGTGGCATTCTAGTCATACCACCAACAAGTATTACTTCATCAATATCTTCTTTTTTAAATCCTGAATCTTCAATAGCTTTCTTAACTGGTTCAAGTGTTCTTTTTACAAGATCACCAACTAGTTCTTCAAGTTTTGCTCTAGTCATCTTAAGAACTAAATGCTTTGGGCCAGAAGCGTCTGTTGTAATAAATGGTTGGTTAATTTCTGTTTCATTCTGTGTAGATAATTCAATCTTTGCTTTTTCAGCAGCTTCCTTTAACCTTTGTAAAGCCATTTGATCACCAGATAAATCTATACCTTGATCTTTCTTAAATTCATCTATTAAATACTTAATTAATACCTGATCAAAGTCATCACCGCCAAGATGAGTATCTCCATTAGTAGATTTAACTTCAACAGTATCTGCTGCTACTTCTAGAATAGAAATGTCAAAGGTACCACCACCCAAGTCATAGACAGCTACTTGTTGATCTTTTTTCTTGTCAAAACCATAAGCAAGCGCTGCAGCTGTAGGCTCATTAATAATTCTTTTAACATCCAGTCCTGCAATTGTACCTGCGTCTTTTGTAGCTTGTCTTTGTGAATCGTCAAAATATGCTGGCACAGTAATAACAGCCTCTGTAATCTTTTCACCAAGCTTAGCTTCTGCATCTGCCTTTAATTTCTGTAAAATCATAGCAGATATTTCTTGTGGAGTATGTTCTTTATCTCCCATCTTAACTTTAATACCCTCACCTGCCTGTACAATCTTGTATGGCATAGTTTTGACATCTTCCTGAACTTCCTCATCATTAAAATGTCTTCCAATTAAACGCTTAATTGAAAATAGAGTATTCTCTGGATTAGTAACAGCCTGTCTTTTAGCAGCCTGTCCTACTAATCTTTCGCCACTTTTATTAACCGTAATGACGGACGGTGTAGTACGATTACCTTCAGCATTTTCCAATATCTTAGGTTGTCCACCTTCGATTATACTCATAGCTGAATTGGTTGTACCCAAATCTATTCCTAATATTTTTCCCATATTTTTACTTTGTTAAAAAATAATTATATATTTCATTATTACTTAAACTTTGATGAACGTTTAATATGTCATCACCAGATACTTTAGCTCCATCTGAAAATCTTAAAACTTCTTCAGGAGTAAGATCTGTTAATATTGCATTACCCACCAGTCCTTGTGGCATGCTAATAACTTTAACAATCAAATTAGAATGACAAAAGTTACAAGTCAAGTATGCTAAGAAAGAATTACCAAATTCATCTATAATTTGAACTCTATTTGGTTGGTACTTTCTATCGCAGACTGGACAATTCTGCACCAATCTAATTGAATGTTTATTAAAATCCATTATTTCTTTTTAATATCTACTTTAATAGACTTAGGTAGTTCTTTTTCTACCTTTGGAATATTAATTTTTAAAATACCTTCACTATACTCAGCTTGTGCTTTACTTGCTTCAACTGATGTTGGTAAGGCCACGCTTCTATGGAATGAACCACAACGTACTTCTTTACGATAATAATTCTTCTCATCTACTTCAGATTGCTGTTCAGATTTACCATCGATTGTTAACACATTGTTCTCTACAGATACATTTACATTCTTTGGATCAATACCTGGTAATGAAACTTCAGCTACTACTTCTTTATCTGTTTGGTAAATGTCCATTGAGGGTACAAATGCTTGTGGCACACGTGCGCCAGACCACATGTCTAGCATTCCATCCATTTCTTCAAATGGATCAAGCATTGGTGTCCATTTAATAATTGCCATAATATTGTCTCCTTATTCATCCTTTGCAGACCTCTGGTCTGCATCAGAATTTATATCTTTTTTATTAATAATTACCTTAGCTGGTTGTAAAACCTTATCTTTTAACATATAGCCAGGCATTGTTTGTTTTAAAATAATATCCTCTTCTTTTGACTCATTATATTCAGTACCCACCGCATCATGTAATTCGTGATTAAATTCCTTTCCAACTGTTTCAATTTCTTTTACGTCAAATTTATCTAATAGTGTTTTAAGCTGTTGAAATATATGTTGTATTCCTTGTACCCAATCTTTCTGCTTATCTTCTTCTGGAATATGCTCTAAAGCAATTTTGTAATTACTATACACTGGTAATAATTCTAGAATAAAATCTGCTTTAGCATATTGAGCAAATTCACCTTTCCACTTGTCTGTTTCTTTTTGCAAATTCTGGTAATCTGCCTGAGCTCTTTGCCAACCTTGCATATATTCACCAAGTTTTTGTTCTAACTCTTCTGAATTTAGTTTTTTCTTTTTTAATTTTTTTTCTTTAGGCATTTTGAAAACTATCTGTTAAAAAATTAATAATATTATAATTCCTCTGGTAATCCATTCTAACTGGACCAAGTATTCCGAATATACCAACCTCATTATTCAAACTATACTTTGTTAAAACAACTCCAGTGTCATGTCCAAAAGGATTATCTTTACCAACCAAAATAGTTGGTTCTGAAACTTTGTCAAAAATATTTCCCATTACAGAATCTAAATGATCAATAATCTGGCTCATATTAAGTACCATGTCTGGATGAAAGAACTCTGGCTGCTTAAAAATATTACTAATGCCTGTGTAATATACATGATTCGGTGAAAGAGCAACCACGACTGCTCCATCTACCATATCTGCGATATCTTTAGCCATTTCTTTAATTAATATTTCTAGTTCAGATTTTTTTAATTTACTAATAAACTTCTCTATCTTTTTTTGATCAGCACTACTTAATTTAGATTTTTTAAGAAAGTTGTCTAAATAGTACTTCCAACCATCTTCTGTTGGTATACGACCAGCTGAAGTATGTGGCTGACAAACAAGTCCTTGTTTTTCAAGCTCAGCCATCTCATTACGAATAGTTGCTGATGATACTTTTAACTTACCTTTACCAGCCAAAGGTTTAGAACCAACAGGTTCTGCGGTTTTAATATACTCTGTTACAATAGTATTGAATAATTGTGACTTTCTCTTGTCTAATTCCATAATTCTTTCATTAGCACTCTCTACTTAAGAGTGCTAATATATTGTAGCAACTGTATAATTTATGTCAACTAAAGTTGTGGATAATTCAATAATAAAAAAATGGTGCTATAATATATACATGAAATATCTGCTAAAAAACATCGAATTATGGGAATATGACGGACAAAATCTTCCCAAACTATTTAAAAATACTCTGCTTGTTGATCAATATATAAGCAAAAAATACTCTGTAACAGAATTTGACAATCTACTAAATAACATACGCGACCAATTAAACAAAGATGATTGGCAAGTGTTAGCAACAATGAATCCACTATACCCAGATAAAGGATTCACAGTAATAAGCATTGATATATCTAAAGATCCACAAGACCCTAACAAACACCAAACTCTTTCAAAAAGTGCTAAAATAAACACTTTAGTGGAACGCCACAAAAAGCTATCATCAGAGCTATTTGAAAAAAACTCATCCAATATTCAATACTCTATTATTAATAACATACTCTATTCTCAAGATAAGAAATTGAAATCTATAGAAAATAAAATTCATGAGCTTGTTACAGACAAAAACTACAACCCCTATTTAGAATCAAACAATATATCTTACAACGATTTGTATGCAATGCAATGGGCAACAAAAAATAACAAACTATTAAATACAATAATTAGTGTCTTGAATGGAAAGAACGAGCACAATAAAAACATAGTTCTGTTAATGTTAATTCCCATAATGCAAAAGCTAGAAACCAAAATGCAAAGTAAAATACTAAATATATTAACAACAAAAACACTATACCTACCCTGTTCAGCTGTTAGAAACAAAGCCCTATCACTAATGTCATTACTGCCAAACCACTTACTACTGCTGAATGAAGATCTAATAAAACTGATAAACACTATAGCAGAAAGTGATCAGTTAAATTCAAGTTATCCGGCAAAAAAGATATTACAGAAAAAGAGCGCAGTACATTAGACTGCGCTCTTATTGTTGAGCAATACGATCATGCGTCATGATCATCTGTATCACTTCGGTAAGTCGGCGTTCTTTCAGCAACCTCCTTCCAGTTGCTATTTAGTTGCCGACTGCTGTCGTAACTCAATTTGGGTAAACTTTTTTTTATGGGTCTACCAACAAAGAGAGCCGCTACCGGTCTCATACTAACCTCCTTTCTATTCTTTAACCAACCAACTGGCAATTTTGTGGCTCACAGAAGTGTTCAGGTGCGGCTCCAACCAAGTCCAATTACCATTTGGGTTGATTTCTAAGAAAACATATTCCTCTTCAGGGGTTACAATCATATCTAATACCCCGAAATTGAGACGCAATCTGGCCATAAATTCAAGAATCATTCCTTGCACACGACCTGGCAATACCACCTCTTCATAATCTAAATAATCAAAATCAGCAACCCTCCAATCAATTTTAGAATCTGCATTACTTTGAGATTCTATTTTCACAGCAACTATATCTCCTCCTATTACATGAACGCGTAATTCATACAATTTAGAGACATAGTGTTGAAAATAATTTGCAGTCACGGAAACCTGACTACAAACTGAGTCAATCAAATCATCTCTAATAAGAGTGGTGTTTATCATTCCTACACCCCTCTCACCAAAATCAACTATTGGATATCGTAATGTCTTGAATATTGACTCGCCTTCTGCTAAAAACTTTTTAGCTGATTCTTCATTATTAGTTATGACACTTGAAGGTATTGCAAACCCACTTTCCCTTGCAGCCATCAACTGCAAGATTTTGTTTGAAGCAGCGATTCTATACTGAGGAAAATCAAGCCATTTAGATTCTGAGAAAAGCTCGCAAAAGGCATTTAATAAAACCTCGCTCTCATCACTAACCAACTGTTTGTAATCATCCTCAACATCGTCAGTATTTATTCGACTAATCCTCCTAACATAGACACTGTGAACATCCTTAGGAGCTATTGCCCTACCACCTGACGTTTCAAAATCAAAGGCTAGTCCATTATTACCTATACTTAGACAATATCTAGCCTGCCTAAAATCTTCTGTATTAAGCCGAACAACTTCTGCGCCTAGAGTATAGAGTGCATCAATAACACTATCTGCATGCACATCTACTTTATTGGATATAACCAAAACACATTTTGAATTCATTTATTTTTCCTCCCTATTTTTTTCAAAGATCAAATTAACCTCTACTAAGAGAATAATATGTACACCTAACTATTGTCAATAAACAAAAAATGGACAAAACTCTTATTACATGCTAATTATTAAGTAATAGTTCTTAAAAAAATAAGGGGGCTAAGATGAAAACCATCTACACTGTTTTACAAATACTAGCTAGTATTTGCACTGGTTTCGTCCTATTTGCTCTTCTTATTCAACATGAGAGTAAATACGAGATAGAATGGGTTACATACACCCTAAATTTCGCCAAAAATTGGTGGATATTGAGCGTTGTTGTTGCTTTCCTAGCATTTACCGCTTTAATGCGTTATGCACGCTGGGAAGACGAACATTGCCACAAACAATACTAAAACTCCGTATAATCTACGGAGTTTTGCTTACTATTGACAAATTAGTATATATATGCTATACTGTTATTATTGATTTGAACATTTCACAAAAAAAACAAAGGAGTCTTACATGACAACTTTTTTCAGCAGATTAGCCAAAACAATCCAGGTTTTAACCAGTGTGTATTCAACCCTGACAATCGCGTGGATACTCGCCTGCTTTGTCTCTCTTGCCTTCTATTTCGACCCCGGTAATAGCTACGATAATGGTAGCAATTTCGGTGATTCGCTAGAATTGCTATTCGACCACCCCTGGCTCATGGTAATTGGAGTAATGTTACTCATCTACTCTGGTTTCAGAGGTTTCGGTGTTAGCGCAAGACATTTATCTGGAAAATAGGCTTTTTTACAAAAACCCTCGACAATGTTCGAGGGTTTTTCTTTTACTTATATAAATCTGGTTTAATAAATTTTGTTAAGGCGTATAGTACACCATCTTCAAATGATTGTTGTCTGGGTTTAAGACCACCAGTTAGTGTTCCAACTGCACCTTGTCCTTGCTTTGTATTTGTCTTATGTAAGATATCATCCATAACAGGTCCTAATTCTTCTCCACCTCTTATTCTGTCTGCAATTGCTTCTGGTAATAATATGTGTCCACCAGAACCAATACCAATCTCCCCTTCTCTATTAACAACAGCAACCCAACCAGTTAAAAACATTTTATCTTCAATTTCTGTAACAGAACCTTCCAAACCAAAACCATAATCTGCGTCTGCTTTTTCTCTAGCACCGCTAGCTCTATTAATAGCTCCCTTAATTGACTCCTCTTCATTCATTGGCATATCTGATACTCCAGAATCTACATCATGATTTACCACTTCAACATCTTGCCAAACTTTTTTCGCAACCTCTTCACAAGCTTTAATTTTAACTGGGTTAGCACTACCCACAGATATTTTAACCATATATTTTTTCTTTATTAATATTTTGTAATGCCTCCTGACTATCTTGCTTTTGAAATTTATTTCTTTTTTGGAAACCACACTTAACACACTCATGAACAATATATATATCTCCTTTTTCCATAACAGAGTCTATTGGTTTCATCATGCCCTGGCACTCTTCTGCTCTATCTCCAGGATATATATCTACATGTTTTGAATACAAACAATTAGGACAATGATTAGTATAGCCATTACCCTTCACTTCTTGTTCACAATTCTCGCAAACAAAATCTTCTATAGTCCGTTTAAACTTTCTAAAAAACATTACAAATTACCTGAATATTCTAATAGTTGATTTACCTGTTTAACCAATCTGTCTAACTTCTTATTATCTAATATTCTACTCAATTTTGGTGGCATTTCTAAAATATCTTGAATTGTAAAAATACCATTGTGTAGTAGGAAATTCTTTGTCTTTTTATCTACATTTAAAATTGTAACTGGAAATACAGATTGATCTTGGATAAGTCTTTCTAAACTATATTGATCTGGATATTTCCAACCGCTAAGATTCATTTTTTTAGCAGCTGCATATCTTTTAGCATGATCAGAAAACTTTGTGTTAACGACTAGCCATGCACCTGTAAAATTATACTTAGTTGTTTTCTTTTTAAACCCATCTTGTATATCTTCAAGTCTTGCTTGTACTCTTAACACCTCACCAAGACCTGTATCGTTATGGTAATCATAATGGTGCTTACATTCAATTAACCATTGTTTATTACCTTTGGTTGCTATTACATCCACCTGATGCTCAACTGCTGCACCTGGTATTATTTTATTCCACTCTGTTTTATACCCGTAGTATGAGAATAGTTTAGCAGTATATTTTTCCCACTCTTCTGGCTTTAGATCAGATAAAGATTTACGCAAAGAATATAACTGAGCTGTTGGGTGCATCTTAGCACCTCTTAACTCTTTATATATTAAATCATAAATCTGATTAGTAGTTACCTTTGGTGGTAATTTATCTAGCACAGCTTTAGCAATTGCATTAGCCTGCTCTCTTGATGCGCCAGATCTATTAACAGATTTTACTAATTTTTTAAAACTAAATTGTCTTGTACTACCATCTGCTTTTAATATATATACTTGTTTCATATTATTTATTTATTAATTCTTTAGCTGCTCGCCAAAAACTATCATCACCTTGAGTTGTTTTTAGCCAATACCACCATTCACCACCCCATAGATAAATGTTATCAAAACCTATACGTTTGGCATAGCGAATACTATCATTAAATCTATTAATATTCATGCTCTTAAATTGATCTTCTAAAGAAACATCAATAATAGCTTTAGAAGTCCACGGCTCTAATTGCAGTTCAGATATGAACACCTCTCTTAATTGAGTAGTTTTGTATAGAGCCTTTGCTTTAAAATTATAATATGCGGGTGGTAATGGGTAAATAAAATCACCATATAGTGGATTCCACACATATCTATAAATACTAGAGCCTAATATTGGATTTAATTTAGCAGATTTTTTCCATGTAGATAATTCTCCACTATCTGTAATAATGGTTGGTCTACTATCTAAACTTTTAACTAAATTAAGTTTTTCAATATAGAATTCATCTGTTGTCTCTGGACATTCTCCAAATACAGATAAAAATGGTTCATTCTCTACTTGCCAAGCAATAATATTATCGTACTTCCTAAAATGATTAACAACCTCTTTAATCATTGCCAGCTCTTCTTGCATTTGTTCAGATCTGGTTAAATCTTCTACCCATTCTGGTTGATGACACTCTGGCCAACGTGGCTGTCTTCTACCAACTACTAGAATAACTTCAGCTCCACTATAATCTGCCCTTCTAATAAGCCAATCTAATTCTGTAAAATCATAGACACCTTTATCCATTTCAATACTATCCCAATAGGCCATCATCCTAAATTTCTTTATACCTAAATCATCTGCTAAATTAACAAATGCATCCTGATAATTTATTCCTAGCTCTTTAGCATATTTATGACTAAAGGTCATACCGTATTCAATATTACCTGGATTAAAGCTTAGAGAATAAATAATAATTAATAATATTAATATTATAATAATAGCTGTTAAAAGAATAAGGTATCTTTTTTTTAACCTTAGTACTTTTTTTCTCTGTATTATATCTAATAATCTTCTAAACATATTAAACAATAAAATACATTCCAACTGCTATTAATAGTATAGCTATAATTTTTTGTATAACCACTTTTTTATGTAAATCCTCATCTAGTAGTTGAGGATATTTCTTAGCAAGAACAAATACTATAACAAATAAAAAGACATATTGAAGGCCTTGTAAAGCATTTACTAGTGTTACGCTTCCCATTGAAATAGCCCAGTTAATCATAATAAAAGATAAAGCACCAGCTCCCTGTCCAAGTATGAAAGCTAGCGTTACACCCTGTTTAGCATTACCAGTATTATAGAATATTGCTTGTCTTTGCTTTTTACTTAATAGAAATATTGAAGCCGCAATAAATGAACCTATTCTAATCCAAATAAATCCAGATATAAAATCTACATTATTAAATACAAACTTTGTTAAAACAAATGAAGCTGCAAATAAAAAGGAAGATAATACTGAAAGCCAAAACATTTTAGCTTGAGATTTTGTACTTTTGCCAGACTGAATAGTAATTAATATTCCGCCAATCAATATTAATGCAAAAGCTAATATTTGGTTAAATAATAATCTCTCATCTAAAAGAAAAAATGCTAAAGCAAAAACAAATATTGGTTGCAAACCACCAATTAATGGAGTAACTCTAGACACTTCATCTTTTACAAGTGCTATAAACATATATAGCAAACCAAGGGTAAATAATATACCAGCTAAAGCACTTACTAAAAACATATTAAGACCTATCCAAGAAAAACCAAATGGTGCTAAAACAAATACAAATAAACCCAAAGCTGTAATATAAAAAGTATATACCACTGGATTTGGTATATCTTTATTTAATAAAGATTTATTAATTACTGAAGAAGCGCCGTTTAATAAATATCCAATTGTAACAACTAATATCCACATATTATTCTTTAACTGTTATTTCACCTAATGTTATATGTCCAACAAACTTTAATAAATCATGAGGTATGCCATTATGTCCCGCAATACTTGCGTAAACTTTGGCAGATTCTCTAACTGTTCTTTTCTGAGTTTTAAAATCTACATTAACAAGACCAAAACGAGCATTATATCCCTTTTCCCATTCCCAGTTATCTAGCAATGACCAATAGAAATATCCTTTGACTGGAGCACCCGCTTGAATAGCATGATAAAGTTCTTTTACATAAGAAACTATAAATCTACTTCTCTTATTATCTTTTTCAACTGCAATACCATTTTCAGTAATATATATTGGCAACTTATACTTTGACATATCCATTACTACATCAAAAATACCAGGTGGATATATTTCCCAACCAACATCCGATGCTTCTCTTCTCTCTTTTCTAATGTCTGTAAAAAACTGAACATGAGAAAATTTAGCTTTAGCAATACGGTAATGAAAATAGTAATTAAGCCCAAGAAAATCATTACAACCCTTCGTTTGCCTCATAAACCAATGATTCCAAACACTATCTACAGTTTGCATAAAAGCTAAATCTTTTAATGAGTGCTTATTATATATTTGGTAAGAAGAAACATTATTTGCAAAACCAACCCTTGCTGTAAAATCTTCAGTATCTAACATATTATGAATTGAGCGATAAGCTAATATGTGCGCCTTAGCCATATTATTTATAACCTTATACATTTTCAATGGTGACTTCTCTTGTGGAGGCCAAGCTGCTGCTAAATAGCCTTGTGATGCATAAACCATAGGTTCATTAATGGTCATCCACATATCTATTAAATCTCCTAAGTGTTTAATGATCATTAAAACATAAGACTGAAATATTTCTGGAGCGTCTTTCTGTTCCCAACCGCCATCGTTTACAAACCACATTGGATTAGTAAAGTGATGCAAAGTAACAACTGTTGTTAAACCATTATCTTTAGCAGATTGTAATACCTTTCTATAATGCTCTATTTCTTTCATATCCCAGTTATTATCTTCTGGTTCTACCCTACTCCATTCAATAGATAAACGATGAGCGTTTTGATTTAAATCTGCTGCCATTTTAAAATCTTCAGCATACTTGTTATAGAAATCTGCTGCTTTACCAGACACCTGATGATCATCTGCTAAACCTTCTTGCTCCCATGCCCACCAATCATTGTTTTTATTATCTCCTTCTACTTGATGTGAAGATGTTGAAGATCCCCATAAAAAATTAGGTGGGAATTTTAAAACAGCCTCTTCGTGAGACTTATTATCTTGATGTAATCGTATCTTTTCTTTTTTCTTATTTGAAATTGGCATTATTGTAACCACAAAGCTGCTGCACCCATAGCACCACCATCGCCTTTTAATTTAGTTTTTAAAACCGGTAAACCTGCAGACTTAATAGACAAAATATTTTTCTTCATAGAAGCTTTTGCTGGCTTAATAAATAACTTATATGCTTCTGAAACCCCTCCTCCTAAAACTATTATTTCTGGATCAAATATATTAACAATATTTGCAAGACCAAACCCTAAATAGTGACCAAGCTCTGCATATATCTTTTGTGCTGACTTATTACCAGCTTGTGCTTCTTTCTGAATTGTTAAAGCAGGTTTAGCTGAACGTCTTTTTAAAAACTTAATTGATGCATACTGCTCAAGCTCACCTGGTTTTCTAGATCCTTCTACACCGTTAAAGTTAATAAGCATATGTCCAATCTCACCCGCTGCCCCTCTATGACCAGTTAAAAGCTGAACTTTATTACCGCGACGATAAACAATACCACCACCAACAC
The DNA here is from genome assembly GCA_048538235.1 of Candidatus Komeilibacteria bacterium. GTDB lineage: Bacteria > Patescibacteriota > Patescibacteriia > UBA1558 > UBA1558 > BS150m-G51. The sequence continues at coordinate 249,788 of JBLYPX010000001.1, read as the reverse complement.
CTGTTCCTAAAGATAGTAATACCATAGATTGTTTATTCTTACCCGCTCCCCACAACATTTCTGCCAGTGCCATACAATTAGTATCATTTTCTAATTTAACAGGTAAATTAAATTTAGACTTTAATTCTTTAATAAAATCTATATTCTTGATTATCTTTAAATTTGGAGGAATAACTATCTTTTCTCTCTTCTCATCTAAAACACCAGGTAGTCCAATACCAATACCTTTAATCCTACCCTTTGGATAATCTTTTATAAGTAATTCAATATTAGCAATTAGAGTAGCTAAAAACTGTCTAGAAGTTTTAAAACTCTTAACTAAATATTTATCTTCTTCAATTACCTTACCTCTTTGTAATAGTATTAGTTTAACTTTTGTACCACCAATATCTACTCCAATGATAAGATCTTTTATTTTATTCTTTGTCATAAGTTGTGTATATTATACCATTTTTACCTTAAATTAAAAAACGCCCCTTAAACAAGGGGCGTTTCAAATATTTAATTTAACCAAACATTAATAGTTCTGGTTTAAACAATAGTAATATACCTAACATTAAGATAATAATACCGCCTACAAACTTAACCCATAATGCATATTTATTACTAATACCAAATGCTTGCAAAGTAACCATAGCTACCACAAAAACAATGATATCATCTATCATATAAATAAATATATACCACAGTAGATAAGCATAATAGCTAATACTTGGTAACTCAGATAAAGATAGAACTTGAGTATATATTGCTGGCAATCCAGCTGAACACATAAGTTCAATCAAATTGACAGCTCCTGCTAATAAGATAATTCCAATCAAAGCTAACCAAAAATTCTGCTTTGCAACCATTTCTTTTAACTTAGCAAAAATCTTTTTTCTGTTATCACTTTCCTCTGCAATACAACCTGTTCTATGCTTGTGCCATGACCTTAAACTAAAATAGCCAGAAGCTACAGCTACAATTCCAATAATCATTCGAATAATTCCAATCATACCAACGAATAGGAAAAAGTTTAACCAAGCTGCTAAGAATAAGAAATATACAAGACCTGAGGCAATTATAAAGGCAAGGCCCAAAGCCCACCTTCTGCGCTTATTCTCCATTCCTAATAATAATGAAATTAGGAATAACAGAACCCACATTGCACAAGGATTAAATCCATCCAAAAAAGCAATAGCTGTTGTTAAACCAATCAAAGAAGTGGTACCTGCATCTATCTCGCCAAACAGTGGCAAATCTACTTTATGACCTAATAATTTTTCATTAACCTTTTCTTCTTTTACTTCCTCTTTAGGAATTGCATTAGTTACCCCCATTTCTTCTAATACATCTATACAACCACGAACCTCACAAATCTCAACCAATTGTTCTATCTGCCTACCAGTTGTTTCAGCTGTTCCAAAACCAGTTACATATTTATCTCCAATGGTAAAAAAAGGGACGCCACCAACATTTGCTTGCATATACCTACCAACTTCACCCATAAGCTTAGCATTTGCCCTATCATTCCAAACTTCAAACCTTCTAATCTCTACATTTGGCTTTCTTTGTTCTAAATCATCTAAAAAAGGTTTTGCTTCAGCGCAATGAGGACAACCATCACCCCAAAAATAATTAATCTTAACTTCCTGCAAAGCTGGTGCTGCTTTTATTGGCAAAGCTGCTAATACAGATGCAAATATAACAAAAGCAAATACTAAAAATATTAACTTCTTCATATATTATTTCTCCTTGTACTTATTAATTAAATCTAAAATTTCATCCTCAGAGATTTCTCCTTGTCTACGGTCAATCTCCTGTTCATTTTTATCTAACCAGATAAATGTTGGATACTCCTTTAATTCATATTTTTCCTTTACTTCTGGAAATTCATCAATATCAAAATACTCAGTATTTAACCAATCATTTTCTTTTTCAATTTTTTCCCAACGTGGTCTCATCACAAGACATCCAGGACACCACACTGCTCCAAACTTTAATATTTTCATTATTTTTTCACTATAACAGTTTGTGTAGGATAAGCAAACTCAATCCCTTCCTTTTCAAACTCACTTTTAATATTTAAATTAATTTGTTCTCTAGCTAATAAATATTTATTATAATCATTATCGCTATAATGAAATACAATATCATAATTTAAACTAAAATCCGCGAACTCTTTAAACGTACAACGTTCAAACCTACAATCCTTATTATCAGAAATAATTTTCTTAATTATATCCGGAATCTTTTTCAATTTATCATTACTTGTTTCATAAGCTACTCCAATATCAAATTGAGTTCTTCTCTCTTTAATCTTCCTATAGTTTTGAATGTGTGCATTAGTCAACTCCTTATTAGAAACAACCACCTCTTCACCCTGCACAGATAATAGTCTAGTTGTCTTAATACCTATTTTAGTAACTGTTCCCATTTCTTTACCTACTACAATATAATCACCAATTTTGAATGGCTGATCTAAATATATAGAAAAGGAAGAAAATATATCTTCTAATACATTCTGCAGAGCAAAAGCAATGGCAATACCACCGACTCCAAGCCCAGCTATTAAGGCTGTCACATCATAACCTAAATTAGATATTACTAATACTAGGCCCACAACCCAAACAATTATTTTAATTAATTTACTAAACAAGTCTATCTTATGGGCATCTGGTTCTTCCTCACCCTTTGACAAAGCTTTGTGTAAAATAAAATCTACAACAACTAAAATAGATTTAATAACCTGCCAACCAAACACTATTACAAATACATAATTAGCAATTCTATCAAATCTATCACCTACATTTAAAAATTGCATCGCAATGAATGCAGATAAAACCAAATAAAAAAGCCATGTTATTTTATTCAACACCGCTATAAAAGCATCGTCATAATCTGTGCTTGTTTTTTTAGCAATTTTCTTTAATCTGGCAACTAAAATTAATTTAAATACTCTAAATACAATAACAGCGCCAATTAGAATAGCTAATGCTACCAAATATTCCTGAATTGAGTTTCCCCAAAAAATAAAGCTTAAAAAATCCATAATTATTTATTTACTAATTGTATATATATTTTATATTAAAATAGCGATATTGGCTAATAAAACACCCGATTCTCAGCACAATGAGAATCGGGTGTATAAAATAAATATTTCTATTTATTTAGCTAAATCTTTAACAGCCTTAGCTGGATAATATTTAACTTTTCTTTTAGCTGAGATCTGGATCTTTTCCTTAGTGATTGGATTAATACCCATTCTAGCTTTACTTTCGAAAACCTTGAATTTACCAAAGTCTTTGATAAATACTTCCATTCCATTTTGCATTTGAGCCTTGAATTCTTCGAATAACCATTCGACGATTTCAACGCCAGTCTTTTTGTTTACTTCTTCGAATTTATCTGCCATCATTTGGCCTAAATCCTTTTTAGTAATTTTTGGAGCTGCCATAATTTTTTGCTTAATTATTAGTAAAATTAATGCTTAACTGGGTACTATTATACTGCAAATGGTCAAAAAATAGCAATACATGCATACTTTCAGCAACTGTGTATAACTTTTATTAAATAATTTACCTAATATTAGCAAAAAAACAGCCATATTATTAATATAGCTGTTTTATTGTATTTCTGTACACATTTTAGTTATTGGTTTAACTGCAATAATCTTTGGTATATATCTACCAGTATGCAGGCAATAATTTTTAAATTTATCACCATGCCTTTTTGCAAGAAACTTCTCCTCTGCAATGATTTCCGAATGATAATTACCAACGGCAAAGCCAAAATATGTTAAAGCTGGAATCATCATCTCAATTTGCCAACTCATAATACCCATGCTAAAACCATAGCCAATTGATTGAATAATGAGGCCAACATAAATTGGATTGCGCACCCTTGAATAAACACCGGTTGTAACCAAAGGTTTGTAATCTTTAGTAACTTCTTCCATATTTGCCCATGATCCATTTAGATGAATTCTAGCAACAGATGAATAAGAAGCACCAACTATTACAATAGAGAAACCGATAATTATATCTAGGATAGATGGAAATTCTGCCTTAAACAGGTAGAAAACCAATACAACAACCAAGCAGAAAGCCTTAATCATTTCATCTTCATCCTTTTCAGGTTGATGATTTAATCTATTAAGGTTAATATATTGGTTCTTCTCTCTTTTAAAACACCTTGCCCACACCAAATGATAGCGGAGGCAATAGATCAAAAAAAAGAAACCAAGAATGTAAAGCTTCTCTAACATATTCCCTCCTCATTATTTTTAAGGTACTATTTCTGGTTTAACTCTTCAGACAGTCTGAACAGTCTTTGGTGTAGATCTGGATCTTTGGTCGAATTAAGCAAAGTTGTTAATTGACCAACGCACAAATCATTAAGCATTGCTACTTTAATTTCTGTGTCTAAAGAATCCTTTACAATTCTCTCTCCAGCCTTAGTCTTAAGACTACCACCATCTTCAACAAATGTAACAATTGGATTACCCATTATTATTTCTCCTATATTTGTCTTATATATGATTTAACAAAGATAATTGTTTATGTCAAATAAAAAAAGACCTTAAAAGGTCTAAAGGTTTAAAGAAATGGCAGGGGCGGTAGGAATCGAACCCACGCTATAGGTTTTGGAGACCCATGTACTACCACTATACGACGCCCCCATTACTCTCTTATTTAGTCGCTGCTTGATCTACGGTTTCTTTTAATTCTTCAATAGATAGTTTAAACTTATCTATTAATTCTGGAAATTTATTAAACACTAATTCAAATCTATCCTTAACCTCACCGGTTGCTTCATCAAAGGTTGGTGTTCCACCAGTATACATCGTACCTTCTGGATCACCATATTCATTTAAGTTCTGAGATAATAACCAATTATCTATTTGTAATTGAATATCTTTTGGTAAATTATCTGCTAAACCTTCAATTTCATCTGCTGAATAATTCTTAATACCACCTGTTATCTCATTTGCAACTTGACCAGCAATATCTTGTCCAATTTCTTGCACTTTATCACCACTACGCCAACCTTGCCACCAAGCATCAATTTGATCGCCGTAAAAGTAATTTACTGCGATTAATACTATAGCTAAGATAAAAAGCTTTCGTGCCATATTATTTAGTTTCTTTATGCAATGTGTGTTTTTTACAGTGAGTACAGAATTTCTTTAATTCTAATCTATCCTTAATCACCTTCTTGTTCTTGCGACTATGATAGTTAACTCTCTTACATTCAGTGCATTCGAACTTTATCATGTTGTCCTGTGACATATCTTTATTGTAATACTTAATTAAAACTGGAGCCACCCGTCGGACTCGAACCGACGACCTGCGGTTTACAAAACCGATGCTCTACCAGCTGAGCTAGGGTGGCCAAATTATGCCTCAACATAATAATAAATTATGTAATAAATGTCAATCCCTCCTATCGTTAAATAGGAGGGATTTTAGTATAAATCTAGAATATATGTTTAAATTTCAGCTTCAGCTTTCCACAAGCCGTGTAAATTACAGTATTCACGAGCTATTACCTTACCTGAGACATTTAGCTCAAATACAGCTTCTGGCTTATTACCTGGCGATAGATATTCTTTATATATCTTATCTCCAACTATTAGCTCTACCCACTGAATATAGTGAGAATCTTCCATTGGATGCTCTACTTCACCAACTATTACTTTAATACCATTATCTACTTTTTCAATAACGGGTACGTGTTTTTCTGTAGCTGCATCTTCGGTGTTTTCTGCTAATAGATTCATTGGTTTGCCACAACAATGTAATTCTCCACCACCAACGTGGTTTACTTCTACAATGTTACCGCAAACTGAACATTTGTATACTTCAGCCTTGTTCTTAACCATAGAATTATTCTTTAATGATTATATTTTACCTACTAAATCTAAACCTGGTTTTAGTGTTGCATCACCCGGCTTCCAATTAGCAGGGCATACTTGATCGCCGTGCTCTCTAACAAAAGCAGCAGCTTGTAATTTCCTTAATAGTTCAGTTGCATTACGGCCAATACCATCATTGTGTACTTCATAGACTTGAATAACACCATCTGGATCTACAATGAATGTACCGCGTAGAGAAACGCCTTCTTCTTCAATATATGTTCCTAATGATTTACAAATTGCGCCAGTAGGATCTGCTGCCATAGGATATTTTACCTTAGCAATAGCCTCTGAATGATCATGCCAAGCTTTATGAACTATAACTGTATCAGTTGAAAAACTAATAACCTCAGCTCCAGCTTTTTTAAATTCATCATAATGATTTGCCATATCCTCAAGCTCAGTGGGACAAACAAATGTGAAATCTTTTGGATAAAAGAATAGTATTGTCCACTTTCCTTTTAAATCTGAGAACTTCATTTTTTTAATCTGTTCATCTTGATATGCCTCGAATTCAAAATCTGGCAATTTTTGACCAACTAATCTTGGTCTGTTATTTATTTCATTTTCCATAATTTTATTATTATTTAACTTATTCTTCAATGTAGGGTTCAAACATGTCTTTTGAAACTCCACATTCAGGACAATACCAATCATCTGGTATGTCTGAAAATCTAGTACCTGGTTCTATACCACTATCTGGATCTCCTTTTGCAGGATCATAGATATAGCCACAAGGTTTACAAATATATTTACTTGTTGTACTTCCCATAATTTATTTATTTAAACATTTATTACAAATTCCAAAATAGTAGTTAATATTAGACTTTATCTTTCCAACAGAACACTTAGTCTTTGTCTTAATCTTAGACTTTAGATCTAAAATACTATTACAAGACTCACAGATAAAATGATCATGATTTTGCGTTAGCGCATCATAATGACTCTTATTATCTAAAGAAGTTATCTCTAAAATATATCCATGAGAATGTAAGTATTCAAGATTCCTATAGACTGTACCCAAACTAATATTAGGTACTCTTTTTTTAACATTTTTATATACTACTTCAGCAGTAGGATGAGAATACACAGATTCAAGATACTCGAGTATTGCTTGTCTTTGCTTTGTAAGCCGATCCCCTGTTTTGTTAATTTTAGTCTTTATGTCCATATTCTTATTAGGAATGATTACTAATAGTATATATGAATATATTATATTGTCAAATATAGTTATTAACATGAACATTGACAAAAATAACTATATATGCTACTGTATATTATTCATTAGAACATTTAAACAACAACAAAATCCTATTTTATAGGAGAAGGAGTCTTAAATGAGTAGGAGATTTAAAGTTACAAATCGGTGGACTTTTTTAGCCACAGTTTTAATTGCTGCCTTTTGGGGAGTTTACTCAATTTTTAGAGTAGTTCCAACCGTAGATACTCTCATTATAACTGAAAAATTTTCTCTCGAACTGCCTTTCAGAATGAGCAGGTTGTGGGATTTGTTCATCGGGATAATCTGGCCTTACTTTTTTATCATCACCCTTTATAAAGACGACGAAACGTTAAGTCTTAAAAGTGATCGTAGAAAAGTCAGAGAAGATTTAAGCTTGGTAAAAACACTTTCTGATAATGACCTATCTGTGTTTATAGCACTATTTGGTATATCTCTGGTATGTATAGTGGGTTTCATAATTCATACATCCAATTCAATGTTCGTTGTACTTGGTGGAATGTGTTTTGCTGGCTTCTTGCTTGCACTTAAAATTGATCCAGAAATACCAATCAGCAAATCAGTTACAGACTGGTATATATTACCACTTGCATTCTTGATTACACTTCCAGCTGCATTAATACTGAGTCTGTATATTGGGATGCTATGCCTGATATGCTATCTACTTGGTAGCGCTATTGGCATAGCAGTAAAACTAATAACCAATAGAAAAATTTGGGCAAAGTTTGGCAATTTCATGATTGCAAAAGAACCCTAAAACCACAAAAAGAACCCTATCCACAGAACATCGTGGATAGGCTTTTTTATTTCTGACAGTTTGGGCAATAATGTGTGCCTCTGCCAGCATGCTTTATTTTCTTAATCACACCTTTTTTACATGTTTTGCAATTTTCTCCTTGCCTTCCAAAAACCCTAAGATGATTTACAAAAGAACCACTATGTCCATCTGCATCAACATAATCTGAAAAGGTTGTGCCTCTTTTTTTAATAGCACTAGCTATTACTAATTTAGTATTCTGATATAGTTTCCTCTTTTCTTGACTTGTTAAGGTGTTAACCTTTCTCATGGGTTTAACACCAGATTTATGACAAATTTCATCTGCATATATATTACCAATACCAGCTACTATCTTTTGATTTAATAATAATGCCTTAATACTAGTTGATCTATTTTTTAGAACATTATTAAAATTATCTAATGTGAAATTTTTTAGACCGGGCTCAATACCGTAGCCATTTAATATATTATCTAATTCTTTTTTATTAACAATCTGCATATACCCAAATTGTCTCATGTCGTTAAAGAATAATTGAGATTTATCTGAAAATGTAAAAATAATGTGTGAGAACTTATTAGGAAGTCCTTGCTCTGGTCTGGGCAATCCATGACCGCCAGCTGTAATATTATCCTTTACCTGATAAATTAACTGACCGGTCATTTTAAGATGAATTAGTAAATAGTCTTTAGATTTTAAATTTAGAATTATTAACTTCCCTCTTCTATCTACACCCATTACTTTATTACCTATTAATTTCTTTTTAAAAGTGGTTGCAGATTGTTTAATAAGGTTTGGTTTTTTAACACTAACACTTATTATTTTCTTATTAATAATCTTTTTTTCTAAATCTCTACAAATTGTTTCTACTTCAGGAAGTTCCGGCATTTTTATATCCACTAAATTGTTCTGTTCTTATTTGACTCTTAGGAACTTGAGAGCTTTCTAGTATTTCTACCATTGCATTAACAAATGAAGGTGTTCCTACAATATAGTAAGTGTGGGCAGATAATTGAGGTAAATATTTAAGTAACATAGCTTTGTTAATTCTACCAGTTTCACCAAGCCACACATTTTTATTCGCATCTGTTAAAGTAAATACTGTTTTGTAATTTTGTATGCCCATACTCTTTAAATCTACTAGATCTACAGAAGTATCTTCAGCTCTGTTAGAATAGAATAATGTGAAAGATTTTCTAGATTTATCGTGTTCTGCTTGTCTTAGTATGCTAATAAAAGGTGTTATACCAATACCTCCAGCTAAGAATACAATTGAATCTGCATTATCTCCTAATATTAAATTGCCAATAGCATTACCAATATATGCTTCGTCTCCTACTTTTAATTTATTTACAGCTTGTTTAAAGTCAGAATCAGATAAACGAACAATAAACTCTAAATGATCTTCAAATGGAGCTGAAGCTATGGTTAAAGATCTAGCTATTGGTTTATCGTTTTGTTCAATGCCAAAAAGCACGTATTGACCAGCTATGAAATTAAAATTAGCTGGTTTATTAAAAACAAGCTTTAAAGTACCCGCAGCTACTTCTTCTTTACTTTTTAAATATATTTTATTTGTGAACATATTGCTTAATATATTAATTATTTGTATGATGTATACGATTATTTAATTAAAACCGTAAAATTATGATTTGGATATATACTTTGGTTAGCGTATTAATTGTTAGTATAATTTCGCTAGTTGGTATTATAACATTGTTTGCTAGTGGTAAGAAATTATGTAAACTCATCTCTTATTTGGTAAGTCTAGCAACGGGCGCTTTATTTGGCGGAGCTTTTGTACACATGATACCTACTGCTTTTGCTGAAGCAGATAATCCTACCTATATTTCTTTAAGTATATTAATTGGTATTGGCGTTTTCTTTACTTTAGAGAAATTCTTACATTGGCACCACGAACATCATCACCATAATAAAGAAGATCATATTAAACCATTTGGTTACTTAAACTTAATATCTGACGGGTTACACAATCTGATAGACGGTATTATTATTGGCGCTGCCTATATGGTTAATATTGAAGTTGGTATAGCAACTACAATTGCTGTTATACTTCATGAAATACCTCAAGAGATTGGTGATTTTGGCTTACTGTTGCACGCTGGCTTTTCTAAAGTTAAAGCTTTATTTTTAAATCTATTATCTGCTTCTCTGGCTTTTATTGGTGCTCTTCTGGTTTTAATAATTGGCAATAGTGTAACAGATATAACAACCTATGCTTTAGCACTAGCTGCTGGTGGTTTTGTATACATTGCTGGTTCTGACCTTATACCTGAATTACAAAAAACAACTAATACTAAAGAATCCATAAAACAACAGATAATGTTATTCATTGGTATTGGGTTAATGTTTCTACTAATACTATTTGAATAAATAATAGATAATAAAATAAAAAACGTCCTTGAATAAAGGATGTTTTTTTAATGGTGGGCCGGGCTGGATTCGAACCAACGAAGGCGAAAGCCAACAGATTTACAGTCTGTCCCGTTTGACCGCTTCGGTACCGACCCATTATATATAGCTAGTTGTGGAGCCGAGACAGGGATTTGAACCCTGGACCCCTTCCTTACCATGGAAGTGCTCTACCACTGAGCTATCTCGGCATTATTATAACTCATCTACCAGTTCTTTGTACTCTTCCAATTTTTGGTTATCTGGATTTGCTGTAGCTAATGCTTGCCAAGTATCATTAGCTAATTTTTTGTCTTGAACTATTATACTTATCTGTAGCAAAAAGTCAAGATATTTAGGGTTATTAGGTTCTATTTGTAAAGATTTTTGTATCATTTCTAAAGCTTTCTCCATTTCTTCCTGCTCATTGTATATCTTAGCTAGGTTAAAATATACATCATCTGCAGCTTCATCTGACTTTAAAGCAGATAAATAATTATCTTCAGCTTCTTTTAAATTACCTCTTTCTTCTGCAATAGCACCAAGGTTTGAATATATTTGACCATCCTCAACGATTTTTAATAGATAATTATATAATTCAATAGCATGCTCATAATCTTTCTGCTCCCAGTATATTTTAGCTAGCTTCATGTACGCTTCTTTATTCTTAGGATCTAGCTTTAATACATCTATATATCTATCCTCTGCCTCTTTTATATTATTTGCTGTAAGCTCTTGTGCTTCCATCATTAATTTAGATATTTTTTGTTCTTTATCTACTTCTTCTTTAAAATCTGCATGTAATAGTTTATGTCTATACTCTTCTTCTTTCTTCTTAAAACTATTTATTATACTTTCAAATAAAGATACTATTTTATCCCAAACTGGAGTTAAGGCAGATAGAATAATTTTAAAACCACTCAAGAACTGTCTTTTTAATCTTTGTTCAAGCAATGCCTTTTTTAAATCTTCTTGTTTATCGTCTGGAGAAGAAGCAGTTTCCACTAAAGTTAATTGAGGAAATTTGCTAATAATAATATACCCTATTATTAAGGCGCAAATTAGAATTATAACTAGAAGTAAAATAAACATATTATGCTTTATTATTTGAACCCAAATGATTAATCTTTCTAACTACAACCTCAGAAACAGCATCAATAGATGGTTGTAATATTTTTCTTGGATCAACATAGTCAGACTCTTCTTTAACAGTCTCTTTTAATTTGTCTGTAAATGCAACCCTTAAAGATGTGTCTATATTAACAATACTAACGCCATGTTCAATAGCCCTGCTTAATTCATCATCTGGAATACCAGAGGCACCGTGTAAAACCAATGGCACATCCACTGCTTTACGAATCTCATCCAATCTATCAAAATATATCTTTTCTTTTCCTTTAAACCTACCATGGTATGTACCAACAGAAATGGCTAAAGTATCTACGCCAGTTTTTTTAACAAACTCAACTGCCTGCTGAGGATCTGTTAAAAATTCTTCCATATTCTCAAGATGCGCATCTGTTAACCCTTCTTTACCAAATATTCTACCTAATTCACCTTGAGCCCAAACACCATGCTTATGTGCATAGTCTACAGACTCTTTAGTAATTTTTACATTCTCATCAAATGGTAAATCTGAAGCATCAATATGGATGGATGAAAACCCAGCATTTATACATTCTGATACAGATTTAAATGAATGACCATGATCTAAATGAAGAGCTACTGGTACGCCAGAGGCTTCATTTTTAGCAATGGTCTGAACAATGTGTGTAATTGGTTTTAAACCAGCATACTCAATAGTTTTCTCAGAAACCTGAATAATGACTGGAGCTTTAGCTTTCACAGCAGCCCTGGCTATACCCAATGTTGTTTCTAAATTAGCAACATTAAAAGCACCAATACCATATTTACCCTCTCTAGCTTTTTTAACTATTTCTTTAATATGTACTAACATATATTATTTATAATTTATTATTGATTCAAATTTATCTTTATCTAAACTAGCTCCCCCAACTAACACACCATCAATTGATGGTTTTTCTAAAAAGCTCTTAACATTCATTCCATTTACACTACCACCATATAATACTGCAATATTGTCTGCAACAATACCCGCTGGCATAAATTCTAGCAATGAACGTTTAATAGCAGCGTGAGTTATTTCTGCTTCATCTGGATCTACTGCCTGTCCAGAACCTATTACCCAAACAGGTTCATAAGCAATAAGTAACTTATCTGCTTTGTTTAACCAAACATCTTTTAATCCAGCAGATAATTGATCAAATAGAACAGATTCTTTTTTACCTTCTTGCCTTTCAGCAAATGTTTCACCTATACATAATATTGGTGTAAGACCAGCACTAAGCGCTGCTTTTACTTTTAAATTTACAATCTCATCTGTTTCATGCAAATATTGTCTTCTTTCTGAGTGACCAATAATTACATACTGACAACCATAGTATTTTAGCGCATCTGCACTAATACCACTTGTATATGACCCTTTATTCTCCCAAAATACGTCCTGAGCGCCTATTGCTATGCTAGGCTGTACTATTTTAGCAATTGCTGCTATTTCAGTAAAGCTAGGGCAAATAACCAATTCTAAGTCCTTTTTCTTTTTACTATATATTTTAGTAATTGCCTTTGCCTGTTTAATTGCCTGCTCTGGCATTAAATTCATTTTCCAATTAGCAATTATATATGTTTTACTCATATATTTAAGTTTAAAAATATTCCTTTAGAAACAAGTGTCATAATAATACCAGCAAGAACTGCTCCTAAAGATATTACAATTAAAGATTGTTTTTTTGGTAAACCAAATAGCCAAGCACCAATAGAGCCGGTCCAAACACCTGTGCCAGGAAATGGAATAGCTACAAAAAGTAACAAAGCTAAATAACCATATTTATTCATTTTAGTTAGAGTCTTCCTTCTTGTTCTTTGGATAACTTTATTATATACCTTTGCTAAAATATTCATTCTGTCTATTAAAAGTTTATCTACATAAGACAAACCCCATAAGAGTAAAATAGCTGGAATAATATTTCCAATAATAGCTGTAATAACTAATGAAAGCCACTGATCATTGTAAGTGAATATAATCCAAGGGACAGTTGCTCTTAATTCTGTTACTGGTAACATGGAAAGCCAAAAGGCTAAAATGTATGGTTTTAAAATTAACATAATTATTTATTATCTGGCCAAATATAATTATCTAAGGCCCATTGTATTAAAGCTTTACCTTCTTGAAAGCGAACATATCTATCTTCAGAACCTAAAGTTATGCTTAGTATTTCTTGACCCTTATCTCCTTTAGTAATTGTTATTAAGCAACCACCAGCCTCATCTAGAAAACCAGTTTTACCTGCGACTATATTTAAATATGTTCCTAACAAAGAATTTGTTGTTTCTACTCTATTATATCTATTATTATTTAATATTTTGTAGCTAGTTTCTTTAGTGCCAGCTATTTGTAAAATATTTTTATCTGAAAAAACTTCTTCGGCTAATAATACCAAGTCTGTTACTGTAGACTGATTACCAATATCTAATCCGGTTGGCTCAACAAAAATAGAATTTGTCATACCAAGCTCAATTGCTTTTTCATTCATTTTGACAATAAATTCTTCTAAAGAAAGTCCAGTTGATCTAGCCAACGCAATAGCTGCTGTATTATCTGATGCTATTAAAACAGATTTTAATAAATCCCCTGTTAAAACTTTCTCTCCTTTGAATAAATAGAATCTTCCACCCTCTCTATAATCTGACTCTAAAATAGTCATTTCAGTGTCTAGGCCGGGACCAAAATCTTGCCAAACAAGAACAGTCATTAATTTTGTTAAACTAGCAATGGATTGTTTATTATCTATATTCTTTTGCCATAAAATAGCTCCAGAATCCATATCTAATGCAATAGCTGAGCTAGCTGTTATATCTACACCCAATGAATCATTTAATACTTTCTTAGGATAATTATCTTGCCCCTGCTGTAAAATATAGTCTATCCTATTTATATCTGATTGATAGTTTAGCGTACTAAACCAAGCTGTCGGCATAATAGACAGCTGTCCAACAACTACTAGATTTAATAAAAATTCCCAAAATACCATTATATTATTTCTTGTTTATCTATTAATTTATATGGCTTATTCTTTAAATCTTCTATATTATAATTTGCCAGCTTTGTCCTTTGTAAAAGCTCTACCTCAAAACCAGCCTCTTCCATCATTCTTCTTATTTGTCTTTTCCAACCTTGGTGCAGGGTTAAACTTAACTCTTTAGTACCTTTTTTATCTAATTTATCTACTTTAGCAACACCTTCATCAAGTTTAATGCCATATTTTAATTTAGTGAATAATTCTCTAGTTATTTTTTTATCTAACCTAACAAAATATTCTTTACTGTGTTCGAATTTTGGATGGGTTAATTGTTGAGCTAATTCTCCATCATCTGTAAAAAGTAATAATCCTTCTGAATCTTTGTCTAATCTACCAACTGGAAATAAATTATGGTACTTCTCTGGTATTAAATCATAAACAGTTTTTCTATTATATGGATCATTAGCTGTAGTTATATATCCTGCTGGCTTATTAACCATTAAATAGACATGCTCTTTTGGCAGACTTACTTTTTTACCATAAGCAGTCACTTTATCTTTATCTGGGTCTATTTTAACACCCATTTCAGTAACAACTTCACCATTGACAGTAATAAGCCCTCTTTTAATAATCTCTTCTGCTCCACGTCTAGAAGCAATACCAGCACTAGCTAAAAATTTTTGCAATCGCATTATGAATATACATTAACTGTTAAACGAACTGGTTCATCTGAAGATTCGTCTTCGGATGGATTTTCTTTCTCTTCACTATCGTCCTTGTCTTCACTATTTTCTTCTTCATTCATATCTTTGTCTGAAACAAAATTACTCATACCTTCATCATCTTCATTATCTGGATTAAATAATTTATTCAAATGCTCATTATTATTAAGCTTCTCATAATCTGGTAATTCAGATACATCTGTTAAACCTAAGAATTTCAAAAATTCTACAGTTACAAAATAGTAACTAGCCAACATTTGTTTATCGTCTTTCTTCATAACAAGTCCACGTATCATTAAATTACGAAGAATCATACTACAATTAACTCCTCTAATCTGTTCTAACTCTGCCTTAGTAATTGGTTGACGATAAGCAATTATAGTTAAGGTTTCAAGTGATGGCCTAGTTAACTCACCAGTTGTTTCGTCTTTAATAAAGTTTTTAATTAAGTCTGCTGCTTCAGGCGCAGTTGTAAACTGAATAACACCATTATTCTCAATTATTCTTAAACCAGACTCATCTGTATTAAATTTCTCTTTTAATTCTTCAACTGCTTTTTTAACCTCATCCAATGTAACACCCTCTATTAAATCCTTAATCTTTGTTATCTTTAAAGGTTTAGTTGTTACGAATAATAGACTCTCAATTTGTAATTTAATATTTTTCATTAGTTTAAACTCTCTGTTTTCTTAATAGTTATGGTATCGAATAAGCTATTTTGATCTACTTCAATATCTCTTTGTTTAATCAGCTCAAGCATAGCTAAAAAACTCATAATAGTATCTGTTTTACCACCCTTACTTAATAATTTTTTAAAATCCATTGATACTGCTTCTTTAATCGCAAGCTTTATTTCTTTAATCTTTTCTGTAATAGTAATAGTCTTCTCAATAATTGTTTTTGGGATATATATAACCGGTTCTAATTTCTTTATAGCTGTACTAAATAATTCTTTCATTAAAGACTTAGTAAGTTTATGCGGAGGATAAAAACCTTCTTCTGCTTTTTTAGTAATAGGTGCAATTCTTGAATATGTAAAAATCTCTTTCCTAGCCATCTTATCTATTAACTTACTAGCGTCATGATACTCTTTATATATCTTTAATTGTTCGGCTAAATCTATGCCATCTTCTTCCTCTTCCCAAATAGCCGATGGTAATATTTCTTTTGACTTAGCATATAGTAATTTAGCAGCTACCATTAAAAAATCTGCTATCTCCTCTGGGTTAATAGCAGTAGCTGTGTGAATATACTCCACATACTGATCTGTAACCTGTGTTAATGATACTTCAGTAATGGGTAATTTCTGTCCTTCAATAAGTTGCAATAATAGATCTAAAGGACCTTCAAATTTCTCAAGTTTTATCTCGTACATTATTTACGTTTCTTTGGCTTTGCTTTAGGCTTTTTCTTAACGTTTTTCTTTTTTGGTTTTACTATTTTTTGTTTTTTTATCTTCTTAGCTATGGTAAATACACCATCTATGTAATCGTCTGTTAATTTAGCAAATTCTTTTACTGGCATTTCAATACTTTCAGTTAATGAACCAGATGAAAAAACAGCTTTCTTAACCTTAAGTAAGCTTTTATCTATTACTGTTTCTACTTTATGCATAAAACCAAAGGCTGTTAATGACCCTGGTTTAATATTTAAAGCTTTAGCTATTTGCTTTTCACTAGGAATTGTTACTTTCTTAACATCTAGAACTTTAGCTAGCTTTTCTAAATTAATATTTTTATTAGCTGGCACATGTATTAAATAGTATGTACCACCAGCCTTTACCATTAATGTTTTAACAATCTGTTCTAATTTCTTTTTAGTGGTTTGAGCTGCATCATATGCAGTGTATACCTTACGGTGTGCAATTACCTCATACTTTGCTGACATGTCGTCTAGCTTTTTTATCAATTTCTTTGGAATAGCCATATGTGTATATTATTTTTTAAGTCGTCTTTTTTTAAATGGTAGCTCTACTTGCTCACCTTGTAATTTAGTGGCTAATTTCTTACCAGCTGTAGTAAATTTAACCTCTTTAATAAACCACTTAAATCTTGTTCTTTCACCATAACCAACTAATAACCCCTTATCTATTAATCTCTCTATACTCTGAGTAATAATCTTTGTCTGTAATTTTTTAGCTGGTGCCTTTTTTTGAGAATCATAAAATTTTGCAAATCTTGTTCTACCAACTTTTACTTTCCTTGCATCCCAAATTTCTTTCAGAATATATTTTTGCAAATCGGAAAGACGCATAATTTTATTCTTAACTCTTCTTAATACTAATCCCTAATTCATCTAACTGCTTCTTATCTACATCTGATGGACTGTCCATTAAAGGATCTCTAACATCTCCAGTTAATGGGAAAGCTATTACTTCCTTAATACTTTTTTCTCCAGCTAGAATAGATACTAATCTATCAAAACCTGGTGCTATACCACCGTGTGGTGGAACACCATATTTAAAAGCTTCAATTAGATGAGCAAATTGCTTTTTCTGTTTTTCATTAAAACCAATTAAGTCCCAAATCTGTTCCTGAATCTTAGGATCATGAATTCTAACACTACCACCACCAACTTCCCAACCATTTAATACTAGATCATGCTGCAAAGATTTAACCTTACCTGGATCTTTATCTAGCATATCTATATCTTCCGGTTTTGGGGCTGTAAACATATGATGTGAAGGAGCCCACTTATCTCCCGCTCCATGAAAATGATCTTCTTCAGACTGTTCTGTAAATAAAGGGAAATTAATAACAAAAGCAAAAGCTAATTCATTAGGATCATTCTTATCTTTTCTTAAATCTGGTTTATCTGAGCCGTACTCTTTCATTACATCGTCATAGTTTAAACGAGGAAACTTGTCAAAGGTTAATTTCTTTTCAGGAAAATGTGTTTTAATTAATTCCTTAAACATTTCCTCAACTAAATCTAATATCTCATCCTGAGTCATAAAACTCATCTCCATATCTATTTGGTAAAACTCTCCTGGTGATCGGTCTGCTCTAGCATCTTCATCTCTAAAACATGGAGCTATTTGGAAATATCTATCCATACCAGCTACCATTAGTAATTGCTTATACTGCTGAGGAGATTGTGGTAGAGCAAAAAACTTACCATTATGTACACGTGATGGTACTAAATAATCTCTAGCGCCTTCTGGTGTAGATTTAGTAAGAATAGGAGTTTGTATTTCAATAAAATCATTTGCATGAAGCCAATTTCTAACAAAAGACATCACCTTATCTCTAATTACCATGTTATTCTTCATACGTTCATGTCGAAGATCTAAGTACCTATGCTTAAGTCTTAATTCTTCACCAGCTTGTCTTTCTTCATTATCTATTTCAAATGGTGGTGTTTCAGATTCATTTAAAACTACTATTTCTTTAGCAAGTAATTCAATACTGCCAGTTGGCACATCTTTATTAATCTGTTTCTCCCCTCTTTTATTTACAATACCTTTAATACTTACAACGTACTCTGGTCTTATCCTCTTTAATTCTTCTTGAGAATTATCATCTAATTCTGCTGGTACACCAACTACTTGTACAATACCCCAACGATCACGTACATCTAAAAAGGCAATTTTGCCCATATTACGCCTGGCATTTACCCAACCTTTAATTAATACTTCTTTCCCCTCCTGTTCAACTGTTTCAATTGTTTTTATTCTTTGCATATTATTTATGGTTCTAATCTATTAATCATTCTTGGGAAAGGAATTGTTTCCCTAACATGTTTTGTGCCACACATCCATCCAACAAGTCTTTCCAGACCAATACCAAAACCTGAATGTGGCACACTACCATATTTACGTATATCTAAATACCATTGAAATTCCTTCTCTGGTAATTTATGTTCCTTAATTCTCTTTAATAATTCATCATAATTATCTTCTCTTTGTGAACCACCAATAATCTCACCAAAACCTTCAGGTGCTATCATATCATCACAAAGAGCAAGCTTTCCTTTATCATCTCTTTTCATATAAAAAGCTTTAATTTCAGCTGGCCAATGAGTAACAAATACAGGTACATCTAAATCTGATGTCAATAATGTTTCATCGTCACCACCCAAATCTTCATTAGATTTAATATCTGATCCTAATTTATTTAATTTCTTAACAGCTTCAGCATGAGTCATGCGTACAAAAGGCGCTTTTATCTTTTGCAAAGCTCCAATATCTCTTTCTAGTATTTCAAGTTCTGTCATATTAATTTCCAGAACCTTTTTAACTACATGAGAAATTAATTCTTCCTGAACTCTTAAATTATCTTCATGTTCATACCAAGCCATTTCTGCATCCATCATCCAAAATTCTGTCAGGTGTCTTCTAGTTTTAGATTTCTCTGCTCTAAATACAGGACCAAAGTCAAAAACCTTAGAATGAGCAGATATAGCTGCTTCTAAATACAATTGACCAGATTGAGAAAGATAAGCTTTTCTTTCACCAAAATAATCCATCTCAAATAGCTCTGTTGTTCCTTCACAAGCATTAGGTGTAAGAATTGGTGAATCTATTTTAGTAAAACCATTTAAGTTTAAATACTCGTAAATGGCATTGATAATAGTATTACGAACTTTTTGTATAGCAACCTGCCTTGAAGATCTTAACCATAGATGACGGTTATCTAATAAAAACTCTGGGCCGTGCTCCTTATTACTAATTGGATACTCATCTGCAAGTTGAACTATTTCTAAATCTGAAACTTGTAGTTCATACTCTTCTTTTTTAGGATGCTTACTAATAGTACCTTTAACTATTACAGAACTCTCTTGGGTTAATTTAGAAACTTCTTCCCAAACTTTTTTATCAACCTCAGATTCAGCTACAATAGCCTGCATAATTCCATAACCATCTCTTAGTTGTAAAAAGGATATTTTTCCACTACTGCGAAAATTAGCCACCCAAGCTTTTAGGGTGACTTTTTGACCTACAAAGTCCTTAGCAATATTTGTTCTAAATTCTTCCATAATATGTAGATATTATAATATTTTTTAGGTAATTTAACAAGTAAAATAGCGGTATTTAAAAACACCGCTATTTATATACAATTTTACCTAATTTAATTACTTTTTTTACTCAAAATACTTACAATATATTTTTTATATTTAAGCTGCTCAACTATACTATTCTGCATCTCCAATGATATTACATTGCCAAAATATTTATTTGGGATATCTTTTAAATAATCTAATTGCTTTTTATCTGTAATAAAATGAACATCTCTTCTATACCTATACGAATAACCATTTAAATGATTACAGCCAACCTTAAAACTTTTTATATTTTTATTTATCTCATCAAATTCTTTAGCACTTCTATTTTTAGCAGCCCACATGTGTGAAAAATCTATACACAAGCCAGCAATCTTATTAACCTTTACCATCTTTGGTATACGATTATTATAGTTATACTCTAAATATATATATTTCTTATACTCTGGATAATTATGTAAATCATCAAAAGAATGTTCATGAATATTAAAATATCTAGTACCATATTTCTTAAAAAAGAAATCCATCTCCCATTTCTTAAAGTCATCTCTAATGTGTACATGGGGAATGTGCTTAATATTACTTTTTTCCAAAGCAGCATAAAGCTTCTTTCTTTCATTTAATTTAAGAAAGGTTGGAAAAACAGACACCTCTTGAATATTAAGTCTATCGCACTCCCAGATTTTAGACTGCCATGATTGTTTGGGTCCTGTTGTAATACAAGGATATATTTTTTTACTCCAATTCATACCAATATTTTAACATAAAGAAGCGCTCTTGACATTAATTTAAATAAATTATAGAATAAAAGCCAATATCGTACATTTATTGCTTTAAAAGCAAACAACCCCTGCACCGGGAGTAAAACTAATTACTCCTTCTGTCCTGCACCGCCCTTAGCATCCGCTAAGGGCATTTTTTTACTAAAAAAGCTATATATTATATAAATACATAGCTTTTATTTCTTTTTGCTTGGTAATAGACAATCAATTGCAATGGCCAGGCTAAACCCCAACCAAGATCCAAGAGCTAGCCCAGTTATAGCATGAAACCAATTCTCCATAAAACCTAGCAAAATACAGACAAATACTACTACTATAAACACTGAATTAAAGATCAGCTTTCTCATCCTTTCCTCCTTTTATTGAATGTTCTAAGTATAAATTAACATCCATAATAATTATAGTCAAACAAAAAAACAGAGTCGTGCGCACTCTGTTTTTATATATCGTAAATTGTATTTTAACGACGATCTTCCATTGGTCTTGCTTCGTTCACTTTAATTGCACGACCGTCAAGTTCTTTGTCATTCCAAAGTTCAATAGCAGCTTGAGCTTCTTCTGGTGAAGACATCTCAACGAAACCAAATCCTTTTGAACGACCTGACATTTTGTCTTTAATAACAACTGCAGATTCTACAGTACCAGACTGAGCAAATGCTTCAGAAAGACTTTCTTCAGTAGTACTATATGAAAGGTTACCAACGTATAATTTTTTTTCCATTTGTAAAAATAATTGATCTTAATTAAGTATGCAAGACGACCTTCTCTAAATACTACCTTAAATGCATTATCTATTACCCCGCACTGCCCAGGTTATATATAACACGAATAATATTGAGTATACTTACCCGTGCATTATACACGTTTTGCGAGTATTGTCAATAGCCAGGAATAGCTTTTACTACTTATATTGCTCAATAAACTGCTGTTCATCACCATAATCTACTAATTCGCTATGATGAGCTGGTTCATGAAAATTTGCTGATGGTTTGTGTTTTATTCCACACCAATATTTTTCTGTTTCACCAGCAATCTTTACCCAATATGCAAATACACCATTTACATAACCACAATAAACACAATATATTTTTTGTCTAAAACTTAAATAACTTAATTTGTGTCTATCTATTTTGATATATTCACTTCTAACAATACAGGGAACTTTGTATATAGGGAAAGATATACGATGATAAATTTCAATAATAATATCTAGCACTATAATAAAAGCAAAAGGCAACCAGATGAAAATAAAAACAGGCAAATGCCTAATATTTTTATACTTTGTTTTTAAATACTTCATTCTAATCTTTTAATTTTTCTCTAAATATATTTTCTAAATCTGCAGGATTACCTTTACCTTTAGTAGCCTTCATGCCTAGTCCTATTAAATATTTAATAATAGGATCCTTACCTGCTTTAAACTCAGCAACCTGATCAGGATTACTTTCAATTATTAAATCTATTATCTTATCTAGCTCCTCCCCTGCTTCCATTTGACCAAGGTCTTTGTCATCCATAACATGAGTTGGGTCAGCACCAGTATCAAACATCTCTTTTAAAATTATTTGAGCAGCTGAACTATTAACCTTACTTAAATATATAAGGGTTATAAACTCTGCCATATTCTCAGGTGTTATTTTAACATCATTAATCTTAAGTTTATTTTCCTTCATCAATTTAAACAATTCAGTAGTAATCCAACCATTAGCAAGCTTTACCACTTTCTTTCTATTCTTCTCCCAAACTTCATCATGATCACCTTCAACCTCTGTCTCTAACCAACTTCTTAATTCTGTTACCACTTTTTCAAAATAATTAGCAAGAGCCTTTGATTCAATTAAAACTTCAATATCTTTCATAGCTAATCCATATTCTTGAGCAAAACGTTGTCTTTTTTGAATTGGCAATTCAACCATATCTTCTTCAATTTGTTTTATCATGCCAGAACTAATTTTAAACAATGGTAAATCTGGTTCAGGGAAATACCTGTAATCATCTGATCCTTCTTTAGATCTTTGTGAATAAGTTATACCTTTATCTGCATCCCAACCTCTAGTTTCTTCACTAGCTGGTGGCTCACCAGATAGCCATAATTGCTTCTGTCTTTCCACTTCATAGGTTAAAGCTTTTTCTACATTCTTAAAAGAATTAATATTCTTAATCTCAGTTTTTGGGCTTAATTTCTTTTCATTAACTGGCCTTAAAGAAATATTAGCATCACACCTTAAATTACCTTTTTCCATATCTGCATCAGATATACCCAAATAACGAGCAATCAATCTTATCTCTTGCATATATGCCTTAGCCTCGGCTGGGGTTCTCATCTCTGGTTCTGAAACTATTTCAACCAGTGGCGTACTAGAACGGTTATAGTCTACTAATGTTTTATCTTCAAAATGTAAGTTCTTAGCAGCGTCTTCTTCTAAATGAAGCCTGGTAATACCAATCTTTTTCTCACCTTTGTCTGTATTAATAATAATAGAACCATGCTCACCAACTGGTTTATCGAACTGAGAAATCTGGTAACCCTTTGGCAAGTCTGGATAAAAATAGTTTTTACGATCAAACTTTGTTTCTTTAGCAATTTCCATATTTAAACCAAGCGACATTAATATTGCCCAATCTAAAGCTTGTTTATTTAAAACTGGTAAAACACCAGGATGACCCATACAAACAGGGCAAATAGCAGTATTTGGATTTAAATCTTCACTACTATTTGAACAACTACAAAAAAGCTTAGACCTTGTTTTAAGCTGTATATGTGTTTCTAATCCTATGATGACATCGAATTCCATTATATTCTCGTGTAATTCTTCTTAATTAATTTACTCCAATTATTTAAATAATGTTTGTACATTTTATTTAATTCACTAACTGGTGTTACAGCAATACTAAACTTATCTAAAAGTTTTGTAAGCTTTTCACGAATATCTTCTTCTGCCTTTTTAACCAAACGACCATCAACTAATTTCTCCATCTCCATAATCAAACCAAAGCCTTTAACATTATCTAAACTTATAGTTGTTCCCTGCCATCTAAAATGTACTCTTTTCTTTTTATACCGGCAAGCAACTTTAAAACCTAAAGCAATAAATATCTTCTCTAGCTCATCCATATCTTTAATATCCGCTAGCACTTCCATCTCTGGCCTAACCTCATGAAATACATTTCCGATTTTACAAATAAGCTTAACTTGCTCTTCATTCTTAACCAATCTTAAATCCCCCTTTGAGGTTTCAAAAACAACTGTCTCAGTTTGTTCTTCCTTTAACAGTTTTCCAGATCTTTTTAAATATTTATATACCTTCTTAAAACCAGCTGGTTTTAAGAGGCTACTAACCTCTACTTCATATAACATATGCATATTTTAGCATATTTTGAGGATAAAAAAAACTGGCCTTTAGACCAGCTTTTCTTTAACTATTTCCCAAATTTTTTCATGTATCTCTTCAATACTCTTTTCACCGTCTATAATGATCACTGAATCTCTCCACTCATCTTTCAGCCATATTTCTTTATATGACCTGTCTATTTTTTCCAAAAACTCTACTTTATCAAAATATTCTGGCTTACCATTACTAGCCACCCTTTTTACCCCAACCTCCGCAGGAATGTCTAAGTAAAAATTTAAATTTGGAATGGGCATATTATCATGCCAGCTTCTTATTAAATCATAATCCACTCCAAAAGCCGTGCCATAGGCCATAGTAGAAAACATATATCTGTTTTCCACAACAACAACACCTGCATTAAGCGCTGGCCTAATCATTTTATCTACATGCTCTTTTCTATCCTCATAATATAAATACTGCATCTCTTCAGGTTCTGGTGCTGGCAATTCATGAGTTAAAATTTTACGAATCCTTTTACCCGGTTCAAATGTATAGGTGGGCTCAAGGCCAACAAATAACTGATAACCTTCTTCCTGTAAACGTTTTGTTAACAATGCAATTTGCGTATCTTTACCACAACCATCAATACCCTCAAAATTAATAAACACACTTTTCATTTTTATTTCTCTAAAATAATAAATTTATAATTATATTCTCCGTCCTTACCAGACTCCTCTTTAATAACTCTTGTGAATTGATCATATTCTGGAAAAAAAGTATCTGCTTCAAACTCCTCATCTATTATTGTTAAATACAACCTATCTACTTTATCTATGGTTTGTTTGTAAATTGAAGCACCACCTGTAATAAACACTTCCTCTGGTTCATTATTTTTTGCCCAAGTAATAGCCTCATCTAAATCGTTAAAAACCACGCATCCTTCGGCTTTATAGTCCGGGTCAAAAGCTACCACAACATTGATTCTGTTTGGCAAAGGTTTTCCAATCGACTCATAAGTTGTACTGCCCATTAATATTGTATGACCAGTAGTTATCTTTTTAAACCTTTTTAAATCATTAGAAATATGGCAAAGCAATTTATTATCTTTACCAATGCCTCTTTTTTTATCTATAGCTACAATTGTACTTAATCTTGGCATATTACACAGAAATAGGTGCTTTAATTAATGGATGCGGATCATAACCAACGAGCTCAAAATCTTCATATACAAAATCTTCTATATTTTTAACATCTGGATTTATTTTCATAGTTGGTAATTTTCTCGGCTCACGACTTAACTGTTCTTTAACTTGATCAAAATGATTACTATAAATATGAGTATCGCCCAACACATGTACAAATTCCCCCGGTTCTAATCCGGTTACCTGAGCTACCATCATAGTAAGTAGGGCATATGATGCAATATTGAATGGCACGCCTAAAAATGTATCACAGCTTCTTTGATACATTAAACATGACAATTTACCATTTGCTACATAAAATTGATAGAACATATGACATGGAGGTAGAGCCATTTTATCCACTTCGGCCGGATTCCATGCTGAAACAATTATTCTTCTATCATTAGGATTGTTCTTTATCTTATCTATTGCCTCTGCTAATTGATCAACACCTCCAAAGTCTCTCCACTGTTTACCGTAACCAGGACCTATGTGGCCCCACTTTTTTGCAAATTCATCATCTTCTTTAATCCTTTCTACAAACTTTTTCATTTCTTCATCCCACTCTGGTGTGTATTTTGGAAATTTATCTGCCAAACTATTTGCTTCTAAATACTTTTGAAATGGCCACTCATTCCATATCCTAACACCATTTTCAACTAAATATTTAATACTAGTATCACCGCTGATAAACCATATGAGTTCATGAATGATAGATTTAAGATGTACCTTTTTTGTTGTTAACAATGGAAATCCTTCAGACAAATCAAATCTCATCTGCTGTCCAAAAACACTTCTCGTGCCCGTACCAGTGCGATCGCCCTTATCTACACCCTCGTCCATTATCTTCTGTAATAAATCTAAATATTGCTTCATAGTATATAAATTAATTATTTGCCTGTACTACCAAAACCTCCATCACCCCTATTTGTATCTGAAAGCTCTTCAACTTCTTCAAGTTCAGGGCTAACTATTGGCTGAATAAGAAGTTGAGCCAATTTATCTCCCTTTTTAAATTCGTAACTTTCGTCACTAGTATTTAACATAACAACACCAAACTCTCCTCTATAAATTGAATCAATAACGCCTGCTAATGTATGAATACCATGTTTAGATGCTATACCAGATTTATCCCAAAACAAACCCACATAGCCATCTGGAATTTCCATGGCAAAGCCTAATTTAAATAAATACCTCTCTCCAGGTTTTATTGCTTTGTCTTCCAAAGAAAAAACATCCATACCAGCATCACCCTTATTTGCATAACTTGGTAATTTAGTATCGGGATGTAATTTTTTTATCTTAATCTTCATTGTTTATTTTATTAAAAACTTCTTTAATCTTTTCTTGAAACTCTTCCAAGGTTCCTTCGTTTAATATTGTGTAATTTGCCATTGCAATAGGTCCTGCCTTTTCAATGTTTTCAATTTCAGCATAATCTCTTGCCTGAGCTGCCTCAAGGGTTGCAGACCGATGTATCATCTTAGGATCATCACCATACTTATCTGCCCTATTTGTTAATCTAGCATAACGTATATTAGGTGAAGCAATAACGGCAATTACAATAAACTGCTCACCATATTTCTCTTTCAAAACTTTATACTCTGACCAACTATATAGCCCATCTCCAATAACATTACCTTTTTCTAAACCCTCATTGAATTTAGGCATATTTAAAATAGCAAAAGCTGCTGGCCCATGCTCAGCCCTAAACGCTTCACGAATAGGTCTTTCATTAGCCTCAGTAGGTTCTAATCCTCTTTTAGCAACCTCATCCAAGGTAATCTGACCAAACCTAACATATGAATAACCTTGGTCCTTAAAATAATCTGCTATTTCAGTTTTACCAGAACCTGTTAAGCCAACAATGCATACTAATTTATTCGCCTTCATATTTTTGTACCTCTTCACTTAAAACATCTAATTGAACACCAGCTTGTTTTAACATATCTCTAGTATAATCTGCTGTACGATATCTTTTCTCACACACTACTCTTTTAATGCCAGAAGCTATAATTAAACGAGCACAAACTGGACAAGGCTCCATACTAATATATATTGAAGCTCCCTCTAAAGACACTCCTTTACGAGCTGCATAAACTATTGCATTTTGTTCAGCGTGTAGTGTTCTCACACAATGATCGTGCAATTCACCACTATCATCATTTTCAACTGTTGATTGTGTAATTAAATGCCCAACCTCATCACAATCTGGTAATCCAGAAGGCGCACCAACATAACCAGTAGATAAAATATGATTATCTTTGGTAATAACACAACCAGCTCTTCCCCTACCACAAGTTGCCCTTAAAGAAACAGCTTCTCTTATTCTCATAAAATATTCATCCCAATTAGGGCGTATATATTTTTCTTTAGCCATAGTATTTTAATTAATATTCTTTCACCATTTTACCAAATATATACAGGTCTGACCAAATGTGGATAAGAATTCTTAAAATACCTTATTTTTACAACAAAAAAAACCAGGCAATTTAACACCTGGTCTTTGTTGATAATTGATAGTTGTCGCTACAAATCAGCAATTGATTTCGTAATGTACTTGTCCATTTCTTCAGGGGTGGGTTCTTTTTTAAAAGATAAAAGCCCCGGAGCCCATTTAAAGGAATCATTTTCATCCGCCATGATACTGTCAAAATCATCATTGTTGATGATTGGAAACTGTTCAGCATTCATGTTGCCAGCTTCAAAAGCAAATTTGTTTTCAGGATCTACCAAAGCTTGTACCGTCTCTACGTCACTAGCACGAACCCGCAATGTTCGCCATACTTTTTCAATCACTGCCCTGTCCGTACAAACAACCATCTCATTATTGCTTGCACGCACAGCAGGAAACCTGCCAGCCAAATTATGTGTCAATTGCACATAATATACTGGCATAGGTCTTAATGCTTCAGCTTCTTCTTTTGAAAACTGACTAAACACCCTTACATTATCACTCATCTTGATTCTCCTTTTTCTCGGCTAATTTTTTAGCTAACTCCTCTCCAGTAGGAATAAACTTTCCCGGGTTCATGCCCCTGATTATATCTACCGTGGCTTTGGCAAGCTCACGAACATCATTATCAAAACCCGACTGTTCTTGTTTTTCGCCTTGTGAGGGAAAATTGATCTTTTTAAGCACAACGTATCCTCCTTATTAATATATTACAATGTTCAAATATTACATTAGTTAATCATAAAAAATAAATATAAGCAAATAATAACCAAAAAACCGCCTATAAGGCGGTTTTTTATATTCTAAACAGTATATATCTTAAAATTCTATTTTAATACTTGGTCCCATTGAAGAAGTTAAATGTATGGTCTTAATAAAAGAACCTTTAACACCTTCTGGCTTACTCTTTTTAAGTTCTTCTGTAAAAGCATTAACGTTATCTACTAAAACCTTATCCTCAAATGAAACTTTACCAACTGCAATGTGTAAATTACCACTAGTGTCATTCTTAAAACTAATCATTCCTGAATTAAGATCTTTAATTACCTTAGCAGGGTCTGGAGTAATAGTACCAGCTTTTGGATTAGGCATTAAACCTTTTTGCCCAAGATTTTTTGCAATTACTGCTAATTTTGGCATCATGTCTGGAGTAGCAATAACTACATCAAAATCTGTCTTACCAGTTTTCTTAATGTCATTTATTAAATCTTCACCACCAGCTGCAACTGCTCCAGCAGCTTCTGCTTCTTTAACTTTATCTGGGCTAACAAAAGCAGCAATACGCTTTGTTTGACCAGTACCATGAGGTAATGTTAAAGATGCACGCATCTGTTGATCAGATTTCTTTGGATCAATGTTCAAGTTAGCGTGAACTTCTACAGTAGCATCAAATTTAACTTTACTTGTTTCTTTAACAAGTGCTACAGCTTCTTCGACAGGATATTTCTTTTCCTTATCTATTTTTTCTTTTGCTTCTTTTAATCTTTTTGACATAAAATTGTCCCTTTCTGTGGTTCAAACCCCAAAATATGGGTCCCACTTTAATTAATATATTTTAAGCTAAACGCTTTCTATCTCTTTTAATAACAGTCCAATGATAAAGATATAATGGTAGGCCTACTAAAATTAGAGAAATAGCACGACTTGCCTGTCTTTCTCTAGACTGTCTACGATAATCTATCTTTTCCATATCTTTTTGATTCTCTTGCCATGTCTTATAATCTACAAGCCAATTATCTATTTGTTCAAGCTGAGACTCTGTTAAATTACAGTCTGCTCCACACTCACTCAAATTTTCTACTTTAGATAATTCCATATCATATGCTAATGATACTGGTCTACCGTAATCATACTGGTACTGATTAGCATCAGCATATTTAAATACAAATACTTTTAATCCTAGATCTACTAATTGTCCTACACCAATAACAAGTACTGCTAATCCCACTAGTGCGAACAAATACAAATAAATTGTTCTAATAAAATTATCCTTCATAGTTTTGAAGTTAATTATTAATTATTTTTCTACTATCAAACCCATTTGACGGGCAGTACCTTCAATAATCTTCATTGCTGCTTCAATGTCATTCGCATTAAGGTCAGGCATTTTAATCTCAGCAATCTCTCTAATTTTATCTTGAGAAATCTTACCTATCTTTTCAGCTAATGGTGAGCCAGAACCTTTTTTAATACCAGCTGCTTTCTTTAATAGTTCAGCTGCCGGTGGAGTCTTTAATTTAAAGTCAAAACTACGATCTTCATAAATTGTAATTTCAACTGGAATAATATCTCCGCCTTTATCTTTTGTTGCATCATTAAAACGAGTACAAAAGTCTTGAATAGGCACACCGTGCTGACCAAGAGCTGGACCTACAGGAGGAGCTGGATTTGCTTTACCAGCAGGAATTTGTAATTTTAATAATGCTTTAACTTCTTTTGCCATATATTTATATTAATAGTTTATAGTTAATTGTTTATAAGCTAGAAGCGTTGAATTTTTTAACCCAACAACTCATAAACTATTATATTTTCTTAATTTGTAAAAAGTCTAATTCGACAGGTGTTTCACGACCAAACATTGAAACAAGAACCTTAACTTTACCCCTTGCTTCATCAATATCTGCCACCTTACCTTCATAATCTTTGAATGGGCCATCAACAATCTTAACAGGACTACCCTTGGAAACATCTATCTTGTAAACAGGCTCTTCTACTCCCATTCTCTTTTGTAGAGATTTAACCTCTTCTTCAGAGATTGGAGTTGGTGTTGTTCCAGAACCGACAAAACCAGTTACATTTGGTGTATTACGTACAACGTACCATGAATCGTCTGTTACGATCATATTAACAAGAACATAGCCAGGGAAAATCTTTTCTCTAACTGTTTTTCTTTTACCGTTTCTAATTTTAATCTTAGTCTCTGTTGGAATAAGGACGTCAAAAATTCTGTCTTCCATATCCATAGATTCGATTCTCTGTTTCAAATTTCTTTGAACATTCTCTTCATAACCAGAATATGTATGTAAGACATACCAACGACGACCTTGTTGTAAAGTTTGTTTTGGCATAATTATTTAAATAAATTATGATTAAATTATTAATCCAATTGCTAAATTCAATAGGTAGTCTACTAGTCCTAAAAAGATAGCTACAAATAAAGACACGCCAATAACAACAGCAGAGTGTCTAAGTACCTCTTTTTTAGTAGGCCAAGCAACTTTCTTTAATTCAGCCTTACTATCCTTCAAATATTGTATAAAATTACCCATTTTTCTTATTATTTAGAAATTTAAGGTTTTAAAAACAGCCTCTAGGGCCATCTGATGAGATAATACAATATATTTAAAAATAAATCAAGGGCATAAAGTTTTCCACAAACAAAAGACTAAGTTGGTATTATGTGCTAAAATTATGTCATAAATATTACGCTTATGCCTAAAACAATAGTGGTTCTACCTGCATATAATGCAGCTAAAACATTAGCTAAGACAATTAAAGACATCCCTTCTGAATATGTGGATGAAATTATTCTCGTAGATGATTATAGTAATGATGAAACTATTCAAATTGCTGAAGAGTTGGGTCTTATTATTGAAAAGCATAATGCCAATAAAGGATACGGAGCTAATCAAAAGACCTGCTACAATATTGCTCTTAAGCATAATGCAGATATTATTGTTATGCTTCACCCAGACTACCAGTATGACCCTAAATTAATTAAATACTTTGTTGAATTTATCCGCGATGGTTATTTTGATGTCATGCTTGGCTCAAGAATACGCTCTAGGAAAGAAGCATTAGCTGGTGGTATGCCTAAATATAAATATTTCTTTAACAGAAGTTTATCTTTGTTGGAAAATATTGTAACTGGTCAAAACCTTTCTGAATGGCATACTGGTATGAGAGCATACAGCAAAGAAGTGTTGGAGAAAATAGATTACATGAAACTATCTGATGATTTTGTTTTTGATAGCCAGATGTTATTTAATATTGTTAAAAAGGATTTCAAAATTGGAGACATACCCGTACCAGTTAGATATTTTGCAGAAGCCTCCAGTATTAATGTTAAACGTAGTATAAAGTATGGGTTACAAACTCTAGGTGAAATGTTAAAGTTTATTTTTAAAAAATAATGAATTTAAAAATTAAACATACTATTTCTGTTTGGACACTACTCTCTATTATTGGGTTGTGTCTTTTTGTAACACTTACCTATTGGAATAGTTTTAATACACCTTTTGAAAGAGATGAGGGTGAATATGCATATTCAGCTTGGCTACTTGATCAAAATATTACACCATACGAAAACTCTTTTCTGCAAAAGCCACCAATGATTATTTATACATACTGGTTGGCATACAAAATCAACCCTGATGCTCTGTGGCCAGCCAGAGCAATAGCTTTTGTTTTTACAATATTAACAATATTTATTATTAGTTTAATTGTAAAAAAAGAACTTGGTAATAAAATGGCCTTACTTGCTGCTTGGCTAGCCACTTTAATGATGTCACTACCACATCTGTCATTATTAGCCGCGAACACAGAAAGGTTTATGCTTTTACCACTAGTTACTGTTTTAGCACTTTACGTTTATAATAAAGATAATAATAAAAAATGGCCATGGGTATTAGCCGGTGCTTACTCAGCTATTGCACTATTATATAAACCGATTGTTTTATTTGTTCTTATTTTTATATTTTTAGTATGGCTGTATCAAAACTGGAACAGGAGTAAAGATTTAAAACAAACGCTGTTTAATATTTTATTAATACTTATTGGTAGTTTATCTGCAACGTTTATAATATTAATTCCTTTTCTAATTAAAAGTGTTTGTACTTTTATGTGGGAATCTATTGTTCATTATAATGCGCAGTATGCTCAACACATGAAAAAATACATTCCCAGTGCATTAATAAGTAATATAAAAATACTCTGGTCTATCTGGCCAGCCTTATTCATATTATTTATTTGGTATTTAATTAAAAGACCAAAACAGTGGTGGTTTTATTTATCTTTATTACTAATTTCTCTTTTAACTATATTTACCTCCCCTATTAGGCACTACTATTTATTAATTATGCCTTTCTGGATAATAATATCCATCACTTCAATAAAATCTTTATTAGATAAAATTAAAATAAATAAATATTCCGCCGATTGGCAAAGAGTTATTATATTCTTATCTAGTAGCATCATTATTATTTCAATGATACTACCCATTCAAAAACAATACTTCCTATCTCCACAAGAATTAAATGTATGGGTTTATGGATACAGCTCACCTTTTGCAGAATCACAAACGGTAGCAAATAAAATTAAAGAAATAACCGGTCCTGAAGATAAAATATTTATAGCTGGTTCTGAACCTCAAATATACTATTACAGCAAAAGATTAAGTTCTTCCAGGTTTATTATTACCTATCCATTAAATATTGAAACGCCATCTAGAGAAAATTATCAGACATTAACTGTTGAAAATTTAAAAAATGACTCGCCAGAAGTAATTGTAATTTCTAGATTACAAACTAGCAGCCTTTGGGAAGAGGGTAGTCCGTATATATTCTTAGACTACATAAATAATATTATTAACAATGACTATATTTTAATTGGTGGATATGTGTGGGATAATAATATAGGTAATTGGCAAGAACCAATAAATACTCAGGAAGAATTTAATGCATCCAGTTTATTGATGTATAAGAAAAAATAATGAATAAATTAAAACAAATTAGTATCAAATTTTTTAATTCCTGGTGGAAACCAATTCTATTATTAGCTGTAATAGGCTTTGTTTTGTATATACCAACAATTAATGATAGTTATCACTACTTAGATGATAATGCATTAATAAAAGATAATTTCTACAAAATACAAAACCTTTCGCACATTAAACATAGTTTTAAAGAAGGTGTATTTCCCTATTCTGGAAATAATGAAACATATTATAGACCAATCTTAACTACAAGTTTTGTAATAGATGCACAATTTAGTGATGGAAAAAATATTAAATCATTCCACATTACAAATATAGTTCTACATATTATCTCAGCTATTTTAATATATTTGCTTTTAATAAAACTAAAAATAAAAAAAGAACTAGCTTGGTTACTTAGTCTATTCTTTGTTATTCATCCAATTAATGAACATGCAGTTGCTTGGATACCGGGTAGAAATGATCCTTTACTAACAGTTTTCTTTTTAGCGGGTTTTCTATTCTTTTTAAATTATCTTAAATCTAAGAAGGTTTGGCAGTATATATTGTATATATTCTTTTTTATTCTTAGTCTTTTAACAAAGGAAACAGCTCTTGCTTTCCCAATACTAATATTAATCTATACGTATTTAATACATAAAGAAAAAATATTTTCAAAGTTTAGTATAATAAACGCTTGTGTATTAGTAGCTATAACTATTGGTTGGTTAATACTTCACGCCGCTATTATAGGTAACCCCCTAGCTGCTGAATATAATATTATCCATAGCATGTGGTTAAACTCCCCTGCCATCTTCACCTATTTAGGTAAAATATTATTTGTTCACAATCTATCTGTCTTTCCTGTATTACCTGATCTACCAATAATATATGGCATTATAGTTTTTTGTATAATATCTACCTTAATATACTTTAGTAAAAAGGTTGACTGGAAATATATAATCTTTGGTACTTTATGGTTTTTAGGAACACTTGCCCCTTCATTAATAAAAACAGTTGCCAACCAGGCACAAATAGTAGAGTTTGCAGAGCATAGAGTTTACTTAGCATTATTTGGATTATTAATAATACTTTCACAAATAAATATACCTTTGAATAGAAGAGTGTATAAAAATATTTCCATAGGATTGGTCATATTACTACTATGTATATTTACTACTAAAACTATTACTCATGCTAAAGTTTACACAGATGAGATAAGTTTTTGGCATAATGCTGTAGAATATTCACCATCTTCTGCTTTTAATCACAACAACCTTGGTGCTATGTATTATTTAAATAAAAAATATAGTTTAGCGGAACAAGAATGGTTAAAGGCTTCTAAAATAAATCCCAAAGAAAAATTAGTACAAAATAACTTAGGTTTAATTTATGCTGGCAAAGGTGAATACGAAAAGGCATACAATGCATATAATAAGGAATTAAAAATTAATCCACTTTATCCTAATACTCATTTCAATTTAGGCTTACTTCTTTACAATACAGATAATATAGATAAAGCACTTGAAGAGTGGAATAAAACTATTTCTATTGATCCATATTATTTTGCAGCCTATGAATATTTAGCTGCTCACTATGTTAATAATGACAAGTTAGATAAGGCTAAAGAGTATATAGATAAAATGATTGAACTTGGCGGAACACCTAGCCCCTCACTTCTTGAAAAATTAAAATAAGACTAAATAAAAAGAGGTGCTTATCTAAGCACCTCTTTTTTTATCTGAAAATTATATATCTAAATTCTTTACACTCTTTGCTCTTGTTTGAATAAACTTCTTTCTTGGAGCAACTTCACCACCCATTAATACTTCAAATATTTCATCTGCTTTTTCAGCATCATCTACATCCACTCTTTTCATTAGTCTTGTTTCTGGATCCATAGTAGTACTCCACAATTGACTAGGATTCATTTCACCCAAACCTTTGTATCTTTGAATATTAATTTTACCAACTCTCTCCCCTACGCCAATATTAGCAGGATCATCATCCGAATCCTCATCCTCTTCTTTTGTTCCTTTAATCTCACCACCCATCTTCTTGATTAAAGGTTCTAAATCCTCTTCTTTATATACGTATTCAAAATTTTTACCTTTCTGCAATCTGTACAATGGTGGCTGAGCTACAAATAAATGACCTTGCTTAATTATCTCTGGGAAATATCTATAGTATAGGGTTAATAGCAATGTTCTAATATGAGCACCATCTACATCCGCATCTGTCATAATTACAATCTTATTATATCTTAACTTCTCAATGTCAAAATCTTCACCAAAACCAGCGCCCATCGCAATAATTAAAGCCTTTAACTCGTTATTTGCTAGCATTTTATCTATTCTAGCTCTTTCTACGTTTAAAATCTTACCTCTAAGGGGTAAAATGGCCTGAAATTCTCTATTTCTTCCCTGTTTGGCACTTCCACCAGCTGAGTCTCCCTCAACGATATATAGCTCAGTATTTTCATTACTACGGGATGAACAATCTGCTAGTTTACCTGGCAGGGTCATACCATCTAAAGCTCCTTTTCTTAAAACAGTATCTCTTGCAGAACGAGCTGCTTTTCTAGCCTGAGCTGCTAATAAACACTTACCTAATATTTCTTTAGCCTCACGAGGGTTTTCTTCTAAGAAAGCTGCAAAATAATCTCCAAAGATAGATTCAACTACTGACCTTACTTCTGCATTACCAAGCTTAGCTTTAGTTTGACCTTCAAACTGCGGTTCTCTTAATTTAATAGATATAACTGCTGTTAAACCTTCACGTACGTCATCACCGGTTAAATTATCGTCCTTCTCTTTAAGAAAATTATTATTTCTAGCATAAGAATTTAAAGTTCTAGTCAAAGCACTTCTAAATCCCATCACATGCATACCACCTTCAACTGTATGAATATTATTAGCAAATGAATATAGAGACTCTCTAAACTCACCAACATACTGCAAAGCTATTTCTACTGTAATATCGTCCTGCTCCTTTTCTACATAGAAAACTTGCTCTTGTTTCTTTTCATTATTTCTATTCAAATGTTTTACATAAGAAGCAATACCACCATCAAAGTAAAAGCTGTGAGACTTTTCTTCTTTTTCTCTTTGGTCTTTAATGACCATCTTAATACCTTTGCTTAAATATGCTTGTTGACGTAAATGATCTATAATAGTCTGAAATTTAAATTCAGTCACAGTAAAAATTGTTGGATCTGGTAAAAATATTTGTTTAGTACCAGTTGCCTTGGTTGTGCCAATAGATTTAACCTTAGCTTTTGCTTTTCCTTCAGAATATTCCTGTACCCAAATCTTACCATCACGACTAACTTCTGTTCTCATCCAAGAAGACAAAGCATTAACAACTGAAACACCAACACCATGTAAACCACCAGACACTTTATATCCTTCATCACCAAATTTACCACCAGCATGTAAAGTGGTCATAACTGTTTCTAAAGCACTCTTCTTAGTTACTTTATGCGTATCTACTGGAATGCCACGACCATTATCTGAAACAGATACTTTACCTTCTGGTAATAGACAAACCTCTATGGTGTTACAATAACCAGCCATAGCTTCATCAATACCATTGTCTACAACTTCCCATATTAAATGATGCAAACCTTCTTCAGCAGTATTACCAATATACATACCTGGTCTTTTACGCACAGGCGCAAGACCCTCAAGAACAGTAATATTCTGAGCTGTATAACCTCCTTTAGTAGTCTTAGCTGTATTTCCTCCGCTGCGCTTAGCAGCAGGAGCTTTTTTAGCAGCTTCTTTCTTTGGCGTTTTCTTTGGACTCATATAATAATTTTATATAATTTAATGCAAAAAAAATAATAATTACTATTATTCATTTCTTCAAGAAATACTGTATTTCTATACGTATATAATAGCATGTTTTAGGGTAAAAAACAACCCCCTTTTGTGTGTAAAAAGGGGGCTATTTTAGAGTAAAAATTGAATGTTTTTAAGGCGTAGGAATATTCATATTATCTTCCTTTTTCTCTTCCTCTTTTTTAACCATATTTTCCTTTTCTTTTGCAAGCTTTTTTTCCTGCTTCTTTTTCTTTTCCTCAAGCTCTATTCTTCTCTTTTCAGACTGTAAACGTTTCTTCTCTGCCTTTAAAGCATCTTTAGCAGCCCTTGCTTCTCTTAATCTTTCCTCTACTATAGATCTATCTTCAAATAGTACAATCACACCACCGAAATAATTAGCTACAAAATTGTATACAAACCCAGCCAGCAAACCAATTACAAAGGATAAGAAACCAATAATAATACTAACCAAAACAGTAGCAATAAGTCCTGAACCAAAACCTAAAAAGTCTAGGCCGGTAATAGACCCAAGTCCAAATATTAATACAATCAGATTAATAATGATACCAATTAACAAATATATCCCCCCAGTTATTAATCCAATTACTTTGGCTAGAGAGACAGCATCAATTTTGACGATCTCTTTCATATTATTGTTTTTTAATAGTTAATTTATATTTTTTTTCTAAAAGATTCATTATCTTTGAAGTAAAGCCTTCAATTTCTTTAGTAGTTAATGTTTTATTATCACTATATATTCTAACATGAAATGCTACAGAAAACTCCCCTGTCTTTTTATTATGATACTTATCGAATAAATCTACAGATTTAATTTCATCATCTAAACTTAAAATATCTTTAACAAGTAACTGCCAATCTACATCTTCTTTCAAAATTACTGAGAAATCTTTTGTAACAACTGGATATTTAGCAAGTGGAATATATTTCTTAGCATCAGCTATATATTTAATAGCTTCGCTAAAATTAATTTCAGCAACTGTAATATTATTCTTTAATTTTAGATTCTTTAATACTTGATTCTTTAAAACACCACAATAACCTAATAGCTCATCTTGAGCATATAGTGCTAAGGTTCTATTTACATCATAATATTCATGCTTAGTTATTTTTTCCCATTTATAACTAATGGCTAGCTTATCTAATAGATATTCAATCTCACCTTTAACATTATAGAATAGATCCTCTTTATTATATCTTAACCAACTTAAAATTTTTGGTTGGTAAGGAAGCATTTTATCTGAATCATTATCTACAGGTTTTTTACCAGACTGCTTTGTAAAAATTCTACCTAATTCAAAAATATTTATTTCATCAAACCAGCGCAAATTATCTACAACATTCTTTAACAAATTTGGTATTAAACTAATTCTTAAATATTGTTGTTCTGGAGATAGATAGTTTTTTAAACTAATACAATCTTTAACATCTAAATTAATAGCTTTTAGATATTCCTCAGATTGCCATGAATAATTATATACTTCATTTAAATCAAAATGTTCAGACAGTATAGTCTTAGCTTTTCGTTCTGCTTTTTTAATTGGTTGAATATCTGTTTGAGCTAATTGTATTCTTGGTAATTCATCTGGTATTTGATCATAACCATATATTCTAGCTACTTCTTCTACAATATCTTCAGGAATACTAATATCTTTAGTAGCTCTCCAACTTGGCACAGTTACAGTAATATCCCCATCTTTTACTTTAACTCTAAACTGTAAAGCTTCTAAAATCTCTACAACCTGTTTTAATGGTATGTCTGTACCAATACGTTTAATTAACCAAGGGTAAGTAAGTTTAATAATCACCCCATCCTTTTTAGACTTATCTATATCTATTACTTTAGAAATTACTTTAGCGTCAGGACATAATTCTTTAACAAGTTGAGCAGCTTTTGCAAGAGCAAGTGCTGTAAGCTCTGGATCTAAACTCTTTTCAAATCTCATTGATGCTTCTGTACGCATACCCAATTGCATAGCTGTTCTTCTTACATTAGCTGGATGAAAATTAGCTGACTCAATAACAATTGTATCTGTATTATCGTTTATCTCTGAATTAGCTCCACCCATAACACCAGCAACAGCTATTGCTTTTTTACTATCTGCTATTACTAAATTTTCTTCATTTAATTCATACTCTTCTTTATCTAGAGTAATAATCTTCTCCCCTTTATTTGCTCTTCTTACAATTATCTTATTATCTATAGTATTAGCATCAAAAGCATGCAATGGTTGACCTAAGTCAAATAGAACATAATTAGTAATATCTACAATATTGTTAATAGATTTAACACCAATAGACTGTAAATGATTCTTTAACCATTCAGGAGACTCATCTATCTTTACACCAGACATTACCACTGCTTGGTAGCGAGGACAAAGTTCATGATCTTTAACTTCTACTTTTAATTTACTACCACTGCCTTCTTTTATCTCATATATATCTGGCATCTTTAATGGTTTTCTTAAAATAGCAGCCACTTCTCTACCCATACCAAAATGTGACCATAGATCTGGTCTATGAGTTAATGACTTGTTGTCTATATCATAAATAACATCATCAATATGTAATGCACTAGCAATATTGTCCCCTGCTTTAAAATCTCCTTTACCTAAGTTAATAATCTCCGCTTCTTCTTTCTGAGTAAAAATATGATCAAGTCCTACTTCTTCAGCTGCACATATCATACCAAAAGATTTAACACCCCTAATCTTTGTTTCTGCTAGCTCTACTAAATCTCCTTGACCATGCCATCTTACTTTTGCTCCTGGCAAAGCCACTACACAATACATATCCTTTTCTAAGTTAATACCACCGCAAACAATAGTAGCTCTTTCTTTAGCCCCAATATCTACCTGACAAACTTGTAATTTATCTGCATCAGGATGCTTAACTATTTCTTTTACTTGTCCAACTACTATCTTGTCATAATCTGCTCCCAAAGCTTTTACTTCTTCAACTTCAACAGTAGCCATGGTCATTTTAAGACCAAGCTCTTTAGGGTCCAGACTAGCTGGAACATCTACGTATTGTTTTAACCAATTTAAAGATATATACATACTAGAATTGCTTTAAAAACCTTAAATCTCCGCCTTGTAGCAGTCTAATGTCATCTATGCCATATTTCATCATAACAAGCCTTGTTAGGCCTAAACCAAAGGCAAAACCGCTATACTCTTTAGGATCAAGACCGCCGGCTTTAATTACATTAGGGTGAACAAGACCGCATGGTAATAGTTCAAGCCATCCAGACTGTTTACAAACAGAACAACCGTCACCTTCACAAATTAAACAATTAATATCTAATTCAAAACCAGGTTCTACAAAAGGAAAATACCCAGGTCTTTGTCTAACCTTAACTTCTTTATTAAACACAGCTCGTAAAAGCTCTTTCATAACAGCAATAACATTAGCAATAGATATATCTTTATCTATCATCAAACCCTCTAATTGGTAAAAGGTTGAATCGTGAGAAGCATCAGTAGCTTCAAATCTAAAACATCTACCAGGAAATACAGCTCTTAAGGGTGC
Source organism: Candidatus Komeilibacteria bacterium (assembly GCA_048538235.1). Lineage (GTDB taxonomy): Bacteria > Patescibacteriota > Patescibacteriia > UBA1558 > UBA1558 > BS150m-G51. The sequence continues at coordinate 208,826 of JBLYPX010000001.1, read as the reverse complement.
GCCATATTTTCTCATTGCTCTGACTTGCATTGGAGAGGTGTGTGTTTTTAATAAATTACCATCAGAAAGCCAAAAAGTATCTTGTGTATCTCTAGCTGGATGATCTTCTGGAATATTCAAAGCTGTAAAATTAAAATACTCTGACTCAATATCTGGACCTTCAATAACTTTAAAGCCCATAGCAGTAAAAATTTGCTCTAATTCATTTTGCATTAAAGTATTAGGATGAAGGCTTCCTTTCCCCTTTTGAATACCAGGCAAGGTTAAATTAGAAAACTCTTCTCCACTACCACTAGAATCGTCAAAATTATCTGCCACTTTATTTAATGCAGATCCTAAACTTTCTTTAATTTCATTAGCTATCTTTCCCACCTTAGGCTTTTCTTCTTCAGCAATATCTTTTAAATTCTTTAAAAGCTTTGTTAGTTCACCATTACGTCCTAAGTATTTAACCTTAAGCTCTTCCAGTTCTTCACTGTTTTTAATATTATTGAACTCTTTTAAAGCTCTTGTTTTAATTTTTTTTAAATCATCAAGCATATATTTTATTCTTGTTTACCAGATAAAGATAAGAACAAAAATTCAATTAAGGATAATATTAATATTGTAATTACTACTGTTAACCAATTAAGCTGACCAGCGGCTTTTAAAATTAGGGAAATAATTACCAGAATAGAAAATAGTATTCCCTGACGTCCAGATATACTTAATCTATGCCTAGTAATCTCATTGCCAGCTGTTAACATTCTTAAGAAATACCCTATTATTGTAAAACTACCAGCTAAACTGAAAAACAGAGATAAATAAAATAATAACAGAGCAAGCGTTGAACCAGTAGTGGGGTCAATATACTTTACCACCATCACCCACAAAATCCAAGCAATAACTGTTATTAAACTTAAATATACTAAATATTTTCTCGTTGTCATTATATAAATACACTAAAAGTATGCTTATTATACAATATTTTATCTATTCTAACAAATATTTAAAATTATTGTTTAAAGTCACAAATATCTTTAAAATTACAGTACTGACATTGAAATCCTGGTGTTGCCGCCCAGTCTGTATTCTCAAGCTTTTTAATTAAATCTACGATTTTTACTTTAGTCTTTTTAAGCTCTTCTTTTGTACCAATAAACGATGTTGTTTTATTTGTATCTAAATAATGGAAAGTTAATTTACCAACCTTTTTACCTAATACTTCTTCACCAGCAATTTGGTATATAAGCAACTGTTCTTTATCTTCAGCTGTCAGCTTATCTTTAGTCTTACCCGTCTTGTAATCTATTATTTCTATACTACCATCTGGTAATTCATCTATACGGTCAATAAATCCCCTAACAGTATAATCTTTTATCTTTAAATAAAAACTCTTTTCCAAAGCAATTGGAACAGGTATCTTATCTTTAATAATATTATAATATTCTGTTAATTGTTTTTTACCAAAAGCTTTTCTCTCTGCCATATGCTTTTTACTATCATACCAATCATCTATCCAACTTTCTTCATAAAGCTCTAGTAGTTCCTTTAAAGAAACAATTGGTCCTTTAGTAGGCTTAGCTTTTTTAGCAAATAAATCTGCTTGCTCAGAGCCAGACCTTTGCTGTACTAGTTCATAAAACTTTTGCAAGGCACTGTGCATAGACTTACCATAACTAAATACATGATTACCTCTAACCGGAACTTTTAATATATATTGGTAATAGTACTGCCACGGACAGGTTTCGAATGCTTTTAACTGTGAGAATGAAAAATAATTAGGTAGCATTGCTAAGTAATCTATATCTTTAGCATCTTTAACCTTTTTAACCTCACCTTCTTTTAATTTATCTTTAGAAGAAACAGTCTTAGCCTTTGCCATATACTTGGTATAATCTATCTCATCTAAAAAGCGTGATGGTTTTTTCTTTCTTGCACCACCATAATCTTCACCAGCTGTTAAGAATAACCCTTTCTTAGCCCTAGTAACAGCTACGTAAAATAGTCTTCTCTCTTCTTCAATATGTACATCCCCTTCAGGAATTATTTCTTTAACCAACTCATCTGGCAAAGCAATAGCATCACTTCTATTAATAGTTGGGAATCTTTGTTCAACCATATTAACAACAAAGACATATTTAAATTCTAATCCCTTAGCACTATGAACTGTCATTAATTTAACAGTGTCTGGACCTGTACTACTGTCAAAAGAAATAGCTCCCTTTTCTCCTGAATCTATCTCATAATTAAACTCTGTTATGAAATTCTTAACACTTGGATCATCTGTTTTATTCTCAAAGCTTTTTACTTTTTTATAGAAACTATTTAAATAATTAAACTGTTCTTGTCTATCATATTCATTTAATTTATCTAAATACTTTAAATAACCACTATCTGTTAACCAATTATATATAACATCCCAAACATTCTTATCCCTAGCTAGAGCTGTATATTTACCTATTAAATCTGCAACCTGTTTAAATTTCTTAACTGTTGGTTCAGAAAACTTAATACCGACGCCTACTTGTAATAGAGCTTCATATAAAGACCAGCGTTTACGACTAGCCCAATGAGATAATTTAATTAAATCTTTATCTGGTATTTCTAAGAAAGATAAACTTAAAATTCTCCATAATGCTGGTGATTCATGGTAATCGTCTAATAATTTTAAGAAAGCTACAATATCTCTAACCACCGCTTTATTGTATAGCCCATAAGAAGCTAAGAAATAATTTGGAATATTAGCAGCCTGCAAAGCCTCTTGAAAAGGCTTAGCACTATCATTAGCTCTAACTAAAATAGCAAAGTCACTCCAATTAGTATCTGCTTCTGCTTTAAAAACACTCCCTATTTTATTCACCACCCACGCAACTTCTTCTGTTAAACTATTTCCTACAAAAGCTTCTATCTCACCTTTATCTTTAATTTGAGAGGTTAGCTTCTTAGATAATTTCTTACCCTTACCCGTTGCTAATTTTACTTCTAATCTATTAGGATTATTTAATTGTATAAAATTATATGATACGTCTAATATCTTTTGTCCTGAACGGTAATTCTTATTCAAATATACTTCTTTAGACTTAGGATAGTCTTTTTTAAACTCTAAAATATTGGAAATACTGGCTCCCCTAAATTTATATATAGACTGATCATCATCACCCACTACTGTAATATTATTAGCAGGCGCTGCTAATAATTTAATTAACTCATACTGTGCATAGTTAGTATCTTGAAACTCATCTACTAAAATATATTTAAACTGTTCCCTATACTTCTTTAAAATATTTGGCCTTTCTTGAAATAGTCTTAAAGTATAATTTATCAAATCTCCAAAATCTAAAGCATTATTATCTAATAACAATTGTTGGTATTTATGGTAAGCTTCAGCAACTTCTTTAGCTCTTACCATCTCTGTTTCTAAATCTGCTCTATCTTCATCTTTTACCTTCTTTGTTTTAATACCAGTAGAATCTAAATCTAATTGCAGCTTCTCTGCATAATTTAAATAATCTTGAGGATAAACAACTTCATCTTTAGCTCTACCAAAATGTTGTATTAAAGCATGGATAAATCTAGTTGGATTACCCAATGGTTTGTAATAGTCTAGCTCAAATTCTTCTAAATGATCTCTAACCAGTAGCCAAGCATCTGTTTGAGTTAAAACCTTAAAATCATTAGGAAGGCCAATATCTAAACCATGAGTTTGTAAAATCTTTTGACAAAAAGAATGAAAGGTAGAAATCCAAAGATCTACATAACCATATGGCAATGTTTTATCTACCCTAACCTCCATTTCTTCAGCAGCCTTTTCTGTAAATGTTAAAGCTAATATATTATCTGGTTTTAATTTCTGAGTAGATAATAGATGGCTTATTCTTTCAGTAATAACTGCTGTTTTACCTGTTCCAGCACCAGCTACTATTAAAAGAGGGCCTTTATCGTGCTCTACAGCTGCTTTTTGCTCTTGATTTAGTTTGATTTCCATACCAGTATTTTAGCAGAAATTAGGTTATTTAGCTATTTGGAAATTAAAAGCCCTACGTTTTCACGTAGGGCTAGATCAAGATGAGAGGAGCGGTTCTTATTCTGCCCAATCGCCTTCTATTAGAAGGAAGGTGCAATTACCCGTTTAGGAGACTTAGTCTCACCTTATCACCTTGAAATTAGCAAAGGATTAATCCTTCACAAAGGCTTCATCAACCAATTCTCGAATGATGATTTCAAAAAATTCAAACAATTCATTGATTGGAATGTTGAGATCTTTGGCATAATTACCAAACTCACGTTTCATCTCTGCATGATTAAGCCTGGGGCCTTTGTCCTTTACTCTCATTTTTATCAATGCGAGTGCAATTTCCCCTTTTCTCTTTTCGTCCATTTGGACCTCCTTTTGAATGTGCTATTCATCCATAACTGGAATCCCTATACTTTTTAGGAATATAGTAATGTACACTATTTCTGCTATTTTGTCAATAACAAAACAGCCTATACAGGCTGTTTTTATTTAATAACACTATTTTTTCTTAGATTTCTTTTTATCAGGTAATGGTAATGAAAAACCAAACTTACTACCTTTATTTTTACCTGGTGAAGAAACAAAGGTTACACCATCATGAGCTTCAATAATTTTCTTAGCAATATATAATCCCAAACCTGAACCATTAGTATCTACTTTAGTAATATCTGTTCCTCTAGCAAACTTTTCAAATAATTTATCTATATCTTTCTTTGAAATACCCATACCTGAATCTTCAACAAATATCTTTACTTGTTTAGGTGATGTTTCAATAGAAACTTTTACAAAACCTTTTTGAGTATATTTAATGGAGTTGTCTATAAAATTACCAACCACATCTCTAATCTTATCTCCATCAGCAGATACCATTATTTTTTTCTTTGGCAAATTATATGTATATTTCAAATTCTTCTTCTTAGCTGTCATGTCAAAATCTCTAGCTGTAGATTTAACCAAGTCTATTATATCTACCTGTTTCTTAGCAATAACTAATCTATTAGCTTCTATTCTAGAAATATTTAAGAAGGTATTAATAAGTCTAGACATTCTATCTGCATTAGAGAATAGATCTTTAATAACAGCTTGAGCATCTTTAGGAAGTCTACCAAAGTCCCCTTCCATAAGCATAGATAGGTATCCTTTAATACCAGACAGTGGCGTTCTTAATTGATGAGAAGCAATAGATAAAAACTCTGACTTAGCTCTATCTAATTGTTGCAGATTATCGTTCGCATAAGTTAATTTCTTATTTGTATTTTGCAGATCTGTGGTAGCCTCTCTAACCTTTTTCTTAAGCTTGGTGTTAAATTGTTTAACTTGTTCATACAGCTGTGCATTATCTATTGCCACTGATGCTTGATTAGCAAGTATATCTATTAATTCCAAATCTTCACTTGAATAACTTTCTTTAGATAATTTACTACCCAGGGCAATAATACCTATTAAGCTATCTTCTTTAACAAGTGGTGTTAACATTGCTATATTACTCTTATTCATAGCTTCTTGAGCCTTTTTAAGGCTATTAACAGTACTAGTATCTAGAATAGACTTAGTAATTATTGGTATTTCATCCGCTAATAATGGAGCCCTAGATAAAGCTAAATATTTAAGTAAATAATTATTCTTAACAATATCTTCAATTTCATTAACTTTAACACCATAGGCCATCATAACATCACAGCTGGGTGTATTATTAATATCTTCACAAATAATGAGTCCCGAGCTTTCTAAACGGAAAGAATCATTAACAGTATTAATGATTGAATCTACAATATCTTCTAAATTAATAATTGAAGTTAAATGATGACTTAAATCTCTTAAAACAGCTTGGTAATCATACATGTCTGTAAAAAAGTATCTATTGGCAATACTTGAGAATAGATTACGTAATGGTTGTATTGTTAACAAACCCACTAGTAAGCCTAAAATCTCCCAATTATCTATTCTAGGAAAATTCCAACTAAAAATATTGAATACGAATCTACTTAAACCAATAGCTACTAAAAAAGCAAATATATTAACTAGACTTCTTTGTATCATTAATCTGTGGTCCATAAATCTGTGGCGAATAATTGCATAGGCAAGTACTACCATAAAGATTAAACCACCAAGGTAAGCAATTGGATAAAAAGAAATACTGTAGGCTGGTAAAAAACCTGTTATGCCAAATATCGAAAGTATTGCAAAAGCAAAAAGAATATATCTAGACTGAGCTCTAGCTAAACCAGATTTGGTTTTATTATAGTATTTGTATAAATCATTAAAGAGTAAAATTATGAATAAGCCATAATATATTACAAACAAATGGTGAAATAGTTGAGCTTTAGTATGAGCTCCCCAATCATAGTAGAAAACATCTGCTACAAAATATTGTGTTTTGAGCATGATGATAAAAAACAATCCAATAATATATGGTAATAATATTGATTGTCCTGACTTATTATTTTTAGTAAACAGTACTGAGAAATGATAAAACAAAGCAGGCATCATACAAATGCCAATGTATATGAATTTATCCCAAAGTATTATTTCTGGTTCTGTTATGCTAATGAATAGTTTATATGTACCAAGTAACCAAATAGAAACAGTAACTGCTAAAAAGAAAAATATAATATTTAAACGAGATTTAATATTTTTAAACAAAATAAAAAAACCCAATCCTATAACAAAGATTGCTGATAATAACGGTAATGATTGCATCAAAGCCATGACCTCCTAAAAAACTTTATTAATATGTTTATTATACTAAAAATACTAGATACTACCAACTATATATGGGTAGAAAATTAAAACTCCAATTATTATTGCTGCAATGCTTGCCAGTAATACTGCTGCTGCCATCATATCTTTTAAAACAGCAACATAGTGATGAATTTTTGGTTTAAGAATGTCTGCCATTCTTTCCATTACAGTATTTATGATTTCTAATATTAAGACTGTAAATATGACAAGTATTAATATAACCGCTTCTTTTAATGTTATGTGTAAATAGAACATCAAAGCAACTACTATAACAGATATAAATAGTTCTATTCTAAAATTCTGTTCATCTTGCCAAACTTTAATAAGTCCGTGCCAGGCTCTATTAATACTTCTAATTGTTTTTTTGAAATAAATCATTGATTTCTATTTCTACTTTATTCATTTTAATATAATCTTCTTCTTTTTCATGATCATGACCAGCTATATGTGCTAGCCCATGTATTGTTAATTTAACAAGCTCAGATTCAATGCTTACATTATTTTCTTTAGCTTGTCTTCTTGCTTGTTTTAGACAGATAAATATTTCACCTTCATTGCCATAAAAAAAAGATAAAACATCTGTAATCTTATCCTTTTTTCTATACAATTTATTTAGCTGTTTAATCTTAGCTTCGGTAACAAAAATTACACTAATATCTATTTTTGAAAGCTTTAATTTCTTAACAGCAATTTTAGCTGCTGATTGTAAAGAAGATAATAGCTTCTTATCTAGTTTTTCTGTATATACAAAACTTACATTACCTATCATATTAGTTATCTATTTCAATCTTAGACTCCTGTTCTGCTTGGCACACACCCGCTATTAAAGTTCCATCCGTTAATACATTTAAATAATACCCTGTATTTTCATCTGTACCATCTAATGGATCATATGGTATAGCTGTTAAATAGTCTGGTACTAAGATGGTAGATAAATCTACACATTGAGCTGCAGTTGAAATATTATCGCAAGCTACAGCACAATCCCCTGCAGATGTTCCAATCATCTGGTAGGTATCTACATCACTATCTAATGAATCTGGGAAGCTTAAATTTGTTACTTGGTAATCTAATAATGAGAAACGAATATCTGTTATATCTTTTAATCTTTGTGCATCTCTCTCTTCTGCAGGCGTATTCTCGTCTACGGTTATTAATTCCCAACTATTAAGCATCATTTCATAAGTTGCTTGGTAGTTTAACTGATTGGTTGTACCAACATTGTATATTATAGAATAAACATTACTACCCAAGGCTAAATATGTATAACGACCATTACCTGTTTGAATGCCAACTATATTATTTAATACCACTTCTTTAAGTTCTTCTGGATCCGCATCCTTATTGTAACTTAAATACCAGTTCTTAGCAGATAAGCCTAATGGATTTTCTAACACTAATATCTGAATAAACTCAGTAGTTTTGGAATTAAATATTACTTCCATCTTATCTTCTGTTAAAGCTCTTACTGTCCATTCACTTGGATAAAGTATTGAATAGTTATATTCAGTATTGATGTATTGAGTAACTTTTTCCGTATCTGCTAATAATGTAGCAGCTGAAGCTGGATCGTATAGATTTGTAAGTTCACTAGCGTCTGAATAGCCATCTTCATCACTATCTACCAAAGTTGAATCTGTTCCATAAAGATTTTCTTCAATATCTGTTAAACCGTCAGAATCTGAATCCAATCCTGATAATAGTTCTACATTTGCGTCTGGATTTTCTTCTGTCTGCTGTTCATTATCTACTTCTACCAAAGGTTCAATCATTGTAGGATTCGCTTGATACTCACCCTCTTTCAAGGTTAAAGCACCAACCTTACCACCCTCTTCAAGTGTAAAGGTTAATTTATATGATTGATTACTATCTTGCGGTACATAGATATATGAATTGCCGCCTGGATTTGGATTAATAGGAATAGTATCCAAATAATTTTCTAATAAATCATCTATTATATCTGGATATGCTTTCATTTCTTGATAGTATAAAGCCAAAGCTGAGCGAATACTAGCAACATCGTCTAATCTTTGCCTATCTCTATCTGTTGGTGTAGAAACTACTTCTTCCTCTTCTTCATCAACAATAGGAGGAATTAAATTATCTGTATTAAAATTTTGATCTATTAATAGATTATCTTCTGGCACTACAGTCATTGTTGAATAGAACCAAAAACCAACTCCAACAATAGCAATAATAACAATAGCTATTATGATAAACATAAGCTTTGGAGAACTTTTAGCCTTAGCTGGTTTTACTGGACCATCCGCTCTTGGCATAGTATATATCTCGCCAGTCATACTATTACCAGCTGGTTGACTAGCCTGAGGACCAGCATTATCTATTAACTGACTACCAGTTGTTGTTTGGTTTTTGTTATCTGTAAACATTTATTTTAATTATTATTTGTTCCATTATCTAATGGTGGTAATTTCAATAATTCGCCTGGGCCGCTTGGATTATATCCTGCTTTTACTTCAGCACCATCTAAATATCCATCGCCATCTGAGTCTTCATTTAGTGGATCTGTTCCATAAGTTACCACCTCTTCTTTATCAAATAAACCATCATTATCACTATCTGGATTAAATGGATCGGTTCCAATTGCTAATTCTTGTTCATTAGTTATACCATCGCCATCATCATCTACTATATCTTTTTCTACAACCTCATCAACAACTTCTGGCTCATCTATTACTTCTGGCTCGGTTGTATCTTCTGTATTATCTGTTACTTGATTATTAACAACTGGCTCTGTTACAAAGTTTTCATACTCATCATAACTTGCAGAAGAAGTGAATTTGATAACACCAATAATAACGATAGCGGCTACCACAACAATTCCAACTAAATAGAATAATTTCTTTGATCCGCCTGAACGTTTACTCTTATCCATTACTTCAGCGCCTGGTAAATCTGTTAAAGGTTGAGCTGGACCAATATCTTGCACAGGAGGCTGTGCTGGCATTGGAGGTTGTTTTGGAGTTACTGAAGGAGCTGAAGAATCAACATCTGCTAAGATGTCTTCTATCTCCCCTGCCTGTTCTGGCTTTGGCGCCATTGGTGGCTGTTTAGGTGTATTTACTGGTTCTGGTTTTGGTACACCAGCCTGTTGATCTGATTGTAAATCTTCAAACATAATATTTTTATTTAATATTTTATGGAATTGTTCTTCTAATGTTTATAGTTTTTTGTGAACCTCTTTCTAGCTGACATAGGTTATTACAGCCATCACCAGCAAACCTATTACCATCATCACACTGTTCACTAAAACCATTACTATTTGGTTGTTGTAAAATACCATCACCACAAACTGCTTGAACTTCATTCGTACATTGTGATGAACAACCATCACCGTCTTCATTATTTGCTGGTACATTCTCACATTCTTCATTCACACCAAAACTATTTGGTCTTTGAATGCGGCCATCACCACAATATGATGTTATTTCACTTTGACATAATGCACTACAACCATCGCCAGATAATTTATTACCGTCATCACATTGTTCTCCATCATCCACGATTGTATTACCACAATTATTTACAGGTTGTAACTGACAAGTATCTACGATTTGAATTTCTAAATTGTTTATAACATCACAAGTATTAAGATAATCTCCAATAGAGAAGTTATTACAAATATCTGTTATACCTTGATTATATAATGGTTGAGCTTCGGAACAAGTAATATTCTGTAAATTTACCACACTCGTTTGAACCGATGCTTTGATATTATCTATCCTAGCTTGTCCAAGCATTCTCATACTTACTAATCTATCTATTGTATCTAATTGATTACTAATTTGTTGAGCTGGCATATTATATTCAACCATAGTTTCCAAGTTGCCCGCTAATGTCTTCATGCTATTAAGCTCAGTTCTAATATTAGCAAGATTTGTTCCATTCATAGTAGTTCTTAAGTCTGCAATATTATCTGCTATTTCATTATATTCAAAGGCAACAGTTTTCCAATCATTGTTTAAAACTCCTAAAGAATCAACGCTAGTTCTATAATTACTGACTGTGCTATCAAATTTATCTGTAATGAACGAATCTAGTTCCTGTCTAATAACTTCAAGTTTCACAGCTTTAGCAACCGCATTATTATACTCATTATTCTTATTATCTAAATCACTACTAATAATATCTCTTAAAACAACAGCTTCTGTATAATCTGATACAGCTGCATCATAACTAGCTTGAAGACTATTTAAATTGTTAGAGATTGTATTCAAACCAGATACTGCAGAATTATATGCACTTTCTTTTTGTGTATAAACCTGCGTAGTTGCATATACTCCAAAATCTGCCTGAACCACATCGTCTTCTTTATTATTGTATTCTGTTAAAGTAGAATTATAGTCTGCTAACACCTTGTCGTAATTTGACTGTAATTGATCTACTTCTGCAGATTTTAACACTATGTCTTCATTTAAATTTTTTAATTCTGCATCTAAAGCCTCTAGTTCAACTGCACTTCTATCAAAATTAATATCTTCAGATAGGTCCAATAAGATTTCTTCTTCCAATTGAAAGTTATCTTGATTAATAGAAGCTATACTAAAATTATTATTTAAAGAAACTTTTAAAGTATCAATCTGTTTCTCTAAATCAACTTTTTCTGTATTTAATGCATCAAGCGAATCTTTAGCAGCGTTTAATTCAGATAATGTACTGTTTTTAATTGTATTAAGTTCATTTAAAGATTGTTCTATTTTTAGGTAATCTGCTCTTGCTTGATCTGCTGCGGCTTGTGCCTGCTTCACATTAGTATCTGCTGTTTGCAATTCTGACTCTGCCTTACTTACAGCTGTTTGCGCTTCAACATATGAACTATTAGCAACCTGTAAAGACGCATTAGCATTATTCTTATATCCTTCATAATCCACCACATCTGATTCAGCCGAATTTAATCTTCTTTCTAAATCTCCTATTTCAGTTTGAATGCTATCTAATTCAGCTGAAGAAACTTGTGCAGCATTAACATTTGCATAGGAAGAAAAGTGTGAATCTAAACTTGTTGCAACTGATCCCTTATTTACACTTATCATTTCATATGAATCTAGTTGACTGTTCAATTCATCTACAATACCATCGTGTTGATCTAACATTGTATCCCATAATGCTAAACGATCCTCTCCCCAAGCAACTATCTCAGCTACATAATTATCTATATATGATTGACTACTACAACTATTATTTGGGTCCAAAGCATTACCATTAATTAGAATATCATAAAGAGTGTCTATAACTGGCATCATTCCACAAGCTGGTAAATATGTGCTATTTAAATTACTAGCTTCAGCTTGTAAAGCTAAGACACCATTTCTAGCCTGAGAAAATCTTCCAGTATCTAACCTGTCTAATATTTCTGAAAAATCGTTCTTTAAACTCCTACAGACATTTTTACTTTCTTCTAATGCTTCAATTTCATCCTGTTGTGAAGAAACTAATGAAGATAGCGTATTTATTTCAGTTTGCAAACTACTTTCTTTTGCAGACTTTAAATTATCTAATAAATCATTTAAATCTTTATCTTCAGACAGATTAACAGACATTATATTTTCAATATATGCAATGTCTGCTCCCACTTCTGCATTGTTTAAAGCAACATCCATTAAAGCAGCGCTAGCCCTAGCTCTTGCAACTAAACTTCTAGGGTTGTCGTTTAATCTATAGCTTATGATAGATCTAATAGCAGTATCTACTTGAGGTTGATTATTTAAAAGGTAAAAATAATCCCCTCTAAAATCATCTAGCTTATCATTTAATACTTGTTCTTTATCACTTAAGCTCAAACTAGAACTACTAACAGCTCCACTAAAATCTTCTTTACTATTATTTATATCTACACTAATATTTTCCACTCTATCTAAATACGAACTAACTTGTTCAAATGAACTTTCTATTGAAGAACTTGTTTCTCCAACATTGGCTATCTCGCCTGCAATATTATTAAATGAATTAGAACTCTCTTGTGTTAATAGAATAGTATCATTACATTGATTCTCTCTTGAAACCCAACTATCTACAACTTCACAAAACGCTGTACCAGACTGATTATATGCAGACTGTATTGTATTATAGTTCTGTGCAGAAACCTTAGATAAAATACCAGCTATAATAGTTTTATTTTTAGCACTTAGTATTGTTACTCTAGAGATTATATCTGTCATATCTACACCATCGCCCTGCATATTAGATAATCTCGTACTAACTTCTGCCATAATATTATTGTAGCTATCTACAATTCTATTAACATAACTAGGTTTAAGATTGTTCTGCCTCTGTAAACGTTCAAGCTCGCCTACTCTTTCTTGTGCCTGATCTAACAAAGTATTAATTCTTGCATCCTTGGTAAAAGAAAAAAGTCTGAGCTTTATCCAGTCACCCAGTTTATCCATGAAATAAAAATTATTAGCAGGCGTTGCTCCTGCATCATCTTCCCAAGTAGACAATTCTGGTTGTCCTGATGCTAAAACTTGCTCACACTGATCGATTGTTTGAGCACTAACATATGATTGTGGCATTAAAGTAAAAATAAATGCCATAACAGTCATAATTGTAATAATTTTTCTTTTCATATATTTATATATTAACTTGCTATTAATTATACCGTATATTTATATAATAATATAATTTTATTCAATATTTTGTGCTGGAGAAATGGAAGACATAACACCATTGTTTAAAATTACATTATCGCACTGCGGATTACTAGCTATGGTCAAATCAAAATCTCCCTTCCAAACAACCCCTTCATATTCAAAATTACTATATAGATAATAATCCGAATTTACATAGTCATATCTGTAAACATAGGAGTTTAATGGGCAAACATAACGCAAATCGTCTGGATTCCAACAGGTTATTGGATCGTATGCACCATTACATAATCCATGTTCATTGATTGGATCTACTGGCACACCACCAAGCTCTGCACCAAAAGTAGCGTTCCAAGAATCCCAAACAGAAACTGTTGTACCAGCTAAATATGTCCCTGCCTGTAATTGAGGATAACCACCATTTAATTGATAATAATCGTCTAATTGCTCAGACATTTGAACAATATTCTCAAAACGTTTTGTGTCTCTAGCGAGTTGTTGTTTCTCATAATATGAATCTATATTACTATTGAACGTCCAATTCTCGTACATCTGAGTAAATATATCTTGCGTAGTTGCATTAGCACCATCTGTATATGACAAAACAAATATGTTTGTATAAATATTATTACTACTATTATTAGCAGCATTCACATAAGTTGTTCTACCCTCTTGTAATGCTGAATAACCGCCAACATCTATAGTAGCTGGATTACCAATATTCGTAACATTATCTTGATACCAAACAATTGGTGCTTGGTGTTCAAAGTTAGTAAACACTCTTAAACCAATGGCATCTGGAATATTGTAGTCAGATTGTAAGAACAATCTATTTAGCAGCTCATCACCAGAAGCAGCATCTGGAGATATATTTAATGATGGTAATAAATTAGATTCTTCATAAACACTAACTTCTGAACCTAACTCTAATTGAACATTATCTATCCAGGCTACATGTTTATCTAATTCATCACTACCTGCAAGAATAAATACAACCTGAACCTTCTCAGTACCAGTAAATAATTCAGATGGCCTAAAACTAGCACTATACAATGTCCATTCATCAGATATTGAAGCGTGGTTAAGTACTGGATAATGGTAGCCACCGTTTCCGCCAAGTGCCTGACCATTTTCATTCATAAATTTAAGACCAAAATATGCTAATTGACCATTAGTTTCACCCTTAATCTGAGCAGATAAAGTATAGATAGCATCTTTAACATCTATTATTCCTGAAGCAATACCTGTTCTATCTCCTACAGAACGATCGTCCTGTAAATTATTTATTTGCACAGCATAATTTCCACCACCTTCTAAATCTGAACTTACTAAAGAAATATCCTGCCAATCTTCATCATAGATATCATCAAACCAAACATCTGGTCTTAAGTCGCTGTTATCATCCATTTCAAAACCACTATTATATACATGGTTTACACCTTCACCCCTACAATATCTTGTCTTAAAGTTATATGTTTTATTCTCATAATTCCACGGTATATTACACATAAATATATCTATTGGAGCTTGAGCCACACCTTGTGAATCTTCGCTAGCATATACACTAGCTTCTAAACTTAACTCACCATTACCAGTATCTGTTGGGGAAACTTGTACAGTCTGGGTATTTCCTCCAACTATATTTAATAAATCTGCATTACCTTGAATACTCCATGAATAATCTCCTATAACAGAAATACCATTTTCATCATATCCATGAACTGTGAAGTTAACTATTTCATCTGCACTATTAAATTGATAACTACTTGGTTCAATTTCCACTCTACTTATTAAACACTCTGTATCTCCAGTATAGAATGGCCAAACATAATCCGCAGCTAAAGTATAACCTTCAATATCTTGAACACCACTAGTTCCACCCCTTACTGTTGCTCTGTATTCAGAATTAATATCTAATAGACCATTTTCTGGATATATATATAACTTTGAGTATTGAGAATCATTTGGTGGCAAATTCTCTAAATCATAACTAACTACTACATCTAGATCACAAACACCATCACCACAATCTTCGTCTGTATCACACGCATTGCCAATATTTGAACCTGTCTCACAAGTATTAGTGACCTTTTCAAAATGAACATTACCGGCAAAGCTACTTTGATCCATTAATGAATCAAATTCAGCAGATATCTCTGTGTTTAAACAAATATTACTTGCTGGATTACCAATAACACATGCATCTGTTATTAATTCACAATTCACAGAACAATCTAAGTTACCACCAGAAAAACCTTCTAAAGAATCACAAGTCTGTCCACCTAATATTGGATCACCAACTTCACTAATATCACAAGCTTCACCAGTGTCTAAACTAAAGTTTCCACACAAATCACTATCACTACATTCGCCAACATCGTCTGGACAACTATCACAAGTTTCACCAGCTTCAATTTCGCCATTACCACATGTATCTGGTGCTGGTGGATCAATATTCTCGGGTAGATTAATAACTAAATAATTAATATCTTCTGGAGTTGCGTGAATAGAACTGTCATCATTCTCAAAACGCACACCAACCGATGTAGGTTCTAGAGCTATCCATCGTAAAACACCAGGAGCTGGATCATTTATAGTTAAACTATTTGCAAAAAATGTTGGTCTAGCAAAAGAATTATCAAAAGTAATATTTGAAGTGTCATTATTAATAAGATTATTAATAGTTTTTGATTCAAATAAACTATTATTTAAATTGCCATCTGTTTGAGTTATGGCTAACCAACTTACTGTTTCTGGTACATGAGTTGAATAAGTAGTGTCTGTTTCTAAAGCAATATAAAAACTATTAGCCGAAACATTATTCTGTCTTGTCTTTATATAATTAATAGTTCCTTTTGGATCAAAATTAGGATCATTGCCATCACCACTTGTAATTACCTGAGATAATGTTGTAGGAACTTCTGTAAATTCAATATCATAAGGAAGCTGAGTATAATTTGGTGTAACTGAATCAAGAACAGTATTCATAGCTTCAATTGTTATACCGCCTTCTAATTGATAAACACCTGCTTCAGCTACAAAATAATAGACTTCTTTATCACAACAATGAGGATCATCATGACTATTAGATTCTTGTAATCTAAAATCAAAACCAGAACTAGATAAATTCTTTATTCTAAAGGTAGCAGTGTCACCACCTTCGTGTTTAACTGGACTTAGTATCAAAACTGGATTTGAATATGTATCTCTAAAATCTACATGGACCCAATTATTACTACTCCAATATTTCCAACCAACCTCATAATTAATATCTGCCTGAAGATCACTTAATTCTATCTCACAAACATTAGAACAGCCATCCCCGCTTACAGTATTGCCGTCATCACAAGTTTCGCCTGAAGCAATGAGTCCATCTCCACAATAACCTTCATCCTCTATTATAATGTCATTCACGTCATAGTCGTGACAGCTAGTATATTTATATATATAAGCTGGGCCAGGATATCTACTATGATCAACCAAATCACCTAGCCATATTCTGTCATTAACCCAATCATACTGACCAGAAATAATATCATTACCCTGACCAGTTGGCCTGCCTTGTTCAGATATCCACTGAGCAATATATTCACCAGTCTGAATATCCATCATACGTATTCTATGTAAACCACCCCACTCAATGGCGTAAATATATTTACCATCAGCTACAATACCATCGGTATAAAAAGATCCATTTGTAGTTGTTTCCCACTCTCTAACTAACTTCCAATTATTCATTGGATCAAATACCCTTACTTTAAATCCATCATAACAGCGACTAGAATAATTATTTGGACAAGCATGGGTTCCAAACGCTAAATTATATATATATGTTCCGTCTGAGGTTACTAAGTTGTCACCCCTAGCCTCTGAATAAGTATTACCAGTATTTCTGTTTAATAAACCATCTGTAATCACAACACTGTTATCTACAACCCCAGTAGCAACATTTATACGCTGTAAACTATGACCATCTGATGAATAACCATTGTATATATAACCATCTGGATGATAAGTCATGGTAATACTGCTAGAAACTATTGCTAAATCTCCATAGTCTTCTCCCAGTACTGTATTATTATAACCAGTACCTATCTTAGATATAACTACATCATACTCATCATAACTACTCCAACTCTTACCATAGATATATGTACCATCGGTTGCTAATGTACCAACAGCTTCGCTATTAGCAGCAACAGTTGGAATATAATTTTCTTCTCGAGATGAAGTTGTTCCAATTACACATCCTTTATTAAAATCTACACTATTACTTTCAATATTCTCTGTAATATCTTCATAAACGCCTCCTGGACACCAACTACCAATATGGAAGCCAGCGCACTGCTGGCCAGTAACCACTTCTTTAATAACAGAAACTGGACCAGACTGTATTTCACTATCTATACGTGTTAACACACTACTGTTTGACCAACCCTCAGTAGAAGCTGTGTAGTTTCTTGTAAACACTGGGTAGCTAGTTGGTATTCCTGTATTAATACCAACATTGTAAATCCTAATATTTGAATCCCCCGTTCCATTACTACAACCACCACACCAATCATTTGTCCAATAATATCTAATTGTATGAACACCAGCATTTACCCAACCTAAATCTACGCCACCAAACTGATGATCAAGGGAAGCTATATTACTAAAATAACCAGCGTATGTGCCATCAATATATATATTAACGTTGTGGTAAATACTTTGATCCGTTAAATCTGTACTATAATTACTGGTTTCTGCCCAAGCATTATAATAATTACTATCTGTAAAATTGAACTGGTACTCAACCCAATAATTTGAACAACCACTTACATATGAACCATTATTACTCATGCATGAATTACCAGAAGAATTTGTGTAACTTGCTCCCAAATCTGTATCTACTTCTATTTGATCAGATAAACGAGGAGCTCTACCTAAATTATCTCCTAATAAACCAACCTGCTCATTATTAGCAGCCCAATTAGGATTAACTTCACATAATAGTGGATTAGCTGGAACATCTTTTACCTCATAATTTACCTCATTACTACCAATGCCATAATGTGTAATAACTTGAACCTTCCTATTACCAAGACTTAAACTACTTGGCACTTGAACAATAATACTTGTATTAGACCAGCTGCCTAAACATGGGGCAAGATATGCTCTTCGACCACCAATTAATACATAACCGCTACCCTGCTCGTCACCAAAATTACCACCGTAAACTGTGACATAACTATCTACTGCTCCATTGTCTGGATTTAGACCACTAATATATGGTTCTAAAGAAAAGACTAATGAATTTGAATCATTGCCTAACACATTAACTGTAACCGGACCTGTAGCAGCATTAGCTGGTACAGATGCTTTTATCTTAGTGTTTGACCAACTACTTATACTATCTACTCCTAATTGATCAAAGAAAACCATGCCATCATTTTGTGTATCCCCAAAATTATATCCTTCTAGAGTAACGCTTGTTCCCTCTATTCCATAATTTGGATCTATACTACAAAGCGCTGGACGAATAATACTATTAACAGTAAAAGGATCTGATTCATCATCCCCACCTGTTTTTATTATTTTAATTCTATCTCCAGTGCTAGTAGATAATGGCATTTCAATTACTATTTGTGTATTTGACCAAGCACTTGAACAATCTGCAATCTTTGCCTCAATGCCACCCACTAGAACAACTGTAGAACCTTGCTCGTCTCCAAAATTATCTCCATGTACAGTTACATAAGTTTTTAAGTCAGCCTGAATCATTCCATTATCTGGAGATATATTATCTATTCTTGGAATATCCATATCTACAGTAATTTGAGCATTACCACTAACACCGTCGGCTGTAGAAATAATACTTACATCTGCTGGATGACCCCAAATAGGAGTTACTATTCCCTCATTCAAAGTTCCGGCTACTGTTGCTGTACCTACATTTGTAGATTGCCATGTCCAAGCAAATTCTGCAGGATCAAGCATTTGACCACGAGGAGAGCAATCATCTGGCTCAGAATATGCATAAGCAGACATATTTAATCTTTCTTCCTGAGAAGTAATAGTACGTTCATCTGGTAAAACTTCTACATTATCTAAAGTACACTCATCAACACCTGTTCTAAAAATCCAAGAATAACTATCTACCTCACCACCTGAACTTGAATAATTCATATTTTCTAAATAACCACCTTCTGTGTTAACGATTCCTAATGATCCAGATTTAAGCACCACCCTATAATATGTTTGTGGCACTAAATTTGCAGATGGGTTAATGCTTAGGATATAGTTTGTGTCATCATAATAGCCAACTGGTACATCATTTTCTGTATAACCAACTTCTGTAACAAAAGCTGAACAATTCTCATCTGTACATTGTTTAACGTCTACGCTAATATCTGTCAGACTTTCTAAATCTACTGGATTACTAAACTTCACACCGATCATTGTATTAATACAAGCTTCATCACATAATGGCCAAACTTCTTCTACTATAAATGGTGGTAATTGTTGACCAGTTGTAAATGACCAAATATATTCACCAGCACCAAGAGATTGTTCACATAAGCCAATTTCACGACAAATACCATCTGAACAACACTCATCACCCACTGAGCAACTATTAGCATCACAACTACCAACTGCAAAATTAATTGAATTAGATACTCCACCAGATCCAGATGTAACTTGTACAGGACCAGTACTAGCTGCTGCTGGAACTTGAGAACCAATATGTATGCCTGTCCAATTACTAATAGCGGCTATTATATTATCGAAAAAGGAAATCTGACCAGTTGAACCAAAACCTTCTCCATAAGCATCAATAATAGTTCCAACTGGACCATTATTTGGCTCTAATAAACAAAGACCTGGAGACAGCACGTCTTCATTAACATCAAAACTTGCTGGTTGGCTATCTTTCAAATCTCTATTTACAACTACATTCCATAATCCTAAAGTAACACCCTCTGGAACCTTAACCACAATCTCTGTATTCTCCACAGAGTAATCTCCACACATTTCTGGGAAATCTATATCTGCTGGGATAGTAGTACTATTATTAACAAAATTAACTAATACATTTGACTCATTATACCCAAAATTATTTCCGTGAATAGTAATATATGTACCAACTGGTCCATTATCTGGCTCTATATATGATATAGATGGAACTAATATATCTGGAACAACTTCATATTGAACTGGATTACTTAATTCATCTCCCACACCAACTGCAACAGATACTTTCCCTTGTTGTAAATTTGGAACCAAGGAAGTGATATTATTATTTGACCATAAAGATATATCTGAATTAGAAACGCTAACACCACCAATAACAACCCTGTCTTTACTTTCGTCAAACTGCGTACCAGCTATATCAACAGTACTTAAAGCTGTGCCAGCTTCTGGTGTAATTCCACAAATACCCGGTCTAACAGTTTCGTTTAGTGTAAAATCTCCTTGCCAACCTCTATCATCTAAAGTGGTGTCAAAACTTCCTGAATTCGTAATTATCTTTATTCCCCCAGATACTACACCTTCTGGAACTTCAACAATTACTTGCCATGGTGACCATGCTGTATCACAACCTGCTAATGAAGAGACAATCTCATCGCCAAAATCAGCACTGCCTAAGAAAACAACCTGACCGGTTGAACTACCAAATTCTTCGCCAATTATAGTTATATAATTACCAACTGCACCATTGTCTGGAGATATATTTGTTATTATTGGAGCTGAAGCACAGATGCAATCTAAATTGCACACTCCCTGACCACACAAGGCATCATTTGGTTCACAACTATCTACACCCGAACTACTATTACAACTCTCCCCTAAACAAGCTCCACAAGAACCACCACAATCTATATTTGTTTCATCAGCATCTTTAGTTTGGTTAAAACAGTGCTCAGGGAGTATGCGAATATCTACTGCCCCTGATCTGCCAATATTACCACTTAAATCTTCTGCTACTGCACTAATATCTATACTATCCCCCTCATCATATGCAGCGGTACTAAACAATCCTAACCAAGGCTCAGCACCATCTGTGCCCTCTGGCAAAACTTCTTCATTGTCTGCTAAAAATGTTAGGGCTGCTACCATACCTCTATCATCCGTTGCTTGGGCTTCAATTGGTACATTAGCAGCTACAGAAAATGTATCATTATCTTGTGGGTTAACCAGTGAAACAACTGGTGGCATAACATCAATATAATCACTAGTAACAAAATCTGTTGAACAACCAGTAGTACATACTAAATCTTTGTTATCAAGCGATGTAATTGAACCATTAGCTACACTTACTGTATAACCCTGAGTATTGCCTAAACAATAATCCACTCCTTCAACCTCACAAGCAATTAAAGGTTGAATATCTATACGACTTCCAACAACAGTAACATTAAAATTAACTGCTGTATTATTTGAAGTATTAGTAAAAGTAAAATCACTACTTGCTACAGAAGACGCGTCTATTGTTTTATTAAAATATACTCTTACTAATATATTTCTAGCTGTGCCAGTAGCACCATCATATGGTTGCCAATTTCTAATAATTAAATTAGCTTCTCCTCCACCAAAGCCACCACCTGGAGGATTTGTACCACCCGTTCCATCAGTACCATCGCCCGTAGCACCACTAATACTACTTATTACAAAACTAGCAATTGCATAAGAGGATAAAATAATAACTATACCAATAGCCGCTCTTATTAAAATCTTTTTAGCTTTATCTACTCTGTCTGCATTACCACCAGCTGTCATCCATAGAAATCCAGCATAAATAACAAAACCAACTGCAATAATACCCAAAAAACTTAAAACTATACTTATTATATTCGTTGCAATACTTTTTACATCATTATCCCCTAGTCCAACATCTACATCAGATATACCAAAATCTGTAGAAGCGAATATAGCAAAAGGAACCATTAATAAAATGATTGTGATAACTGGGACTATATATTTTGAATAACGTTTATTCATTATTCTAAGCTTATTTTATTGATACTTATATAATTTATTGATGGCGTCACATTGATACGAACAGACTGCAGCTCTAGCTTTATCTGCAACCAAGAAACATTTGTAATACTAACTGTTCCATCACTAGCAACATCCTGCCAAGTGGTTTCAGCAAGACCCGCTTGTGAACCAGCTCCTCTAGCCTGCATTTTAACACTCGCTCCAACTGGGATATCACCATGAATAAATAATCCACCCACACTAGATAAACCTTCCAAATCAATAGCACTTGATGTCCACTCGCCACTTACTAATCCCTTTACTACACTCTGGTAGCCAAAACCAGTCATGTCGCTATATGTATAAGGATTGCCACCAACACAATATGTGCCAATAGGAGTACCATCTTCCATATCATATTTTGTAGTTGTTCCACCAGAACAATTAGTATAGTTTCTTGGTGCTGGTCCACCACCACTATAATTCACCACCCAAACATATCCATCCGCATCTGCTGAAACACCAAGTGGCCCACTACCTGTTGGATAGAGATCTATTAGAGTACCGTCTGGTCGTAAATGCGCAACTTTATTCAAGCTCCAATTCGTAACCCAAATATTGCCATTCTTATCTACAGCCACACCTCTTGGTGCACCACCACCAGTACTATACTCAACATAGCTATAATCTGAACCATCAACCTTTGACACTGTTGACGCACCCCACGAATTTGCCTCCCAAATATTTCCATCTGGATCAGCTGTTATCCCATACAACTGACCAACTCTTCCAATCATAGGTGTAGCAATTACTGTAGCTGTTTCTGTATCTATTACAGAACCTCTACCAGTATTTCTATCTGGTATCCATAAGCGTCCATCACGATCTATAACCGCTCCATAAGCACGACAACCACCCTGTTTATTTAAATAGGTTAATCTGTCTCCTAAAGTATTTGTTTGACCACTCAACTTTACTACATAACACCCGCCTGCCACCCAAACATCATTATTAATATCTACAGCCACACCTCTTGGACCA
This sequence comes from Candidatus Komeilibacteria bacterium, assembly GCA_048538235.1. Lineage (GTDB taxonomy): Bacteria > Patescibacteriota > Patescibacteriia > UBA1558 > UBA1558 > BS150m-G51. The sequence goes on along the minus strand of JBLYPX010000001.1, from coordinate 185,477 downwards.
TTAGCTGGTGAAGTTGAAAAGGTTTCATTCAATAATTCATTTCCCTCCGCATCAGTTAAAATAACTGTAATATCATTAGAATTCCTATTTGCTACCCATACTCTGCCATAAGAATCCACAGATGTTCTAGATGGATTATCTCCTACTATATATGGACCAGTGATACTACCATCAGCTGTACTAACCCTTACAACCTGATCTAAATTAGACCTAGCTACCCATAAATATGGAGTATCTGCACCTTTAAAATTTAATCTTAATTGTCCGGGCACTTGAGTATCATTAATATCTCCAAGTTTTGATCCGGCCGCCCAAGTATTATCTGTATCATCTCCACCAATTCTAAAATCTCCAGGACCAGAAGTTGGATTAAAACAATTCTGGTATAAATCTCTACACTCATTTGTAACTAGTGGATTATATGTTACATACTCACCAAATTCATCATGTTTAATATAGCTTTCTGTGTGATTTTCTTTATTAGTACTACTAATCCAATAATTAACTCCTTGGTCAATCATTAAAGAATCTGCGTTTAAAGAAGAAAGCATCATTAATTTATCGAAAGAAACTTTTACATTAGCCCTTGTGCTTACACTATTTGAAGAAACTCCAGGTGTTACAGAAACAACACTAGGTGGGCTTAAATCTACATTATTTGTTGTATTAAAAGACCATTCATAATCATCCACGCCAGGACCTTCAGCCTGACCATCAGCATTACCATCTAAAGAATTACCAACCATATCTACAGCTCCATCAAAGATAATTGCTTCTAAAGTTGAAGCTTTAACATTAAAGGCTAATTCCTCAGCACCAGGTAAACAATATACATCGCCGCCACAAGAATTAGTACCACATAAATCATCTGTTAAAAATTCAACTGTTTTATACTCATTAGCAATAGTATATTTACCGTTTATTACAACTGTACCATCTGTATTACTAGCAATAATATTATCAAAACCATCGGCTGTATCACCAGCCACACTCAGTGGATTAATTGCTTCATTAAAATTAATTTGTACAACTGCATTTCTTGGATTAGTACTAGCATCCCCTGGTAAAACAGAAACTATTCTAGGTGGAGAAACATCTAAGTCTGTTGAGGTTGTAAATTGCCATTCATATGAACCTAAATTGCCAAAAGCTGGATCTCCATTGGACTTTAATATACCTGAACCCAAACTTACTACATAGGTAATATTATCTGCATCTGTTCCTAAATAATCTGGCTCTGTTGGGTTTATTAAAAAGGAATAATTATCCACTGTCTCAGCAGATGCAACCGCTACTTCATCTCCAAATTGATCTACAATAGTAATATTATCTGTTAACTGACCGCCAGAGATGATAGAGTCTGCATCCATAGATTCTTTAAAAGTAACAACAATAGAAACATTTCTTGGAATACCTGTTGCTCCTCTAGCTGGATAATGAGACTGAATAACACCGCCAGCTAAACCACCCGAATAATAATATGATCTATCCCTGCTAGTTCCATCCATATCTATTCCAGTTGACCAACCAATAGCATTAAATATAAAGGTTGCTATAGCATAAGAGGATAATACAATTACTAATCCAATTGCTGCTCTTATTAATATTTTTTTAGCTTTATCTACTTTATCTGCAGCCCCACCAGCTGTCATCCAAACAAAACCCGCATATAGTATAAAAATAACAGCAATAAGCCCAATAAAGCCTAATGCTATTTGTATAATATTTACTATAATTTGCTTTAAGTCAGTATCGCCTAAACCTGGATTAGCATCAGCTAAACCAAAGTCTGTTGACGCTAAAACACCTGAAGGGAATAAAAAAAGAACTGTTACAAAAAGCATAGCTAACACTAAAACAGTTCTCATTTTAATAAAGTATTTACGCTTTAAAAAAAGCATAGGACTAGTATATAATTTTATCTTTTATTTTATTTATTCAAAAGTTCTTTTACTTTTGCTTGTACAGCCTGTCCATCAGCCCGACCTGCCACTTCTTTCATAACAGCGCCCATAGCCTGTCCAAACTGCGACATTTCAGTAAAATTACCTTCTGACAAAACCTTAGACACAATGCCATTTAATTCTTCTTCTGACATTGCTTTAGGTAAATAAGCTTCAATAAAGCCTAATTCTTTCATTTCTTGCTCAGCTAATTCTGGTTTGCCACCTTTTGTAAAGCCTTCAGCAGCTTCTATTCTCTTCTTTTTCTCAGTTCGCAAAACCTTTAATACTTCCTCGTCTGTCAGTTCTGCTTTCTTAGCAATTTGAGCATTTTTAATAGAAGAAGATAGCATTCTAAGAGTAGACAACTTAAGCTCTTCTTGAGCCTTCATTGCTTCTAATCTATCTTTATCTATTTGTTGTAATAATGACATTATCTTCTACCTTTTTTCTTTTTGTCTAAATAGTCGTCTAATTTACCAATACGTCTCATATAATCTCGTTTTTTACGAAATTCTTCTCTCATTAAAGCCCCTTCTTTACGAGCTAATGGAGATTTATCCTTCTGGTGAAATCTAATTTTCTTTGCTTGTAATAGTTTTCCACTCTGTATTGTTTTCTTAGTAAAACGACGTAAAAGACTCTCAAATGTTTCGCTTTGTTTCCGTTTAACTTCTAACACAGGTTTTCACCCCCAATCTGATTAATGTTTAATAATTAAATTCAAATATAATTTAACACAAATAAATAGTTTTGTCAAAACTATTTTTGACTATATATTATACTGATTCTACCTCTTTTGACTTCAGTCTTTTCTTAAGAGCTGAGACCACTTTGGCAAAGTCCACTGTCTCTTGAATGCCGTTTTCCATATCTCTAATAAGCACAGTATTATCTACCATTTCCTTCTGACCAATTATTAAAGAATAGACTACTCCTAATTTATTGGCCTGCTCTAGTTGATTCTTAATTCCATCTTTAGAAAAATTCTCTACAACTTTTAAATCTTCAGCTAATAATTCTTCATATAGAGAAATACATTTCTTACGAGCTTCTTTACCAAGTTGTGCTACAAAAACTTCATACTGCTTTATTTCTGGAACTTTAATATCTAATCTCTTTAATTCTTTAATTATTCTTTCCACTCCCATAGCAAGTCCAACCGCTGGTGTTGGTCTGCCACCTAATTCTTCAACGAGTCCATCGTAACGACCTCCACCACCTAGCACACCTTGTCTTGTTTCATCTGCATCCTGCAAAGTAAATTCAAAACAAGTACGAGTATAATAATCTAAACCTCTAACAATCTTAGGGTTTAAATTATATACAATTTCTAGTTCATCTAAATATTCTAGAACTGATACAAAGTGAGTGCGACAATCATCACACAGATAATCTACCTGTTGGGGTGCATCAGCTATTATTGCCTGACATGATTCTTCCTTACAATCTAATACTCTTAAAGGGTTTTTATTAACTCTTCTCTTACAATCCTCACACAATTGATTTTTTTTACCCTTAAGAAAGTCTAATAACACCTCATGGTAATTTGGCCTACACTCTTTACAGCCTAAACTATTTATCTGAACAACTGCTGGTAAATGTAACTTGCTTAATAGCTTATACCCCATATTAATAACCTGTGCATCAATCACTGGAGCAGCATCACCAATAGCTTCAAAACCCATCTGCCAAAACTGCCTTTGTCTACCAGCTTGTGGTTTATCGTATCTAAAACAAGGACCAACATAAAACATCTTAACTGGCTGAGGCATATTAACCATACCGTGTTCAATATATGCTCTTACCACTCCAGCTGTCATTTCTGGCCTTAGACTTAACTTTTCTCCTCCCAAATCTTCAAATGAATACATTTCCTTTTCCACAATATCTGTATGATCGCCAACAGATCTTTTAAAAAGGTTTGTAAACTCTGTCATTGGAGTATCTATACGATCATAGTTATAGTCAAAAGCTAATCTATTTAATGTCTTACGTAGATATTCCCAATACTTCTGATCTGAAGGCATTATATCCTTCATACCCTTAATTAATTTAAAGGCTTTTTTCTCTTTTTTAACCATATTATATATTTTATTCGTAAATTGGCGGTTTAATAACTGTAAACTTATCGAAAGGAAAAGCTCTTAAAGCTACCTTTCCCTTTATATGTAACTCACTAATAGGTCCTAATCTTCTTGAATCTAAACTATTTGGACGATTATCTCCCATTAAATAGTACTCACCTTCTCCTAACTTAACATGATACTTTTCACTTGGCCTTAAATAGTAATCTTTTGTTAAATACTTAGATTCGTCTACAATTAATGGATCTGGCGAATCGTTTTCATAAATTTTAATCTCTCCATTTTTAATATCTACCACCTCATTAGGCATGCCAATGATTCTTTTAATATAGTAAACCTTTGGATTGTCTGGTGGATGGAATATAACTATATCTCCTCTTTGCGGATCTTTGAACCTGTAACTTATCTCATCTACTATTAAATATTCACCATCGTGAAAATTTGGTTCCATAGAAGCGCCATCAACATAGAATGGTTGCACAACATATGCTCTAATAGGAACTATTATAATTAAAGAAACAACCAAAACCTTGATCATTTCAAACACAAAATCTTTAAACGACTCTGTTTTATCTTCTTCCAAATCTAAATTATCTAATTCTTCAGACATGAATATATAGTTATGTTATTAATACTAAACTGGTGGGTTTAGCAGGAGTCGAACCTGCGACCTCTACAATGTGAATGTAGCGCTCTAACCAGCTGAGCTATAAACCCTAACCCATTTATATGAGTTATGCAATAAAAGGCTAAAAAATAGCCAAAGTATGATGATTATACCAGACATTTTAATAAAAATCAAATTGACTTAAGTGTTAAAATATCCTAAAATTAAGTCACTTAAATAGAATAATATCTGCATGAGTCAAAATCTTGATGGAATAAAAATAAATGTAAGAAATGAAAGTAATGAAGCTATAAAAGAAGAGCCAAAACAAACTCAAGCAAAACATATAAAACAAAAAAAGACGGCTCCGTCTCAGGTAGATTTCTTACAAGAATACAATAATAGAACAGACATAACTCTGCCAAGTAATGGTCAGAGAATTTTTAAATCTATCTTCTTAATTGTACTCCTACTAATTTTTTTATTTGGAACATTATTATTCTCAAATTATTTACAAACCAGACAGAACGATAATAGTTTAACTCACGCTCTAAACAAACTAAACTTGTGGGAACAACTCTCCTCTATCATTACCGGGGTATTACCAACCCCAGATGATGATAGAACTAATTTCTTAATTTTAGGAATGGGTGGAGCTGGTCATGATGGACCATTCTTAACAGATACTATTATTTTTTCTAGCATGAGAGACTCTACTTCTCAATTATCTTTAACTTCTATTCCTAGAGACTTGGTAGTTAAGTATACTGACTCCTATTACCCTAAAATTAATGAAGTATATACCATTGGCAGAAGAAATGATGACGAACCTGGTAAATTTGCAGCAGATATTATAGGAGATAACTTAGGTCAAGAAATAGATTATTATGTAGTTGTGGATTTTAATGGTTTTAGCGAAATAATAGATATATTAGGTGGTGTTACAATTGATGTAGAAAGATCTTTCACAGACACGCAATACCCTACTCTAGATTATGAATACCAAACAGTTAGCTTTGAAGCTGGACCACAATTAATGGATGGAGACACTGCTCTAAAATACTCACGCTCAAGACATGGAAACAATGGTGAGGGTTCAGATTTTGCTAGATCAAGAAGGCAACAAAAATTATTATTTGCAATTAAAGATAAAATTCTTTCATACCAAACACTACTTAATCCATATAAATTAAGTAGACTATACTCTTCTATTACTAGCCACTTAACAACAAATATTTCTTTAAAAACAGCTTTAGATTTATTTGAAAAGTTAAAAGAAATAAACTTGGACGATACATTACAATACACTATAGATGATTCACCAGGTGGATTATTACAAGCTAGTATTTCTGAAGAAGGCGCATATATATTAACACCAATCAATGGTTATGATTCTTTAAGACAATTTATTGATGAACAGTTTGAATATTCAGATACTGCTTCTGAAACAGCTACCATATCTATACAAAATGGAACAACTGTACCAGGGCTTGCTTATTCTTTATCTCAAGAATTAAGAGGGTATAATTTAGAAATAGCTTCATATGAAAATGCAGCTACTCAAGATTATCAAAGGACAATAATATACAACCTAACAGACGGAGATAAACCATTAACCACAGAGTTATTACAAAGGGTTATTCCTTATGCTATTATGACCTCAAGTATACCTACATATATTAGTGAAGATAGTGAAATAAATAATGTTGACTTTATTATCATAATAGGACAAGATAAGGCATACAATAATCAATTAAACCAGCTAAACTAATGAAAAAACAAACGGTTGCTATTGTTGGACGTGCTAATGTAGGAAAGTCTACTCTTTTTAATAAACTAATATCTAAGCCTAGTGCTTTGGTTAGTCCTATTGCTGGCACAACTAGAGATCGCCTAACAGCTGACTGTTCTTGGAATGGTTTAGATTTTACTATTATAGATACTGGCGGATTTGATGTTAACATGAAAGATATAATTGAGAAGCAAATCTATGAACAAACAGCTCAAGCCATTACTGGTGCTGATCTTGTTCTTTTCCTAGTAGACACTAAGACTGGTACTATGCCTCAAGATAAAGAATTTGCTCTCTTTTTAAAAAAGTCAAAGAAGAAAGTAGTACTAGTTGCTAACAAGGCAGATAATTTACAAAGAAGACAGTATATAAATGAATTCTATAAACTAGGCCTTGGTGAACCAATTCCTGTATCCTCTGCCAGTGGTTCTGGTGTTGGTGATCTATTAGATGAAATTGTTAAAGTATTAAAACCAAACTATAAACCAGCTAAAGAAGAAAAAATTAAAGAAAAGAAAGTTAAACCAATAAATATTATGTTTGTTGGTCAACCTAATGTTGGTAAATCTTCTTTAGTTAATTCAATAATGAATGAGAATAGAGTTATTGTCTCGCCTATTCCCCACACTACTAGAGGCGTACAAGTAATAGATTTTAAATATAAAAAAAGAGACTTCAGACTATTAGACACAGCTGGTTTAAGGAGAAGAAGTCGTAAATCTGACCTAGTAGAAAAGTTTAGTATTGATCAAGTACAAAGTCTATTACCACAGGTAGATGTTGCTTTAATTGTATTAGATATAACTAGTCGTATTTCTGTACAAGATCAAAAAATTGCTGACCTAATTAATAAAAATAAAATAAACACTGTTATTGTTGCTAATAAATGGGATCTAATACCAGATAAAGACGATAAGACAATAAATAAATATATTAAATATATTTACGCTAATTTACCATTTATTAATTTCTCACCTGTTGTCTTTACTTCAGCCGTTGAACAACAAAGAGTTAGAAAAATATTAGACCTTGCTCTAGAATCATATGAAGAAAGATTTAGAAGACTAGAACCAAATGCTGCTAATAAATTCCTTAAATGGGCAATTAAAAAGAATAAGCCAACCAAAAGTAAAGGTACTAAACAACCCTACCTTATTAATTTTGCACAAGTTGCAGTTGATCCACCAACCTTTGAATTAAAAGTAGATTCCAAAAGTACACTATCTTCGGCTTGGGTTAAATACCTAATAAAGGCACTTAGAGAAAAATTTGGCTTCTTAGGTACACCTATAAAAATTGAATTAAATAAAATAGACTTAAGTCATAAATCTATCAAACCAACTATTGGTGATGAAGATGAGGGATAAACATATGAAATTAATTGTTGGCCTAGGTAATCCAGGCAGAAAATATAAAAAAACAAAACACAATTTCGGATTTATTATCCTAGATGAATTAGCTGGCAAAAATAAATGGCACAGTAGTAGTGGTACTAAAGCAGAATTTCTAAAAACAGAATTAGAGTATACTGATGTAGAACTATTTAAACCACAGACCTTTATGAATAACTCTGGTCAAGCAGTTGCCTATGCTGCTAAGAAGCATAGTTTAAAACCAGAAGACATTATTGTAATATATGATGATTTAGATTTAGAATTTGGCACAATGAGAATCGGTAAGTTTGAGTCAGCTGGCGGACATAACGGAATTAAATCTATTATCCAAGAATTGGGATATAATAATTTCATTAGAATAAGATTGGGTATTAAAAATGAATTATTAGATGAAATGCCCGCAGATAAATTTGTACTGTCTAAATTTACAAGAAAAGATAAAAAACAACTTGAAGAAATAATAAACAGAGCTAAACAAGCAACGAATGATTTACTAAAAGATGGATTAGAAAACGTAATGAATAAATATAACTAAATTAAAAACCTCTCATACGAGAGGTTTTTAAAAAACATTTAGCGAATACTATCCTACGTACCAGTGTAAGATCTTAAACCACTAGGACTTAAAACCTTAACTCAATTGCTATGAAGTTATAGACAAGGAGGGGTGTCACAACTCCGACGCTACTGGCAAGTAGGATACTATCCACAAATATTTGCATTTCAAAGGATAATACGGTATATTAGCATAGAATTAAATAGTTGTCAAGATGTAATTGTGGAAATAATTAAAAAACCGCCTGGAAAATACATAATTTCGGGTAGTAGCAACATATTTAATAAAACCTATCTAACCCCCCTATTATATAAAAGTGGGGTGTTTTGGCTTTGTATAAACAACGATTATGAATTGGTTAGAATATATAAATTGATAACCTGGTGGTATAAACAAAACAATATAAAGACACCACATATTATTACTTGGGCAGACAATACAGAGCTTAGTTCTTTACAATATTTTAATTTAATAAATAAAGATAATGTATTAATAATAACAACACCAGATAATATATTGTCTAAAGTTATTAGCATTGAAGAATTTAAAAAACAAAGTATAAATATTAAGTCTGAAGATAAAATAAACTTGAGTACTTTAAAAGAGTTGCTTGTAAATAATGGCTATGAAGTAAATACTCAAGCAGATCAAGTTGGACTTTTCTCATACCGCGGTTTTGTTATAGATATATATTCGCCACAATATTCAAACCCAATAAGAATTGAATTAGACAATGACATTGTTAAATCATTACATGAAATAGATAATGTTAATAAAAAGAAAGTGAAAGCTTTGGATAGCATAAAAATAATTCCTAATATATTAAATAGTAAATTAAAAGAATCTGTTTTAAATATAGCAAGCAACCAAAACATCTTAATTGATCAAAATACTTTAATAGATTATCCGGAGATTGAAAATAATAATATAGACAATATATATATTATTCAGCCGTTACACGAAGACGAGGCTAAATTAATATTAAAAAACACAAACTATTTCCATAATAATTTACCGTCATTAAAAAAATACATTGCAAATAATAAGCCAGAAATAATTACCCAAAATAAAACTAGAGTTAAAAATTTATTTAAAGAATTAAATATAAACTCCCCTATTCTAGAATTTAAAGATTTCACTTTCCCTGGGTTGGAAGATGTAAAAAATAATAAAATATATTTAACAGATGCAAATATATTTAAAATAGAAAATATTGCTAAAACAAAGTCAGATGATATTTATCAAGTGGATATTAAGCTTGGAGATTATGTTGTTCACAGAGATCATGGTATTGCTAAGTTTACACAAACTGTATTTCAAACTATAGACAATATTGAAAGAGAGTATTTTGTTTTGCAATACAAAGGAGAAGATAGGCTATATTTACCAATTGATCAGGTAGATAGAATTAGTAAATATTTAGGTGTTAAAAATCCAAAGCTACACAGACTAGGTGCTGCATCAACTTGGCCACAGATAATACGCAAGGTTAAAGAAGATATAATAAAGATGGCTCAGCAACTATTAAATCTTTATGCTAGACGTGAATTAAGTCAGGCCAATCCCCTCTTGCCACACATAAAAGAAGAAAATGAATTAGCAGCCTCTTTTCCTTATGAAGAAACAGAAGATCAAAAACAAGCCTTAGAAGAAACCTTAAATGATCTTACAAAGGATAAACCAACAGACAGACTAATATGTGGAGATGTTGGCTTTGGTAAAACAGAAATAGCTGTTAGAGCAGCTTACAGAGCAGTTCTTAATAAACAGCAAGTTATTCTACTCTGCCCTACTACTATTTTAGCTCAACAACACTATGACACTTTTACAGAAAGATTTAAAGATTATGATATTAATATATCCCTACTATCTAGGTTTGTAGATAGTAAAAAACAATTAAAAAATATTACAGATATTAAATCCGGTAAAACCAATATTATTATTGGCACTCACAGACTATTATCTAAAGATATTAAATTTAATAAAGTTGGTTTAATAATAATAGACGAAGAACAACAGTTTGGAGTTAAAGATAAAGAAAAGTTAAAAGATTTAAAAACAGAAGCACATATCATCGCTTTATCTGCTACACCAATACCTAGAACATTAAATTTAAGCCTTAGCGGCGTAAGAGATATTAGCGTTATTGCTACAGCACCAGCTGGCAGATTACCAATTAAAACAAAGATTACACAATTTTCTGAGGATATAATTAAAGACGCTATAAATTATGAACTTGCTCGTAATGGTCAAGTATATTATCTGTACAATAAAGTTGAGACAATAGAAGAACAATTAAAATTTCTAAAGAATTTATTACCTAAATATACTTATGGTATTGTTCATGGACAATTAACCTCAAAAGAAATTGCTAAAACAATGCATGACTTTGATACTGGTAAGATAGATATACTTATTTGTTCAACTATTATTGCTAATGGTTTAGATCTGGCTAATGTAAATACTTTAATTGTAACGGGTGCGCAAAACTTTGGACTAGCACAACTTTACCAAATAAGAGGTAGAATTGGTAGATCAGATAAACAAGCGTACGCTTACTTCCTTTACAGTTCTCAAAAATTAAAAGGCAGGTCTGCTGAAAGATTACAAGCTTTACAAGAAGCTGAAGCTTTAGGCTCTGGCTTTCAAATAGCAACTAGAGATATGGAAATACGTGGTATTGGAAACATATTGGGTAAAAAACAACACGGTAAAGTATCTTTAATAGGATTAACTCTTTACAATGAGTTAATAAAACAAACTGTTAGCGAGATTAAAACTGGCCTTATACCAACCTCCCTTATAGATACAACTATAGATCTACCTATTAATATTGGATTGCCAAAAGATTATCTAAAGACTGAAACAAGCCGTTTAAGATATTATCAGCTACTTGCTAATTGTAATAATTTAGATAAATTAAATAATCACTTTAAAAGATTACCAAAACCGTGGCCACAAAAAGTTAAAAACCTTAAAAGTGTTTCTGAATTAAGAATATTAAGTGAACAAGCTGGTATTAATTTAATAACTGCAAAAAGTATTAGAAATAATACTGATGTTAAAACATATGTATATATTCACTTTACTGATGAATTAAATTATTCTGCTGTTAAAAAATTACTAGACATTAATCCAAATTGGGAATTTAAAGACAATGTTCTAAAGATAGATAAAGATAAATTAGAAAAGGACAGACTAGAGAGCTTAAAACAAGCTGTAAAACTATTTATTAAATAAACTACTTGCAATTTATTCCAAATATATATAGAGTAAATATATGAATAAACAAAGGGTCCTAATTAGGGCCCTTTCTTTAATCCCTAAACTTGGACCAGTATCTATTAATAGAATTATTAAACTCTATCCTCAACTAGAGCAGCTTTGGCATGATTCAAATGAAAATATATATTTAAAACTTGGAAATAATATAGCTAATAAATTAATACCAGCTATATATAATATTGATCCAGAAAAGCTTGAAGAAGAAATAAATAAAACAGATATTAAATACATAACTATTATAGACAAAGAATACCCTCTTCTTCTAAAACAAATATATGACCCTCCTGTTGTTATATATTACAAAGGAAATATTAATATCCTAAAGTATAAATATAAATTAGCAGTTGTTGGATCAAGAAAATTATCTAATTATGGTAAAGAAATAATACCCTATCTATTAAAACCCTTAACAAATAATATTGTAATAGTATCTGGTTTAGCAATTGGTGCAGATAGCGCTGCTCATCAAATAGCTGTAGATAATAATAAAGCAACAATTGCAGTACTTGGTGGTGGCCTGGACTATAAATCATTCTATCCTAAACAAAATACACAATTAGCTAAAGACATAATAAATAATAATGGTCTAATCATATCTGAATATCCACCTGGCAAGTCTCCTAAAGCACAAAATTTTCCTAGACGTAACCGTATAATATCTGGGCTGTGTCAGGCCTGTTTAGTTATAGAAGCGGCAGATAGATCAGGTTCATTAATTACTGCCTGGCAAGCCCTTGATCAAAACCGTGAAGTGCTAACTGTACCCGGCCATATACTCTTGACAAATTCGCTTGGAACTAATAAACTACTCCAACGTGGTGCTTTACCAATAATCCACAGCCGGGATATATTTAATGTATATAAACACTGGTAATAGTTGCTTATTTGCGGCAAAGTAGTAAAATTAATAATGTTAAATTAAAGCCACCCAACACAATATATATACAAAGCAGGGTGGCACTTATTATCTATAATAAAAAATTATGGGAATCAAACATGACATTGAAAAATATCATCGCGCAGTAGATTTTCTAGAAGGCCTAGCAGGTATGTATGGTGAGAATAAAGTTAATATTAAACATAAACTGAGAATCTTTGAGGAATATCTGCACGAAATTGGTGATCCACAAACAAAATGTAAAGTTATTCATGTAGCTGGAACTGCTGGCAAAGGAACTGTAGCTTCCTTGATTCACTCAACGTTAGTTAAGGCCGGATATAAAGTTGGATTATATATGTCACCTCACACAACCACTCTTACAGAAAGAATTAAACTAAATGAAAGATATATAGCAGCAGAAGCACTATATAATATTTTAGATAAAATTAAACCCGCTATGCACGCTATAGATATTCCACCAAATTTCTTTGGAATGTCATTAGCTATTGCTTTTAAATACTTTGCTGAAGAAAAGTGCGACTATGTTGTTCTTGAGGCTTTGCTGGGTGGTAAATATGACCACACCAACGTAGTACCAAAAGCAGAAGTCACTGTTATAACAAATGTTGGCTATGATCATACAGATGTTCTTGGTAAAACATTAAAGAAAATTGCCACTCAAAAAGCCGGTATAATTAAAAAAGGTACTAAATTTATTACAGCTGAAGACAAACCAAGAGCTCTAAAAGTACTAAAAGAAAGATGTGAACAAATTAAAGTTCCATTTACTTTAATAAAACCAAATGGTGATTCATACAATAATGTAAATATTCGTTTAGCTCAAGCAGCAGTTGACCAGCTTGGTGTTAAACAAAAAATTACTAAATCCATAATAGACAAATCTGCTAAATTACCTTGTCGCCAAGAAATAATGCAAGCTAAGCCATTAGTAATGCTTGATGGCGCACATAACCCGCCAAAGATAAAAGCTATTACCTCAACAGTAAAAAAGATGAACAAGCCGCTTAAGTATTTAATTATTGGTATGTCTGCCAATAAAGATTGGCGAACATGTCTTCAAGAGATTGTTCCTCATGCAAAATATGTATATGTAACAAAATACTTAAACTCACGTCGTTCAACTGTATCACCATTAAGAATGAAGAAGTTTATACAAAAACACTTTCCTAAAAAACATGTAGAGTTATTCTGGGATGCACAAGACGCACTCGATGCCGCACTTAGCAAAGCAAAAAAAAGAGACTTTATTCTGGTAACCGGCTCTATGTATTTAACCGGTGAATTACGTGCTCACTGGATACCAGAAGAAAATATATTACGTTATCGCTCAAGCTTCTAACTTGACGCATAAACAAATATATATTATCTTGTGAAAGAATTAATTAAACAATAAATGAGTAAAAAGCTAGCTATAGTTGAATCTCCAACAAAAGCAAAAACAATTAGCCGCTTTCTGGGAAAAGATTGGGATGTCCAATCTTCTTTTGGTCATATTAGAGATCTGCCTAAAAGTAAATTAGGTGTTGATCCAGATAATAACTTTGAACCAGAATATGTAATTCCGACAAAAGCTAAAAAAGCTGTAGCCAATTTAAAGAAAAGAGTGTCTAAAGATACTGAAGTATATTTAGCAACTGATGAAGATCGTGAAGGAGAAGCTATTGCTTGGCATTTAATTCATGCCCTTAAATTAAAACCAGAAAATACTAAACGTATTGCTTTTCATGAAATTACTAAAACGGCTGTAGAAGAAGCTATTGCTAATCCACGTGAACTAGACAATGCTATGGTTGATGCTCAGCAAGCTAGACGTATTTTAGACAGAATTGTGGGATATAAATTATCTCCATGGTTATGGAAAAAAGTAGCCAAAGGTTTGTCTGCTGGCCGTGTTCAATCTGTAGCTGTTAGATTAATTGTTGAAAGAGAAAAAGAAATTGAAGCTTTTAAAGCAGATGAGTATTGGACTATACTTGGTGAATTTAAAAAAGGTAAAGATGTAATAAACGCTCAGCTAAGCCAAATAGATAATAAAAGAATTGCTAAATTAGATATTAATAATGAAGAAGCTGCTACAAAGATAAAAGAAGATGCTGAAAAGTTAGATTATACTATAACAGAGGTTAATAGTAGACAAGAAAAAAAGAATCCTCCAACTCCACTCACTACTTCTCTATTACAACAGGAAGCTAACCGTAAATTGGGATTCTCATCAAAACAGACAATGATGCTTGCTCAACAATTATATGAAGGTATTGAACTTGGTGGTAAAGAAAGCGAAGGTTTAATAACATATATGCGTACTGACTCACAAAATCTAAGCGATAAGTTTATAAATGAAGCTAGAAATTTAATTGAATCTAAATTTGGTAAAGACTATTTACCAAAGAGTGCTAAAATATATAAGACAAAAAGTAAAAATGCTCAAGAAGCTCATGAAGCAATTAGGCCTACAAATGTAAATCATGAACCAGACAACATTAAATCATATTTAAACGATAAACAATATAAACTATATAGACTTATCTGGAATAGATCAGTAGCTAGTCAAATGCAACCAGCTGAGATAAATGTAACAAGTATTAGTATTGCAGATAAAGATAATAAATATGTATTTACAGCTAGCGGTTCTGTTATTAAATTTACTGGCTACTTAGAAGTATATAGTAATTTTAAAGGTAGCGATCTATTACCAGCTTGTAATGAAAAAGATAAAGTAGATTTAGATAAAATAGTTAACGAACAACACTTTACTAAACCACCAGCTCGTTACTCAGATGCTGGGCTTGTTAAAGAATTAGAAAAAAAAGGTATTGGTAGGCCTTCAACTTATGCTCCTATTATATCTACCATCATTGCTAGAAATTATGTAACTAGAGAAGAAAAGAGATTAAAACCAACAGAAATAGGTACAGTAGTAACAGATTTACTACTAAAACACTTCTCTAAAATTATGGACTATACTTTTACCGCCAATATGGAAGAAGACTTAGATGAGATATCATTGGGTAAAAAAGAATGGCAACCAGTAATTAATAATTTTTATATGCCTTTTATGGAAAATTTAGACAATAAATATGAGGAAGTTAAAAAAGATGATCTAGTAGAAAAAACAGATGAACAATGTGAGAAATGTGGATCAGATATGATTATAAAAATGGGACGCTTTGGTAAGTTCATGGCTTGCTCTAATTATCCAGAATGTAAGAACACTAAACAAATAGGTAAAGATAATAAACCAGAAGAAGAGGAAAAAATAGATGAGCAGTGCGAAAAGTGTGGCGCAGACATGACTATTAAGCGTGGACGTTTTGGTAAGTTTATGGCTTGTACCAACTACCCAGATTGTAAAAACACTAAACAGATTGTTGAAGAAACGGGTGCATCTTGTCCTGACTGTGGTAAAGGTAAAATAGTTGCCAAAGGAACAAAGACTGGCAGAACATTCTATGCTTGCGATCAATACCCTAGTTGTAAATTCGCCTTATGGCAAAAACCAAACGGTGAAACGTGCCCTGAGTGTAAATCATTACTAGTGTTTGGAAAAGAAGATAAAATATTCTGCTCTAATAAAGAATGCAATTATACAAAATAGAGATAAAAAAATACTGGATATATATCCAGTATTTTTTATTACTCGAATTTTATTTATTCAACCCAATCTACATCATCACTCATGTTAAAACCCCAAGTACTATCATCTCTTTCTAGGGTCTTAACATACAATTGATAACTTTCGTCATTACCAGTTGTAGCTGCAGGACTTGCATATACATAATAATATACGCCTGTATTATTTGGATCTGTAACTAACGGAGCTGTATATGTACTTAAAGCAGCAGCTAAATCTCCACCAGCAGCCCAACATGCCTCTGTACTCAAACAAACCCCATCATTGGCATCGTCACCAACTGGAGCAGCATCATTTTCCTGTAAATAAAGCTGTATAGCATTATTTAAAATCTTAATGTCTGCTTCACGCCTTGCATCCCTAGCCTTTTCTCTAGCACTATTTAAAGATACAACCGCTAAAGTAGATAATAGTCCAATAATGGCTATTACAACTAGTAGTTCTATAAGGGTAAAACCCTTTTGTTCTCTTTTAAACATAACTTGAAATTAATATTAATATACAGTAACATTATAATACAAATTTAATAAAAGTGAAAATGGATAAACACAAGGCAAAAATAGAGGAAATTATACAGGCTACCAAGAAACAGAACCCAGATATGACACTAGAGCATGAGAAATTAATTCGAAATGCCTATTCTTTTGCTTCGCTTGCCCACCATGGTCAGAAGAGATTGTCTGGAGATGACTATATAGTGCATTGCATTTCTACTGCAAAACTCTTAGCAGATATGCACCTCGATCCTATCACTATTGCTGCTAGCCTATTACATGATGTACCAGAAGATACAGATGTGTCATTATCTGAGATAAGAAAAAAGTTTGGTAAAGAAATTGCTCAAATTGTAGAAGGTATTACAAAGTTAAGTAAAGTTAAGTACCGTGGTATTGAAAGGTATGCAGAAAACTTACGTAAAATGTTTGTCGCAATGGCTAAAGATATTCGTACTGTTGTAATTAAATTTGCAGATAGAATACATAATTTACAAACGTTAAAATACCAACCACCACAAAAGGCCTTACGTATTGCTAAAGAATCTATGGAAATATATGCACCTATTGCAGATAGATTAGGAATGGGTGAATTAAAATCTATGCTTGAAGATTTATCCTTTCCATATATTTATCCTAAAGAATCTGCCTGGACAAAATCTATAACCAAAGATAGTTTAAAGCATAAAGAAAAGATTATTGAAAAATCTAAACGTACTTTAGCAAAAGAACTTAAAAAAAATAATATTGAATATTTAAATATCACTAGTCGTGTAAAAAGTATATACAGCATCTATGAAAAGTTAATGTCTCACGATAAAAATCTTGATCGTATTTATGATTTAGTTGCCATGAGAGTTATTGTAAAAACAGAAAGAGATTGCTATGCAGTATTAGGCATAATTCATACCCTATGGACACCATTAAAGGGTCGTATTAAAGATTATATTGCTCAACCTAAACCAAATAATTACCAATCGCTACACACAACTCTATTTACTGGTAAGGGTGAAGTTATTGAGATCCAAATTAGAACACAAGAAATGCATGACTTGGCAGAATTTGGTATTGCAGCTCACTGGCACTACTCTGCTAGTAAAGCAGGTACTATACCAGAAAATTATAAAGACTGGATAGATAATTTAATAAACTGGCAAGAAGATATTGGAGATAGTGAAAAATACTTAGACAACTTACAAAAAGTTAAATTAGATTTTTTCAAAAATAGAATATTTGTATTCACACCTGAGGGTGATGTTATAGATTTACCGGAAAATGCTACTCCCATAGATTTTGCTTACACCATTCACACTGATTTAGGAAATAGATGTGTGGAGGCTAGAATTAATAGAGCTATTGGTAATTTAGATAGTAAACTAAAAAATGGTGATGTTGTAGAAATAATAACAAACAATTCCAGAAAGTGGCCAAATCCAGACTGGTTAGATTTTGTAAAAACAGATCAGGCTAGAGATAAAATTAAAAGCGCATTAAAAAAGAAAAGAGGTTTTAAAAACCTCAATCTTAAAAATCCATTTTCTAGAGAATAGCTAATCAATAATTTTATCTATAATTCTTTTTAGTTCTTCAATTGAATAATAATCTATAACTAACCTACCGCCATCTGGATCATTTTCAATTTTAACCCTAGTATCTAAATAATTTCTTAATCTTTCCTCATCAGCAGACAATTCAATATTAGCAGCACTAACTGGTGTTGTTTTTTTATACTGAGCAGTTGCTCTACGAGTCTCCCTAACTGTCATTCCTTCACGAATAATCTTTTTAAATAACTTCTTCTGGTACTTTTCATCTTCTACACTAAGTATTATCTTGGCTTGTCCTCTACTAATAGAGCCCACTCTAATAGCTTCTTGTATTTCTTTTGGTAAATTTAATAGTCTAATAGCATTAGCAATTGATGACCTATTCTTATCTACCCTATCTGCTACCTGTTCTTGAGTCATATTAAACTCATCAATAAACCTCTTATATGCTAAAGCTTCTTCAATAGGATTTAGATTTTCTCTCTGCAAATTTTCAAGTAAAGATATTTCTAGTTTTTCTAGATTTGTTGTTTGTCTAACTATAACCGGAACCTTTTTTAAACCAATTAAAGTAGAAGCTTGCCATCTACGTTCACCCGCAATCAATTGATAGCCATCACCTTTTTTAGAAACAAGTAATGGTGCTAAAATACCAAACTTCTTAATAGACTCGGCTAACTGTTCTAACTCTTCATGCTTAAAATCTAATCTTGGTTGATAAGGATTAGGAGTTATTTTGCTCGCATCAACATACTGAAGAGTACCCTCTTCAGATATTGGTGTATCATTTTCTTGTATTATGTCTGTTGTTTCTTCTTGTGGGGTTTGAGGTGCTGGCGTTTGTGGTATTAAAGAACCTAATCCCCTACCTAAATTTCCATTTATCATATATATATTATACCAGAATTAAAAACGTTTTGCTTCAGCTACTTCTCTAGCTAATTTTTCATAAGCTTTAGCACCTTTAGATTTTTTATCGTACTCATAAATAGACTTACCATGAGATGGTGCTTCTGCTAAACGAACATTACGCGGAATTATTGATCTAAATATTTTATTTGGAAAATATTTGTACAATTCATAAAAAACAGCCTCAGATAATTTAGATCTACCATCATACATTGTCATAACAGCTCCTAATATCTTTAGATCTGGTTTTAAATTCTGTCTAACCAATTCAATTGTGTGTAAAAGCTGACTTAAACCCTCTAGAGCATAATATTCTGTTTGTACTGGTATTAGCACTTCATCAGCTGCAACAAGACCATTAATGGCTAGTATTCCTAATGATGGTGGATTGTCTATAATAACAAAATCATATTTATGGGATATTGAATTAATATTATCCCACAACTTAAACTCACGCCTAGGCATAGATATTAACTCTACATTAGCCCCTGCTAAATTTGTATTGGCTGGTGCTACGTGTAATTTACTAATCTTTGTTTTTTGAACAATACTATCTAAACTTTTAGGCTCTTGCACTAATACATCATAAATACTTTCTTCTAAATCCTGAGTGCGTAAACCAAAACCAGATGACGCATTACCCTGCGGATCTATATCTACTAGTAAAACTTTATAACCAAGTTTAGCTAAAAAAGCCGACAGGTTGATAGCTGTGGTAGTTTTACCGACTCCTCCTTTTTGATTAACGACTGATATTGTTCTTGCCATAATTGACTTAATTATACCTAAAAAATACGTTTATTTCAATGATCTAATCTGCATTTGGGTTGACTTATTAACATAAATACCTTAAAATGATAACGCTTTTACAGATATCTACCAGGGCGAGTGGTGGAACTGGTAGACACGTAGGTCTCAAAAACCTATGAGCGCAAGCTCGTGAGGGTTCGAGTCCCTCTTCGCCCACCATGGCGGGGTAGCTCAGTTGGTCAGAGCGCAGCACTCATAACGCTGAGGTCGTGGGTTCAAACCCCACCCCCGCTACCAAAATCAATTTAACTTGACAATTATTGTCCTCCGGGATAGTATATATAAACTATGACGCGGGGTAGAGCAGTTGGCAGCTCGTCGGGCCCATAACCCGAAGGTCGTTGGTTCGAGTCCAACCCCCGCTACCAAAAACAGCTCAGATTTATTCTGGGCTTTTTTTGTTAAATAAACTATAATATATTCATGTATTTAACTACTCACAGTGCAGTTGGTATAGCTATTGCTACTAAAACAATAAATCCTTTTTTTGCTTTTATATTAGCCTTTATTGCTCATTATATTTTAGATATGATACCACATGGTGATGAAGAAATATTTGAAAAGGATATATCTGCGGCTAAACGTTATAAAAAGATAATATCTATTGTTATTTTTGACTTAATCATTACTGGTATTTATGCTTTCATGATAATGACAAAAACAAATATTAATCCAGTTATAATATTTGCTGCTATTTTAGGATCTATACTACCAGACATATTATGGGGAATTTATGATGTTAGAAAGATAAAAATATTAAAACCTTTTGTAAAATTTCACAACTTTTTTCACAATCCAGCTAAAAAAAATATACCCTTTAAAATGGGTATTGCTATGCAAATAGCATTAGTAGTAATTATATATATACTAATAATATAAAATACCTACTCAGATGAGTAGGTATTTTTTTATTCCTGTAAACTTATTGCTTGGGTTGGACAACTGTCAACTGCTTGTTGACAATCACAGCCCTTTTGGCAGCCCAGTTCATCTATTACCATAGACTTACCATCTTCACCAAATTCAAATACTTTTGGACATAATGCCATACATGTACCACAACCGGTACATTTATCTTTGTCTACTACTGGTTTCATATAATATGTGATTAATTGTTATATATAAAGTTTAACAATTAAAAAAACACCTGACAAGGTGTTTTGTGCACTTTAGAATAAACTTGTTTGCCAACTCTTAGGAGCATTAATCTCCTGAGCGTATAAATCTGCTAAAGAAGAAGCTATTCCTTCCCAATCATAATTCTCCTTTATTAATTTTTGATTCTGCTTAGCTTCAGCTCTCACCTTTGATTGATAACGAATAATATATTTCATCCTATTTTGTAATGCATTTATATCTGCAACAGGAAAATCATACCAATAACAACCTTCAACTGCATCACGGTGACCTTCAATATTTGATAAAATAACTGGCGTAGCTAAACTTAAAGCTTCTAATACAGATATAGGCATACCTTCATCTTCTGATGCAGATACAAATGCCAGGGAATCACTGATTAAATTAAATAAAGGCTCGGCAGATAAAGAGCTTAAGAATAATACATTTTCACCAGCAGATTTTTTAACCTTCTTTGCATACTCTCCAGTAAAACTTACATCTCCTACTATAACAAGCTTAACATCATCTTTATTTAATAATGAAAATGCTTTCATAACATCTTCAATTTTTTTATGTTTAATAAAACGGGCTACCACAACAAAATATTTATATTTACTTAAACCTAATTTATTCAAAAAACCCTGAGTACCTTTCGCAGTCTTACTGTAGACACCATTAGGAATATATGTTGTTGGAGAATTATATCTTGCTAAACAATACTTTTGTAAACCTTTTGATACAGTAACTGTTCTATGTGGGAATTTACAAGCTGTCCACTCACCTATTGTTAAAATGATTCTTGCAAACCAATTCCATTTTGCATGATTTCTATCTAAAGAATGAAATGTAACTACAACCTCTGTCTTTGGTTTAAATATTCTAGGTATAAAAGATAATAATGATGGACCAACACCTTGGTAATGTATTACATCATAATCCTGCCACAAGGCATGAATAGTAGAAACAAACACATGAGAAATGGCATCTAAATGCTTAGTATATATTGAAGGAATGCTAATTAAATGAACACCGCGCCAAGTCTTTTTCTTGCTATTTGTATAATATGGTCTTGTATAGACAAAAACATCGTGACCTAATTTGGCCAGATTTTGACTTACTCCTTCAACATACCTTTCAACTCCACCGAATTTTGTTGGTATGCCTTTTTGTCCTATAAATGCAATTTTCATAATATTGTTTTGGTATATCACAGTAACAAATAATATACTGCTTGTCAATACATTTCTTAAGGTATTATTTTGCCGTCATTTGGCCAGAAATTATCCACTAACATGCTATTATTTAATATATCTATTTCTTTATTTAAGGTCTTTTTATCCACCAAACTCAAAGCTGAAGCTGTAATGTTTTTTAGTAATACAACATTATTACCAACCTGCCACTCACTTGGAGTTATTTCTAAATGTAAATTTAATCTTGGTTGTGGTTGGTAATACCAACTAGTACTATAACTATCTAATGACCAAGTTAAATTATTACCATTTACAACATTACCTAAAGAAGTATTATACTCAACCAGTCTGACATTATCACCAAGATCTGCTGTTAACTTTAAATCATCTACTTCACCAAAGCTAGGCCACAAACGAATACTAACCCAATAACTAGTAGCCTCGCCAACAACTGGTGGAAGCGGACCATAACCAATTTGATCACCACCTGGTGTAAAGTAATATAGTTTTGCTTCTAAATTCAAATCTGGAGAAGCTTGTATAGTTTTCTTTTCACTAAACACATATATTCTTTCTGGATCATCTGAATATGTATTCTTCCAAGATAACTCAGCCCAAACATTTACATATTTATTTACTTCCCCATTTGCTCTATTAATCACAAATGTAGACTTTAAAAAATCTTCCTTTTCAACACCTATCTCTTTATATGAATAGAAGCCTGGATTAAATTCTGCTTTAAGACCAGCGCTCCCACTATATAATCTCACTTGAACATCTTCTAAATCATAACTCTCACGATTATTGTAATATATCTGAGATGAATATTGTTGACCCAACATATATGTATTTTGTTCTTCCAAAGATAAATCTAAATCTACCCTTGGTAATATATAGTCAGCAGCAACATATTTAGACCTTTGTTCTAGGTTTGAATCATATGCTGTTATGCCTGTTTTTACTCCAAAATTAGCCTTAGCAGCATTTAAATACGTTAATCTACCAGTTATTGTTAAATCTCTTTCTTCACCTGGTTTTAATCCATTAATATACCAAGTATTATCCTTAATAGCATATACTGGAGCATATTCAAAATCCTCTGGCAATTCTAAATTCACATACACTATTGGTAAATATTCTTCAGAATTATTTACAACTTTAATATTAATTGGAAAGTAATTATTCAAATATACCTTTTCTAAAGTTGAGATGTTGCTATCTAATAATGATTCGCTATATGTGATATTTTTTTGTAATGTCTTATTATGTCTTAAACCTAAATTCTTGTAATACATTCTAATATCCCAATCTGCTCCCAGACTTATATCTACCCACATTTTACCCTTAATCTCGAATTCACCATTAGCTCCTGGTAATAGCTCTCCCATTACAATTAAATTGTCTTTCTCTTGATAAGTAAAACCATTAGCTAACACTTCATCTATTACAAATCCTTTTGGTGGCATTAAACTCATATATACATCATCTACACTATTTCTATTATCGTTCTCCCAATATATTTTATAGCTGACTGCCTGACCAGAAACCTGATCGCTATTTAAATTCATCTGTAAATCTATATACCTATTACTTGTAATAGGATGATTCCAAAAAAATATTAAAGCAATAAACATTACCATCACTCCAACTATAATTAATAGGTCAGAAACAAGCGCCATAGATCTTTGGTGATACAAACGAATATATCTCATCTGCATAGGTCTAATCACAACATTATGAGTTATTGAGAATCTTTTATTTAAAATATTATTTTGTAATAATTTATACTTCATAAATATTTACCATGAAAATATATTTCTAGTCATAGCGACTATATCTAACACGCCATCACCAGATATATCTAATATTGATAGGTCTAGGCCTAAAGTATTACTTCCTTCATTAACAGCCCATTCGTTTAATAGCTCTCCTTCCATACTAAATGTTCTAACCTCTGCCTTTCCGCCACGACCAGGTGTTGTTACTATTTCAGCTCTACCATCATTATTTAAATCTGCAGTAGCTACGGTTACACCCCCTCGGAAAGAAGGATCAAAAGCCATGAAACCAGGACTCAATAATTGACCGCTAGCATCAAAGATCCTAACATGTGGACCACCGCCATAACCAGCGCCAGCTACAATCTCCATTTGACCATTATTATTCATATCTGCAACAGCAACAGATACTCCACCTCTAAACTTATCTGAATAAGCAAAAAAGCCTGGATTAATTAATCTACCGTCGCTACTAAATATTCTAATCTGGGGACCACCACCACGTTCTGTGCCAGTAATAATCTCTACCCAACCATCTCCATTTAAATCCCCAACTGCAAAATTTATTCCCTGATTATACCCCTCTGTATATGGATAGAACCTTTTAACAAACTCATCTTCATTATATATATCTATCCAATTATTACCAGCAATCACTTTGTCTAATTTGCCGTCTGAATCTAAATCCACACTTGCCACTTTGTTATCTCCAGCTGCTTTGTTATCGTAAACAAAATATCCATTTTTTACCTTACTACCATATTGATCGTAGATTTTAGCAAAACTACCATTCCTAAATACAGCCCCTGTAATATTTTTAGACCTTCTTAATATAATTAAACCATCCTGAGACTTAATATCTACAGCGGTTACTATCTGACCATTATTAGTGCTTGGATCTTGCACACCAGTAATCTTTTCAAACTCTGCTCCTAATTTAATTCTATGATCAGTTAATGAAGGATTAATTAATATACTTCCTTGTTCAAAATCTCTACGCCATAAACCATAACTATTATCTTGTAATAAATTGTATGCTTCATTTAATGGTTTACCTAAGTATTGGTCATACTCATCATACCACCAAGTTTGAGCATGATCTTGATCACCATAGTCAAAGCTAAAATACGCATCACTTAGCAGAGCTGATGTTAAACCAAATCTCATTGTTCTGTAATCTGTTCGGTTATTACTATTACCAGTATTACTATTAATAATAATCGTGGTTGGCTCTTTAACTTTATCTACTAAGTTCAAATAGTCGTTCATATTTGTTTGCCATGTTCCTGTATATACTTCTGGCCAACCTTCGTACAATCTACCATTAGTATATGAAGCATAACTACTACTGCTATTCACGACTAATAGATGTTCAGAAGAAATAGTATTATTTATCTTCTGTAATAAACTATTCATTGCTATTTTCCAACTATTATCTGAAACTCTACTACCACCTATCCAAGAAATACTATCAAAACAATTATCCAAAAATATACCGTCCCAATATTCATTAACTAAAATATCGTTCTTTAAAAAGTTAGGCAACCAACTTTGCCAGGCATTATTAGTAATATCTATCATACTAGTACCTTGCCAGACAGATAACTTTTGAGAAGAATTACTATATAGCCATAAATTAGATCCATTAACTTTATCATAAAGAGTTCTCCAGGGATTTCCCGCATCTGTTCCACTGTGCTGATCTCGCACCTCTTCTACAGTCATATATGCCAGTAATGTAATATCTGGATTAATTTCCTTTATCTTCTTCAAAGCTTCATTACTGGTATATTGATTCTGCATATCTAAAACTAGTACATCCCACTTAGCTAGTTCATTAACGTCCATGTCGTTAATACGCCATTTCAAATAATAGTTAGCCAATTTAGGGTAATCTTCTTTAATACCAAAACTTATCTGAGGAAGACAGATGCTTAAAATAATAAATATTACAATGTAAAACTTAAAGGCTTTCATACAAACTATATAATTTATTGTAATAATTTTTAACCGAATAATTAGCAGAGGTAAACTTAGCATTATTTGCTAACTTTTTTCTTAAATTATCATCTTTATCTATTAACTTAATTTTTTCTAGAAGATCAGTAGGATTATCATTTTCAAAAATCAAACCATTCTCTTTATCCTTTACAATTTCTGGTATTCCACCCATATTACTAGCAATAACAGGGATGCCTAAAGAAAGTGATTCTAAAACACTAAGCGGACAATTCTCATACCAACGTGATGGAACAATCATCGCTTTTGCACAACTCAGTTCTTTAAATAGCTGTTGACTATTTAATTGACCCATCCATTTAACATTTGAAAGCTTATACTCTTTTTCTAATTCTTCCTTAGCTGGTCCTGCACCTGCAATTCTAAAATTAACATCTGGTAACTTTTTAGCTGCTTGCAAAATTAAATCTACTCCCTTCTCTTCAATTATTCTACCCGCATATATATAGTAATTACCAATAGTGTTATTTTCATTATCTAATTCTTTGACAAAATTAGGTAGTACATGAATATTAGCCTGAGGATAAATTTTTTTTAAATGATTAGCTAAAAATTGACTAGGACATATAAACAAATCTATCTTAGTATAATGTCTTCTAAGCTTGTGCCACCAATTTACAGTGCTAGATAAAACAGAGGCTGCTAAAGAATTCTTAACTGCTCTATTAATAATGACTTGCCAATATTTCCATTTATCTGGATTAAACACCTTACCTTTAGCAAATAATGAGTATAAAGGACTTACTAAATAATAATCATGTACAGTCATAACAACTGGTATATTATTCTTCTTTAATGTCTTAATTATAGATGGAGATATCTGATGATAAATGTTATGCAAATGAGCAATATCTGGCTTCTCATCATCAATTAACTGCTGCAAATTCTTTTGTGCCTTCCCTGACCAAAACATTCTTCCTATCTTTTTAAATAAATTCTTATCTAATTTAACTTTAGAAAAATCTAAATAATCTACAAAATACTTTGACTGTTGACACTCAATATTATTAGCATTCTTCATTGAGAAAAATACAACCTCGTGTCCATTAGCTTTTAAGATATCTGCCAATTCTAAATAGTGACGATCTGCCCCGCCTTGAATATAGTGAAACTTGTTTATTAATAATATCTTCATGACTTTTCGTTAACTAAATATTTCTGTGAAATATACATAAGAGCAAAAGCAAGACCCATTGGCATCCACATTTTAGCTGAATAATAGCCTGTATCTAGTAATTGAAATATGAATTGTCCTAAAACAACTAGTAAAGCAATTAAAGCTCCCCAACGCCAAGGATTATCTTTAGTAAAACTTGTATAATTTTTAAACAAAAGATACAGAAAATATATCATCATGCCAAACCACACAATTACACCAACTATGCCCTGCTCAGCAATTAATTTCCATAAAATCCCATGTTGTTCTAATGGTTGTCCAAATTCTGCAACATAATATATATCTTTACTAACTATCTCTTGCCAAGTACCTATGCCATTACCAAGTATTGGGTGATCTAAAAACAATGACCAGCTTTTATCTATCATAGCTACTCTAGCTGCATTAGAACTGGTCACAAAATTTGTCTGACCAAAGGTAATAAAATATATAGAAAGTAATGCTAATAAAACTAATCCAGTCCACCAAAACTTTTTAATAAACAAAATAAAATAATCTTTGTAATAAATGGCTGCTAAAATAAATAACTCAATCCATAATACTAACCAACCTGTTCTAGAAAAAGTTAAAACTGTGATGCCAATCATAAAAGCTATTCCTAAATATAACCACTTACTAATTTCTCTAGATTGATAACGGTAAGCAAGTAGCCAACTAAACAAAATGATACTAACTAAACTCTCTGCTAATAAATTATGACTTGAGGCGTATGGAAAAAGTCCGAACCAAGAAAGTGGTGCAGCCATACGAAAGGCTTGAGGTATTTCAGGAGATATAAATGAAACAAGTCCCATAAAAGATAAAAATATACCTAGACCATATATACAATAACTTATTCTCCAAAACCTCTTTTCATTACTTGCTAAATACTGAATGAATAAAAAATAAAAAATATAGTAGAAACCAACAAACCTCCACCAATACTTAATACTAGCGCCTAATTGTTCTGACCAAACATTAGTTAAAGATAAAGCTCCAGTAATTATTAATAAAACCAGTGGTATTAAATTAATAAACAATTGTTTTGGAAAGGGTTTAAGTCTTTTTTTGAACAAATCTGTTATGAAAAATATACCCGTGATAACACCTAATAATATAATAATCAGATCTGCATAAGGTATATTTATATCCCACCCATAAGTCCAGTAAAATTGGTTAAATGGATATAATAAAACAACTAAGCACAATAGTACTGTGATTAGTCGTAAATTAGTAAAAATTAAGCTATTTTTCTCCATTTTTAATACCTTTGATTAAGCTATATCTAAACATAAAAAATGATGTCTGTCAATATTATTTAAAATAAAAAAACGACCAGTCAAAGTTAGTCTAAGACTGGTCGTTGTTTTGTTTTGGGAGATATTAAGGAATGCTGAGATTCCCGCCCATGTACGAATACACCAAATTCTTCTGGTTCGCTGCCGGACCGTCTACGCCTGAATTACTCCAATTAAGAGTAACCTGACTTCCGTTTGGTGCAACCAAGGTAATTTCCTGAGCATCAAGGTAGGTCTTATCTTTCAGATCACCATTGATGTACAGTCTATTACCCGTGCGAGCTGGGATATAAGCAATTCCCTTCTTCACCCTTACCTGGCCAGATGTCCAGTTCGTTGCAGTTCCCCAGATGTGCTTTGCATCCGAAGATACAAGAACTTTGAGTTGTCCAATGGGCGGTGGTGGTGTTTTCACCAGAGCATTTTGCTGAACAGCAGGAGCACTGGTCCGTATCACCTGTTGCTGTACAGGAGCCACAGCAACAGTTTTGCGTTGAGATGGAATAAACTCACTGTTTGCAAAGATCTCAGTCATTGACTGATCAACACTCACTGATTGCGTTCGATGTACAGGTGCCTTCTTCTTGGTCGACTTCTTGTACGTCACATGCTTTTTCGTGGGTGTTTTCTTTGCATGTTGTGCGGGTTTTGCAACAGGAGCTGGTTTGTTTTCAGCTATCCGTATACCCAGGGTATCGATTGACAAACCCAATGATTGGATCTGTTTGGACTGTTCCTTCGAAAAATCCTCGATAGCCTGAGCAATCATCTTACCCACCTCATCCTGCGTAACAGTCTGAGGTTCGGACTTGGCTTCATCAGATGAAGAACACCCTCGAAGACTAAATCCTGTGATTAGGAACAAAATGGCGACTACAGCAACCAATGTTCCAACTTGCCATGCTTTCATATTTCCCTCCTAGGGATAAAGTTGAAGGTTTGGAAAGTTGTTAGCTGAATCCTGACTCACCACTCCATCTACAAGACGAAAGGCGAACCAATACTGACTCGAATCTACCATGACCAGATGATGAAGTTCTGTATTAGCAACTTTAACACCTGTCACTTGCAATTCGTTATCAGCTTCAACTCTCAACAATATTAAAGTATCTGACGGCATGACAACTGAATGAAGCCAATTGCCAGACTGGTTGATTAGGTTATAATTTCTATCCCCTAATCTATCTGAGATCATCAACGCGACAGAATCTGCTGATGCAGTATCCTGCCAAGAGACCTCATGCATACCAGACAGATCATCCAGTACAGATACTTGATTAGAATCTACGATTTCGAAACTGATGTATCCACCACTGATATCGTAGATCATTGTGTTTCCAATTCTGACTGAGTCAATACCGGAGCCGTAAAAATCATAACGATGCTCACCAGGTAATGTTACCATTTCCTCACGATAACGATTCAGACCAGAATTCCATGGAACATTCCTATTGTCATGATCTGTACCAGTACCGTTGAAACTGTAACTATTACCACTGGCTGCATAAACCTCAATTGGAATAATGACAGTATCAGCAAGGTTGTTTTGATCCTGAACGAAATTTCCTTCTGGATCAATTCCTCCCCAAAACCAGGGACCCTGCTCCTTATCAATAGTCCAATATGTTGGTTCAACACCAGCAATGGTAAATCCCGCAAAAGGTACAATTCCGTTATAGCTGACCCTACTCTTGTAGAGCTGTTCACTCACCATTGTAGTAATCCGCAATATGTCGGAAAACTGCACCTCACGATATTCCGTGCCAGAACTGTCGCTCTTCAACCACATATTTGATTTAAAATTTGCGGTATCAGCAGCAGTCTTACCCAAAACTATCGCTGTAATCTGAGAATTACCCAGATTATACGTGCTTGTCGGTGCAGTTAGACTGTCTTCCCAAAACTTGGAACAGCCAATCAGCACCAACAACGACATGAGCACTAAGCTCATTTTTACTTTCATATTTCCTCCTTAGCGTTTGGTGCCAACTGAAAACGACAAATGTCTTTCGTCACCTTCATGGCTGATCTCCGGCTCCATGCCAGATTTCTTGTGATAAGTTCCGAAGTTTAACTCGAACCATACCTTGCTGGATTCTACACCGATAACAAAGTTGTTGTCCTTTGCCTCACTGTGCGTTACCCAACCATCGGTATTTCTCCAATTTGCAGAAGTATATGGCACCCACCCAATATATATGGGTAGATTTTCGTAAGAGTACAATAGCTGCACCTTACCTTCAGAATACTCCCACTCCTTGGAAACCGGCTCTGAACCGTAGTAGGTAAAATTCAATCTGAGGTTACTACTCAAAAGAGTTGGTAGTCGCCACGAGAATTTGCTGTACACATCCCAAGTATCGTCAAAACGACTCTCTATTGGCATGTAATAGCTTCCTGAAGCGTACCATTGGAATCTTAACCAATCTGACTGAAACAAACTCTTATTCGCATTCAATGCTAAACGCACTAAATACATGGGAATTTGTTCAGCCTGTGATCGAATCTCTGAATCTGGTCTATAGCGCATGCTAAAACCAGCACCCGGAGATAGATCAAAATCTCCACCATTACCAATCCAAGATAATTTCTTATCTACGAATAAGCTATAGCGTGAACCAGCTATTCGATCGCCATAATCTGCGCTCCAATAGCTGAATTTTTGATTCCACTCAAGGTTCTCAATTACAAAACTAGGCCCCCTACTCTCTTGAGAGGGGTATAGGTCTGCAGTGGTCACCCAGTACCAACCATTCTTTGTCTGCATAAGGTAATATGATTCATCTTCTAAATCATATCTCCAAACATTCAGTTTGGAACCGACTGGAAGAATTACATTCTCATGGAAATTCTGATCCACCAGACTGTAACCTCCATATGCCAGTTGTTGCTCATGCAAAACGATTGTTTGGGCCTGTTGACTTGAACGTACTGTCATTTCCTTTCTAACCTGTTCTGGCCAGGAAAAACCTTCCAGAATAATATCTGGAGTTTGAGCAAAAACCGTTGCTGTTAGCAACACGGTCACGAGTAAGTGTTTCATGTTAACTCCCCTTATTTTGTTTTCAACGATCGTGTTTAAATTACCGCTTTGGTGTTAGATAACTGTTTGAACGAATCTCTTCTACCATACCACCTTCTGGTGTGTATGTAGAATTATCATCCACTTTCATATTATCTTTATCTGGTTTCAGATAAACATATATGAAACTAATCACCAAACCAATTAATAATGCAGCTAGGGCATTAAGTAACAAATTCGGTCTAACCGGATAATTTGATACAATCGGTTTGTCGACTAATTTTATTTGAACCTGATCGCCACCACCATGATATTGCGAACCTCTTTCAACTAATACATAAATCATTGCCTGAGCTAGTTGTTCAACACTAACTCTATCTGTATGATAAGTATTAATTTCAATTAAAGATGTTTGC
The DNA here is from genome assembly GCA_048538235.1 of Candidatus Komeilibacteria bacterium. GTDB lineage: Bacteria > Patescibacteriota > Patescibacteriia > UBA1558 > UBA1558 > BS150m-G51. Next base: position 153,520 of record JBLYPX010000001.1, on the reverse strand, counting down.
GGTATAGGATTTAAACTGACTCTTTTTTTCCATATCTTACGTCTATCTCTGGGGGTCTCTCCCCAGTCTGTTCCAATATTGAATCCTGCTTGCCAAACTTCATCAAAAAAAGAACTACTATACACAACTTCAGATAAGACTTTACCAACCTTTTCTGCTGACTTGGCCGCAAGATATGCATCTAAAGATTGTGATTGATGTTGAATTACCAATAGCTTAGCCTGAGCACGGTATTGCTGGGGCATGAATAGTGAAATCACAACCGTAACCACAATAATGGATAAGGTTATTTTATATATTAAATTTTTGTGTAATCTTAGCCTTTTTATATATATCATAATAATACTAAAAAACTTATAATCTGAAGGATTATATTAACACTATTATTACGTTTTTGTCAAGAGTTAATCAAAGATTATAATCTAATCTCAATATCTGACTCAACAGGCATATGTGATGACTTCCTATTAAATAAAGAAGTAGATAAATTATCTTCCATACCAGATTGTCTTTGGTAAGTGAAAGTATAATTTTTTAATACACTATCTGGTAATCTATACTGCATAGTTAGCTCACCCGTTTCACCAGGCTCAATAGCAATAAATGTTCCATATACTGTTTTATCTTGTTCTTGAGATATATCTATATTCCCAGGTTCTGTTGTTCTATCATCAGCCATAGCTCCATCCCAAGAAATTAAAATAGATCCTTTCGGCACATATATTCTGGTGTATGTTCTGTATCTGGTTGTATCCCAAGAAAAATCTCCCGAATGATCATATTTAATTTTAACTGTAGCTATAGCATAATCTTCACCAACAGGATTTTTTACTTTCTGCACATAATAGTCTATAGATCTGTCTACATACTGATTTGTTTTATACGCTGCCATATTACTATCTACCACCATTAGATAATCTTTATCTGTAGATATTAATCTACCAGACCAATTCTTTTCATTTAAATATTTTTGAGTATCATTTGCTAAAGAATATATCTGTATATCTTTACTATCCAAATTATCGTATATTACATCTACAATTTTAAATATTTTTTCTAAAGGCAAGCTAGATAAATTCTCAATCATAGTATTAGCAATGTCTGAAATAATGTCTTTACGATCCCAATGACTTACACCTCTAGCCTCATAATTTTGTTCTACCTCATACTGTAATATATTTGTAAAATTATCTGATTCATATAGAACATCTGAAATTAATATGTCTCCCGTAACATCAAGTAAATCGCTAATAACATCTGGTGATATTGCCATTACACCATCAATAGTTTCACTACCACCTTCTAGATTATAGAACTCAATAGCTTTTCTGGCAGCGGTTGGAAAATCTGGAGACCAGTTACTATCTCGCATATACCAATACTTAACATTTAAATATTCTCGTATAGGTGATGGTGGTTCAATTTCTAACTCACCTATTATTTCACTGTCCAAATGATAAATATCGTCTATAAAAATATTTTTAACACGTCCATTGTGCACTGTTAGAATTCCATAATTACCAATAAATCCTCCAGTTGCTCTCATTTCATGGTTGTTCTGTAATAGTAATAGATAATTCATTTCATCTGGATAACCTAATAGCTCGGGCGCGATATCAATTAGCTCATTAACCTTACTTAATATAGATGCAAATTCATTTACTCCAGAACTCATTTTTAACATTGTTTCTTTCTGAGACTTTAATAACCACGTGTTACTTAAACTATCTACATCCTTACTTAGAACAGTTAAATTATCTTCCATATTGGTAAGTATTGAAGATATGCTTTTTATCTTATTATTTAACTCTTCCTCATCTACTTGTAAAAAATATGAAGCTAATGTTTTTTCAGATAATTTATCTCCATATACATCTGCTAATTCTGTATTTAATTTATTAAGGTAGAAAAATATCTGTCCAACCTGATCAAAACTATCTTGTATATCATAATACATTCCCCTTAAAACAGGAGCTAAGCGAACAAATCTTAGTCTATCTAACTGACCCTGAATGTCTTCAATAATGGCCATGGCAACCATTAATTTCTCAGACTTAAGCTCTGGGCTTGTTTCATTAAAATCTTCAGCCATTGAAACAACTACATCACCCAAATCATCTAATTGCCACACCACATAACGCAATGTCCACAAGCTATAGAAAAGCAAAACAAATAGAACAACAACTATTCCTAGCATGATTGTTAATTTATTACTTTTCTTCTTTTTTCTAAAGCTAAACATAACTTCAAATTAATATATTATACGGTAAAAGTCAATAAAAAAACCGGGTAACCCCGATTAATTAATTATAATATATAAACAAACTAATCTTTTAAGAATTTAACCTCTTTATTCATATTCTCAGCAATATATTTTGTTAGAACATAAACATTATCATCCCCTTCTTTAACTGTGTAATAATCATAATCTCCTTCTTCTCTATCGTGTCTGTAATATGCAATCTTATAATTAACACCATCTGTTACAACCTCTAAAATAAAATCTGCATCCTGACCATTTAAATCCCAAGCCCTAATATCTGCAATATCTATTGCTTCTAAATTACTTAGATTATCTAAAACTGATTTTAATTTAGTTTCATCAACTACAAATTCTTCTGGATTAACAACTTTCCAACCCGTATCCTCCTTAACAACCTCTAAACCATTACTCCATTTTAACCCCTTAATTAAACCACTATTAATTTGAGCAATGGTAAGTTCTCTCCATTCTTTGAGACCAAAGATTTGTGGTAACATTTGACGTACTAGATATACATCGTTATTTCCTGAGAAACGAATATATGAACTTGGCCATGACGGACCATTCTTACCGACAACAAACTCTTCAACAACCTTATCTCCATTTTTCATCACGACCTTGATACCACTATCATCTACTTGGTAAACAGATTGCTTATCTGGATTACTGGAAACAATATTACCAATTTCTAATGTGTTTAAAGTTGAAAATATATCTATAACGTTTTCTTGCTTCACTGGCTGGTTGTTATAATTACCTAATACCCATTGTCCAGATTGTAATAATAGAATATTTGTTTCTTCACTGTTGGTTATTTCAATACTATCTACTTTTTTATCTAAACCACTTAATGATTTATCTGATCCAGATAAATTAACAAATAGCATAACAATACTAACGACTATAATTAAAACAACCAATACTGCTCCTAAAATAATATTGGTTTTAACAACATTCTTTTTTTTATCTATTTTAGATAACATCTCTACTTGCTTCCTTTCTGCGAATATATGATCTAATAAATCCATATATTACTACTATTAGAGTTGGTAATAATATATTGATATATTTAACTAATTGCTTCATAGCAAAAGATAATTCCTTTAATGGCCTATCTGTTACAGATTTAGATCTAATCATTATTAAATCCATATCTTGAGATAATCCATCTACTAAGTTAGAGAAGAAAACTAAATTCTCTGAATTCTGTCTTAAGAAAGAATCCTTAGCAAAGTCTGCATCACCAACTACTATTAATCTTGAATCTGCACTACTAGAAATATTTTCTATAGACTGATCTTCTATTACAGGAACATCCCTACTACTAAAATAGCTACTAAAAGCACCAAACTTTGCAGCAGCTAAAGTATATTGAGATCTTTCTGCATCTGGAGCAGAAAATCTTTGTTGTGGATCTAAATTATAGTTCTCTGCCTGATCCCAAGCTTGTTCAGTTGTTCTAACAAGATCAAAAACAGAAGTTGTTTCGCTTGAATCACTCATTACCTCAACTGAACTTACCCAAGGGAACATAACTGACTCTAAACGATTTACCAAGACAGAATCTGGATTCATATATTTACTAACTGATTTAACAAAAAATGGATACTGTGTCATAAATTGAACATAGCCAGATGAAAAACTAGCCATGCCATTAGAAACATCCAATACTAAATCTGTATTAACTTTCATACCATAGTTTTGTAACAAATTTTCAAGTCCTGTTCTTAATGGTGTAACCTGTAAATTATCTCCCAACTCTGTACCATCAAGTAGTGCTAGGACACTACCACCTCTCATTACGAATTGATCTATTATGTATAAATCTTGATCTGTAAATGAAGTTTTTGGTCCAGCAATAATTAATGTTTTAATATTATCTGCAACAAACTCTCCACTACTTAAATCTTGTTCAACGACATCATATTGTTTTGCTAAATATTCTGCTACTGCAGTATAATCTGTATCTTTAGACCATTCACCATGACCTGTAGCAAAAGCTACTGTCAACTTTTCATCACTAGTAACCTTTTTTATAGCATTAGTTAACTCATATTCTAACGTTAAAGTATTTTCAACAACTGGAATAATTTCTTTTTTATCTTCAAATAAAATAGCCATACCTAGATAACCACTAGCAACCTCATACTTATCCTGCTCTACAGTAGAAAACTGTAAAGGTGGAATACCCAAACTCATAACTTCTTGCTCTAAATCTTGATCTCCAGCTGGATCAATAAAATTAACGTTTATTTTATTATTTGAATAATTTGTATACTCATCTAATATATCTTCCACCTGCTGCCTTAAAGGAATAAGTCTACCCGGTAAATCTTTTGTAAAATATGCATTGACTGTAACAATATCATCTAAATTCTTTACAATATCTTTTGTAGTTTTAGAGATAGAAAAATCTTTACCCTCAGTCATATCTAAACGAACATTTAAAAAGACAGACAAAACATTAACTACAATTAGAATACCTAATACAATTATAATCTGCATCGTATTACTAGCTCTATAGAATTGTTTTTTATTAAACTTCATATTATTTCCAATGTCTAGCTGACAATGCTCGAATATTTAAAAATAGGAAAAAAGCAATAAAGGTTACATAATATATAATATCTCTTGAATCAAGTACTCCTTTAGCAATATTAGCAAAGTGTGAACCAAGGCCAATAAAGCTTAAAAGTTTAGCCAACCACAAGCTAACACTATCTACTACCATATTGCTACCAATGATGAAGAATATAAAACTAGCAACAACAGCGAGTAAGAAAGCAACTATTTGGTTTCTAGTTAAAGATGAAATATATAGACCCAATGCTAAATAAGCAGCGCCCAGGAATAAAGCTCCTAGATAACCACCAATTACTGGTCCTAAATCAAGTGAACCTAAGATAGCTATAGTAATAGGCAATGTTAAAGATAATAATAAATTAACTGCTAAAAATGCTAAGCTAGATAAAAACTTACCCAACACCACTTCACTATCTTTAACTGGTAAGGTTAATAATATTTCAATAGTACCTGATCTTTTTTCTTCAGACCAAAGTCTCATGGTAATAGCTGGTGTTAAGAATAAAAATATCCATGGTAACAATGAAAGATAACCACGCATAGTAGCTTGTCCCATCAAAAAGAAATCTTGAAAGAAAAGCCACATTGAAACAATTAAAAACACACCAATAAATATATAGGCTATTGGCGAATTAAAATAGCTAATAAACTCTTTCTTAAATATAGATTTTATAGTCTGCCACCTCATTATTCATTCTTAGTTAATTTTCTAAATACATCTTCTAAAGATGCAGCCTCTTTCTTTGACTCCAATATTGACCAATTATTATCTATTGCTAGTTTAAATAACTCTTCACGTATATCTCCTCCAGCTGTAATAGAAAGCTTGTAACCTCTAATATCTTCTGACTCTTTATCTGCCAAAGTAATATTTAACACATTTTCCAACTTACCAACTTTTTCTAAAACAGAATCTTTATTACCTTTAATCTTTACATACATAGAATCATTACCAGTAGCACCAGCTGTTAATTCGTCAGGCGTTCCCTGTCCAACAATTTTACCATTACTAATAATAATCACCCTATCACAAGTAGCTTGTACTTCTTGCATAATATGTGAACATAAAACAACAGTCTTTTGCTCACCTAACTTTTTAATTAAACTTCTAATTTCAACAATTTGATTAGGATCAAGACCAGATGTAGGTTCATCAAGTATTAATATCTCTGGATCGTGAAGCATAGCTTGAGCAAGCCCAACACGTTGTCTATAACCTTTAGACAATTCCATAATTGGTTTTTTCAAAACCGCCTCAAGTCCTGCTAATTTAATCATCTCCTTCATTCTCTTTAACAATCTATCTCTTTTCATACCACGAACTCTTCCCATAAAAGCTAAATACTCATACACCTTCATATCTTCATACAAAGGATTATTCTCTGGTAAATAACCAATCTTTTCACGAATAGCAATACTATCTTCAATAATATCTAAGTTATCAAATTCAACAGAACCTGTGGTTGGAGCCATAAAGCCAGTTAATATCTTCATAGTGGTTGTCTTACCAGCACCATTAGGCCCTAGAAAGCCTAAAATCTCCCCCTCTTTGATTTCTAGGGAGATATTGTCTACAGCAGCCAGATCACCATATTTCTTTGTTAAATCTTTAATTTTTATCATTTTTTATACACAAGTGGTTATTATTATATAGCAAATAAAAAAACAGGTAAACATCTGCTTTTTTGTGGAAAATTCACTTAAACCATTATGCAGGCTTGAGCTATATAATCAAAGTTATTCTTCTTTAAATATTCTAATACTTCTTCAGATTCAGCACCTGGTTGTATCCAAACCTTATTAAAACCTAATTCTTTTGCAGCTTGCAAAATTTTCAAAGTAATAAGTGGGGGCGTCACAATATCTAATAATTCTACCTCTCTTGGTAATTCCTCTATACCATTATACGTTCTTAAACCCAAAATTATTTCAGACTTAGGATTAACTGGATAAACATTAAATCCCCTAGCCTTTAAATTAGCTACTATTTTATTACCAAACTTATCTGGATTAGCAGAGGCTCCAACCACAGCAATGTTTTTTATTCCAGCTAAATTAATCATTTCTCCTAAAAAATTTAATTGCTAATATAGTTGATATAGGCATGGCTAATATTAATCCAATACTACCAACTAGAGTTCTAATTATTTCCGTTGCAATTAACTCCGAATTTATAACTTCCCCCACAGTCATAAACGGAGGCTGTTTAATATAAAACAAGAGCAGTAAGGGCAAACTTACACCAGCATATGCTAGAAACAAAGTATTTGTCATAGATCCTAAATGTGAGACACCGACCCTACTTGCTTTATTATACAATTCTTTATTATTCATTTTTTTATCCAGCGATGACATTTCTTCCACTGCACTAATTTGACTAACAACTAAATCATCTAAGACACCTAAAGATCCAATTATCATCCCAGCTAATAACAAGCCCCTAAAATCAACTACATGACTACTACCAACCAAAAACATCATCTCTTCACTAATACCTACAAGGTGACTAATCTTAATAAAGAACCAAGATAAAATACCCGTGACAAACAAGCTAGCATATATGCTTATAACTGCTGCATGCGACCTGTTATTCAGCCCCTCTGTAAAATATACAATAAGGGGTGTCATTATTAAACCGCCAACGAGGGCAATAACAACAGGATTATAACCGTTAAAAATATTCGGAATAATAAAATAAAAAATTACTAAAAAACTAAACACTAAAGATATAATAGACCTTAAACCCTTCCACCTGCCCACAACTATAATTGCTACAATAAACAATAAAAAAATTAATGATAATGCATTAAACCTAATATTATCTATAATATAAAAACTATCCTCTCCTTCGTAATCAATACTATGATTTACCAATACTTTATCCCCCACCCCATACCGCTTTGACGCCAAAACTTCAATGTCATTTATAGTATTAACCTTAAATTCTTTTCCAAGCCAATCACCTTCTAAACCAATTAATAAAATTTCTTGCTGTATTAAAGAAAAACCGTCTCCAACGTCTTTAACATCTTCCTCTATAACACTAACAACTTCTGCTTTGAATATGTCAGAATCAAAACTTTCGTCTGCAACAGGTGTTGCATTCGCAATGGTTGGCAGAATTAAAAGTAAAAATAATAATATATACTTTTTCATATCTACATTATAATCCATTTAGATTTAAAATGAAAAGAGATAGTGTTTAACACCATCTCTTCATTGTAGGGAGAGTTGGATTTGAACCAACGACCTCTGGGTTATGAGCCCAGCGAGCTACCAAGCTGCTCCATCTCCCGATTTGAGCGGGCGGACGGGGTTGAACCGCCAACCTTCAGCTTACCAAGCTGACGCTCTACCATTGAGCTACGCCCACTGTTAATAGAACAAACATTGAGCGAGTGAGCGGACTCGAACCACCGACCTCCTAGTTTGAGCTTAACTAGACGCTCTCCCAGCTGAGCTACACTCGCCTTTTTAATACATTGTGGGTGCGACCGGATTCGAACCAGCGACCACTTCACATCCTAAGGTTATACCTTCTTCCTAAACGAACTATTCAACTTTTCAGCCAACGTATGTGGCAGGCCTCTACCCTGCGTACTACAGTTTTTGGAAACTGCTGCTCTGGTCAAGATGTTGAGCTACACACACATGTCTAAATAGCGTTGCAGAATATTCGATCGGAAAAAAACCTTTCAGACTTCAATGAAGCGCTCTACCAACTGAGCTACGCACCCTGCTTGCAAAAGAACAATACAAAAGAAGGACAATTGTCCTCCATTGGTAATACGTATATTAGCAGCTATCTATCATTTGTCAAATGTGGAAAAATAGGATACATTCAATTTATGAGAAATATACTAATTTTAACTCAAGAATTATACCCAGACAGAATCGGTGGATCTGCTAAAGTAGCTTGGCAACAAGCTAAATCTTTAGCATCTTTAAAATATAATGTAAGCATTGTTACCGGATCAGATGTTGAAGAAACAAAATTTGTAAATAATATACAAATAATTAGCTATATAAACACAAACAGCAAAAGTTTATCTGACTTAAAACAAGGCAAACAAATAATAGCTAAACAGATAGCCAATAATAATTACGACCTAGTAATTATTCACCACCCATATATTGGTAAAGCTTTTCTTAATTTAAAAAAGAATATTCCTTACATATATATGTTTCATGCTTCTACTGCTTTAGAAACAAAATGGCAAGGTATGGATATTGAAAGTAGGCATAAACTATTAGGTAGAATATTTAAACCATACTTTGTTTACTATACAAAAAGAATAGAAAACAAATTATTAATAAAAGCTAAACAAATCTGGAGCCTATCTAATTTTTCAGACAATATTATAAAAAAACTATACCCAAGGATCGGTAGTAAAATACAAAGAGTGCCATATATTCTTGAGCTGAATAAATTCTTACCAGCAGAAGATAAAAATAAGCTAAGAGAAGAATTTAATGTTAACTCAAAAGATGTTATTGCAATTACTGTTAGAAGATTGGTTCCAAGAATGGGACTTGAGTGGTTAATAAAATCTATTCCAGCCATTATTAAAAAACATAAAACTTTTAAGTTATTAATTATTGGCAATGGTTATTTAAAAGAAAATTTAAATATCTTAATTAAAAAAAATAATCTAGGTGGTAAAGTAATATTATTAGGTAGACTTCCAGAAACTACTTTAATTAAATATTTACAATTAGCAGATATATTCATACTACCAACCCTAGCCTATGAGGGTTTTGGTTTAGCAACCGTTGAATCACTTGCTGCTTCATTGCCAGTTATTGGAACAAATATTGGTGCTACCCCAGAGATTATTAATGCATTTAATAAAAACCTATTGCTACAGAACATAGACAGTCCTGCTCTACTTAATTGTATAGATTACTGTTTGATAAACAAAAAAAATCTAGCAGTAAGCGCTAGACAATTCTCTGAAAATAATTACGGTGATGATAATAATAAAATATTTGCTAAACTTTTAGATAAAGTTTTTTAATATAGTAAACTACTTTCTTTAAGTAAATAGATAAGATTATAATAAGAATAACGGTTATAATTAATAACCACCACGGTAGATTATAATCTTTTATAAAACCAAATAAGGCAATGTAATGAATAACGTAGATGTATAATAGTGCATCTGCTATTTTTATTATTGGCTTATGTATAATATTTGGTATTTTAACATTCTCCCATTTATAGAAAAAATATAACCCAATAAAAGCGCTAGCTAGAATTAACAATGGTAGATGTTGGTAAAAACTATATTTATTAATATATATGCCATAAGCATATATAAAGGGATAGCCTATTAATAATATAGTTGTTATGAGTGTTGGTAAAACACCCTTAAACCAGGTTCTAACTTCATTTTTATAACTGAACAAAATTACCCCCATAAAGAAATACAATGAAAAAGAATTAACTGGATAAGGATAATTAGCCATAATATCATTAAGAACTGTTATTCCATTCATAGTAAATAGTTGAAATAAAATATTAAGGCCAAATAATATAATTACAAAATTAAACAAATCCTTAACTTTATCTCTGTAAAGGAAAAATAAACTAATAGCTATGCTTATAGCAAAGTTTAAAAGTATTGAACCAGAAGCTATAAACTTTTCACCAGATAGCACTGTCATTAAAATAAAAAGGATAACAAACAATGCTATTCTGTATATATATTTATTAAACTTTTGTTTATTAAAAGAATAGGCCATCAAATAACCAGAAGAGAATAAAAATCCCATCTGACAAAGCGGAACAAAAGTAAAGAAAACTACTTGAGCTACATTTGCTGTCTGGTCTATAGATGTTAAAATCATATGATCAATTACCATGATGATAATTGATAAAAATTTTATTATATCTATATTTGTTAATCGTTGAATCATATTTTAACAACCCCCTCTCTTAAAACTTCAATGTCGTCTCCATTTACTTTAATTAAAGTTGAATGGGTGCCAGATCTTTCACCATCATCTAAATAAGCATTCACTTTATCTCCAAATAATTCCTTAGCTTCTGTAATAGATTCTGCTGGCTTTTCTCCCTCAAGATTAACAGTAGTCGAAACAAGCGGACCTGTTTGTTTAAGAATATTATTTAACAATGGATAATCTGGCCAACGTATAGCTAAACTATTAGTGCCACGATGTAAATATTCTAAAGAATTGTCATTACAAGAAAGTATGACACTTAAAGATCCTGGCCACCATTTATTTAACTTCTCTTTTATATTATCACTTATCTTAACATTTAACTTATCTAAATCTTCCCAAGAACTAATTAGTATTATTAACGGCTTACTTAAAGTTCTTTTTTTAAGTTCATAAATATTATTAACAGCTTGTTTTTTAAAAACACTTGCATGTAAACCATACAGCGTGTCTGTTGGCAGAACTACAACTCCACCCTCTTTGATTGTATTAACAATATCCATTAATTTAAACTATCTACTTTTTTAACATTGTGTGAAAGCATTTTGTGATCTTTATCAAAAGAAAAAACACCTTCAAATAAATGACCTTCTAAAAACAATGGTAACCAATGGATGTCATCGGGCCACATTTTATTAAAAGGTATTTCATCTACATGAAACCATTCTGGTTTCATTTCTTCAGATTCTATTGGTTCACCCTCATACTCTGTAACATGAAAAACATGTACTTCTAAACGTTCTCTATTATCAACAAAGTCAAACTTTAACACACCCGTCTTTCTTAAATTCTTTGCCTTAACACCAGATTCTTCCTTCATTTCTCTGAAAGCAGCTTCTTCTAAACTTTCACCTTCTTCTAGTTTACCACCAAAACCATTATACCAGCCTTCACCAAAACCTCTTTTTTTCATACCTAAAAGAAGTTTATCCCCCTCTCTTAACATACATAATGTGAGTAATTTACACTCCATACAATAGATTTAATACTACTTTTATATTATACTATACCTAATGAAAAGACTACACCAAAGTATAAACCTTTCTCAAAAAATACTCTCCCTCATAGGTTGGAGTGTTTTAGTGTTAGCCATTATTACTATTGGATTAGCTGTATACAAAAATGTAGATTTTAAAAGCGATGAAGTAATAAATACTTCTAATGAAAATAAATATGTAGATTTCTTATCTGAGATTTATGAAAAAATACAAGAAAATTATTGGGAAGTAATAACTGATGAAGACCTATTTAATCTATACAAACAAGCTGCAGAGAAACTAGAAAAAAAGACCGAGGTAACTATTAATAATGATAAGGTTGGCATGAGGTCTATGATGAAACAAATTATAGATAATATTGAAACAGAAGAAGATAAAAAAGATTTTACCATAAATGTAGCAACTATTGTTTTATACAATCTGCAACCAATCGGTAGAAGTGGACTATACACAACCCAAAAAGAAACTGAACTATGGAATAATGTAAAAAATATTGACCCAGATACTAATCTGTACGATGAACTTGAAGTAACAGAAGATGCTAGTAGAGAAGATATTCAAGCAGCGGCTGAAGAAAAAACAACTGCGTTAAATAATATAATTACAGACAATACTAAAACTGATGAAGAAAGACAGGCAGCCCAAGCAAAGCTAGCTACTATCACCAGGGCTGAAGAAACACTTACCCAAGACAGTTCTAGAGATATGTATAATAACTCAGGTGTAGAAGCTACTGTTTATGGAGAAATATTATCTAATAATATTCTCCATATGAAAATTAAAAAGATGTCCCCTACTAGCTTTACGGAATTACAACAAGTAGCTAATGAATATGATAAATACAATCTATTAGATACTTTAATTTTAGACTTAAGAGGAAATATTGGTGGAGCAGTAGATTTAATGCCATATTTTTTGGGGCCATTTATTGGGCCAAACCAATATGCTTACGAAACATACCACCAAGGTGAATACGAACCAGTTAAAACAAAGGTTGGTTGGTTGCCTAGTTTAGTTAGGTATAAAAAAGTAGTAATACTACAAGATGAGCTAGGCCAATCATCTGCTGAAGTTATGTCCGCTGTTTTAAAGAAATATAATGTTGGTGTACTGGTCGGAACAAAATCTAAAGGCTGGGGTACAATTGAAGCAGTCTATGATATAGACAACCAAATAACAGATGAAGAAACATATAAGATGTTTTTAGTGAACAGTATTACTCTAAGAGATGATAATCAACCAATAGAAGGCAGGGGCGTTGACCCAACCATTGATATTAATGATGAAGATTGGACAGACCAGCTTTATTCTTACATACCAGACCAAACACTAATTAATAGTGTTAAAAAACTAATAAATCAATAATATTGACAAATAAAGAATAATAGTGTATATTATTCTATTCTTAAACGCACATTAAACAAATGGGAGGGGGGGTGTAATGAATACACCAAAAACACAAACCATAATGGTTGTTGAAAACGACACTGTTCAGCAAAAGCTTGAAAAACTTTTACTCGAACAAGGCGGATACAAGGTATTGTTGGCAAGAGACGCAGATGAGGCCAGAGAAATCCTACTAAAAGAACAAGTTGATCTGGTTACTACTGCAATTATGTTGCCACTTGAGTCTGGTTTTAACCTAATTCGTGGCATTCGTAATAGTACGCAATTTAAAGATATACCCATTGTGTGCATATCCTGCGTAATCAACGAGCATAATCAGAAAAAACTAGAAGAACTTGGTTGTTCTGCAAGTCTTATCAAACCATATGATATTAAGGACTTGCTCAACATCATCAATGGCTTGTTAAGAAAATGAACAAAAAAAAGACCACTCAACCGAGTGGTCTTTTCCTTTGTCTAAATAAAATAAATAAAATCAGATGGGTGTAGGTTTTGCTTTAACAAAAATACTACCATCCTCATTGGACTTAAGATCTATATCCATGAGAATAGCATTGGCAGCGCCTGGAGCCCTAAAAAGACCGTTGGGTTGGTATGGTTCATTGGCTATTGGACCAGCACAAGCAATGAACAAAGTTGCTTCACTATCTCCTAATTCGAAAACAAACTCCGAATGAACAGGCCAACCATAACTAGTGATAGGTAAACCTCCATAACCAATACCATAACCTTCTTTGGCCTTAATTTCACTACTACCACGGTGAAAAATCAATGTCTGATCTCCTGTGTAAAATGATCCGTATTGAATTTCATATTCCACCTTTACTGCAGATAGAACAGTTTCAATAACCACTGGCCCTGATTCAACCACCTCAACTGGCACTTCTTCCTGAACATGCGTATCATTATTGTTATTCTCAACCATGAAGAGAGGAACAACAACAAGTAAAAACCATATCATCACTATCAAAAAGCCATCATCTCTCATTTTATTATCCTCCTTTGTTATTTTCAAACAACTGTTGAATGACACAACTTAACACTAATATCTTTTTGTGTCAATAAAAAACACATTAATTAACAAACTATCTCTTACCCGCTAATTGACCGCACGCTGCTTTAATATCTCCACCATAACCATAACGTTGGCTAACTTCTATACCAAAACTTTCTAACACTTCCTTAAACTTAGCAATTGCCTTTTTAGATGATGGCCTGTACTTCTGTGTAGGATTAAAAGGAATAAGGTTAACCATGTGTAAAGGCTTATTCATAAGCTGAGCAAGCTGTTCAGCTTCTTCTTTACTATCATTTACTCCATCGATCAATAAATACTCAAACATTACTTTTCTATTTGTTTCAGATATATAATCATCTACTGCCTTAAGCAACCTTCTTAATGAAACCTTAGCATTAACAGCCATCAACTCTGTTCTTAATTTATCATTAGGGGCGTGTAGAGATATTGCTAAATTAACTTGTAAATCTTCTTTAGCTAACTTCCTAATCTGTTCAACCAGTCCTGCTGTTGAAATAGATATTCTACGAGCACCAATATTTAGCCCCTCGCCATCATTTAATATATGAATAGCTGCTATCACATTATCATAATTTAGAAATGGCTCACCCATTCCCATAAACACTACGTTAGAAACTCTTTCATCATTCTTCTTTAGCTTCCTACTCCAAAACAAAACCTGCTGAACAATTTCGCCCGCTGTTAAATTTCTTTTAAACCCCATTTGACCAGTTGCGCAAAAAGAACAACCTAAAGGACAACCAACCTGAGAAGAAACACAAACCGTTCTACGACTATCACTATGTTTCATTAAAACAGTCTCAACAACCAGACCGTCTTCTAAGGTTATTAAAACTTTGTTTGAATTACCGCTAGAACTCTCATAGACCTCGCTCTGAATATCTAAAGGCGCTTCTTTATTTAACTTTACTCTTAAATCTTTAGACAAGACTGTAGCCTCATCCCAATTAGATACAAAATTAACATAGACAGCTTGTTTCACCTGCTTTAGTCTATATTTTGGTTCATTTGCTAATATCTTTTCTATACTCTGTATATTCATACACACATAATCACATAGATTTAATAAAATGTAAACAAAAAACTCTTGCTATTAACAAGAATTTCTTGATGGCTCCGCGGGTCGGACTCGAACCGACGACCAATTGGTTAACAGCCAACTGCTCTACCACTGAGCTACCGCGGAATATATTAAATTAACTCTGAGACAGTATAATACAATATTTTAAAGAAATCAAGGGGTAAATGACAAAACAAATAATATTACACGGAATATATTAGCTTTTTTACACCATTTTTAACCTACAGACATTTACCTAAAATTAATATATAATTATCTTATTCAGTATTAGACTAACAAATTGAAAAAAAGAGCATTAGACTTATTTACTAAAGAATCTCAATCTGGGGTTGTTTTTTTGCATTTAATTATTGGTATTTTATTATTCACAGCAGGTATTTTAACAACTTTGTTAATCATAAACCCGAGTTTACAGAACAAAGAAGTACGTGAAAGCGGCTATCAATATATTAGCCCTTTATTTAGACTGTCAGGAAGATAATGATCCAGTAATTACATCTGTCGAGAAGGATATTATAGAAAAAATAGAAAATGATGTAATAGATAAATTAGATATACAAGCCTCTGTTTATTACCGTAACTTGAATAATGGACCGTGGTTCACTATTAATAAAGACCTGCACTTTTCAGGCGCTAGTTTAAATAAAATACCACTTGCTATCGCTTACTTAAAGCTATCTGAAGCAACACCTGGAATTTTAGATAAAGAAATTACCTTAGATAGTAATGAGTGTCCGCATAGACCTCAATTATTTGAACCTCAAGATGAATTAGTAAATGGTCAAAACTATACAGTACGTTATTTATTAGAAAAGCTGTTAACTCAATCGAATAATGATGCAGAATGTATGCTGTTTAAAAATATAGACTATAAATTTATTAGAAAAGTATATAATGATCTTGGCTTAGAAGAAGTACAATTAGAACGAAGGAATAATGAAATATCTATCTATGAAACAATAGCTCCGGGAGTAAAATTAGACATAAACAATACTTACTATATGCAAGTTAAATACTATAGTAGTATTTTTAGAATGTTATACAATTCTTCATTCTTAAACAGAGAAAATTCTGAATATATATTAAATATATTATCTAGTAGTACTTTTAATGAAGGTATAACCAAACAACTACCTGATGATATTACTGTTTCTCATAAATTTGGCAGCAAAGGTGATGTATACGGAAACGATTCTATTTTAGATAAATACAGTCAATTACACGATTGTGGAATTGTATATTATCCAAATAATCCATATCTACTCTGTGTAATGACTAAAGGACAAGTATCTGGTGTATTATCTGAGGCCATTTCCAATATATCTAATATAATATTTGAAGCTATATCTTTTGAAAAATAAAGAACTCATCTGTAGATGAGTTCTTTTATATCTTATACTATTTCTTATTAATAATCGTGTAGTTTTTTCATATCTACATGGTTCTGTATTTTTTCTAAAGCCTTTGCTTCAATCTGACGAATACGTTCACGAGTAACACCAAATTCTTGGCCCACTTCTTCTAAAGTATGAGCTACACCATCATCAATACCAAACCTCATTTCCAATATCTTTTGCTCACGAGGACTTAGTTCACCAATAATAGCTCTAACATGATCTTTTAATAATTGTAATGAAGCTACTTTGTCTGGTGTGATAGTTTTGTGATCTTCAATAAAGTCACCCAAGGTGCTATCTTCATCATCTTCACCAACAGATGTTTCTAAAGAAACAGTTTCTTGAGATATCTTCATAATCTGTCTAACCTTATCTATATCTTCTCCCATTTCAGCAGCTATTTCTTCTGGTAATGGTTCTCTACCAAGATCTTGAATAAGCCTTCTTTCAATCTGTTGAAATTTGTTAATTGTTTCAACCATGTGAACTGGAATACGAATAGTTCTAGATTGATCAGCTAATGCTCTAGTAATAGCCTGCCTGATCCACCAAGTGGCATAAGTAGAAAATTTATACCCTTTACGGTAATCAAATTTATCTACTGCTCTAAATAATCCAACATTACCTTCTTGAATTAGGTCTAGTAAAGATAGATTTCTACCAACAAACTTCTTAGCAATGGACACAACTAAACGTAAATTAGCAGTCACAAGTTGTGATCTAGCTTCCATGTCATTCTTTTCTTTACGTTTAGCAAGTTTTACTTCTTCTTCACTCTTAAGTAATGGTACTCTACCAATCTCTCTTAAATACATTTGGATAGAATCTGCAGACATATCTATTAAATCTATAACTTTATCTGCACCCTGGCTCATTTCTCTATCTAATATTCCACCCTCTGGCACCACAATAGCAATACCAGCGTCATCTAAATCATCTAGGAAGCCTTCATAAGTGTCTGGATACTCTTCAATATTCTTAAACAAATACAAAACTTCATCCTCTGTAATAAAACCACGAAGACGCCCTTTATTATACAACTGTATTATCTGATCAGTTGAAGGAACAAAAATCTCTTCCACCTCATCTACGGTTGAAGATTTTTTCTTGGCTACTTTTTTAGGAGAAGCTTTTCTTTTTGGTTTTGCTTTAGCTTTTGGCTTAGCAACTTTTTTTGGTTTAGCCTTTTTGGCTGGTTTCTTTTTTGCAGTAGGCTTACGCTTTGGTTTTGCCTTTACTGCCTTTTTCTTGGAAGCGCCCCGTTTAGCACGAGCCGCTGATTTTGCCTTAGCAGTCTTTTTCACTGCTTTGGCTGGTTTCTTTTTAGTTGTTTTCTTAGGAGTAGGTTTTTTCTTACTCCCCTTTTTTGCTACCATTTATTATATATTACAACTAATTATTAATGTAACAAACGATTAATATCTTGATTCAACTTATCCTTCTGTTGAAGCAATTCATTAACCTTAGCATCATCTCCAGATGCTTCTGCCATTTTAATAGCATCGTCTAGTTTTAAAGCTTTCGCTTTAAGTCCTTCTACTTTAAATCTATCTACTAATTGTTCGAGCTCTCTTTTTTTAGCCAGTTCTGTTAAGTCACTAAACTCACTACCAGCTAGTAAAAATAGTACATTAGCTCTATCTAAAGCCTTTGGTTCAGCTTTAAATATATTCTCAATATCTACTGTATTATTCACAAAAGTGCCTTTATTATACTGGATAATCAACTCCTTGTAAATCATACTAGCAACCTCTTCATGAAAGTCTTCTGGCATTAATCTTTGTTCTACATCTGCAAGTAATTTAATGTCAGACAATAATAAAGCTAATATTCTCTCAGTTAACATATCCATAGCATCTACGGTTTTAACAACTGCAGGAGCTGGTTTTTCTTTACTAACAGAACTTTTGTCTGTTTTCAATGAATTAATTTTATCTTCTAAGACTTTATCATCTACAGCAATAAAGTTTGCTAACTTTTGAATATAGTGAGTACGATCAATAGCATCTGGCAACTTAGCAATAATTGGTAATAGAGCAGCGGCTGCTTTTTTCTTATGATCTGCTCTAGTTAAGTCTAAATCTTTCAAAGTAATGTCAAAATAGTAATCTATAATATTAACTGCACCTTTAATAGAATCTAACCACAATTGTTTATCTTGTTTTATACATTCATCTGGATCTTTACCTGCCTTAAGAACAATTATCTTAACATTTAAACCTTCTTGCCAAGCAAGATCAAGTCCTCTTAAAGCAGCTCTTTGACCAGCTTGATCAGCATCAAAGGCTATCATAACATTCTTTGAATATCTTTTTAGTAAATGTATTTGTTCTAAAGTTAAAGCTGTGCCAGAAACACCAACAACATTTTTAGTACCAGCTTGTGATACTGCAATTACATCCATATTACCCTCTACCAAAATTGTATAGTCTTGTCTCTTAATATATTGCTTAGCCTTATCTAAACCAAATAGTATAAAGCTTTTGTTATACACTTGAGTCTGTGGCGTATTAATATACTTTGCATCTTCACCAGACATTGTTCTAGCAGAACAACCAACAAATTGACCATGGTGATTACAAATTGGAAAGATTAATCTATTACGAAATCTATCATAGAATTTATTATCTTTTTGGCTTTGACTAACCACACCCGCATCTTGTATATCTTTCTCTTCATAACCTAAAGACTTTAAATGCTTTAATAAATCATCCCAAGAATCTTTAGCCCAACCTAATTGCCATTCTAGAATTGTTTCTTGTTTTAAACCTCTGCCCTCTAAATATTTTCTCACAGGTTCTGCGTTTGGATCTTTTAATAATAGATTATGCCAATACTCTACTGCCTGCTTATTAATATCTAATAGTTTTGTCTTTTTATTAGACAGTTCTGGTTGATGATACTCCAATTTAATATTTGCTTTCTTAGCTAATACTCTTAAAGCTTCTGGGAAGTCCATACCTTCCATTTTCTGTAACCAGGTAAAAACATCTCCGCCCTCACCGCAACCAAAGCAATGCCAGATCTGTTTATCTTTAGAAACCATCATAGAAGGAGTCTTCTCATTATGGAATGGACAAAGTGCTCTAAAATTATTAACACCGGCTGGGGTTAATTTAATATATTCCTGAATTATTTCAATCAGGTCTATTCTTGCTTTTACTTCTTCTGTTTGGTTTAACATAACTCCTTAAGTTGTAGCATAAAACATTACTTTAGACAATATATTATTGACAGTTAATGATCTCTCTGTTAAAACTAATATATTGTACATAATAGAACAAAAGGAGGGAAAAATGAAAAGAGATGCTGTAATTTTAGCAGCTATCTGCTTAATGACCATCTTCTTTAGTGTTCTGGGAATTAACCATATGCTAGAAAATACCAGAAATATACAAAACTTATCTACTATAGGTTTGGGCTGTATTAACGTGGGCATTGCTCTAGCAGCTCTCGGGCGACTAACCAAGGAGGGTTTTAGTTATTAACGCTGAAAAATAAGTCAGCTCCAAATGGAGCTGACTTTTACTTTACAAAATATATATACCGTGCTAAGTTGTTATCTTATGCTTGTCGTTCCTTTTTAGGGCAAGGTCGAGCCCACATCTTTAGGAGGATAAAATAATTAAAAAAGCCGCTGGTGAAACCACGCGGTTTTTATTCTATCCTGGTGCCCTCGCCAGGATTCGAACCTGGATTACAAGAACCGCAATCTTGTGTTCTATCCATTGAACTACGAGGACATAATAAACAAACTTCCAATAAACATATGGAAGTTTACTTTAAAATCTACTATCTGTCAATGATTAGAGCTTCAATATCTTACCAATAGCTTCGGAAATGGGTTCCCCCTCCCTGTCTATATCTTCATTAATATATTTTTTCAAATATTTTCTTAATTCAATTGGATCTTGATCAAATAAAGGAATATTAATACGAGGTCTTAAAACATTATTAAATTCAATAAATAGATTGCTCACCTCTGGTGGATCATAGACAATATAGAAACTATGAACATCCCCGTATTCATAATATTTATCTCCTAATACTATTCCTTTAGTAGTAATAGCAAACTGTAAATTACCTGGTTTAGATTTATCTATCTTAACAAGTGTAACAGCGGCAATAATAATAATCATACCAAATAATAGATTGGCAGTATAAACGGCATAAACTAATAATAGCAAACCAATAATAGCTGCTGTTAAATACCATCTTTTACCTCTGGTGTAGTCTTGAAACTCTGGAACTTCCCATACAAACTTAACAGTTCCAACATATTCACCATCCATATATATTTTATCTGTATTTGCCATATATACTTAAATTATAGTATTATTCTTAACAATTGACAATAGATTAAAAATCTATTATACTTTTTAGGCTTTTTAACAATATATAGACTTAGTCAATGAATATTATTGACTTGCGGAGAGGTACCCAAGAGGCTGAAGGGGACGGTTTGCTAAACCGTTAGGTCGGTATATGCCGGCGCGAGGGTTCGAATCCCTCTCTCTCCGCCACGGAGAGATGGCAGAGTGGTCGAATGCGACAGTCTTGAAAACTGTTGGGCCTTCACGGGTCCCGTGGGTTCGAATCCCACTCTCTCCGCCAAAAAATCCTCACTTGTATAAGTGGGGGTTTTTTATACCCTTAATAGCTATTTTTTTATCCCCCTATCTGCTACAATAAATATATGATTACACTTAAGACAAAGGTTAATGAAATAAATAGAATTGGTATGGCTGTTGCTGGCCGTTTACGTAGACTTAATATTAAAACAGTTGAGGATATTTTATGGCACTTACCTTTTAGATACGATGACTTTAGTAATATGGCTAAAATAGATGAGCTTATACCAGATCAACCAGCTACTATTCAAGGCACAATTGAACTTCTATCCAGTCGTAGAGCTAGAAACAGAAAACTAACTCTTACAGAAGCACTAGTTACAGATGACACTGGATCTATTAAAGTTATTTGGTTTAATCAACCATATATATCTAAAATGTTCAAAAAGGGTGATCAAATAATATTAGCTGGTAAAGTAACTGGTGAATTATTAGCGCAACAAATGAGTAACCCTTCCTATGAGAAAGTAAAAGAAATAACTACTCACACTGGTAGATTAGTTCCCATCTATTCAACTACAGAAAAGCTTACTCAAAAACAAATTAGATTTATTGCTCAATCTTGTCTACCTGCTTTAGAAAAAATGACAGATTGGTTACCAGAAAAGATAAGAGAAGATAATGAATTAATAGATTTAGCAGAAGCGCTTGAACAAATCCATTTTCCAGAAAACGAATTAGCCTTAAAAGCTGCTCAAGAAAGATTACAATTCAATGAGATATTTCTTTTACAATTACAGCAGCAAATGATTAAAAATGCATTGCAAGAAAATAATGCTCCAAGCCTTCCTTTTAAAAAAGATGAGATTCAAGAGTTTGTTAATAGCCTGCCTTTTACTCTAACACCTGACCAAAAAAAAGCAGGTTGGGAAATTATACAAAACATGGAAAGTAAAAGCCCTATGAACAGACTATTAGATGGAGATGTTGGCTCTGGTAAAACAGTAGTTGCTATCCTCGCCGCCTATAGCGCTATTATTAATAGTTTCCAAGTTGCTTTAATGGCACCTACTACTATTCTAGCTCAACAACACATTCAAACAATTAAAAAACTATTACCAGATAAAAAAATAACATACTGTCTATTAACACTAAAAGATTCTATTCTCTACAAAGATGGTGAAGAAATAGAAATGAAAAAGAAGGAATTATTAGAATACATTAAAGAAGGTAAAGTAGATTTTATTGTTGGCACTCACGCTTTAATACAAAAAACTGTAGAGTATAATAATTTAGGATTAGTAATAATTGATGAACAGCATAGATTTGGAGTAGATCAAAGAAAAGCTTTAAGAGATAAATCTGGTGATCCAGCCACAATGCCTCACTTCTTATCTATGACCGCCACACCAATACCAAGAACTTTAGCTTTAGCACTTTATGGAGATTTAGACATATCCTTAATAAAATCTCTTCCTTCTGGCAGACAAAAGATAATTACTAAAATTATTCCTCCTGTAGATAGAACTAAATCATATGAGTTCATAAACTCTCAAATTGAAGAAGGTAGACAGGTTTTTGTTATTTGCCCCCTAATTGATCCATCAGATAAACTTGGTGTTAAATCTGTTACTGAAGAATATGAACATTTAGATAAAGAAGTATTCCCCCATTTAAATATTGGACTTCTTCATGGTAAATTAAAACCTGAAGAAAAAACACACATAATGGAACAATTTAAAAACAATGAAATCAAAATACTGGTTTCAACCTCTGTGGTTGAAGTAGGTGTGGATGTTCCTAATGCAACCGTCATGATGATCGAAGGTGCAGATAGATTCGGGCTTGCTCAATTGCATCAATTTAGAGGTAGGGTTGGTAGAGGTGAATACCAATCATACTGTTATCTATTTACAGATAGTGATACTCCAAAAACCATCTCCAGATTAAAAGCTTTGGTAGACAATTATGATGGCTTTGCACTAGCAGAAAGAGATTTAAAATTTAGAGGTGGTGGTAATATATATGGCACTGCTCAATCTGGTTTTGATAATCAGTTTATAATTAACGCTTTACAAAATGTTGTACTATTAAAACAAGCACAGACTGCAGCTCAAGAAATATTAAAGCTAGATCCTAAATTAGAGCATTTCCCTAAATTAAAGAAAAAAATGGACAAAATACTAGAAAAAACGCACATGGAATAAATAAATCTTGACAAAAAATATTTTATGGTATAATATATCATATTATTGGACTCTAGACCTAACATCCCGGAGTTTCCATTAAAGACCCATCAAAAATTTCACCAAAACAAAACGGTAAAAAAGTATGATGGGTCAAAACTTTCTTTGACAACCCAAAACTCATTATTAGAGGAGGACTAATGAGCAACAGATCCCTTATCTCAGCTCAACCTACTTGACTTTAACATTCCAAAAAATCGGGATGTTAACATTAACTTGTAAGAGTCAAATAGATTGGAGCTCAAATGGAAATGAACACAACTCTGGTTGAAATACCGGAATCGCCAAAGTCAACACTCAATGTAGAACAGCTTAGCTCTCTTATGAGCGAAGCTTTTACAGAACTAGAACGAAAAGGACAAGATGTTGAAAGTCTTGTTTCCAGTTTCAAAGTACAGGATGATGGAAGTAGTCCAAATTCCGGTGAAATTGCTGAAAGAGCTCAGCGTTGTCCAGACAATCAGATAGCTACAATCAGAGCTGACAATCATTGTCATTTAGTCAACAAACTTACGGAGACAATCATAAATATCCGTAAAGGCGAATATGACGATCATTGTACTGAATGTGGGGAGATTATACCATTCGGTCGTTTGATGAGCGTACCATCAACTACCAAATGTGTTCCATGCAAAGAAAAAAAGATTTAACTGCAGGACAGGAAAATCTTTCAAAAAGAAAAGGCTCTCAGAATGAGAGCCTTTTTTATTATATCTAAAACTATTTATGCGGCTGGTAAACAAACATCATTTGCACCATTCTTCGTATCAAAACATTTATAACCTGGAGAACAGGCAGAATCGCCATCACAGTCACACGAATTAAAGTAAAAATAACTATCATAATTACAGTCTGCAGAATTATCATCTTCCCAACCGTTTTGACTTCTACAAAAATCATCATCCCCAGCCGTACACTGTGGTGACTGTGGTCTACAAACATCTGGATAGCCAGCTTCATCAGTACAAACAAGTCCTGGTGCGCATTCATTATTATTATCACACTCATCACCTTCTTCACCTAATGCAAAACATTTATTATCTACACAATTTAAACCATTATTACACTCCGTACTATCTGCACAGGCTGAATTTCTTAACCCAAATGAACAATGGTTAGTTTGTGTTTCACATAATGTGCTAGAACTTAAAGCGGTACAATCTGCATCGCTTGAACAAGATACCGCAGTTATGTTCTGACAAGTTGAGCTACTATTCCAAATACACATTCCAGGATAAATCCCACAACCAGCTTGCACGTCTTCACTCTTACACATTAATTCTGTGAGTTTAGCCATGCTAAAGTTATCAGTATAATTGCCCTTCGCATCAGTAAGTCCAAGTTTTGTAGCATAATATTTTTTTGCATCCTCTACGCCCGCTTCAGTAGATTGCTCATTTTTAACATAAGTAAAAAAATTACTAATCTGAGCACAATTATTAATAGCAACAGGGCATGAACCAATCTTAGGTGTTGGTGTATACAGAGGTTCAAAAGTAGTTAAAGCTGGGTTAATGGTATTAAGTAACAAATATGACCCTAAAGCTAATACTAGACCAACTAAAGCACTAATAATAGTACTCTTAGCTGAACCTATACTACTAGCATTACCAGCTGCAAATATCCATTTATACCCACCAAACATTATCATAACAACAGCAAGGACTGCTACCAAACCAATACCATAATTATATATAGCTAATATATATTGCCCTAAACTTCCTGAATTAATATCTATTGCACTACCAGCAACAAAATCACTGCCAGGAATAGTAGTACTTGGAATAAATTGTATTTGTGTACTATTACTAGCCAATGCTGGGGTTGCAATTAAAACCACTAAGCTAAATACAAATATTAATAGCGGAATTGTTTTAGTTAATTTAAACATAATATATAAATAATAATTTATCTCAAATTAATTTCCTCTAAATTACCAGTTGAATCATTAACAAAATATAATGTATTACCATCTGAAGATATTTGCAAACCAGTAGCACTAACATCTTCTGGTGCTGCTATTATACGCTTACTACCTGTAACTAAATTAATCTCATAAAATACATCTTGTTGGTCGGCTGCTAAATCTCTAAATATACCAGATAGCTCTGGCAATTCTTCTGGTACTGCACAATATACTTTTTGTGAATTGTCAGTAAAAGTACATTTATCTGACCAAGTATTAATTCCAATATCTATTTTATATGAACCAGTCCAGTCTCCACCCATATCTGCTAAGTATAATGTTGGACGATAACCAGAATTGGTATTGTAAACACTATAGAGAATATAGTCACCTTGTGGAGACCAAGAACTCTCAAAACCTCTACCATCTGTAACTAGTGATTTAATATTACCACCAGATTGTCCAATAGGATAAACTTCTTGTCTTTCAAAATCTATTCCCTCTCTATACGTTGCTACTATCTCACCGGCTGGTGACCAATCTATTTGTACATCTTTTTCTTTTTCACCTAAATGTTCTACAAAATACACTCCTGATCCATCATAGTTAGATGTTACTATCCAATTATTATCTGGAAAATCTGAAATAACTTTAGCTGCAAACTTTTCACCACTCTGATCAAAAGAAAAGTCTGTTAATTCCTTTGGTAGGGATATTTGTTTTTCTTTATTAAAATCATAAAAAATATTATGCCCATCTGGATATTCTAAAACAGCCCTATCTCCTTTTCTTGACCAAGCGACACTTTCTACATTATGGAAAGCTTTATCGCTTAAAGCAGTAACATTGCCATTAGCATAGCTATAAAACTTACCATCATCTTTATTATAATAAACCAAAGATCCTAAACTACTTTTTTCTACTGACATTACATTCTGTTCAACCACTGTATCTGCTTCAATAGAGGCTATATCTTCTGTTCTTACACGTGGTAAGTCCGGTGTAGTAATAGGTAAACCAGTTATTGGATCAACAGTCACTGGTCTGTCACCAGTTCCTTCACCGACTGTTGGTAAACCACCACCTGGTTGTTGTTGGTCTGGCGGTACAATTACTGTTGGGGGTGGAGTTGGTGCAAAAAACATTGAATATAAAAACCAAGCCATTAAAAACACTACGGCTATAAAACCAATTATCACTAATATTTTTTTGTACTTTGGATCTATTGTCATAAACCTATTGCATCAAGTGTGAAATCTACTGGATTAGCAATCATATATATTATTGAATAAACTAAAACTGTTAAAAGTAATTGTATAATAAATGTACCCCAGGTATACATAGTAGCTAATAATCCAACGTCTAAACTAAAACCTTTTGTCTCTAATACAGAACCCAATATCTTTTTTAAAAATAAAGCCAAGATTAATACTACAGACATTAACAGGGTTAAACCAAGTAATGGAAATAACATAAAAGATAATCCCCAAATTGAATTATTAACATTTAAAAAGAACTTATCTAATACTCTCTTACTTGCTTCGCTAGTTATAGCTGAAGTTACATTATCTTTAGCATCACTAACATTCTTCTTAGCAGCCTCTCTAATAGCTGCTGCCCTATCCTGATCTACGGATTCTTCAAACTCCTCTGCAGTTATTAATTCTGCTACCATTATTCAATCAAATATAGACTATTAATCAACCAAGAATCACCTGAAGCTACTAAACCAACTTCGTACTTTTTGTATTCAATCTCTTCTGTATTACCAATAGTTTTTTGTAACTGGACAGATACTTCAATACTATAACCATTATCTTGCTCATTAACTATTTTCTGACTTAAAGCTTTTGCTGAAACACCATAGAATTCATCTGTAGGATACTCATTCTTAAGCTTTATTAAATCTTGCTGAGCATATTGCATCATTCCTTCTGTCATTTGTGGTTCCAAAACTGCAATATTCTCACCCCAATTCTCATTAGAATAGCTTAAGAAACGAGCTACAAAATTACGAGCTACAGCAGTTGCTAAATATTCCTTTTCATCTAATTTTACATCTGCTTTAATTTCTACGTCTGTATTCATGTTGTTAGAGTCATAAACCTGTGGTACAAATTCATCTTGAACAGCACTCTCTTTATTAAACATTGTTAGAGCAACTACTATAATTACCAAAAGCAATACAACAATCCCAATGATCATCATCTGCCTTCTTGTTAAATTTAATTCCATATATACAAAATTAATAATTACTCATTAGCTGCTTGCTCTTCAGCAAACTCTTTTTTAGCTTCTTCTATTTCTAATAATTGCTTTGGATCAGATGTAATAACTTGATCCTCAGCATAAGAAGCTACCACTTGAATAGCGGCATGCTTTGTGCCTGCAAAAAATATTCCTGTACCAACTTTACCTTCTAATAATAGATACTTCTCCCCTTCTGTTAACATAAATGTTTTTTGAACATTATCTATAGCAGCTGCAGACTGTTTTAATAATATCTGCATAGCTGAGTTGGTTACAATCGCCCTACCATATTTATTATTTAAAAAGTCATTAACATCCTGAGTAATAGTAGTAACTCCCAAATAATATTTACGACAACGTTTGACAAGAGCAAAGATAAACTTAGCTGAGTCATCATGTTGCATCAACCACCAAGCCTCATCAATAACAAGCAATCTCTTTTTCATTTGAGACCTAACTACATTCCAAATATAGTTTACAATTGTATAGATACCAATTGGTCTTAATTCATCTTCTAGATCACGAACAGAAAATACTACCAATTGATTATCCATATCTACATTAGTTTGGTTATTAAGTAGTCCTGAAAATGTACCACTGGTATATTTTTGTAAACGTAAAGCTAGATCTTCTCCGCCTTCCATACCAGCTAATACTTGTTCTAAATCGCTCATAATTGGAGGCTCAACTTTAGACAAATCACTATCTGGCCCAATATCTTTTTTAGCATAAGTCTCAAGTATAGCTCTATCTATTAAAGAATCTTCTTGATGAGAAAATTCACCAAGCATAATCTTAAGAAGTCCTTTAATGGTAATAACAGCTGAACGTAAAATATCTGCTGGCTTAGAATCGCCACCAACACCTCTTGGCAAATCAAAAGGATTAATCTTACTTTCTGAGTTTAAAGAAACATTTACATATGTTCCATTAGTAGCTTCTGCTAAATATTTATACTCATTTTCTGGGTCAATAATAATAACCTCTGTACCCATCATTAAACTTCTTAGAACTTCTAACTTAACTGTATAACTTTTACCAGCACCAGAGGTTGCGAATACACAAGCATTTGCATTCTGTAATGTAAATCTATCGAAAATAATTAAACTATTATTATGTCTATTAATACCATATAGAATACCATCATCAGATGTTAAATCTGAAGAGATAAATGGGAATGAAGAAGCAGCTGGTGATGAGTTCATATTAACTGACACCATAATTTCATCATTACCAAGTGGCAAGGTTGAATTAAACCCTTGCTCTGCTTGGTAAAGAGCTCTTTTAGACATAACTAACTTTGCACCAATAATAGATTCTACGCTATCTGTTAATTTATCTAATTCTTCTTTATCGTCTGCATAAATTGTAATATATAAAGCATATTGGAAAAACTTCTCAATACCTTGTGTTAAATTATCTCTTAAACCTTCAACATCTCTTAAAGCTGTTTCCTTAATTGGATCACGTGGCGCTCCTTTTTCAGCCTCTGCATATATTTCTGCTTCTAATGTACCAACCTTATTTTTTAGCTGTTTTAAAACAACTTTAGCTGGTACAGGATAGAAATACATTGAAATATCTATTGGTGCATTTAAATTAATAACTGGAGCAAACCAACCTAAGGAAATATATCTAGGAAAAGTAAATACAAATAATGTTCGAACAAACTTTTGTCCCAACCTTAAATAGTCATTTGTTATTTGCATACTTGAAGGTGCAATTAACTCTCTTACCGAAGTAACACCTTCACGGTATTTCTTTTCCGCTTCCAAAGCTTCTTTAGCTTTCATATTATCTACCTCTTTTGCTGGAATTGGCTTTGGTGCAGCAACTATTTGTCCTGAATCTACTTTTATCATTGATTCTCAATATTTAAGTCATTAATATCTTTTATCTTTTCAAATTGTGACACCATTGGATTATATGTATTGTATAGAGACTCTATTAAGCCTTGAGTATCCAATCTAACAGAAGACAATCCCATACCTCTGAAACCAGCCTCTACTAAAGCTACTCTTCTTTCTAATTCATTCTTATACTCTGCAAACTGTTTCTTACTTAAATTTATAGACTTAGTTGGTGAAAATACCTCTGACATTTGAGTTGTAAAACTTTTCTTAGTACTTGATGAACCCGGTTCATAAGGAATAATTACATAAAACTTTTTACTCATGATATCTCCCAAATCTAATAGCTCTACAATATATTTTTTATACTCTTGTAATTGTATCTTCATTAAATCATTAGTAGTTTTCTTATACTGTTCATCTATTCTCAAAAGATATGAATCAATATTAAGCTTTCTAGACTGTACACATATTTGTAATGGAAAATCTACAGAATTAAGTAAGGCTACATAACCCTGTACTATACCCTGCTGTTCATCTTCATTCTTTAAAGCAAAGTTTATTGAAGAAGTTAATAATACAGCTCTTAAACCGCCTGTTTTTAAAACAACTGTATCATCACGAATAGTAGAAACAAATAAATATTTCTCAGTTGATTGTATTCCTTGATTTTTTGCTTTTTTATTTTTCATTAATTTTCTCCTAATTCTTTATCTATATTTATTGGTTGTGTATCTAATGTATTTTGTAATGGATCTTCTCCTTGGTATGCTCCACCCGTGTCTATTATTAATGACAGCTCAGATAATCTTGAAGCACTAACCTGTCTCTTGTTTACCACTGGCTCATTATTATTAATATTTTCCTCTTCCTGTTTCTTTGTTTGTTGAATATATGGTTGTCTTTTCCAAATTCTAATCTTAGCTGACTTCATTGTTTTAATATAGTTTAAAAGAAAAACATGAAAAGGGGCTGAATTAACTTTAACAAAGGCAAAGGCTATAGTTACAACCGCAATAATAGCTGCCTCTACTGCGAATAATGATATGTCAGATAATTTATATGCTACAAAACCAAACATTAAACCAACTAACATTATTAAAAACTGTCTGGTTGTAATTGGTCCAAATATTTTACTTTCAACGTCAATAAATTGTGGAACAATAAACTTCTGCATAATTAAAATCTAAACTTAGCATTTAAATCTGAAATAGCATCAAACTCTTCAACTGTTAATGATGGTTGTCCAGCATTTGTCTGTTGCTTAATAATTGTATCTACTGGTAAACCATCTTCTAAACTTGCTCTGCCTAATCTTACATACAATCCATAAACAGGACTTGCTTGCCAGGCTTTAATTACTCTATCTCTTTCAGCAACAGAACCATTAGACAATGAATCTATTCTTTCTTTAATCTTATCTATAATAGAAGTTGGAGTTGAACCCAATCTTCTAAACATATTCAAATCTAATTGTTGTAATTCATCAACCGGACCTACAAGTTTTGTAAAATTCTTTACTTCATCCATAGCTACTTTACCAGCTGGTACAGTATGTGATCTTTTGTGCCAAGAAAACATTCCCTTTTTCTCTACCGGCTCTTGTTTCTTAACTACAAAATCGTCTGCCTTTTCTTCTTTACCAATATTTGCTATCCCACCAGAACTAGCAGCATTTGCCTGCTGAATAATACTGGCTTGTTTATCTATTGTATCCTTTATCTCATTCTTAGCAGCTACTTCAGCATCTGCAATTTCTTTAGCAATATGTGGCTTATCCTTTAACTTCTTTTCATCTATCTGCAAACTAACAACTTCACCACCATTTTCTTTAATTTTCTTGTCTATTTCTTTAACAGCTTTTAATAATCCATCCATATCTACTTCTTTTAACCCAACATCACCAAATTTCCAATCTCCTTGTAGGCTAGTTCTTAAATCTACAGCCGTTCTTGCTCCTCTAAAAAAAGATAATAATAGTCTAGCAAATCTATCTCTTGCTTCTTGAGTTAATTGCAAAGAGAATTCTTCTACTAATCTTGTTATTATCTTTTCTAATCCAAATTTTGGTGGCTGTTTGTAAATAGTAGGAGCTGGTGGTGCTAAAACAGGCTCTTCCATACCAGTGTCTACCATTGCTTGAGATCTTTGCAACCTACTAGTTGTACTAGCAATAGCCTTACTTGCTAGCCATTGTTGGTAGTTTACTAGCTTACCTTCTTGCCAAATTTTGAATTTGCCGTCCTTATCTTTGACAGCGTATTCTTTAACGATAAAATCGTCCATAAAAAATGTTGTTATATACCAAATTATAACATAAATTCATGTAATGAACAACTAATTTTTCTTCTCTAAAATTACTATTTCACGACCAACTCTTTGTCCAACACGGTAATAATAGTAAGTTTTTCTATGTGCAGTTAAACGTTCAATAGATAAATCTATATTCTTTAAATAATCTTTAAACTCTAAATTTAGACTTTCAACTTTATCTTTTAAGTTTAAATACAGTCTATTATCTTTTTTATCTACAAATACTGGCCAGACCATAACAATAATCCCACCTGGTTTTAATACTTTATTAAACTGTGTAAGAGTAACAGAATATAGTTCTTGTAATTGCTTCTGCATACTAATTATCTGTGCAGGACTTTCCTTACCACGTAGTGGTGGCCCTAAATATGGTTCTGTTACAATAGCGTCTACTGAATCATTGTCGTAAAAATTAGACAACTCTTCAACTCTCACTCTTTTAACTTCAGGGATATTGTTTAAAACATGGTGTTGTTGCCACCATATTAAATTACGACTACTATCCTCTACTGCGACTTCACTTTTATCTGATCCTAATATATTTGTATAACCTAATGCTAATGCTTCTAGAATAACTGTACCTGATCCACAAAACGGATCTAGGATTATATCACTACTATCCTTACCAGTTAGGTTTAACATTATCCTAGCAAGCTTTGGTGGTAACATTCCAGAAGTAGAATCTCTACCTGGTTTACCATAATCTCTTTTAGAAAAAGAATCATAATCTTGCACAGCTGATGTTCTACCATAGAATATTTCTTCTTTGTATTTAATTAATACAATATCTGCTCCACTCTCCACCATCTTTTCTTTATGCACAATAACTGAAGATAATTCATCTTCTTTAGATTCAACTAGTCTTGACTTAACACCCTTTGCTCTTAATTCTTTTTTAAAGGTAAGTCCCATTCTTCTTAAAACTGGAATATTTTTCTTTAATTCAGATTTAGAAAAGTTGTATAAAGAAAAACCAAATCTAAATTTATCTTCCCCTATTTCTAAATCTTCTAAGGATAGCTTATCTAAAGAGGATAGCTTTTGTTTTATCTCACCAAACTTTTTACTACCACCTAGACTGTTAAAAAAGGCGTTGTCTAAATCTGGTGCAGATATTATTAAAACACTGCTGATTGCTAAATCTACAGTATAATCTATCTGCTTAATTTGAAGCTGAGATATTATCTCAGCAATAGATAACTCAGGATTATTCCCGAGTATATAGAAGTATTGTTTATTCATAGAAACATTATACAGTGAATACCAACTCTAGTATACCATAATTAAAATCCTCCGTTTAACTTCGTTAAACGGAGGATTGTTTTAGTTCAAAGGGCTAAGGTTCAAGTGTTAAGCACAAAGAACCTAAGTTCAAGGACTAACTACTTGCGAGACAGAACAGCAAGACCGCCGTTGTCGAAGTAGTCATCGAGCCAATCGCCGCACCAGTGCCACCTGTGGCCATCCCAGTAGAGATAACGAACACACAGAATACCGTCCGAGTTGCGATAAATGGTACCCCAGAAGCAAATAGCTTTTCCTTTCCACTCTTCGGGAATAAGCTCAGGATGAGCTAAGAGGTAGTCCAAAACATTGGCGTTGAGAGCATGCTTATCTTTGAGAAGCTTACGAATTTTGTTGCCCTCAATAAAACCTTTTTTCTGCTCATCAGAAAGGTAAAGCTCTACCTTGTCTGTATTCCATTCAAACTGTCTGCTTTTGGTGTGTTCTTCCACCTTCCAACCATCTGGAACGAATGGATCTGCGTCGCAATCGATGGTGTGGGTTTTGACAGTGAGTTCAACGTTGCCACGAAGGAAACGATCCACTGCGTCATCACCAAACTGCTGTTGCATCATCTTAGCCACAGCATTCATCTGACCCATGGTGTAATCTGCTGATGCAAAACTTTTACTCATAATAATCTCCTTGCTCTAAATTGAGCCGTCATACTTCCTCTAATCCGAGGTAGGAGCTATTCTATCCTATATAGTCATAGCTAGAAAAAGACTACTATTAACCTTCTTTTAGCTATGACTATTAACCCTTTATAAATGTGCTAAATATTAATAATATATGATAGCATATATTTAAGAAAATGTCAAGAAGTGGTATTTTTTTCTTGACAAAACCCCGTATTTTGCTACATTTATATATACCTTAAACAATAATAATTTACATAATGAATTCTCTAGATTCAACTTTTGACAAATTTACTAATCATTTTAAGAAAACGCTGAGTACAGCGCAAGAATTAGCTATTAGCCTTAGAAATGATAGTGTTAAGCCTCTACACCTACTTTATGCTATTACAGCAGAAAAAGGCTGTATTGGAGCAGATATTTTAGCTAAGAATAGATTTACAGCTGAAGAAGCTAAAGATATATTAGCCGTTCTAAATACTGGTAGTATGGGTGATGCTAATGAAGTTCCTACCCTATCTACTATTACCCAAAAGATAATTGAAAAATCTGTTTCAGTTGCTTTTGAATATGGACATAAATATATTGGTACTGAACATTTACTAGCTAGCCTTCTTAAAAGCCAAGATGGTGGGTTATTGAAATTCTTAAACAGTAAAGCAGTAGACTTGCAAGCTATTCGTAAACAATTAGAAACTGTTTTACAAAGTACTAGTAAGTTCTCTGACCTCACAGCTACTAATAAAGATAACTCAATACC
Organism: Candidatus Komeilibacteria bacterium; assembly: GCA_048538235.1. Taxonomy (GTDB): domain Bacteria; phylum Patescibacteriota; class Patescibacteriia; order UBA1558; family UBA1558; genus BS150m-G51. The sequence goes on along the minus strand of JBLYPX010000001.1, from coordinate 118,970 downwards.
TGGTAATGAAATGGAAAGAATAATGAGCCCACATGCTATGGATGAAGGCTCTGCTCTTTCTTACTACACTATAGATTTAACAGATGAAGAAATTCAAAAAAATATTGATCCTGTTATTGGTAGAGAAGTAGAAATAGATAGACTAATACAAATATTATCTCGTCGTACAAAAAATAACCCTATTCTCTTAGGAGATCCTGGTGTTGGTAAAACAGCTATTATTGAAGGGTTAGCTAAAAGAATAATGTCGGGTAAAGTTCCAGATGTACTGGCTAATAAAAAGATAATGAGTCTAGATCTTGGCTCTACTGTGGCTGGTACTATTTACAGAGGTGAGTTTGAAAACAGAATAAAAAAAATAATTGACGAAGTTAAACAAGATAAAAACATTATTCTCTTTATTGATGAAATACATAATTTAATGGGTGCTGGTTCTGCGACCGGTTCATTAGATGCTGCTAATCTATTAAAGCCAGCCCTTGCTCGTGGCAGTTTAAGATGTATAGGTATAACGACTCCTGAAGAATTTAAAAAGTACATTGAATCTGATGCAGCTTTTGAAAGAAGATTTCAACCTATTCAAGTTAAAGAATCTACTAGAGACGAAAGCATTCAAATTATTCAGGGGCTTAAAAAGAATTATGAGAAATACCACAATGTTAAAATTACAGATGAAGCTATTGAAGCAGCTGTAGATTATAGTATCCGTTATTTACAAGATAAATTCTTACCAGATAAAGCTATTGATCTAGTAGATGAAGCGGCTGCTAAATTAAAAGTTGAGACTACTAAAGATGGTCGTAATAAAGCGATTAGAAATTATGAGAATAATTTAAAAAAGATTATTACAGATAAAGAAGCAGCTATTACTAATGAAGAATTCTCACACGCTATGGCTTTGAAAGAAAAAGAGAATGAATTACAAGAAAGATTAGATCAATTAAAAAAATCTGAAGAAGCTCCTAGTAAAATATTAGGTAAAATTACTCGTCAACACATTGCTGAGGTTGTTTCTAAGATGGCTAGGGTTCCAGTTAGGGATTTAGCCCTACCTGAGAAAGAAAGGCTCCTAGAGCTTGAGAATGACCTTAAAAAGCATATTATAGGGCAAGATCAGGCCTTACACGCTTTAGCTCAAAGCATTAGAAGATCAAGAACAGGCTTAGCTAATCCAAACAGACCAATTGGTTCATTTATCTTCTTAGGGCCATCGGGGGTAGGTAAAACAGAGACAGCTAAGGTGCTAGCTAAAGAATTCTTTGGTAGAGACGATGCCTTAATTAGAATAGATATGTCAGAATTCTCTGAGAGCTTTAATATCTCTAAATTAATTGGTGCTCCTGCTGGTTATGTTGGTTACAAAGAAACTGGTAAATTAACAGATGCCATTAAACACCAACCATACTCTGTAGTATTATTTGATGAAATTGAAAAAGCTCATCCAGATGTATACAATTTACTCTTACCTATCCTAGAAGATGGTCAAATAACAGATGCTACTGGTAAAACTATTAACTTTAAAAATAGTATTATAATAATGACATCAAATATTGGCTTACAAGAATTTAACAGACAAGCTGCTATTGGTTTTGGTGAAGAAGAAACAGATGAAGCTGTAGAAAAATCTAAGTTTGCAGAATTAAGTCAAAGAATTGTTAATGGTATGAAAGATCATTTCAGACCAGAGTTTATTAATAGAATAGATGAAAATATTATTTTCCAACCATTAAATAAAGCTGCTCTTCTACAGATAGCTAAATTACAAACTAGTGAACTATTAAAGAGATTACTTGCTCAAAAATTAAAAGCACAAATTTCTACTAAAGCTTTTGATCTAATTGTCTCGCAAGGATTTTCTCCAGACCAAGGTGCTAGAGGTATACGCAGAGCTATTCAGAACCAAATAGAAGCACCACTTGCTAACAAACTACTAAGTGAAGAAATAACAGAAGAAAAAGTATTAAAGATTGGTGTAACTAAAGATAAGATAACTATTAGTTAAATAATGCATTATATATATTAAAGGGTCGTTTATTTACGACTCTTTTTTATATGAAAAAAATATTTAAATTAATCCTAGACTTTATCTTTCCCATTGAATGCATTCATTGTAACAAAGAGGGTAAATTTTTATGCTCAGATTGTTTTAATACCATTAACCTAAGAACTGTTAAACAATGTCCATTGTGTAATAAAGAACAAACAACAGATAAATTATGTAATACCTGTAAATCTAAATCATATTTAGATGAAGTAATAATCTGTGCAGATTATAGTAATGAGATACTGCAAAAAACAATCCATTACTATAAATACAAATATATTAAAGATTTGAACAAACCTTTAAGTAAATTAATGCTTAATAAGCTAGAAAGTATTAAATTACCAAAAGATATATTAATAATACCTACTCCCCTTCACAAGAAAAGAGAATTAGAAAGGGGCTTTAACCAAAGTATATTAATAGCCAATAATCTTAATTTACCAACACTTCTAAATGTTTTGTATAGAAAAAAGAATATTAAACACCAAGCTGAGCTTAATAAAAAACAAAGATTAAAAAACATTAAAGATTGTTTTACTATACAAAACATAAAAGAAATACAGAATAAGAATATATTATTAATAGACGACGTAATAACCACTGGCTCTACTTTAAATGAACAAGCGAAACTTCTCAAAAAAAATAACGCCCACAAAGTATGGGCGCTAGTTATAGCTAAGAATTAATAGCACTGAATCAATTAAATATATAAATATTATAAATTATCGTCAATAAACTTTTTTAATGAAACTAAATCTTTAGTTTCACTATCATAATAAAAGGTTTTAATTCCAACAGACTTAGCATTTTCAACAGCTTCAGCACTATGCTCAAAATATATAACATCATTAACGTCTAAATTTAATAAACTAAGCATTTTATTATAGTATTCTTTATCTGTTTTGTCTGGATTATGCTTTAATGTAAAAACCTCATAAGGCATTTGATCTAATCCAAACTTAAGCATCTCTTCATCGTCAGCATTTGTTAAGATTATTTTTTTATTTGGATATTCTTCTAAGAGCTTGTGCATATCCTCAAAAATTCCCTCTCCTTTTATCACGAACGCATGTATTGCGTCTACTAAAATAGTTTTCATATGTAATAATTGTTATTTAATACTATATTATTTTAACAAAAAATAGCCTGTTGGGCTACTTAACTAGATTCATCATAAATAAGTTTAGCGTCAGTAAGCCGAAAAAAATTATAAATAACTCTTGTCTTTCCATACACAAATCTCATAATGTTTATACTACAATTACAATTATAAAAATTAATTAACACAGTAACATGCAGCAACTATTTAAACTCTTCAAATTCATTCTCGAAACCATTCTTTCCAAGATAATCTGCTAATTTGCTCATTTTTATAATCAATTCTTTATCAGCTCTATCTTTAATTTTTCGCATCAACCCCACATATTCAGTAATACGATAAAACAAACGTCCCTTATGAGGGTCTCCCCTAATTATTAATTCTATACATTCAAAAACCTCTGTTGGATAATCATCCACGTAATCATTTAATTTATTATGAATTTGATATTCACCATCTAATTGCCCCCTAGTAATTCTTAATGTTTCTACAAGCTGATCGATAGTAAATCTCTTATCAAACGGGCTATTAATAAACCAATAACCAAAACCTTCAGCCACATCTGGTGATAACTCATTAATTATTTTTTCCCAAATCCATTTTACTTTTTCTGGATCTGCGTATTTTTTATCCCTCATATTTCTCAAATCTGGCTTCAATATATTAGCGCCTATATAAAATACAATATGCTTTTTTAATCTATCGTTTTTGGCTTTAAATAATTTTTCTGCAATACTTGTCGCATTTTCTGCGTTGTAAACCAGTGCTAAAGCTATATGGTTCGCAAGCGCTTCTACAAAATGATCATGTTCATTTTTCTCATCTTCAATTGTTGAAACATATTCTATAGCTTTACTATATTGCCCAAAAAGTTCTGAGAAAAGATCAATATACATATTACCTCTTAAATAAGTCCCAAAAGTCGCTTTCCAAACCAAAAACTTTTCCTTTTCGTCTGGAAATATTAGCTTCATATTTTTTTTAACCCACTCAGGCTCGTGGTGCGAAAGAAATGGTAGATATCTTCCATAAATACAATGAATAGTTTCTGTTGGATCATTTTTATAATCCAAATGATAATTTAATACTTGAAGAACCTCTTTTGGTAAACCTCTTTTTTCTTTAGATTGCTGAACAATCCAAGAAGCATATCTTATTAAGGCGTGCATGGCCTCGCCCCTAGTTGTGTTGATAGACATAGTAAACGGATCCATGTTGTTGCCTCCATACTCTTTTTCATGTTCCAAATCAGGGTAAGTGCTTTTAGTACCTTTTTTTATTATTTCCCATATATCACCCCTTCTACTCACAGGCATATCTATTTCCTTTTGACCCAACCCCTGATCGATTAAACTCAATAACGACCTCACTGCACCATCGTGATCATATTCAAAATCATCATTACTTGTTTTAGGAAACTTATCTATATTATCCTTATCTAGCCTAACCAAGTTAATTCCGGCGTCAATAATTTTATCCCAATCCATTGGATGTTTTTCTCTGTGTGCTAATTCAAAACCCCAAAATAAATGATGAATGTATGTAAAGCGAAGCTTTTTTTTAATAAACTCTAACGCAAGGGGAAAATATTTATTGGGGTTAAATTTAATCGATTCACTCAAATTACGACCTCTACCCTCCGGCGTGTCTACCATTGATCCTTTTGGCGGAATCCATTCATCAAGCTCCCTTATTATTACGTCTGGATCCATACTGTTAAAATCTGTTACAGTAATATCACTAGTCGGTCCAACCCATGTAGTTGATAAACCTTTCGTAAAGTCTGGAGGAGAATATTTATCTTTTACAGAATCAAACCACACTTTGCTGTCTCCATTTAAAAAGGCCTTCACTAAATATAAATTTTTATATCTCCACCGCTCAAAAAATTCGTCTATTTGTTCTTGGGTTATATCTCGTAATTCTAAAATATACTTTGGGCACTTCTCAGTGATTTTAAATACTTTTTCTTTTTCAGCGTTATTTAATAATTTAAAATTATTAACAACTAATTCTGAAAAGACTTCACCGATATCATTAATATCCTCATAGTTTTCTGATTTTAACAAACTACTTTTGATTTCTCCTTTAAATAAAGATGGAAATTTATTATACATCCTTAACTTAATCATTCTAAAAATATAAAGTGGATAATTTAATTTATCCATACAGTCAAATATTATACCGTGATTATTTGTGGCGACATTTTCAAGTAAATTAATTAGAGATCTTAACAAAATGATAGTAGCGCTATCCAAATGGTACATACCTTCTTCAATGTCCTTATAATCTAAATAAGAATAGTCTTCTTTTCTCGAATAAACCCTTTTACCTCCTGCATCCGTATAGATTTTTAAGTATGTTGCGTTTAAAAATTTTGCAATAACCTCAATCGTTTCTGTTGGTTTAATCTCTACTAGACTATCTATATGCTTATCCAACAAGTCCCTATAGTCATGAACCCTTATGTGAGGTTTGGCAGATCTTAGACCAACTCCTTCTGTTTCCTTATCAAAAGATAAAAAATTTTGAAATAATTTTAAAGCAGCATCAGCCTTATTGTTTTTTACTAGATAATCTATTAATTTATATACATTATGTCCAGACCAATAATTATCTCCAAAAAAACCATTTATAACCCATTTCTTCTGAAAAATTATTTTAATTATTTCTAGCGTATATTTGATATCTACGTTTAAAGCCATGTTGATAATATCATCAATAATGGCTGGATTTGAAGTGTCGGAGAAAGAATTAACTATACCAACAATTTCCTCAGGCTTTTCAGCAATTATTCTTAATAGATATTTAGAAGGGGGCCATATTCTTAAGCTTTGCTCTGGCAAGACAAAAAAGCCAACACCTCTTAACGGCGTCAACCAGTCTGATGAAGCACGTTCAAACAAATACTCATAACTCCTATAAGAGACTATCATTTTAGATAATTCTTTTGCGAGTCTAACTGATGGCTTTTTATTTAATACTTTTTCTATTTGGTCTCTATTATCATAATAACTACTTGTGATGTTAAATAAAATCAATTCCATCTCAGAAAGATGGTTTTTAAAATCTGATTCTGTTGTATTTCCAGTTTTAGCGACTCTATTAAAAAAATTATGTAGATCATTCCACTCTCTAGTTATTTGTCTAATTACGTGTTCTGGTGGACCACCCATAGGATCGTCTTTCCTTATCATTAATATCATTTTTTTAATATGATTTAATGTAAAAATTTCTAACTTTTTCTTAAACGAATCAATTTCTTCATATGTTGGCGGATTGTTTTTTGAGTAACTATTAAGCCAGTCCAAAACAATATCTGTGACAGCTCTATTGTCACTCTTATCCTCAACAATTATATCTCTCACTATTAATCCACTTAATAGCCTCAACGAATGAGCAGATTGTTTAAAACGATCAGGATTATCTTTAGACATTAAAACAATTAAAGCCCCCCTATAAGTGTTGGCGACTTCATTATTATATTTTTTTAATTGTTTATATAATTTTTGCTGAGCTGGACTTTCAATCTTTCCAACAACCTCAGACTGGTCCTCATTTAATAAGCTATTATTTGTATCTACTATCTTTACTTCGATCATTTTAAAAATTAATTTCTTTTAATACGAATATAAAATACACCTCAGAGCCTATAAAATCAAGCTAGCACAAACAAAAAAACACCCATTAATTGAATGTTTAGCTATAATCAATCAATACAAACTGGCGGGCTACTTCGTGCTGGAACCGTTGGTTTTTCAAGCCCAGTAAGGTTATTTTACTATATTTTATAACTTTGATAAATAAGATCCTCGTGCACTATAAAAGTGACAAAAGTGACACAAATAGATTATTAATGTTACAACTACGTGTAATCCAGTCTATCCTTAAAAAGTTTAGTTGGTTCTTTTAATAAATCAGTAATTTCTTTTTCCAACTTTTCAAACTTTTTATCATCCATTTCCCAACTAAGACGATTTATAGAGTCAGATAGTTCTGGTGCTTGAGAAAAAATCTCTCTAAATTTCTTATACACAGGAATAATCTCTTTTTTTAAAAAAATAATATTGGAACCATATTGAACACCAACATCCCCATTGTTAAAATTCATTGCTCCACTAATCATTATATAACCATTCAACCAATGAGATTCTGATTCTGGGTGAGCGGCAGCCCCACGCGCATTAATAATTTTGTCTATAATATCCAATTCTTGCTGGCTAAACTTATCTCTATATTTGATCAAAGGTGACTTTTTGCTAGAAAAAAAGTATGACAGATGCCTAAGTCGCACGAATAAACTTTCCAAAAAATAAGGCGTACCCTTCCTGAAAGAACCTTCAACTATTAAATTCAATATATCTAGACAACTGGAAATAGTTACTATTGCTACTCCTTGTTTTTTAAAATCAAATTCTTCCTTATTCATTGTCGCGGTCATATTTGTTTAGACAAAAAATCAGTATTTAAAAATTTATCTATTAACTCTTTTTTATTGAAAGTACAATTTTTCAAATGATTCAAATAAAACTTTACTCCCTCGAGTATATATTTAAAATTTTCTATTTGTTCATTCATGTGCTCAGGTGTAAGTACGCTTGTAGCTGTTGTCGGACTTGAATGATCATCAAGGAAAGATCCGATCATGCTACCATGCATCAATAAATTTCTAGTTTTAGAAAATTCTTTCATTTTTCCAATTATACTGTGATACTCATCAGCTTTTTCAATTTCATCATAATCAAACTTATATTTTTCCATATATACAAACAATGTGATTTTTTCTATAAAAGATATTTTATCTAAATTATTTACAATTTTGGATTTGTCAATTTTTTTCTGCAGGTTATTAACTATAATTTCACGCAACAAAGCATTCAAGCTCAATTCCAGAACTAAATGCAAACTTATAAGAAAATCTGCCCGAGAATTTGGACTGACATCAGGTTCTTTACCTATAATTTTTTTACACTTTTCTTTATTTGATTTTATCAAATAGGGAGATTCTGCAATAACTGATATATTATTTTCATCGACTAATTTTTCATTTTTTTGTTTTATCATATTCTTTAAGTCTTAAATAATTCATTATCTTATAACCCTCCAAATGTTTAAAAGGGTCTACAAACTTATACCATGGTTCAGAGTGAAACCATTCTTTACCGTCTTCTCCCACTTCCTTCACTAGCTGTGATTGAGTCAATTCTTTTGGTGGCAATATATCTTCATTATCTTTAATCAAAAATAAATGAACGTGGGCTCCTCCTAGGTGATTTGGTACTATACGAGGAATTAATATCTCTGCCTTAATGAGTTTGTTCATCGCATGTCTATCTATATTAAATCTACTCTCTAAATCATATTTTGAATACCAACTATTTTCATTTTTAGCCACAGATGCAGGAATAATCTTTTTATCGATAGCTTTTTGGCAAGTTAAACATTTTATACCCCATTTGTCATACCAAGTTTCTTCATTTGAAATAGAATCCCTACAAATAAAACAAGTATATCCAATACCCTCTAAATGAAATCCTTTAGGATTTTCTTTTAACTTTTCTGTGCGTTTATAGTCTAAAATTGCCTGATCGCGTAAAAGTTCTACGAAATGAACTAAATTATGAGCACTTTCACGAGCGTCTTTATCAGAAATATCCTTATTATATTCTTTTTTGTAGATATTCTTAAATTCTTTAATTGTTTTATCAGATAATTCCATATGACTTTACTTTACCTCTAAAAAATGGGAAAATCAAGCTATGGAATACGAATTAAGGATAAAAAAACCTAAAAAGGGTCCGAATAAAAATGATATTGTTTTATCAATTACGGATATTAAATTACATACAGCCTATAAAAGACAAAGCTCTACTTCTAAAACTATTAAAAAATATATAGATAATAAAGAACCTGGTAGAATTTATAGAAATATAGAAGAATTGGGTAAAAATGAATCATTTTTAGAATTAATAAAGAATGATCCTGATTTAAAATCAATGATTGCAGAATATGAAAAACAAGGAAAACGTGTCTTTATACAAGTACCAAAAGAAATTCCTATATACCCAAGCGAAGATACTAAGCAGTTTATTAGCAGTAAAAAAGGTAAAAGAATAGTCAGGGGGATTGCCAAAGGGTCGAAAATATGATACAATACCTTTAACAGCTAAATATAAGCGTAGTAAAAAGAAGAATAGTGTATCTTTTTTAGGAAACATGCCTATTCCGCGCAAGAAATAGAACAAAGACTTAGTCTTATCTATTTTGTGTGCGGAATAGGCATTTTTTGTTTTTCCGTACATCCATTTAATAAGTAAATGCAATCGAAATGGAAAAACTGAAATGGCACACAGTGCAAAAACGAGTTAACGATCTTATTCCACAAGACATTAATCCTCGTACTATTTCCGATAAGCAAATGTCGGACTTAAAAAAGAACTTAAAAAAGTTCAATTTAGTGGAAATCCCAGCCATTGATTCAAATGGCAAAATACTAGCAGGCCATCAAAGGATCAAGGCTTTGCAATTACTTGGTCGAGGTAATGAGCTTATAGACGTAAGAATTCCTAACAGAAAACTTACCAAACAAGAATCTGAACGCTACCTTATTGCTAGTAATGCTCTAGGTGGTGATTGGGATTTTGCTAAGCTCAAGTCGTTTGAATTAGATCTTTTGACAGACATTGGATTTGACGATGTTGATTTATCTAAAATATGGGACGAGGAGCTTGAGATTAAAGATGAGGATTTTAGTGTTGAAGAAGAACTTAAGAAAATCAAGAAACCTAAAACTAAACTGGGTGACTTAATTTATTTAGGACCACATAGATTACTGTGTGGTAGTTGTACCGACCTTAAGAACATCAAGAGATTATTTGGAAACAAAAAAGCCTCAATGATCTATTCTGACCCCCCTTATAATATAAATTTAAACTATTCTAAGGGCATAGGTGGCAAAAACGACTACGGTGGGAACGTAAAGGACAATCGTACTTATGAAGAGTACAAAAACTTTATAAGAGATAGTCTAACTACTGCCCTATTAACAATTAAGTCAGATTGTCACGTGTTCTATTGGTGTGACCAAAGTTTCATTGGTTTATTTCAAGAACTATATAGGGAACTTAATATAGTTAACAAGCGTGTTTGTCTGTGGTTGAAGAATTCTCAAAGCCCTACCCCTAAAATAGCTTTTAATAAGTGTTATGAACCAAATGTGTATGGAACAATTGGAAAGCCATACATAGCACCACAAATTCAAAATCTTAATGAAGTACTGAATAAGGAGATGACTACTGGTAATAGTCTACTTGATGAAGCCTTTGACAACCTTGATACTTGGTTTGTAAAAAGATTATCAGGTCAAAGCTATGAGCATGCGACGAGTAAACCTCCTAAACTTCACGAAAAGGCAATTCGTAGGTGTACAAAACCAGGAGATATAATTTTGGATTCTTTTGCTGGTTCAGGTAGTACTATAATCGCTGGTGAACAATTAAAAAGAAAGGTTTATGCCATGGAGCTAGAACCCATATTTTGTGATTTGATTATCAGAAGATATGAAAAATTAACTGGCAGAAAGGCGGTGGTTAAACACGATGTCTAAGAAAAATAGAGTTAAAAATATATTTTTAGCAGAACTTAAAAAAGTTCCCATAGTACAAGTTGCTTGCGAAAAAACAGGTATATCTAGAAATAGTATTTATAGGTGGAAGAGAGAAGATAAAAAGTTTTCCAAAGCTGTGGATGAAGCAATCGCCGAAGGAGAAGCTCTTGTTAATGATATGTCAGAAAGCCAATTACTTACGCTTATAAAAGAAAAGAACTTTTCTGCTATAAGATTTTGGCTTAATCATAGGAATCCTAAATTTAAAGACAAAATGGAGGTTACATCTAAAATTGAGGATTCAGGTGAGCTTACCTCCGCTCAGGCTGAAATAGTGCAAAAAGCCTTAAAACTTGCACAAATTTTACCATTACCCGATAAAAAAGATGATAAATAAAATAATACCACAAGATCTTGTAGATCAAATGACAAAAGATAAAAAAGTAAGAACAGCAATAACCAAAGAAAGCTTTTCCTACTTTTTCCACTTTTACTATGCTCATTATGTTAAATATGCAACAGCTGATTTCCAAAAGGAAATAATTCACTTGGTTGAATCAGACGATAAAAGCAATTTATTTATTGTTGCCTTCAGAGGCTCTGGTAAATCTACAATGGTTACTACAGCCTATCCAATTTGGGCAATACTGGGAAAACAGCAAAAGAAATTTGTTATTGTTTTTTGCCAAACACAAGCTCAAGCAAAACAGCACATGATGAATTTACGAAACGAATTAGAAGATAATGACTTACTTAAAAAAGACCTCGGCCCTTTTCAAGAAGATAAAGATGAATGGGGTTCTCAATCGCTTGTCTTTTCCAATACAGGTGCAAGAATTACTGTAGCATCTGCAGAACAAAGTATCCGCGGGCTTAGACATCATGAACATAGGCCAGATTTAATCATATGCGATGATGTTGAGAATATGGCATCAACTAAGACGCGTGAAAGTAGAAACAAAACACACCAATGGCTAAAAGGAGAGGTCTTACCAGCTGGAGATATTAACACGAGGTTAATTGTGGTTGGTAACCTACTTCACGAAGATTCACTTTTAATGAGATTAAAGGACGAAATAGATAAACAATGGATTGATGGCAAATTTCTATTTTTCCCTTTAGTTGATAATAAAGGAAAGTGTTTGTGGCCTGGCAAATATCCAACTACACAAGACTTAGATAATGAGAGAAAAAAGATAGGTAATGATATTGCTTGGCAACGTGAGTACTTACTTAATATTGTTCCAGATGAAGATCAAGCTATATTTCCAGAATGGATTCATTACTATGACGAGATACCACCACCAATGAAATTTGATGACATCTTCACTTCTCACACCGAGGTAAGGATTGGCATTGACCCGGCCATTTCTAAAAGCAATATAGCAGATTATACTGCTATGGTTCCGGGACTTTTATATGAAACTAAAACCGACTATAAGATATATATCTTACCTAAAATAATAAATAAACGGATGAATTTTCCCGAGACTGTAGATGTCTGCAAATTGTTAGATGAAAGTTATAAAGGTAAAGGCACGCACCCTACATTTATTATTGAAGATGTGGCTTATCAAAAAGCACTACCTCAACAATTAAAAAGTGAAGGAATAGTTAATGTTATGACAACTAGACCTGGTCTTCAAGATAAACGTAGTAGATTGGTCTTAACTGCTAATCTGATTAAAACAGGGCAAATATTGTTTCCCAGACATGGAGCTGAACAACTTATACAGCAAATCATTCACTTCGGAGTAGAAAAACATGATGATTTAGCCGACGCTTTTTCCAATCTTGTCCTCAGTGTATCTGAACACAGACCCTGCGTTCCAAGAGTATTTTTCTTTTAGTTTGTAAAAACCACCTCACTATCATATTCACTGTCAATAGTATAATGGGTGTAGTCTGAATCATACTTATACCATTTATAATTAACTCTACTAAAACGCAATAATTCTAACATGCTTTCAATGGTTGATTGTATATCAGCTATGTTTTTGTTACTTGCAAAAACTCCAGAGATCAATTCTAGCGTATCATTACTACTTCCTTTGATTACAACTTCTAAATTTTCCTCCCATAATTTTTCGGCAAGCATATCGGCATAGTTTTTTCTCATTAAGGGAAATTCTTTGACCTGTAGTTGTGAAACCTTCTGTTCAAGCTGATTAGCCATAGATTTTAATTCCAAGTCAGAACTCTCTTTATATTCATTAATCAGTTGAGCCCACACATTAAATATTACCGCCTCCATAGTTAAAGCATCAGCACTGCCCCTGTAGGCAGAGCTATCAAATGGAGTATTGAAAGAATCCAATTCACGTTGTAACTGTTCTTTATCTTTAGTAATTTGATCAGTCTTAGCTTTCTCGGCTGCTTCTTTTCTTGTTTTTTCTAATTCAGCTTTTTGTTCTTCCGTAAAAGTACGATTTATTGTTAATGTTTGTTCTGTAACTTTATCGTTATCTGTAGCTTTAAACGAAACGGTATTCACCTCGTTACCCAAAGCTATGTCTTTGCTGAAACTACCGTCAGATTGAATTACAATCGGTTGATTATTAAACAATAACTCTACATCAATAGGCTTAACAAAGCCCTTAATAGTTACACTATCGGCATCAGTAGTAAAATTGTTCGTTGGTTCTAAAATAGTAATTGTTGGTGGTTGAGAGATATAACTATTCATACTAATAAGAATAATAGCCAGAACACAAAGTGCTCCCAAGGCTATATATTTTTGTTTTTTATTCCATTTTGTTTTACTCCACACATACCACATTCCGATAATTGGAATAGAAATAAACCAAAGCCTAATACATACTGCTACCAGCAAAACTATACCTACTATTTTCAAAGCCTTTTTGTTCTTTTCTTTTTTAAGATTGTTTTCAGCTTCTACCTGATTTACTTCTTGTTTTCTAAAATTGGAAAGGTCTTGATTACAGTGTTTACAAACGACTGCATCCTCTTTGATTTCCTCTTTACAGAATGGACAAATTGTTGATCCCATATATTTATAATTAATAATCTTACGGCTAGCACAGGAAATAAAAAAGGTCCCCCGAACCAGCTGATAGCCCCTTGCGGTGCTATCACTACACCCTTTCGAATGTAGACCTCAACTACGAAATACTGGTCGGAAGACCATTTCTATAGTTGAGGATTTATGACCATACCTCATAGAGATTACGAGGGTTAGGTCAATCTAATTGTTAACTAAATTATACAGATTTTATCTATATAAGTCCATAAATCATATAGCTAATCTAGGCTTTTGTTAAGGTTAGTTGCCAACACGTTATCGACAGTTAAGTTCTTAGCAAGGTCTAAAAAATGTGTCATCATGGAGGCATGAATATGTCACAACAAACCAAGTTTGGAATAGCTCCAGACGTTAAATTAAGGTATTGCTTGTATGCTAGAAAAAGTACTGAATCAGACGAGAGACAAGCCCTATCAATAGAATCACAAGTTAAAGAAATGCTACAAATAGCAGAGCGTGAAAATTTAGAAATCATTAACATAAAAAGAGAGGCGAAGTCAGCTAAAGATTCAGATAAACGTCCTATATTTAAGGAGCTATTGCAAGACATAGCAGAAAATAGATTCAATGCTATTCTTACATGGGCACCAGATAGACTTTCAAGAAATGCCGGCGATCTTGGATCGTTGGTTGATCTAATGGATGCTAAAAAATTGTTAGGCATTAGAACTTACGGACAAACCTTTAGCAATTCACCAAATGAAAAGTTCTTATTAATGATACTTTGTTCTCAAGCTAAACTAGAAAATGATAATAGAGGTATTAATGTGAAACGAGGACTTAGAACTAGATGTGAAATGGGTTTATGGCCAACCTGTCCTCCAACTGGATATTTTAAAGATAAGCGTATGGATCATAAAGGAGAATGTTTACTAGATCCTGATCGTGCACCAATTATTAAACAAATGTTTGAAAAAGTAGCTTATGAAAAATGGTCAGGCAGAAAACTATATCACTGGCTGAAATTTGATCTAAATTTTAGAACAGTAGCGGGTAAGAAACATTTCAGTCTTGGTAATATATATAGAGCTTTAAGTACTCCATTTTATTATGGTTCATTTGAATATCCTCGGGGATCGGGTAATTGGTACAAAGGAAAACACGAACCAATAGTTAGCAAGGAACTATACGATCAAGTTCAAGAACAAATTAAAAAATCCGATTTGGTTAGAAGAGAAAATATAGAATTTGCATTTACTAAAATAATGAAGTGCGGTTTGTGCGGTTCTGGTATATCTGCAACTGAGAAATTTAAGAAACTAAAGAATGGTGGTTATACCCGCCATGTTTATTACGGTTGCACAAAATCTAGAGATAAAAACTGTAAGTGCGGTTATATAAGTGAAACAGATTTAATCAAACAGCTGACCAATCTAATTGATAATGTTAATATAAACAACTTAGCTATTAAGAAACAGATAAGTGATGAAGTTATAAGGTATAAAAAGTTTAATAGTTATTTATTAGGTCAGAAAACAAATATAACTATTTCTGACGTTGATGTTAAGAAATACGTTAAGTTCTTAATAGCTAATGGAAATATTGAAGAACAGAGGCAAATAATATCATCTTTTAAAAGCTTAATTAGCATTAAAAATAAAAAAGTATACGTTGAATAAATGATTGACTTCTTATTGAAAAGTGAATGAATCCAATAGGTCTTGAAAAATTTGTTGAGATCTGAAAAAAGTATTTACTGGTGCCTTTCCTGATAGAATAAAACTTTGATTGTTGTTTTCAATACACTTGAAAACCATTCCCATATCAATATTATAGTCAGGATTAGGAAAGGTTCTATACATATAACCTTTATCATCTATGTTTTTATCGCCCACTTCTTTTTGTAAATCATTACAGGAAATTTTTTGATTATTAAATTTTGATTCATATAATTCAATGGAATGACCGGCTTCATTTACATATGTTAATATCCTATTTTCTTGTGATGAATCTTTTTTTTCCCAATTAACAGGAGGTTTAAATTTCAAAATGCCATTAGACCAATATTCAGAAGATAGCGGCTTCTGAATTGCCTCAAGTTCAAACGATTGTTTAAAATCTTCATACTTCGCAGTGTCTGAATTAAGTGTACTAGGGTATACAACCGACAATTCAACAGCATCTCCGTCAACAATTAAGATTACCCCTTTATGCACCATTTCTATATTCAGTACCGTATCCATATATGAATATTCGTTTGCTGGGAATTCTTGGAAGTTTATGTCTTTTTTACTTATTAACTTGCCGTTACTTGCAGAAGCTTTACCAGAAGCGTAGTTGCTTAAATAAGCAGAGATAGAATCGCTGTCCATAATTTTTCCATTTTTAATATCACTGTAAAAAATATTATATTGGATTGGTTCATTTTCACTAATTAATTTATGTGCCTGGAAATTATGAATTGTCATTTCTGGTAAATCTAAAGTGTTTTCTTTTGGTTCCTCTGGAAAAAGAACAGAAAACCCCCAGTCTTTAGAAGTAAACCTTGAAAATCCATCAATTTGTATATCGTTTCCCACCTTATTCATTTCTAGAATATTTTGACTATCGGTATTTGTACTATCTGACATATTCTTAGAATTTATTAAAGGTGGAATATATATAACGGCAATTATAATTAACAGCACTCCCCACCATTTCTTATACCATGGTTTTTTTAGCTCTATACTATTGTCCATATTTTTTTGTTTAATTAATAGAATGTTTTTATATCTAACGCCTATAATTATAAAGGAAAATATATCATATGAACAAGACACTGCAACTAAAGGGGTTTTTAATGATTGTGTTTTGTGTTGTGAATAAGTATTATCTTATTTGACCGATTCCTTTGACTTTTTGGCTAAAAAAAGGGATAATTAAAGGGATTTTAAGTTAATTTTAACACTATGTCATCAAAATTCATTACTAATGATAAGGAACAAAACCTTAAAAAAAGAATTAGCCGTCTAATTGAGCACAGTGAAGAGATGCGTTTTTTGGTAGGATTTTTTTATTTTTCAGGCATTAAAGAATTATACGAGTCTATTAAAAAAAATCCGAAAAGTCAGATAGATATACTTGTGGGGTTAAATGTTGATAGGCAGGTATATGGATTAGTAGAATATGGTGATAAAGACAAGGGATTATCAAGAGAGGAATCTTTTGATCGATTTTTAAACTCTATACACAAAAGTTTAACGGATCAAGATTTAGACAATGCAAATTTCTACGAACAAGTAAATTTCTTCTTAAAATTAATCAAGGAAAATAAAATAAGAATTAGAAAAACTAGAGAGCCCAATCATGCTAAATTGTATTTATTTAGATTGAACGAACAAGCTGGTATTGGTAGTAGAGATATTTTTATCACAGGTAGTAGTAATTTAACAAGTGCTGGATTAGCTGGCCAGCATGAGTTTAATGTTGAAATTTCGGATTCTGGAGTTGATGAGGCAAAAAAATATTTTAAAGATTTGTGGGAAACTGCTGATAGGATTACTGAAGTTGAAGAATTTAAAACAAGATTATTAGACTTGGTTGAAAACAAAACAATGGCAGCCGAGTTCACCCCTTTTGAAGCTTTTGCCCTAGTTCTTAGAAATTATTTGGATCGTTATTCATCTAAAACCACTCGACAAAAAGTGAGTAATATTTTAACAAGCGCCGGATACAAACCATACGACTATCAAATAGACGCTATTATTCAGGCTTTAGGTATTATTGATGATCATGGAGGTGTAATGGTTTCTGATGTTGTTGGTCTTGGTAAAAGTGTTATTGCTGGAGCTCTGGGTAGAATTTTAAACCGTAGAGGAATTATAATTAGTCCTCCAGGGCTAGTCGGAGATGATGATTCTGGATGGAAAGAATATCAATCAAATTTTGATATTAATGATTGGCGTGTCATGTCTTGTGGCGTTGAAACTTTAGAAAAGGCTCTAAATTTTGTTCATAATAACCCAGATATAGAGGTTGTGATAATTGACGAGGTACATAGGTTTCGCAATGAAGACACTAGAGCCTACGAATTGTTAAAGAATATATGTAGAAATAAAAAGGTTATTTTATTAACAGCGACTCCTTTCAATAATTCTCCAGCTGATATTTTCTCGCTTTTGCAATTGTTTATAGTCCCTGGCAAATCAACAATTACATTAGATAATAATTTAAAAGATAAATTCAGATCTTATAATGAATTGTATAAAAAACTGTCAAACATTAGCAAGAACTACAATTCTCCCACTAAAAGAAAAAAAGATAAAGCGACTAGAGACTATCAAAATATTTTTGATAGTAAAAAAATTGATTTAGGCAAAGTTCAGGAAAGAAGCAATAGATTAGCCGGTGAAATACGTAGTATTATTGAACCAATAATGATTCGCAGAAATCGTTTAGATTTGAAAAATGATCCTGTGTATAGTAAAGAAGTTTACAATTTATCAGACACAAGAGATCCAGAAGAAATATTTTTTGAGCTAAACAAAAATCAATTAGATTTTTATGAAAAAATTGTTACAAATTATTTTGGCGATGACGGACGCGAATTTAAGGGAGCTATTTATCAACCATTTTCATATGAATCAGGTATAAGCGAATCAGAAAGCATCAAGGGAGAAAAAGACAACTTTGAATATTTTTCTCAGAAGAATTTGTTCGATTTCATGCGTCGTCTATTAGTAAAAAGGTTTGAAAGCTCTTTTGGTGCTTTTGAACAAAGCATAAATAATTTTTTAAGAGTTCATGAAAAAGTTTCAGAATTTGTTAAAAATTCTAAAGGACAATTTATTTTAGATAGAAAATTAATGGAAGATATTTATAATCTGGATTTGGATGACATTGATAATGAATTATCTAAATATGAAGAACGTTTGGGTGAGGGTAATTATCCAAAAAATTATAAAATATACAATATAAACGATTTTAAACATAAAGATAAGTTTTTAAAAGACATAGAAAGTGATAAAAAGCTTTTTGCAAAAATAAAAAAAGAATTAACCGAACTTAACCTATCCAGCCACGATCCTAAATTTGAAGCTTTGGTTAAAACTATTAAAAAACAAGTAAAAAAAACTGCTATCAACCAACCCACGCGAAAAGTTGTTATTTTTACCGAGTACGTAGATACTGCTAAATACCTAGAGGATAAATTAGAAGCCAGATTTCCTGGCAGACTATTGTCTATCGCCAATGGTTTATCAACCTCAAAAAAGGAAGAAATACTAAAAGATTTTGATGCTAGCTATAAGAAGAAGAATAATAAATATGATGTATTGTTAGCTACCGATAAAATATCTGAAGGTTTTAATTTGAACCGCGCTGGTACGGTTCTGAATTATGACATACCCTGGAATCCAACCAGAGTCATACAAAGAGTCGGACGTATTAATAGGATCGGGAAAAAAGTTTTTAATGAATTGTTTATTTTTAATTTTTTTCCTACTGAAAAAGGTGCAACGCAGGTGCGCAGTAGAGAAATTGCACAACAAAAAATGTTTTTGATTCACAATGCCTTAGGAGAAGATTCTAAAATATTTGATGTTGATGAACAGCCATCACCAGCTGGTCTATTTAAAAAATTGAAAGCTAATCCCGACGATATGGAAAAAGAAAGTTTTCATACTAAGACCAGAAAAATGCTCAATGAAATCAAGAAAGAATATCCAGAAGTATCTATTAAAATTGAAGAGGCTCCATCAAGAGTGAAAACGGCTAAAAAGTATAAAGATAATAATTTGTTGGTTTTTATTAAAAAAGCGGGCAATCTATATTCGCGCAGTTATAATAATGACAAGAAGGAAGTTATAGAATATATAAATTTTGAAAATGTTCTCGAAATGATTAAATGTGATTTTTCAGAAAAAAGTTTAAAACTGTCGGATAATTTCTGGGATCAATATGTAGAAATAAGAGATTATGATGATAAATCAAGAATTCCATCTGGGGAAAACAGCATTGAACGTAAAGCATTAACGGTTCTTCAGGGTTTTGACAGTAATCCAAATAAAATTTTTAGTCGTTATTCTAGGCTCTTATCCAATCTTTTACAAGATGTCACAGATTATCAAACACTTCCCAAATCCACACTTCGTAAGATTATTGATTTAAAATTAGATGCGAAAGAAGAAGCAGATATTGAGCGCACTAAGAAATCATTAGATCAAATGAAGATGGAGCTTGGCAAGGATAATTATTTAGAAGATATTAAACAAAAAGGTGCCCCACAGAAAGAAGTTATTGTAGCTATAGAAAATATAAAATAAAATTATGTCAAAAGAAATTTTAAAAAATATTATTACAGATTTTTCACTAGAAAAATTTGATGTTTTCTTTCGTGAAAAATCAACGAGATACAAAGACTTAGATGAAAATTTAGAAAAGTATGATAAAGATTTTTTTAAATCAACTAAGAGGATTGGTTATATAGATTTTGGTGGCAGGTTAAAAGATGTTTGCGTAATAGGGGTACAAAGTAATAAAGATGTCACTGAGAGATTAAACAAAAAAGCGCAATATGATTTTGCAAAATCACTATTAAAACAAGAAGATAAATATGAAGCAGGGATTTTTATTTTCTATGACAGCGCTGGCAACTTCCGATTTTCTTTAATCTATCCTCAATATTCTGGCGCTAAAAGGGTTTGGAATAATTTTAAAAGATACACATATTTCGTTAGTGAGGATTTTAATAATAAAACGTTCTTGCAACAAATAGGAAATAATAGTTTCAATAATATTGAAGATATAAAAGAAGCATTTTCTCTATCTAAAGTAACTAGAGATTTCTATCAAGACTTTTATCCAAGATTTAAGGAAATATCTAAATCAATTGAGGGATCACATAAAGCCTCGACAGAGAAGAAGGATGATTTTACTCTTCTATTTATTATTCGCATAATTTTTCTCGGTTTTATTCAAAAACGTGGCTGGCTTGCTGGCAATATAAAATTCTTACAGAATTATTTGAAAGAATATTTAGATGTATCAAATGAAAATGATACATTTTATTCTCATTGGTTAAAACCACTCTTTTTTCAAACGCTCAACTCTGCACCTGGAAAAAAAATTGACGGAGAAGATAGTTTTGTCCCCGCCGACACGAAAGCTGCATTAGAAGCAGCTCCTTATTTAAATGGTGGGTTGTTTCGTGAGAAGGATATAGATAAAGAAGATTTATTCA
This sequence comes from Candidatus Komeilibacteria bacterium, assembly GCA_048538235.1. Classification (GTDB taxonomy): domain Bacteria; phylum Patescibacteriota; class Patescibacteriia; order UBA1558; family UBA1558; genus BS150m-G51. Next base: position 98,019 of record JBLYPX010000001.1, on the reverse strand, counting down.
TTCCAGACAAAAATATAATTGACTTCTTTGATTTTTTATTTTCTTATAATTTTACTATAGAAGAAAATACCCGCTATGATGAAGAATTAGAATTAAATCCTGAATTTTTAGGTATTATATTTGAGCGTTTGGTTAATAAAGAAGATGGTGCTATATATACTCCAAAAACTGAAGTTGATTTGATGTGTCGCATATCACTCGTAAAATGGCTCCACAAAAACAATACCAGCAATATAGACATTCGTGATTTGTATGAGTTATTTTTTATTGAGGGCGGTACAAGCGAAGAATATGCAGACCAACAAAAATATGGCTCATTCTCTAAAGAACAATATGAAAATATATTAGATTGTTTAGAAAAAATAACAATTTGTGATCCTGCGGTAGGATCAGGAGCTTTTCCTGTGGGAATGTTGCAAGTCATCAATGAAATTGAAGAGCATATATATAATAAACTAGGAGAAGATAAATTTAACACATTTGAACGAAAAAAAAGAATTATAGGAAAGTCGCTTTATGGTGTTGAAGTAAAAGAGTGGGCTGTTTGGATTACTCAACTAAGATTGTGGATCACTCTTTTTATTGATGCGCCTGATGAGATGAAAAACTCAATAGAACCTATTTTACCAAGTTTAGATTTCAAGATACGTCCTGGCGATTCTTTAGTACAAAGAGTTGGCAATAAAACATTTCCTGTAACAGGGCATGCTTTTGTATCTCAAAAAATTAAAAGGCAGGTTACAGAGTTAAAAAATTTAAAAATAGACTATTTTTATAATAAAAAAGAAGCTTTAAAGAAATGGAAAATAGAACAAAGTGAATTACAAATTTATCGCGATATTTTAGATGATGAAATAAAAATTTTATCAGAAGAAATAAAAAATGAGAAAAATATTAAAGAATCTAGCCAGCAACCTTTTTCATTTAGCCGTGAAGAAAAAGATGATAAAATTATCAAAAAAAACTCTATAGACAAAGAAAAAATCAAATGTTTAGAAGATGATATTAAAGAGTTGGAAAGTCAAAAATCTTCATTGAAAGACAATAAACCATTAGTTTGGAATATTGAATTTGCTGAAATATTTGTTGAAAAAGAGGGTTTTGATATTGTAATCGGTAATCCACCATATGTTAGACAAGAATCAATAAGTGATCCAACAGGAAATGTTAAAAATCAAAAGGATTATAAAAATTTTCTTCAAGAGATGGTTAGGTTGGATTTCCCAAACGATTTTTCTAATAAGACAAAAATTAACGCCCAATCAGACCTTTATACTTATTTTTATATACGTGGTTTAAGGTTGTTAAATCCCAATGGCATACATACTTATATATGTTCTAGTTCCTGGCTCGACGTAGCTTATGGTTCATGGTTACAGGATTTTTTATTAAAACGTTGCCCTATAGAGTTTATTATAGATAATAACAACAGGCGAAGCTTTAAAGAAGCAGATGTTAATACTGTTATTTCTGTCATCAATGCGCCACAGAAGAAAGTTGAAGAAGATCGTTTAACTAAATTTGTGGTATTTAAAAAACCTTTCGAAGAAACTATTTTTACCGAAAATCTTTTACATATCGAAAAAACAAAAAAAATTGTTTCAAATGATTCTTATAGAATATATCCTATTACGGCAGAGAATTTAAGAGAGCCAGGAATTGAATATGAAAATGATGAACAAAAAAAATTGGGTGGTAAATACATTGGTGATAAATGGGGTGGTAAATATTTACGAGCACCTGATATCTTTTTCACTATTTTAAATAAGGGAGAGAATAAGCTTGTAAAACTTGGTGGTATGGCCGATATAAAATTTGGAATTAAAACTGGAGCAAATGATTTTTTTTACTTAACAGAAGAGGAAGCTAAAAAATTAAATATAGAAGATGAGTTCTTAATACCTGTTGTAAAAAGCCCACGTGAATGCAAGAGTATATTAATTAGGCCAAATGATCTGAAATATAGGCTTTTTGTTTGCAATAAAAATAAAGATGAGCTGTGTGGGAGTAATGCGTTGAAATATATCGAGTGGGGCGAAAAAGAAAAAATTACAATAAAACAGGGTGCCAACAAGGGCAAGGTTATTATTGGATTTCAGAACATACCAACCATAAAGGGGAGAAAAAGGTGGTGGGATCTGGGCGAACACATTCCTAGTAACTTCCTATGGACAATGACGTATAGGGAAAGATTCTTTGTTGTTGCTAATACAGGATTTTTAGCTGATGCTAGAATGTATGATATGTATTGCGATAATTATGTAGGCGCGTTGTGTAATTCTACAATTACGTTACTCCAATTAGAATTAATGGCACGCGGATACGGTGGTGGAGGCGGGCCTGTTGATGTGAAAGTTTATGAGGTAAAAAATTTATTACTTCCCGATCTAAAAGATAGACAAAAGGAACTGAATGACACTCTAACTTTATTTAAAAATAGAGACATAAAATCTATTTTTGACGAATGTGGTATTGATCCGAAATTAGACATCTCAATAGAAAAACAAAACCCAAAACCATTATCTGACAGGGCTAAGTTGGATAGTATTATATTTGACTCGTTAAATCTGTCTAGTGAGGAGCGTAAGGAGGTGTATCGTGTTGTTTGTCGTTTAGTTTGGAATAGAATAAACAAAGCAAGTTCACTATAATTATTAACAATTTTATTTATGACAAAAAAAGAGGATAACAAAACACTCGCCATTAAACTCAGGTTCTGGACAAATGAGCTACCTGGACGTGTTGGCAAAGATCACAAACAAACCCCTTGCTGGTCTAGTGGGGTTGCTATTATTGAGGCTAATAAAACAAAGAAGATTTCATCAGATTCGGAGGTATTTAATTATATGGATGATATTCCAAGAGCAATTAAAGAACTAATGAAAAGAGCAAAGATTGCCCTAGTCGAAGATATTAATCACACAGAAAGAGCAAAAAAAAGACAAGGCAAAAAATAAAATTATAAAATGAACATTTACTTAGACATAGACGGCGTTTTGATTCATGATGCCTTAGATAAGTATCAACAACCAGCTGATGGGCTGGTTGAATTTCTAAAGTATATTACAAACAACCATGATGTTTATTGGCTAACTACTCATTGCAAGGGTGATACAGAGCATTTATTAGAATATTTGAGAGATAGGATTTCAGTCGAAGCAATGGAATACGCAAGACTAATAAAACCAACTACTTGGGGCACTTGGAAGACAGAGGGCATAGATTTTTCAAAAGATTTTAGGTGGTTAGATGATGATGTATATAGATTGGAACACGCTGCGTTGAAAGAACGTAATTGTGAAAACAAATTGATTAATATAGACTTAGTTAAGAACCCTAATCAACTCACGGATATAATAAATGAGTTATAAAGAATACAAAAAAGCTTTACTTGTTGTGGGCGTTATTATTATAGCGACAATGTTTTTTCTTGTAGATAAAAATCAAAATGATATTGATACTGAGGTGGTGGACGAAAACATTTTGGATAGTAGTGAGAAGAAAATAGTTGATGACTATAAAACGACTTCTAAAGATGGTGTATTGGAACTGGCATTACGTGATTATGGATCCGTAGACTCAAATTATCAAACGGGTGATGGTTGGGGTGGTAAACTTAATGATCTTGTGTTGAGAAATATTGAAACAGGTCAGGAAACTATATTAGTTAAATCTGGACAAGCAGATGATGAAGGTCATGAGATTATCAATATAATGAATCCCATTTTTTCTTTAGATGATAAAAATGTATACTTTCTAACACAATCTTGGACCACATCAAATGCTATATTTTCCGTTAACATTGATTCGGGGAAAATTAATTTTATATCTGACGGGAATTATCTAGACATTGTTAAAAATGGCGAATATAAAGGAAATCTCATAACGTTGAAACATAAATATTACGACGATCCAGATGGTGGCTCTTATGATAATTATTATATTATTGATCATAATAACGGTAGCGAACTTAAAGATTTAGGTTCTTGGGGTGAATGGGACTCTAAGAATGAATTTCCAAACGGGATTTATTAAGTAATGTTAATATAAATATGAATAAGAAAATTTTAACAATTTCAATTAGTATAGTTTTGGCGGGAATGATTGTCGGTATATCATATTATTTAGTAGAAGTTAGACGAGAGAATAAACTGGATTCATGTTTAGATTCTATGTGGTCATTATATGGCAACGACAATAGCTTGTACGGGACTAAGTCAGAATTATGCTTTAAGGAATTTGGTAGATAATTTTTATATAAAATCAGTAGCAACTCTATTAACTGAATAAAAGAGTAAAAAAACAGCTTCGAAATGAAGTTGTTTTTTTAAAACCAGATTAGATCATAAATATTTTTAATCTATATCGGCGTAATAATTTTTGTCCTTATTCCTATACGCCTTTTCAAGGTTATCAATACAACTCTTATCATTAGCATATGATATGAGTGCACTTAATAAAATACCCAAAACCCCGATAATTACAAGGTGGGGATATGGTTCCATTTTATCCTCATCAACGACGCCAGTTATTATGCTTAAACCCATCAATCCAATCGCGATACCAAATGCATTGATTAGCGTTTGTTTAATCCTACCAAATTTATAGGTTACTCTCTCCTCATCTGTCATTAAAGAATAAATATTCCTACCCGTCTTGCATACAGTTTTACAATTTGGACATTTTAAAAATGGTAATCCTAAATTACTATCAACACCAACCCTGTTGTAGCCACCAGAAAGACTATAACCACATTTTGAGCATCTTGTATTTTGATAAAATCCCATACCTATAGTATAAAATACATCCTATTAGTAAACAATATTAATAATGGTGTGAAAAGGTGTAAAATTATTTAATAGAAACGTTTTTCAGCCTACTAGTCACCTCTATATATGTATTATTAAATACTTTTTTAACTATTTCATCAACTTCAGTGGACTGCTCGGAGTCTTGCCATGTATATTTTTTAAACTTTAAACCACTACCAAAATATTTTATGTTCTTATGTGTACTGTTTGCGGGAACATTATATTCGCTGGAAGATATTACCTCTCCTTCGTAGGTAAATTTTTTATAGCCCCAATAAGGGGCTCCCACATCACCATAAAGAATTGGGTCGAAAATAAATAGAAATAAATATAATTCTTTATTTTTATATTTGTCAAAATCAAAGCTTGCAATATTAACAGACCAACCATGTATGTCTTCTATATCAAAAAACCGTTCTTTCAAAGATGTTTTATCGTTAACAGCCCCCGTCAAATTGAAGATATGACGCTGATCATCTAAACTATATATGAAGAACCAGTACTTATAACCCCTTAATTCAATATCTGAAAAAATTTGAATCTGTCTTAATCCTCTTGAGTCACCACTTTCGAACGTTGATATCGTTTTGGGATTAAAGTCTGCACGAAAATTGGCGCATTCTGCTAATCCCGATGGACTCAAGCCATAGTTTTTGCTTAAATATTCCCACCTAGTTATTTTCTTAGATGATGGGGTGTTCATTTTAAATGCCCAAACCATTAGAGTAGACATTATTATCACATAAATCATTAAAATTAAATAATCTATATGATCAACAAAGATATACTTTAAAATTTTCTGATGATTAGAGATGGTCCACAAAAACAAAGCTAGTGCTGTTAAGACAGTTATGATTATCCCAGCAATAAGAAACCAGGTCGATTGTTCTATTTCTTGATATCTTAATTTATAATCTTTCAAACTATCCGTTATTTCTTTAATTTGATTTTCCCTATTATTACTATCCTCGCTCTTAAATAGTGACTTTGGCTTTACTAACCCTCTTAGTTTGGTTCTAATTCTCCTTAAATCCTTTAAGGGTGGAATTATAAAAATAGAAAATATAAAGGTATATAAAACGAAAATTGCTATTGTAAAAATGTAATTATAATAATTCATAAAAATATGTCTTACACCTCTAAACCTTATCCTAATTTTGGTTATTTTGCAATAAAAAACACCTTAATAAATAAGCTGTTTTTTAATATCCTCGTGCTAGCACGATGTGGCGGAGAGGGCGGGATTTGAACCCGCGATACCTTGCGGTATACCTGCACTCCAAGCAGGCGCACTAGACCACTATGCGACCTCTCCAGAAGTGTGAAAAGTATAACAAAATAGCTTAAAAAAGCAAATGTTTTTCTATAAATATTGACAATAATAAACCTTTATGCTATTTTACTTTATTATAAACAGAACCTTAAAAACAGCGAGATCGAAGAAAGGAGGAAAATATTGATGCAATTTATCATGGGATAAATTGTAGCTGTAAGTAAATTTCAGTATAGAGGAAACAAAAATGAAAGTGAAGTTTTTAACTGCAACATTGCTAACCTTGATAGCCCTTGGAAGTGTATATTCACAAAACAATGATCAGGAAGAATACACTTTTGCATTCTATCCTGTCAATGGTGTTGATACGCTATACATGCTACCTCAGCAACAACTCTCGTACAACATACATGTTAATCAGGTGAACTGGGTTCAAAACATTGTTGCACTGGAATACCATTCCTATGCATACTGGCAAGGTGAGCTTTTGTCTATGCCAGTCTACAATTGGAATATTGAGGAGAATGGTTATCCTGCAATTCCCGGCGCCAGTTATTACACAGAAAATGACCCCTTCTGGCGCTACCAAATAGTGCTGACGCAAAATTGGCTTGCCTGGCATACTATCGGTACTGTGAACTACCAAAACCTTCAACCAGTTGGTCATGAACTCAGAATAGAGAATCAACTCACTGTTCTGAACTCGGACCTGGCAACTACTTACATCCACAACACCAAGCACATTATCTCTCAAGATGGAATTCTGGGTGATATATCAGGTGATGGCATGGTTGACATGACTGACGTTGAATTATTAACCCCGTACAGCCAAATCCAACCATCGAGTGAATGGTTTACCAACGAAGGATTGAATTATGGCCGCGGTTCAATTCTGTTTGTATCGAACATTGGATTGGTTGATCTATTCCTTGTGAATCTATACGTCGTCGACCCCAATCACCCAATGTTTTCAAATTATGAACTTGGGATTGGTGAATTGATGAGTGAGGTTCAACCCCCATTTGTGGTTCCTTCTGTATCATCATTATCTGGGAATGAACTGACGATCGAGACGGATGCCTATGCAGTATGCGTAAAAACAATATTGCCAGATGGCACCATGTGGTCAGAACAACAATTTGTAGCAAATGAACACGCTACAATAATAATTCCTAATCCAAGCCTGGAATATGAGGTAACAGCTGTTCAACTGAACTCCGCCCTGGCAACAGATGAAGAGGGGCAATTATCGCCCAGTGAATTCAGGTTGAATCAGAATTATCCCAATCCTTTCAATCCATCTACTACGATCAGTTATTTTCTTCCCTCAAACGGTCCTGTGGAATTGACAATCTTTTCCATGACCGGTGAGACCATAAAGACTATCGTAAGCGATGAACAACCGGCCGGAAATCATTCGATATTGATAGATCTTGGACAAAAAAACTTGTCCAGTGGTATCTATTTGTATCGGTTGGTAACGCCTGACTACCAAGCTACGCGTAAGCTATCTTACATTAAGTAGCTTATAAAATAGACAAATAAAAAAGGCTCAACAATGTTGAGCCTTTTTTATTTACTTAACTATTATTTCTTTAATTTTCTTCTCTGTTTGTAATACTTTCAAGGTAGTACCAATAACTGTATCTGGTATTAAAGAAATACTATCTATACCAAGTTTAACAAGCATTTGAGCAAAGTCTGGAAAATCTGAAGGTGCTTGACCACAGATACCAACCTTTGTTTTATACTTATGTGCTGTTTTAATAACCTGTTCTAATAGTTTCTTAATAGCTTCATTTCTTTCATCATAAACATGGCTAACTATTTCTGAATCTCTATCTACACCTAATGTTAATTGTGTTAAATCATTTGAACCAATTGAAAAGCCATCAAATAGTTTAGCAAAGTCTTCAGCTAGAATAACATTAGATGGTATTTCACACATAACATATACTTCTAAACCATTAACGCCTTGTTTTAATCCTTCCTTAGCCATTATTTCTAAAACCTTCTTACCTTCAGTAATAGTTCTACAGAATGGGACCATTATTTTAACATTGGTTAAACCAAATTCTTCTCTTACTTTTTTAAGAGCTTTACATTCTAATTTAAAAGCTGGTAAATATTTAGGATCATAATATCTACTAGCACCACGCCAACCAATCATTGGATTATCTTCTACTGGTTCAAATTGTTTACCACCGATTAAATTAGCATACTCATTAGATTTAAAATCTGAAAGTCTAACAATAACATCCTTTGGATAAAAAGCAGATGCTATTCTACCAATACCTTCAGCTAATTTATCTACAAAGAACTGTGGCTTAGATGAATAGTTAAAGGTTAATTCTTCAATTTTATTCCTGGCTGTTTTACTTTCTAACTTGTTAAAGTTAAGCAGTGCTAAAGGATGAACTTTAATGTAATTATTTATTACAAACTCTTCACGAGCAAGTCCAACACCATCATTGGGAATGAAAGAATCTAAAAAGGCAGCTCTTGGTTCACCAACATTCATCATTATCTTAGTCTTTGGTTTACCAACCTTTTTTAGATTAGTTTTTTTAACTTTGTACTTTAACAATCCTTGGTAAATATATCCTTTCTCACCTTCTGCACAAGAAACTGTTACTTTTTGACTATTCTTTAATACATCTGTTCCATTACCTGTGCCTACAATACAAGGAATACCAAGTTCTCTGGAAACAATAGCAGCGTGACAAGTTCTACCACCAGAGTTAGTAATAATAGCAGCTGCTTTTTTCATAACTGGTTCCCAGTCTGGATCTGTCATCTCAGTAACAAGTACTTGCCCTGCTTTAAACTTATCTATAGCTTTTACATCTTTAACAATTTGAACCATTCCTTGCCCTATTTTTGAGCCAACTGCAGCACCTGTTAAAAGTACTTTACTCCTAGCTTGTAATATATATTCTGTTAATACATTCCTATTCTCTTGTGATTCAACAGTTTCTGGTCTAGCTTGTACTATGTATAGTTTATTATCTGTACCATCTTTAGCCCATTCCATATCCATTGGCCTTTTATAGTACTGTTCTATCATCTTAGCCCAACGTGCTAATTGTAGTATTTCTTTATCTTGTAAAACATACTGTTTTTTTTCTTTAACAGTATTAGCAATAATCTTAGTTGGTTTACCAGTATTACTGTAAACCATTCTTTTTTCTTTAGCACCAACTTCTTTACCAATAACTGGTTTATATATCTTACCTTGTTTACTTTTTTTATCTAAAGTTTCTTTAAAAACAAAATACTCATCTGGTGTAATTGAACCTTTAACTACCATTTCTCCCAAACCCCAAGCAGCATTAATAACTACCACTCCAGGAAAACCTGTTTCTGTATCTATGGAAAACATAACACCAGCTGATGCTTTATCTGATCTTACCATTTTCTGAACAGTAACAGATAAAGCTATTTTAAAATGATCAAAACCTTTATCTTCTCTGTAAGAGATTGCTCTATCTGTAAACAAAGAAGCCATACACTTACGAACAGTGTCCAGTAATTCTTGTTTACCTCTAATATTTAAATATGATTCTTGTTGACCAGCAAATGATGCAGATGGTAAATCCTCAGCAGTAGCTGAAGATCTAACTGCTACATCTAAATTATTTACTTTGTATAATTTACTTAATTTAGCATATGCCTCAAATATTTCTTCTTGTAAATCTTGTGGGAATTCTATACTAAGTATTAATTCTCTAACCGCTCTAGCTTTTTTACTTAAGTCTTTAATATTTCTAGTATTAACATTCTTTAAAATATCTTTAACTTTTTTTTCTGCCTTAGCGTTTTTTAATATATACCTGTAAGCAGCTGCTGTAACAGCAAAACCATTAGGAATATTTATTCCTTTTTTAACTAAATTAGAATACATCTCTCCTAAAGATGCATTTTTACCACCAACTAATCCTACATCCTTATTACCTATTTCATTAAACCAAAGGATATTCTTTTTAGTACGGTTTTGTTTTTTCATTTATTTGAAGTTAGATTTTATATACTTCCATTAAATTAGCATGTTTTGATCTACCAACTGGTTGACCAGTAACAATAACAATATTACTACCTTTATTTACTAATTTATATTTTTTAATAAGTTGTACGGTTTGTTTAATTAGTCCATCTAAACTCTTTTTAACAGATACTCTGTAAGCATGTACTCCCCAAACAATATTTAACTGCCTTTTAACAGAATCTTCAGCAACCAGGGCAATAATCTTTGTATCTGGTCTGTGACGAGCTATTAACTGAGCAGAAAAGCCTGATCTACTTAAAACAACAATAGCTTTAGCACTTGTTGCTTCTACTAGTTCAAATACAGATTCTGCTACAGCTTGGTAATGAGTGTCTTTTTTAACAACAATGTGTCCTCTAGGCATATCGTCAAAAGGAGATTTTTCTGTTTCTCTAACAATACTACTCATCATCCTGACTGTTTGTACCGGATATTTACCAAAAGCTGTTTCTCCAGAAAGCATGACTGCATCGGTGTGGTCAATTACAGCATTAGCTACATCTGAAACCTCTGCTCTAGTTGGCATTGGTGTATTGATCATAGAATCTAACATCTGAGTTGCAACCAATACTGGCTTAGAAGCAGCCATACATTTTTTAATAATCTTCTTTTGTATAATTGGTACCTTATGTGGTGACATTTCTACGCCTAAATCTCCACGAGCAATCATAATACCATCTACTTCTTCAATAATACTATCTATATTCTTAACAGCTTGTGGTCTTTCAATCTTAGCCATTATCTTAACATTAGCAGATTTATCGTATCTCTTTATTAACTTCCTTAAATCTATAATATCTTGAGCAGAACCAACAAAAGATAAAGCTATCCAATCTACATTATGCTTAAGACCAAATTGAATATCTTTTTTATCTTTTGCTGTAATAACCGGAGTGGTTATTTTAATATTTGGAATATTTACACCTTTGTGTGATAGTATCATGCCAGAACGGACAACCTTACAATGTACTAATTCTTTATCTTGTGACACTACTTTCATTTCCACCAAGCCATCATGCATTAAAATACGATCATTCTTTTTAAAATGTGGTGGTACTTTTAAATCTATTGGAATAATATTATCTTCCTTGTATTTCTTTTGGTTGAATCTTAAGGTTACTTTTTTACCACTTCTTAATTCAATCCCCTTAGCTGGAATATCTCCAATACGGATACGAGGTCCTTGTAAGTCTTGCAAGATTGCAATTGTTTTCTTTTCTGACTTACTTGCTTTTCTTACATTAGAAATTAGCATCGCATGATTAGCATACGTGCCGTGTGAAAAATTAAGACGGACAACATCTATGCCCGCTTTAGCTAATTTTTTTATTGTAGTTAAATTTTCTGAAGCCGGCCCTAAAGTAGCCACTATTTTTGTATTTGCCATAATGTTAAATTTACCTACAGGTTAATCTTCTTAGCATACTTGCCTAAATAAGGCATCTCCCACCAAACTCCTTGTAAGGCGTTCATAATACCCATAATAGCTAATACTAGAATAGCTAAGAATAGAAGCCAACCAATTAAAGGAATCCAGAAAACTAGCCATCCTAAAATTTCTACAATGAATAGGATTAAACCTTGCTTAGCATGAAACTGAGCAAACTGGGAATTACGCTTTAGGAATAGTGGGATAAAACATAGTATCCAAATATATCCTATAGCGGCTAAAAAAGAATTATCTCTAATATCTTTTTTCTCGTTATAATTTGTATCTTTTTGATCTACCATTTTATGCTTAATTATTATTAATTCTAGCTTAATTATATGATATTTCTAACTTATTGTAAATTAACTCAGACGTTTAATGTATATACCTGTAATTAAGAAACTTAAGATAAGCCCAAAGTATAATGACCAAAGATAATGATCAAAGAAACCTATTACTAATATTACTAAAAAGGCAGCCATTAACATTAAAAATTCATTATCTGCTGTACGTAATTTTCTAAAGCCAAGATATATTAAATATATAATAGTGATAGTTAAAATTAACCACCCAATAATTCCTAGTTCTGCCATAACTAGTAAATCTACATTATGTACTGGTTGGTAAGCATAGGATGCTAAAGTATTGTCTTTATCATATAGAGCTTGAGTGTAAGCTCCCAAACCAACGCCCAAGAAAGGATTAGTTTTAATTATCTCAACAGCTTCTGCATAACCTGTCTGTCTCTCAGAGATAGACTGAGCTTCTAATCTAGAATCTACCTTCACTCTATTACTTAACAAATTACCGTAGCTTACTGAAAAGAAAACTACTACTAGCAATAGTATAATATTTAATTTAAAAAAGAATAATAATCTTTTTTTATCTTGCTGTAATATGAATATTATCCAAAGGAATATTAAAGCAATTACTAATCCCAACCACGCAGAACGAGAAAAAGATAATAATATTCCATAGGTAATAATTACCAAAGAGCTGAATAAGAAAACAGCGCTAAGAATTAACCCCTTAGATATTTTCCATGGTGGATTATAGTACTTAGTACGGTAATGGAATAAAAGTCCGAATAATATTATTAAAACAATTGCTAAAAATCCTCCCAACATATTAGGGTGTGGTAAGCTACCATAAGCTCTTAACCATCTGCCCGCTCCTTCAATAACAGAAACTCCTCCATCCCCCACCATTTGTTCTGACATGCCCAGCCATTTGTTAGCAAATACAGATTGGACACTAAATTGGTAAATAGCTAATACAGATTGTATTAAACCACTTAAAACAAAAGCTATGCCTAGTTTAATATAGTTCCAACCTATACGGGAAGCTAAATATAGCAAAGCTATTGCTTCAATCACAACTAGCCAAACTTGCCAGCTAATATATGAATTAATACTCCAAATAATAGAAAGGCCAATAAATATTAAAAAGCTAATTAATAATACATCTAATTTCTGCATATTTAATTTGGAACCATTTTTCTTTATTTGCAGGCCAGCTAAAATAATAACCAAAAGAAATATTAAACCAAGTAATATTTCTGTTGCATATAACGAGAAGGTGCCATATTCCCAATGACCATTATTTAACAATCCTTCATTGTATAACCACCTGGTTTGTAAAGGTAACAGAAAAACAAATATGTAGAATAAATATTCAATTATTTTGTACAACTTATTCATTAATTCTTTCTTTAAATTTATCCCTATACTCTTCTCTTCTATCTAGTGAATGGAATTTCAATATCTGATCTGTCATTACCACCCTAGTATCTTTATTTGCAATAGTTTTTAAATCATTAGATAGGATTGCAAACTGTAATCTTCTTAATAAAGATTCTAAGAAATTTAATCCAAATTTTATTTCCAACAATTTCTTAAAAAACTTTGATGTTTTAGTATCTGTTACTAATCTAAATCTATTTGTCTTATACTCTAAATGATTTGGCAAATCTTTATCTATCCAACTATTTGCTTTAATTAACTTTGTCTGCAGATTATCTGGATCATAGAGTGGTACTAATTGTGTAATCCAATATTTTAAATAAATATCGTCATCAACAGCTAGAGACTGAAGATTTAAATTATCGTCTGAAACTAAAAAGCTTAAACAAATTTTATCTTTAGATGTTTTACTATTTGGCCTACGGTGTAGAAGTTGCATGATGGTTGCTACTACAAACCTAGCTCTCCATAATTTACCTTTCTTAGCTATTATGAATAAGTCTATATCTGAACTATCTGCTGCATTATTGTAAGCTAGTGAATTACAGATTGCGACATAGCGAATAAATGGTAGAGCTCTAATCATTTTAACCGCCCTTAACGCAATATTATATTTCAGCTGAGCTATTAAATATCTTCTTTGTCTTGTTTCAACATGTTTATCTTTACCGGGTAAAAAGTAAAAACCATCAAGAGTTTCAACCTCTTTATTTTCTATTAATGTCTCAAGTTCTCTTTTAATATCTTCAAAAGTAGTTTTTTCACCACCATAAAGCCAATGATAGCATTCCCAGGCTGTCAAAGGATATTCAAAGATATCAAAGTATTTAATTGTATTTAATATGTTATTTTTAAGCATAAAGCACCTAAATAGTACCATTTACACTACTTATTTTCAAGAAATAAAAAACCCCCACAAAAAGTGGGGGTCAAGTATATAATATTTATTTAAGTAAAGGTTTTAAATACTTACCGGTGAAACTTCTCTTTTCTTTAGCAATATCTCTAGGAGTACCAGCTGCTACAATTTCACCACCCTTGTCTCCTCCATCCGGTCCTAAATCTATAAGCCAATCTGAAGATTTAATAACATCTAAATTATGTTCAATTATTAAAACTGAATTACCTTTATCTACTAGTTTATTAAGAACCTGTAATAATCTTTTAACATCATCAAAGTGAAGACCAGTAGTTGGTTCATCTAAAATATATAATGTTTTACCAGTAGCTCTACGAGATAACTCTGTGGCTAATTTTACACGTTGAGCCTCTCCTCCAGATAAAGTAGTAGCAGATTGTCCTAACTTAATATATCCTAAGCCAACATCATATAATGTTTGTAATTTCTGAGATATATTTGGAATATTACTAAAGAAGGCCATTGCTTCACTAACACTCATTTCTAAAATATCTGCAATGTTTTTGTTCCTGTAATGTATTTCTAATGTTTGTGGGTTAAATCTTTTACCATGACACTCTGTACAGTCTACATATACATCTGGTAAAAAGTTCATACCAATTTTAACAAGTCCATCGCCCTGACAAGCCTCACATCTGCCACCTTTTACATTAAAAGAAAATCTACCCGCTTTATAACCTCTAATCTTAGCTTCTGGTAATTGAGTAAATAGATCTCTAATGTATGTAAATACTCCTGTATAGGTTGCTGGATTAGATCTTGGCGTTCTACCAATTGGAGATTGATCAATAGCAATAACTTTATCTAGATTTTCTAAACCTTTAATTTCTTTATGCTTACCTGGCATATCTTTAGCTCTGTGGAAGTGATGAGATAAAGCTTTGGCTAAAATCTCTTGCATTAAGGTGGATTTACCAGAACCTGAGACACCGGTTATACAAACTAATTTACCAAGTGGTATTTCTGCATCTACTTTTTTAAGGTTGAATTCTTCTGCTCCAATTATCTTAATACTCTTACCACTACCTTTACGGTATTTCTTAGGTTCAGCTATTTCTTTCTTACCAGTTAAATATTGTCCAGTTAATGAATTCTTATCTTTAGCTACTTCTTCTGGTGTACCAATAGACACTACTTCTCCACCTAAGGCTCCTGCTCCTGGTCCAATATCTACCAAATAATCTGCAGCCATCATTGTATCTGCATCATGTTCAACCACAATCACTGTATTACCCAAATCTCTTAACTCTTTTAACGTATCTATTAACCTAGTATTATCTCTAGCGTGCAAGCCTATTGAAGGTTCATCTAAGATATATATAACCCCAGTTAAAGAAGAACCTATTTGGGTAGCCAAACGTATACGTTGTGCTTCACCGCCAGATAAGGTTGAGGCATTACGAGATAATGTTAAATAGTTTAAACCAACATTATTTAAAAACTTAAGTCTTACTCTTATCTCTTTTAATACTTGGTGAGCTATTGTTAATTCACGTTTAGTTAATTGCATAGCACCTTTTGCTTTATCTGATCCTAATTCTTCAAAGAAAGTAATAGCATCTGAGATAGTACTAGCTGTTAAATCTATAATATTCTTCTCTGCAACTGTCACAGCTACAGATTCTGGTCTTAAACGGTTTCCCTCACATTCTGGACAAGGATAAATACGCATATACTTCTCTATCTCTGTACGGATATAGTCTGAATCCGTTTCTTTATACCTTCTCTCTAAATTAGGTATTACACCCTCAAAGGTTGTAGAAAAACCACCTTCAAATTTCTCTGTATTGTAATCTACTTTGTATTTTTTATCTCCTGTACCATAAAGAACAGTCTCTAGTTGTTTTTTAGTAAGTTTATCTACTGGTGTATCTGTAGAGAATTTATTGGTCTTAGCAACAATATCTAACATACGGTAATACCAGGTTTGGTTAGAAGCAGTTCTTGACCAAGGACGAATAGCACCTTGTGCTAAAGTTAGTTTCTTGTTTGGAATAATTAATTCTGGATCCACTTCTAATTTAGTACCAAGTCCTGTACAAGCAGGGCAGGCTCCATGCGGACTATTAAAAGAAAAGTTTCTTGGCTCAAGTGGTGGTAAATTAACACTACACTTAGGACAAGCAAAATGTTGAGATAAGATATAGTCTTTCTCTTCTGAAGAATTGTGGATGATTATTAAACCATCACCAAGCTCTAAACACTTTTCTAAAGAGTCAGCTATTCTATCTTTATTTGTTTTACTAACTTCTAATCTATCTACAACTATTTCAATATCGTGCTTCTTTTGTTTATCTAAATTAAGTTCAATTGCTTCTTCAACTGTATATATTAATCCATCAATTCTTAACTTGGTATAACCAGCTCTTTCAACCTCAGCAATCATACCCCTGTGTTCACCTTTTTTATCTCTAATAACAGGAGCGAGTAAAAGAATAAAATCTTTTTCTTTGAAATTAAAGATTATCTCCATCATTTGTTTAGTAGATTGTTGTGAAACTACATCACCACATTCTGGACAATGAGGTACACCAATGCGAGCATAAAGTAAACGAAGGTAATCGTAGATCTCGGTAACAGTACCAACAGTAGATCTAGGATTATGTGAAGTTGTTCTTTGATCAATAGATATAGCTGGAGATAAACCATCTATTTGATCTACATCTGGTTTATCCATTAAACCTAAAAACTGCCTAGCATAAGCAGACAGTGATTCTACATAACGACGTTGACCTTCAGCATAGATGGTATCGAAAGCAAGTGAAGATTTTCCTGAACCAGATAGCCCAGTTATTACAACGAGCTTATCTCTAGGAATTTCAACATCAATATTTTTTAAATTATGTACACGCGCACCACGAATAACTATTTTTTCATTCTGACTCTTTAAGATTTCGTTATTCTTTTTAGTAGCCATAATTATGTGAGGTAAATTAAATCAACACGTATTATATATACTAAAAAGGTTCTTGTCAAGGATAAAAGATAAACAAATAAAAGAGGGACGAATTGTTCGTCCCTCGGTTAAGGTTGTCAGGCCGCTGTTGTGTTGATCAAAGATGTATTGATCTTGGAAAAAGGAACCTTGGTGGTCCACGGATCAGTGCCTGGATTGTGAAGAAGCACTACGGGCACATCACCCCTTTCGTGCCCCCAAGTGATACCAAAAGGTCGCATCCCATCGTAAGTTCCTCCAGCAACAATGAGATCTTCAATCTTGCGAAATAAAGGAAAATCCGTTGACTTTATTCCTTTGGGCCTTACTCTTGCACTCATATAGCCTCCTCTTTGTTTGTTTTAAATGAATGATTAAATTGAAATTAACAAATAAAAGACAAATTGTCAATGCAAAATAAAAAGGAACAGTTTCTGTCCCTTTTTAAGCCCAATTGTTATTTTTAGCCTTGTCAGTACATTGCACAAACCTCCGCCATACTCTGGACTTATTTGTAATTAATCGTTTAAAAGCAAGAGAGTTGGGTTTAAGTTATGGATAATAGATTATCCGCTTAAACTAGGGATAAATACCATAGGAGCAATCTAGTTAGACCAGATTAGTCTTAAGTAATTATCTGAAGCTATAACCTGGGGCAAACCAGATAAATAGCAATTAACTCTCTCCTTTTCAAACGACTAATTAACTATGTTAATATAGTACTATACACCATATTTAACATTTTGTCAAGGGATTTATGTATTATTTAGCTAATATTAGCCATATTTGCTATTAATAATGTATATAGTAAAATTAGATCATGATTAAATTATGTACTATTCCTAAAAAACCGGGCATTTACCAATTCTTAGATAAAAACAAGGACATTCTTTACATTGGTAAGGCTAAGAATTTGAGTAATAGAGTGAAATCATATTTTAGCAGGAGTGCTGATCTATCCCCTGCTAAAAGAACAATGGTAAATAATATTAAGCATATTAAATATACTATTGTAGATAATGAAACAGAGGCATTACTTTTAGAAAGAACTTTAATTAGAAAACATCAACCGCCATTTAATATTGATCTTAAAGACGATAAATATTTTCTCTACATTAAGATAGATTTTAATGAAGATTATCCAAATATACAAACAACTAGAAATTTTCAATTGAATAATAAGGTAAAATACTTTGGTCCATATACTTCTGGCACAGCTGTACATAGAACTGTTAAGTTAATTAAAAAGATAATTGCTGGAGAAATAGGTTGGGATAAATATTGGCAACATCAAAAGAACATTAGTAAGTCTAAAATTAGCAAAACTAAATACAATAATATTATTAAACAAGTAATACAGTTACTTTCTGGTCATAATGCAGATATTATTAAAAGCTTAACAGAGAAGATGGAAATAGCTTCTAATGAAAAGAATTATGAGCTAGCAGCAACCTACAGAGATTACATCCTAGCTATTAAAAGTCTGCAAACAAAACAAAGAGTTGTTTCTAATAACAAAAACAATGAAGATTATTTAACTATTTACTTAAAAGATAAAACTTCGGTCATTAATCTCTTTAAAGTTAGAAGTGGTAAATTAATTGAACAAAGAAACTTTACTATTAATCATAAAGAAGAGTTAAAAGAAGTAGATGTTTTAAATGAGTTTTGTTTACAATACTATTCTCAAACAACAGATATACCAAAAAGCGTTATTAGTAATTACAAATTAAATACTGAAATTAAGAACATTATTCCTAAAAAAGGAGATAAGTTAAAACTATTAAAATTAGGATTGGTTAATGCTAAAGACTATGCTAGTAAACAACTACACTCTTGGGAAAAAGATGACAGTAAAATTTCTAAAGCTTTAAACCAATTACAAAAAGGTTTGAATTTAAAACATAAGCTTAAGAGAATTGAAACTTATGATATCTCTAATATACAAGGTGTTTATGCAGTTGGTTCTATGGTTGTATTTACAGATGGTAAACCAAATAAAAGCCAGTATAGAAAGTTTAAGATTAAAAGTATTACGGGACCAGATGATCATCATATGATGCAGGAGGTTGTTAAAAGAAGACTAGCTCACAAAGATTGGCCTAATCCCGACCTCATAATCTTAGATGGTGGTAAACCACAACTATCTACAGTACTAAAGATAAAAGAAGTACCTAGAGACAGAATTGTAGCACTGGCTAAAAAAGAAGAGTTAATACATACTCCCGAACAAGAAGTAATACGGTTTAAACCAGGTTCTGAAGGATATTTCCTTTTGCAAAGAATGAGAGATGAAGCTCATAGATTTGCTATTAGTTTTTACAGAAAAACTCATCAAAATATTAGTACTAGCTCCCAATTAGACAATTTAACAGGTATTGGTCCTAAAACAAAGAAAATACTTAAAGATAAATACGGCTCTTGGCATAAAATACAGACAGCTAATGAAAAAGAGCTAATTAAGCTTATTGGTAAACATAAAACAGATATAATCAAGAAGGCTTGACAGTTTGATAATCTTCTGTTAATCTGTTATCATTCTATTATAAAAAACTATGCAACAAATAATACAGATATCACAAATTGTAGTTTCGATCTTACTTATTATTGCTGTGCTAATGCAAAGTAGCAGTTCTGGTTTAGGTTCTGCCTTTGGTGGTGAAAGTTCTGGTTACCGTACAAAACGTGGTGCAGAAAAAACAATCTTCACAGCAACAATAATACTAGCAATACTATTTTTAGGATTATCTTTAGCTAATCTTTTCATTAGTTAATTAACTCACATTATCCTGTGCTTAAGCCAAAGTTAGATTTTTTAGCACGAGCTAAGAAAAAAAACAACGCAAATAATAATAGTGTTTCATCCGATGAAGAATCACCGGATTTTGAGCAATTAGATAAACAAGCTATTCAAAAGCTTAAGAAGACTCAATTTCCTACTTGGCAACAACTTCGTCATGTAAACAAATACTTAAACGAATCTGAAAAGAAAATCGTTAAGATTAGTTCTTTTGTGATTGGTTTTGCTGTCATATTATTACTGTTTAGTTTTTATTGGTCACACACTATATTAATACCAACTAATGGTGGAGATTATACAGAAGGACTGGTTGGTTCACCAAACTATATCAATCCTCTCTTGTCTCAATATAATGACGTAGATAGAGATTTAACAAAGTTGGTCTTTAATGGACTTTTAAAATATGACGATTTAGGAAGTTTAGAATTAGATTTAGCAAAAGCTTTAACTATTAGTCCTGATCAAAAAGAATATACTTTTACATTAAAGGAGAATATTTATTGGCACGATGGTGAACCAATGACAGCTGATGATGTTGTCTTTACCATTATTAGTATTCAAGATCCTAATTGGCAAAGTCCACATAGACTTGTCTTTGCTAATGTTAAAGTAGAAAAGCTAGATGAATATATTGTTAAGTTTACAATCTCTGAACCACTTGCTAATTTCTTAAGTAGTTTAACAGTGGGTATTATTCCAGAGCATTTATGGCTGGCTGTACCAAGTAATAATGTTACTTTGGTTGAGCTTAATAAAAAACCAATTGGTACTGGACCGTTTAAATTTACTTCTTTAACTAAAGATAAGAATGGTAATATCCGTACCATGGAATTTTCTAGATATGAGGATTACCATAATAAGCCACCATATTTAGATACTATTTCTTTTAAGTTTTATGGAGATTATGAAACAGGAGTACAAGCTCTTAAGAACGATAATGTTGAAGGTTTAAATCTATTACCAAAAGAAAATAGAGATGAGCTAGCTAAGAATAAAAATATTGTTTTCAATAATTTAAGTTTGCCACAATATACAGCAATATTTTTTAATACACAGAAGAATGATCTATTAAAAGATAAAGCTTTAAGACAAGGGTTAGCTTATGCCATAGATAGACAAAGAGTATTGGATGAATCATTACACCAAGAGGGTAAGTTGATCGATGGTCCTATTCTCCCTGGATATCTAGGCTATACAGAAGATTTAACACATTATACCTATGATCAAGCTAAAGCTAATGAACTACTGGACAAAACTGGTTGGTTAATTCCAGAGAATGGTAGGTACAGAACAAAGAACGGAACTGAATTAACAATTGCTCTAGCTACTGTTGCTAATCCAGAATATGAAGGGGTGGTAGAGATTGTTAAACAAAACTGGGAAGCAGTTGGTGTAAAAACAAGTTTAGAAATTATTCCTAAAGATAGAATAAAGTCTAGTGCTATAGAAACACGTAATTATGAGGCACTACTATTTGGTCAGATTATAAAATCAGATCCATTTCCTTTCTGGCACTCATCACAGATTACTAGCCCCGGTGTAAACTTAAGCGTTTGGGGTCACAAAGGCATAGACGATCTATTAGAACAAGCTAGAACAATTACAGATGAAACAGACAGAGCTACTAAGTATGTAGAATTCCAACAAATCTTAACAGATCATGTTCCAGCTATTTTCCTGTATAACCCTATACATATTTATCCTGTTACAAAAAAGATAAAAGATATTAATACTGAACATATCACTACCCCAGCAGATAGGTTCAATAATATCACAAACTGGTATATTAAGACTCAACGTGAATTCTCTTGGCAAAAACAAGAGGTTCAATAAATTAATACAAGCCAGAGTGGTGAAATTGGTAGACACGCACGATTCAGGTTCGTGTGCTTAAACAAGCATGTGGGTTCAACTCCCACCTCTGGCACCATGCATTAAAAATTTATTACAAAATAATTTAAAAATTTTATGATTAAGAAAACTGCTCCTAAAAGAGGAGCTTACAGAGCCGGGCGTAGAACAACAGCCCGCGCAAAGAACTACTCAAAACAAACAAACACTGCTAAAAAGCAACCAACCTTTGGTGCTAATAAGCTAAAGGTTATTGTTATGGGTGGAAATGAAGAAGTCGGTAGAAACATGACTATTCTTGAATATGGACAAGACATTATTATTATAGATATGGGCTTGCAGTTTCCTGAAGAAGACATGCCAGGTGTAGATTACATTATTCCAAATATTGACTACTTAAAAGGTAAAGAAAAGAATATTAGAGGTGTAATTATTACTCACGCTCACTATGATCATATTGGTGGCATACCTCACATGATGAAAAAACTAGGTAATCCACCTATCTTCTCTTCTGACCTTTCAATCGCTATGATTGAAAAAAGACAATTAGATTTTAAGGATGCGCCTAAGTTAAACTCTAAAATGGTAACAACAGACGATAAGATTAAACTAGGTATCTTTGAACTAGAATTCTTTGGTGTTTCTCACAATATTCCAACTTCTATGGGTGTAATTATTAAAACACCCTTAGGTTTAATTGTTCACACTGGTGACTTTAAACTAGATATGGACGTTAGTGGAGATACTCCAGCTGAGATTGGTAAGATTGCCAGACTAGCAGACAAAAAGGTTTTAGCACTTCTTTCTGACTCAACTAATGCACCTCAACCAGGTCACCAATTATCTGAACTTGAAATTCAAGGAAACTTAGATGAAATTATTCGTAGTGCACCGGGTAGAATTATTGTTGGAACATTTGCTTCCCTATTAGGAAGAATCCAACAAATTATTTGGGCTGCAGAAAAGTTTGATAAGAAAGTTGTAATTGAAGGTTATAGTATGAAATCTAATGTTGAAATTGCTAAAGAGCTTGGATACATTAAAGCAAACAAAGGCACTTTAATTACAGCTGAACAGATGAAAAACTATCCTTCAGATAAAATTCTAGTTTTATGTACTGGTGCTCAAGGTGAAGGTAGAGCTGTTTTAATGAGAATAGCTAATAGAGAACATCGTACAATTAGAATTGAAAAATCTGACACAGTAGTCTTTTCATCATCTGTTATTCCTGGTAATGAAAGATCTGTTCAAAAATTAAAAGACTCAATGTACAGACTAGGAGCTAATGTTGTTCACTATAAAATGATGGATATTCACGCTGGTGGTCACGCTCGTAAAGAAGATTTGAAGTTAATAATTAATTTAGTTAGACCTCAATACTTTATTCCAATTGAAGGTAATCATTCTTTCCTAAAGATTCACGCTAAAATTGCTGAGGAAGCTGGTGTAGATCCTAAAAAGATTTTTGTTGCAGACAATGGACAAGTAATGGAGTTCACCAAGACTGGTGGTAGGCTAACAAATAATAGAGTGCCTTCAGATTATGTCTTTGTAGATGGACTTGGTGTTGGTGATGTTTCTAATGTTGTTTTAAGAGATAGACAAGTAATGGCTGGTGACGGCATGTTAGTTGTTATTGCTACTATTGATGCCAAAACTGGCAAATTAATTCAATCACCAGATATTATTTCTCGTGGTTTCATATATATGAAAGAGAATAAGAAACTGGTTGAACAAACAAGATCTAAGATAAAGTCTATACTTAAAGATAATGATCCAAAACAACCTGCTAATGATACTTATCTAAAAGACAAAATACGTAATGAAATTGGACAATTCTTATTCACAAAAACACAACGTAGGCCAATGGTTCTGCCAGTGTTAATTGAAGTCTAAGTGATAGTTTTAACAAAATATGTTAAAATACAAATATGACAGAAGATAAAAAAACACTATTCTCAGGCATACAACCAACCGGTAATATACACATTGGGAACTATTTAGGTGCATTAAAAAACTGGGTAGACCTGCAAGATAAATACACTGCTATTTATTCTATTGTAGACTGGCATGCCTTAACAATTGATCAAGATCCTAAAGAGTATAAACAAAGAGTAATAGAAACAGCTATTGATCTACTTGCTATTGGTGTTGATCCAAAGAAATCTATTCTATTTGTACAATCGCAGGTTAAAGGACATACAGATCTTAATTGGATCTTTAATACTTTAACACCGATGTCTGAATTAGAAAGAATGACCCAGTATAAAGATAAGTCTAAACAGAATAAGAACAATATTAATGTTGGACTATTTGACTACCCTGTTTTACAAGCAGCTGACATTCTAATCTACAAAGCTGAGGTTGTACCGATTGGTGAAGATCAAGTTCAACATATTGAATTAGCTAATACTATTTTAAGAAAGTTCAATAACAAATATGGTTTATTCTTTAGTCCTGTAAAACCACTACTTACCAAAGGTGCTAGAATAATGTCACTCACTAAACCAGAAAAGAAAATGAGTAAGTCTTTAGGGGAAAGTAACTACATTGCCTTAAGAGACGATCCTGAGACAATTAAAGCAAAGGTAGCTAAAGCTGTTACAGACACAGGCCCTGCTCAAGCAGATAAAAAATCTCTAGGTGTACATAATCTTTTTGAACTACTCCATCTATTTAAAGATAGCGAAACAGTAGAAAGATATGAGAAGCAATATGACAGTGGTACTATTAAATACTCTGAGATGAAAGAAGAATTAGCTGAAGCAATTATTGAAACATTAAAACCAATTCAAGAAAGAATAAAGAAACTTGAAAAGAAACCAAAAAAGGTTGAAGCAATACTAGCTAGAGGTGCTAAAAAAGCTCAAGCAATCGCAGATAAAAATATTGCAGAGATTAGAAATATAGTAGGATTACTAAAATAGGTTAAAACAAAAACAGAGGCGTATCAACGCCTCTGTTTTTATATTAGAAATTAATCTTTTTTAATCTGAAGATATTCTTTCTTAACTTGTAAAATACCACCCATTCCCCACCACATTGCTACAAAGAAGAATAGACCACCAATAAATGGTAAAGCAACTAAAATTATTAAAATAACAAGTCCTAATAATAATGCCCAAGGCCAAGTTATTTTCCATTTTAATTTAGCAGTTACCCATCTACCAATAAGTAATGCAGAATATATTGTAGAAATGTATAGAATAACAATATATGAACAAATAAGAATAACAGTTAATGGCAAACCAACAATTGTAATTGCGAAAGCTATTGCTAACAGTGGAATTGCAAAGAATCCAACCAATCCCCAAAGCATTGCTTTAACAGGATCATCCTTCATCTTCTTTATTACCATTACGGTAGGCTTTTTAAAGAAGCTTAATATTACTAAACCTAAAATGAATAGAGATAATAGTTTTAAAAACTTACCTGCAAAATATCCTGGCTTTTCATACTTAGACCAATCTTTAATTTGAGATTCTGTAAAATTAACCTCTCCAGCAATATTTGCACCCTCTTGAATATCTGCTTCAATCACAGCCTCATAATTTACATTACCTCTAATCTCAGCTGCCTCAGATATAACTAAAGTATCTACCTTAACATTAGTATGGGTTAATTTACCGCTAATAAACAATGATTCAGCACCACCATCTAAATTACCAGATATATCTCCTCTCATTTCAACATTAGAACCAAAAATAATCGCAGTAGCTCCAACCTTAGCCTCTTCGTTTATATATACATTCTGAGCAGCTACAGATAATTGTCTTTTAATATCTCCATTAATAGAAATCTTCTCTGTAACAGCACCCCTAACATTACCATCAATTATTCCATTAATGATTGCCGACTTATTAGCCAATAATATTACATCACCCTTAACAGTACCATTAATTTCAATATCTTGAGCAGCAACATAAATGTCTCCATTTACATCACCATTAATAATCATTCGCTCTCCTGCCCAATAAATATTGGCATTATGTTCTTCACCTGATGCTAAAGAATACAAATCATTACTAGCATAAATTGCAAAAGGTAAAACAAGTAATAATACCAATGCTAGACTTAATAAAATTTTCTTCATAGTATATTTTAATAATAAGATAATATTATAGCAAAATTAAACCTTCTTTGCGACCATTACAATGTTCTTACCAGAAAACCAATGTGCTTTTTTACCATTATCTGAGTAATAACATTTTTCAATTTCAAACCCAGCTTCCTTAACAAATTTTATCAACCGTCTTTTAGAAATACTATGGTAATACCTGTAAATAACTTTTTCTCTTGACTTCCATGGTACTAAAACATCATTCCAATCATAGCCACTAAATATGTTACGTATATTATTTCTAAACCATAGCCAGAAATATTTCTTTTGCCTTAAGTTCCAAGTTGTTAATAATAGATAACCACCATCTTTTAACCTTTCATTAAATTCTTTCAATTTCTGTAACCTTAATTCTTCACCTGGTAAATGATGCCAAGAAGCAATTGCGAAT
Organism: Candidatus Komeilibacteria bacterium; assembly: GCA_048538235.1. Classification (GTDB taxonomy): domain Bacteria; phylum Patescibacteriota; class Patescibacteriia; order UBA1558; family UBA1558; genus BS150m-G51. The sequence continues at coordinate 71,703 of JBLYPX010000001.1, read as the reverse complement.
ATTTTATCATAAGAATTGTATGGAATATCTGAACCTACTTGCCAATTAATATCTGGGTACTTCTCTTGCGCTTTTTCAATCAATCCCCTACAATTGTCTATACCTAGATAGGAAATATTGCTATTTACAAACAGACCATATAATCTTCCATTACCACAACCCCAGTCTACAATACTATCTCCCTCTTTTACATACGAGGCTAAGAATTCTGTATCACCCCATTGACGTTGTCTAGTAAGTGAAAATTGGTCAGCTAAATAATCATATTCATCACTAACTTTTTTTAATAAATTTTCTTTTAAATCTTTTCGCATAATGTCAGATTTACAAAAAGTAATAATTAAACTCCTTAAGGAAAAACCTGCAAACCAAGCAGATTTTTTGAATGTGAAAAGAAAAGTCTGTAATTCTTTAAACCTTACTCCTCCCTCTAATGCTACTTTACTTTCAACCTATCGTCAATTGTTAAAAACAAAGAAAATAAAGAAAAATATTAACTTAGAACAGTTCTTAATCAAAGGACCAGTTCGTACATTATCTGGCGTTAGTGTTATAACTGTTTTAACAAAACCTTTCCCTTGTCCTGGAGGATGTGTATATTGTCCAGCTGAACCTAATATGCCTAAAAGCTATTTATCTAATGAACCAGCTGCACAAAGAGCTGTGCGTAATGCTTTTAATCCATTTAATCAAGTAACACAAAGAATAACAGCTCTGGAGGCTAATGGACACGCGGTAGATAAAATTGAGATATTAGTGTTGGGCGGCTCTTGGTCTGCCTATCCAAAAGCATACCAAACTTGGTTCATTGGTAGATTATTCCAAGCTTGTAATACTTTTGGTAAAAAAAATAGAGCCTACAAGGGACTAGCTAAAGAACAAAAGATAAATGAGAACACAAAATATAAAATAATTGGTTTAACATTAGAAACTAGACCAGATTTAATAGATAAAAAAGAGATTAAAAGAATGAGAGAGCTTGGTTGTACTAGGGTGCAGTTAGGAGTTCAGCATACAGATAATAAAATACTAAAATATATTAATCGTGGCCATACTATTGAAGAATCTATTAAAGCAACAAAACAGTTGAAACAGGTTGGTCTAAAAGTAGACCATCACTATATGCCAGATTTACCAGGTTCAACACCAGCTAAAGACTTAAAAATGTTTGAATATATTTATTCATCTCCAGACTTAGCCCCTGATCAAATTAAAATATATCCTTGTGTTGTTAATGAATATGCTCCTTTGTACAGATGGTTCCAATCTGGTAAATACAAACCATATTCAGATAAACAATTAAAAGAATTATTAATTAAAGTTAAGACTATTACTCCTCCTTGGATTAGAATCAATAGATTAATAAGAGATATACCTAAAGAAAGTATTGAAGCCGGTAATGAAATTACCAATCTTAGACAACTACTACAAATGGAAATGAGAAAGCGCGGACTTGAATGTAATTGTTTACGTTGCAGAGAAGCCAGATCTAAAATTAAAAAAGTTGGTAAGGCAAAACTAATTGTTAGACAATATCCAGCCTCTGATGGTACTGAGTATTTCTTGAGTTATGAATCAAGTGATAAAAAAACAATTTATGGCTTCTTAAGATTAAGAATAAATGATAATAGTAAAAACATATTTCCTGAATTAGAAAACTCATCGTTGGTTAGAGAACTTCATGTTTATGGACAAATGACACCAGTTTATGGAGAGAATAGTGATGAAGAAATCGGTAAGGCTCAACATATGGGACTGGGTAAAAAACTAATGTTAAAGGCTGAGGAGATAACCAAGAAACACAAACTTAATAAAGTAGCTGTTATTTCTGGAATTGGCGTCAGAGAATATTATAAAAAGCTAGGGTATAAACTAGAAGGTACATATATGACTAAGAAATTGACTAAGTAGTGAAATTATAGTAAAAAGTATATATGATATATATTTCTCTAGAACATAAATAAAAAATAGGTTGGAGACCTTAACAATCTGTCTACTTTATAGTAGACTTATGCTATGTTAAGGTTTTTTATTTACTAATAAATAATCATATGTTGAAAAATTTAAACAATACAGATTCTCAAATATACGAATCAATAAAGAACGAACTAAAAAGACAGAGAGATGGTTTAGAAATGATTGCTTCTGAGAACTTTGTATCTGAGGCTGTACTTGAAACAATGGGAACGCCATTGACAAATAAATACTCTGAAGGCTATCCACATAAAAGATATTATGGTGGTAATGAATATATTGATCAGTGTGAGGACCTAGCAAGAGATAGGGCTAAGCAGCTATTTAATGCTGAACATGCCAATGTTCAACCCCATGCTGGCAGTCAAGCTAATATGGAGGCATATTTTGCCATATTAGAGCTTGGAGACACTATTCTAGCTATGGATCTTAGTGCTGGTGGTCATTTAACACACGGACACCCTGTTAGCTTCTCTGGTAAATTCTACAATGTAGTCCATTATGGCGTAGATCCTCAAACTCATTTAATAAATATGGATGAGGTTAGAAAAATTGCCATAGATAAGAAACCAAAGCTAATCTTAGCTGGTGCTTCTGCTTATCCAAGAGCTATAGATTTTAAAGCGTTTAGAGAAATTGCAGATGAAGTTGGTGCTTACCTTATGGTAGACATGGCTCACATTGCTGGACTGGTGGCTGCCAAAATTCATCCAGATCCAATTCCTTATGCAGACATTGTAACAACCACTACACATAAAACATTAAGAGGTCCAAGAGGGGCTATGATTCTTTGCAAACAAGAAGATAGATTACACCCAGAAGATAAAAAGAACCTTGCTCAAAAAATTGACTCAGCTGTATTTCCTGGTATGCAAGGTGGTCCACTTGACCATATGATTGCAGCCAAAGCAGTTTCTTTCCAAGAAGCTTTGCAACCAGAATTTATTGAATACCAAAAGCAAGTCGTTAAAAATGCTAAAGCTTTAGAAAAAGTTTTTAAAGAAAATGATATTACTATGGTTTCTGGCGGAACAGACAATCATCTGCTATTACTAGATTTAAGCAATTTAAATGTATCTGGTAAAGAAGTAGAAACAGCTTTAGATAATGTTGGTATATACACTAATAAGAATATGGTTCCTTTTGACAAGAGAAAGCCAACCGATCCATCTGGTATTCGTTTAGGTACTGCTGCTTTAACTAGTCGAGGTCTTAAAGAAAATGAAATGGAACAAGTTGGACAAATGATAGTCTCTGTTTTAAAGAATATTAATGATGATAAAATTAAAGAGGAAGTTAGAACAAAGGTTAAAGAGATTACAGAACAATTCCCTCTTTATCCTAATCTAGAAATATAATGGAAATAATTGACGGTAAAAAAATAGCTGAGGAAATTACTGAACAAGTAGCGGAAGATATTAAGAGTAATAGGCTTAAAGTTAATTTGGCTGTTATTCTAATTGGTAATGACGCAGCTTCACAACTCTATGTTAAATTAAAGAAGAAAGCTTGCGATAAAGTAGGTATTGGTTTTCATCTATATAAATTTCCAGATAATGTTACCACTGAAGAAGTAATAGAGGCTATTGAATTCCTAAATAAAGATGAAGATATTAATGCTATTCTAGTACAACTACCATTGCCTAAAGAATTAGATACAAAGAAAATAATAGCTTCAATTGATCCTAAAAAAGATGTTGATGGTTTTCATCCAGATAATATAAAGAAATACATTGAGGGTGAAACAAACTTCTTACCGGGCCTTAATGAAGGTATTAATATTCTACTTACTAGCACCGAAACAGATTTAACAGACAAACAAATTTGTATTTTAGCCAATAGCGATGAATTTGCTGAACCATTAGAGAAATATTTTATTAACCAGAATTTAAAAGTTGAACACACTCACCTTAGTGATTCTGAATGGTCTAAAAAAATAAAAAATGCTGATGTTTTAATAACAGCTGTTGGTCAACCACTATTAATAACTGAAGATAATATTAAGCAAGATGCAATAATAATAGATGTTGGTACTAATAGGTTAACAAAAAACACCACTGTTGGTGATGTAGATTTTGAAAGCGTCTGTGACAAATGTTCTCACATAACACCAGTGCCTGGTGGAGTTGGCCCAATGACTATTGCTATGCTTCTTAAAAATTCTGTAAAACTTGCAAAATAATTATAAATAAAAACACCCACTACTCGTGGGTGTTTTTTAATATACTATATTAATTTCTCTTGAAAGGAATCCGCAGTTCCCATTACATCAACATTAAATATTCTATCTATACTAAATTCCTTATTAAGACCAGATTGGTGATCAAAAGCTTTTAATTTATCTCCCACCATCTCTTTAACATCTATTTCTTTGGTGGTTCTTTTCTCCTCTCCTTTGCCTAGATAATCTATAGTTAATTTGTGACCAAATTTTAATGCTTCTTCAAGAATATCTTTAATCTTTTGATCTTCTGCCCATCTAACAGGAATAGCTGTTTTTTGACCCCTGTCTGTAAACCAAATATGCCCATGTCTTAATCCGTATTCATAGACATCTTTTGTTACCCTAACATCATCTAAACAATATTTAATAAGCTTCTCCCATTCTTGGTTTCTGTAATACCAAATAGCATCAAGTCCTGAACCTGACTTTCCTTCACCTAAGGTTGTGGTTGCAACCGATTCCAATTTTAAACGATGACCTCTAGCGTGAACAATTTCCTCTAGTATATCTAAATGTGGCACTCTATCTAACTTCCATCTAAAATATGGTTGTAAAACCGCAAAGTCAAAACTCTTACTATTAAAGCCAATAACAAGACCAGCTTTTTTTAACCAATCTTCCAATTCAGCAAAGTCAGATTCTTTAAATGTCCTGTATTCATCTCTATCATAAGAATAAACACCTACAACAGATATCTCTAATAAGTGGGCATTCTGTTGACCACCAACTTCATCGAATGATTTTTTCGTCTCTAAATCTAAAACTAATTTATCTGCCATAATTCTAGTAAAAAAATGTCCCGCTTAAATCTAAAAGACTAAGGCGGGACAAAATACAAATTAAATATTTACTCAAGTATTTCTTCGGCTGGTACTTCAGGAGTAGTTTCATCTGGAGCCTGTTCTACATCTCCTTCTGGCATGACTTCCCCAGTCTCTTCATTTACAGTTTCTTCTCCCATACCCTCTTCCATGGCCATATCATCAGCATTCTCATCTGCAGCCATCTCTTCATCTACAGCTGGCTCTGGTGAAGTAACTTCTCCATTCCATTTCCAACTATTTAAAATAGCGTTAAAAAATTGTACTGCCACATCTCTTGTTCCACCAAAGCTCTCAGCCGTAACTACCAAAACAATATCGTTTACTGGCATGTATATAACTGACTTAATATCTCCAGGATTTGTTTCTGTATTATCTTCTAAGACCATAGCACCTTGAATATTTCCAAAAACAGCTTGCTGGGCAGTGGTAGCATCTATTTCATTAGCCTCTAGCCAATCTGCTGTAGGTAGCATGTCTGTGTTCTGAACTCTGCCTATTTCAATTTTAGCTCTTTGTTCAGGTTGTCCATCTGCTGGATTATAGCTATAGAAAATAGCGGCACCAGCCCTTTCTTCACCAGTCCAAAAATCTGGTATCTGTATTTCATAAAGCTGATCAGGACTCTGATAGGTAACAAAAGCTATTTCTTGACCCGCTTGATTCTCATCTACAGCTGGTTCTGCATTATCTACCATTTCTGTATCATCTTCCATTTTTAACCCTATTTTATCCCAACTACTGGTTGAGTCTAGATAAATTGCCCCTCCAACTACTCCAACGACTAATACAAAAGAAACTATTAATATTAGTGTGGAAATAAAACCTTTTTCATTATTCATTGTCTGTTTATTAATAATCTTTCTGGCCTTCGTAGTAGTATTTTAGCATATTTTTACGATTTCATAAAATACCTACAATTCATCAATACTGGGTAAAATACTACCCCTATTACCTTCTTCATCTACTTGTATAACTAAATCGTCCCCATCATAATTATCGTCAATTCTGCCTCTTTCCAGCTTTTTCTGGTCAAGCTCTAGTATAAGTTGTGACATTTGGTTTAAATACCCATCAAAACCACCAACCAAGGGATAAGTTAAGTATAGTTGTTTCTGAGCACGAGTTGCTGCTACATAAAATAGTCTTCTCTCCTCTTCCAAACCACCAGTTTCAGTTAAAGCTCTTTGATTGGGAAAACCAGACTCTACCATATTCATAATGAATACAGATTCCCACTCAAGACCTTTTGCTTGATGAACAGTTGTTAATATTAATTTATCTTCCTCATCTGCACTTCCTTGTTCTTGTTTCACACCAAAACCTTCTTGCAAAGTAACCTCATCTACAAATTTATTTAAACTATCATATGAATCTGCGTAAACAGAAAGTTGTTCAAGGTCATCTAATCTTTGATTAGCATCTGTATACTGTGAAATTAAATAGTCTCTATAATCTGACTTTAGAACAGCCTGAATAATGTCTGAAGTCTTTTCTACTTTTGTATCTACTATTGCTTGTAAAATCTTTGCTAAATTATCCCAACCTATTTTAGCTTTAACTCCCAAGCTATTACCAATGTTTAAATCTAATACTTCCTTTAAATCTTTTACACCCGCTTCTCTTATTCTGTTTACAATATTATCTGCTGTAATAGAACCAATACCAATTTGCATATTAAGAACTCTTAACCAACTAATCTCATCATTAATATTGTTTATTATCTTTAAGAAGGCAACCACATCTTTAATATGGGCTCTTTCAAAAAATCTTAAACCACCTCTGTAATCATATGGTATATCTCTTTTATTAAGTTCCATTTCTAAAACCTGGGTATGATGAGTAGCCCTAAATAAAACAGCTATCTTATTAAGATTCAAACCCTCACCCTGTGCCTGCAGCACCATAGAAGCGATAAACTCTGCCTCTTGCTTTGGTGATGTACAAGGTACTAATTGAGGTTTTACGTGCCTATCTAAGACACTTCTTAAATCTTTAGGAAACTGTTTAACATTATTACTAATAATGTCATTAGCTACATCCAATATATCTGGAGTTGATCTATAATTAATTTCTAATTTAAATGTTTTAGCTGACGGAAACAATCTTGGAAAGTTTAATATATTACCAATATCTGCTGCTCTAAAGGCATAAATACTTTGAGCATCATCTCCCACTACTAATATATTATTGTGTACACTAGCAAGTAATTTAACAATACTAGCTTGCAAATAATTTGTATCCTGATACTCATCTACTAATATATATTTAAACTGAGTAGCTAATGTTTTTTTAACATCTGGATTCTTTTCTAATAACTGTAAAAAGAAAAATAATAGATCATCAAAATCCATTAAATCATTCCTTTGTTTTCTTTTAATATATAGCTTATGTATATCCTCAATTCTGTCTGTCCAATCCAACCACTGTGGTTGCCTTATACTAATAACTTCTTTTAGACTCTGTTGAGAATTAATATGATAACTAATTATATCTTTAATAACATTAGCTGATGGAATGCGTCTTTGTTTTGGATCAAGGCCCAAATCTTTAACACAAGCTTTTAATAAATCTTTAGAGTCTGATGCATCTAAAATATTAAAGTTATTATTATACCCAATCTTCTTTGAGTATTTTCTTAATACTCTATTAGCAATGTGGTGAAATGTTCCGCCCCATAAACCAGCTGGCTGTATTTTTAATAACTGCTCTACTCTAGAAAGCATTTCTTTAGATGCTTTATTAGTAAATGTTAATAGCAATATATTCTGAGGCAAAACTCCGTGCTCTAAAAGATATGCTACTCTATATACAATGGTTCTAGTTTTACCAGAACCAGCACCAGCCAAGACTAAACAAGGTCCCTCTGCTTCAGAGACTACCTTGTATTGTTCTTCATTCAATTCTGACTGATAATCTACTACTGTTTTTTTATCATCAGTTTTTTTTATCTTATATACTTTTCCCATGTATTATTTTTTATCTAACTCACGAATACTAATGTCGTACAAAATACCCTCTAATCTTTTTAAATTTCTTTTTACTTCATCAAACTTCTGACGGCTATGGCCAGTCATGTATAGATTCATCATAAAACCAACTGTCTCTTCAGTAAAATCTCTATACAATTTAATATTCTTGTAATTACCCTTAGTGCTTTGTATTACAGCCTGCCTAACTAGTTCACCAGTAACATCTGCCAGACCACCAATATATTCCTCCGGGCCAATATTACCAAACTTAATTGCATCAATTTTCTTACCCGCCATCATTTGACCAAACAGTTTAGCCTCAACATATTCTTCAACTGCTGCTTTGTATGAACCTTCAAATCTTAAACGATTACCTTTATCATAATTTTTAGATAATTCTTTCAACACTGTTTCAGCTTTAGCAATGCTAGCTGTAGCCTTTTTATCATCATTACGATGTAGTGCAAATATTGTCTCTTTGGAAGCTTGCAACACTTCTCTTGATTTATTAATAATAAATCCCCTTTCCTTTTGAAAAGATTTAAGGTCTGTTTCAATTTTCTTTAAAAACTTTTTATTAATCATAATATTTTATATAGAATTTATAAATTAAAAATCTAATTATTAGTCAAATATATCTTATTAAAAAATTTATCCATTTCATTCAAAATAGTATCCACTTTTTTAAATACGACTCCATGCTCACCCCCCTCTACAACAACCGGCTCTAAACTTGATTTAATCATTGTGTGTAGCTCATAAACAGTTTGAATTGGCAACAGCATATCATTATTTCCTTGAATTAATAAAGTCGGCGCCGTTATTAATCGTATGTGTTGACTGGTATCCCATTTTAGCACCTCTCTGCTACATATATTATTAGCCTTTACTCTAGATGGCCCAAGTATCATTCTCAAATAAAAATCCATTCGCACATCCTTAATACTCAGCCATTTCTCATCACTAAAAATTGGATAACTTACTGAAGAATTATTTCTAAATAGTAAAGTTATATAAATAACAAAATTAAATAACTTAAGATAGATGGGTCGAATAAATCGCAAGAATATCTTTCTATAAATATCAACCTCAAATGTTTTCCTAAAATTATACGATCCTGAAATTAAAACTAATGACTCAACCATATCGGGGTATTTACCAGCCAAAACATGGGCAATCATACCCCCCATAGAATAAGCAATTATTGAAAAATTTCTAACTTTTTCCGTCTGAATTATTAATTCTATATCCTCTACAAATTTATTCAAAACGTAAGACTGTTTATCAAACACTTCTGATGACATGCCATAGCCCCTTAAGTCTATAGATATCCAACCATAACCCAACTTATTGTAATGCTCCTTATACTTATCAAATATCGTCATATTACAACCCGTGCCATGAAGAAATAGTAGTATAGGTTTACCAGCCTTAACCTTATAATATATCTTAACCCCCTGATTATTGACTTCTTTTTCTTCAATCATAGCAACAACTATTTAATTTCTTTTATTTCAATTATATTAGCCTGCGTTCGAGTTTTGTTCTCAAACTTTTTCTTTAACCAATTCCTATACAATACTCTAGTAAAGGGTATTAATAATGTAATGCCAATAATATCTGTAATAATACCAGGTGTTAATAGAACTATACCGCCAATTAAAATCAATACTCCATTAATAATATTATCTGTTGGCATCCGCATATTCATTAAATCTTGTTGTAAATCATTCCAAACTCTAATACCTTCTAATTGCATCATCATGGCACCTGCTACGGCTGTTACTAATACCAAAGCAATTGTATTCCAAACACCTAAATACTTACCAACCTCAATAAGTAAGGCTAGTTCTAATAGTGGTACTATTATGAATATTGCTAAAAATTTACCAAACATAGTGCTGTTATTATAGTTTAAATATTTGGTATTATCAAATAGGGGTAGACAATACCCCAAAACTATACTAAACTATCTCTGTTTATTATTTAAATAATATTAATGTCATTACAAATCGGCATTGTAGGATTACCTAATGTTGGTAAATCTACACTATTTCAAGCTTTAACTAAAAAACAGGTAGCTGCAGAAAACTACCCCTTTTGTACTATTGATCCAAATGTTGGTGTTGTTGAAGTGCCAGATGAAAGATTAACAAAGTTAGCTGAAGTATCTAAATCTGAAAAAGTATTACCAACTACAATTGAATTTGTAGATATTGCTGGAATTGTTGCGGGCGCTAGTAAGGGTGAAGGTTTGGGTAATAAATTTCTATCACATATTAGAGAGGTGGATGCTATTATTGAAGTAGTTAGACACTTTGAAGATTCAAACATTACTCATGTTAATGGTAAAGTAGAACCCGAATCAGATAAAGAAACAATAGACACTGAACTTGCCTTAGCAGATTTAGAAACAGTGACTAAAAGATTAAAAAAACTTGAATCAGAAGCTAAAGGAAATAGAGAAGCTAGTCTTTTACAAACAATTCAAGTTCTTAAAAATATTGAAGCTGTTTTATCTGAAGGAAAACCAGCCAGAACCATAAAATTAGATGAGGATGAAAAGAAGTTAATAAAAGATTTAAACCTACTAACACGCAAACCACTTCTTTATGTAAATAATATTGATGAGAAAGAAATAGGCAATGTTCCTGAAACAGATACAAGTATTAACATTTGTGCTAAGTTAGAAGCAGACCTTGCTACTATGTCAGAAGATGAAGTTAGAGAATATCTTGAAGCAGCTGGTGTTAAACAAACTGGTTTAGATAAATTAATAATTGCTAGCTACAAACTATTAGATCTTATTACTTTCCTAACATCTGGACCTAAAGAATCTAGAGCCTGGACAATTAAACGTGGCACAAAAGCTCCTCAAGCAGCTGGGGCTATTCATGGTGATTTTGAAAAAGGATTCATTAGAGTTGAGGTTATAAACTGGGAAGATTTTATTAAATATAATGGCGAGCAAGGAGCTAAAGAAGCTGGCGTTATGAGACTTGAGGGTAAGGAATATATAATGCAAGATGGCGACACTTGTTATTTCAGATTTAGCACATAATTTGACAAATTTTTAGCAATAATATAGTTTACTAATATAGTACATTAAATTCCCCTCAGGTGAGACAACCGTCAGACTTCTCTTCGTAGTAGATCTTCCTCCTAGTTGATCCTCCTCAAAGGACTGACAACCGCTTACCTGAGCTTTGCCCGGACCCCCTTGCTTTCTAAAAGGGGGTCTTTTTTTATCCACTTTAAATATACTAATATAAAGAATATAATGTATATAGAACTAGTAAAATAAGGAGGGTTAATGCGCTTAGGGAATCCAAACAACAATCATCAATTAGTAAGAAAACGTCATTTTGACTTAAAACGCGCATACAAACGAGAAAGGAGGGCAATTGTAATGTTCATTTCATGGAAACAAGCTCAAGTCTATTGTGGAGCAATCTTCATAAGCTGAGAGGAGGTGATCCAATCTCGTTCCAGACTAATCCTCTGGAGTCCCACCTGTTGTGGGATAGTCAATAAATAAATAAAGCCCCCATCTAAATCTTTAGGTGGGGGTTGACTTTTGCCTAAAAATGTGCTACAATGGTTATAGAAGGTACAAAAATAGGCCTTCCAAAAACAAAAAACAAAAAGAAAATGAAAATCGTAAGCAACACAGCTAGATATTGTGGCGCTAATGGCGCAACTAAAAAAAGACACATACCAAAAAGTACACACTCAAGTATGAGCGTGTTTTTTAATATCATTTTTGCGGTTGTAATAATACTGATGTCTGCTAAATTGCTAAGCTTATTAGAAACAAGCTTAACTAATTCTATTGAATCTGTTTCGGCCGCAACCTATAGAGATACTATTGTAGATCCATATTATTATACAGAACTAGCTAGTATTGAAACTGGCATACTAAAACAAGGAGATTTAGATATTGAACCTGTTATAGAAGAATCTGAAGAAGGTTCAGATAATGAAGTATTAGCTATGGCAGATTCCTAATCCTAATGGATTAGTAAATTTATTTAATTGTTCGTTTATATATTTACTACAAATGACTAAAGTCTATGGGACTTACCCAATTAAATTTAAGTAGTCATTTGTATAAAAAGGGACTAGCTTCTTTTTGTAAATTTATGAGGGCCATAATTACTTCCACGTAAGTGGAACGAAAAACAAAAAGAAAAACAAAAACACACATCAGGCATGGTGTGTTTTTGTTTATATCGATTAAATTATGATCATAGCATCACCAAAGCTATAGAAATGATAACTTTGTTCAATAGCTTCATTATATATTCTTTTTAACTCCTCTACTCCATCTGTAATATCTTTATTCTCAAGCAGAGCGGATACTAACATTAATAATGTAGACTTAGGTAGATGAAAATTTGTCATTAAAGAATCTACTACTTTGTATTTATAACCTGGATATATAAATATATCTGTCCAATCAGATAATTTATTTGTTTTGGCAACAGATTCCAATACTCTAGTAGCGGTTGTGCCAACAGATATAATTCTTCTGTTTTCTTTTTTAGCTTTTTGTATATTATCCCAAACAGAACTATCTACTTCATAATATTCTGAATGCATTTTATGTTTAGTAATGTCTTCTGTTTTAACGGGGGCAAATGTACCCAGACCAACATGTAATGTAACATATTGTATTTCTACTCCCAGTTGTTTAATCTTTTCTAATAGATCTTCTGTGAAATGAAAGCCAGCTGTTGGAGCTGCTACTGAACCTGTCTTATCTGCATACACTGTCTGATATCTTTTTTTAATATCTTCACTATCTTCTGTTTTAATATATGGTGGCAAAGGTGTATTACCAACAGTTTCAATACTCTTTTCTAAATCTTTACCAGACTTATTAAATTTAACAATCCAGGTATTATCTAACTCTTCTATAATCTCTGCTTCTAAATTATCTTTAAAATATATTATTAAACCTAAGTCTGGCTTAGTGTGACCAATTAAACACTCCCAAGTATCTTCTGCCTTATTATTTAATAAAAACACCTCTACTCTACCACCTGTTTTTTTATTACCAATAAGCCTTGCTGGAAATACCTTACTATTGTTTAAAACTAAAACATCGCCTGGCTTTAAATAATCTACAATGTCATAAAAATGCTTGTGCTCAATATTACCATTATTGTAAACTAACAAACGTGAATGATCACGTTTATCTGCTGGCGTTTGAGCAATAAGCTCTGGTGGTAAATTGTAGTCAAATTTATCTAATTGCATCTGTTTTGTTCTTTTTAGAAAATGTACAACCACAATAATCTTGTCTGTAAAAATTCTCTTCTTTACTTAACTTGCAAGCTATTTTAAAACCTTCATTCTTTTTCCAATCTGCTTCTAAATAATCTATTCCTAATTCTTCTTTTAATTTATTACCAATTTCATTAAGCTTGTCTGCTTTTTTGTGAGGACTAATACTCATGGTTGTACCAAATAGATCAAAATTATTATCTTTAGCATAAAGGGCTGTTTCTCTCATTCTCATTTCATAACAAACAAAACATCTTAAAGCCCCTTCAGGCTCTTGTTCTAAACCTTTAACAGCTGCAAACCAATCCTCTACATTATATTTAGCTTCTACTAATTTAATATTTTTCTTTGTAGACCATTTAATAATTTCATTTAATCTTTTCTGATACTCATCTGCTGGATGAATATTTGTATTATAATAATACAAAGTTAAGTCATATTGTTTAGACAACTCTTGAACAACATATATAGCGCAAGGCGCACAACAAGTATGTAATAGCATTTTTTTCATGACTTTAGTTTACATCATTTATGTATTATAATAAATACAATTAACCATTAAATAACAATTCATGTCAATAAGAAAGTCTTTATTAATAATTCCTATTTTATTAATATTAACTGGCTGCAGCACGCAAACAGTTGAGCAAAATAGCCAAGAAGTAGATAATACCACAGCCGAAACAACTGAAACAACTATGTATACTATTGATGAGATAGCTCAACATAATTCTAAAGATAGTTGCTGGCTATTAATAGATAATAAGGTATATGATGTTACAAAGATGATAGATGGTCATGGTGGTGGAGAAGCTATTTTAGAAGGTTGTGGGATTGATTCAACCGAACTATATTTCACCAGACCAATGGGATCTGGCACACCTCATTCCCCTCAAGCTCAATCATATTTACCAAACTTCTATATAGGAGAGCTACAACAATAGTATGTTAAAACTTGCTTACTTTATTATTTTAGGAAAACCATTAATATTCTATACTGGCATAGTAACCATATTGTTATTATTCTTAACAGCCTCTGTTTCTATTCTGACCAGGTATAAAATAAAATGGCTACCAATGAAATGGCATAGACATTTAGCAACTATTACTATGATAATGGCTATCATTCATGGCTTAATGGGATTATCTAATTATTTTTAATATGCTGACATATATATTATTTGTAATAGGTTTAATAGTACTAGTAAAAGGCGCAGATCACTTAGTAGACGGCGCTACTTCATTGGCAAAGAAGTGGCACGTACCAAATATTGTTATTGGTTTAACAATTATTTCTTTTGGCACTTCCCTACCTGAGCTTATTGTAAATATTATATCTGCAGCTTCTGGTGATACAGATATTGGTATTGGTACTGTAATTGGTTCTAATATATCTAATATTGCTTTAGTTTTAGGGTTAGCTGCTATTATTTACCCTATTGCAGTTAGAAAATCTACTCAGGCTCGTGAAATACCATATAGTATATTATCTGCTTTAATATTACTGGTTGTTATTAGTGACAAATTCTTTAATGCTCAAGCTGAATCTTTTATATCTAGGGTAGATGGTATAATAATGCTAATATTCTTTGTTCTGTTTTTAATATATAATTTTAACATTTCTAGAAAACACAGAAAGTTGGAACTAGATAAGGAGCTTGTTGTAAAAAGAAATTACAGAACCATATTTATTCTAATCATTTCTGGTTTAGTTGGATTATACTTTGGTGGCAAATGGGTAGTAGCTGGTGCTGTAGCCATTGCACAAGTATTTGGTTTAAGTGAGTTTGTAATATCTGCCACCATTATTGCTGTTGGTACATCTTTGCCAGAGCTAGCCACCACTATGGCGGCTGCTTACCGTAAAAACTTAGACATGGCGGTTGGTAATATTGTTGGTTCTAATATATTTAACATCTTATTGGTTTTAGGTATTACAGCCGTTATTCAACCAATGGCCTCACCACTTCTTATTAGCGTAGATATTATTTATTTAATAGGCTTATCTGTTGTTCTGTTTGCCTTCTTAATTATTGGTAAGAAATATGAATTAGAAAGATGGCAAGGGGTTTCATTACTTATCATATACATTATATACGTAGCCTTTATACTTATTAGAGGATAAAGAAAACACCTACAAATTGTTCTTTTCATAGGTGTTTTTTTAATTCCTTATATAAAGGTTTATATAGCTTTTTCTTACTAGGAATATCTACTATTCCTTCTCCGTTTCCCCAAGAGTGTTTATCTCGGGATAACTTTTTGCCAAGTCTTTTTGGCTTAAGTGCAATATTTCTTTTTACAACGATCAAAATTCCCTCCTTAAACTAGTTTCTTTTGATGACCTTCTGGTACTTCTCTATTTAAATGTTTATACCCCTCTTCTGTAACCACTCTACCACGAGGCGTACGAACAATAAGTCCTAATTGCATTAAAAATGGTTCATATATTTCTTCAATAGTGCCCATCTCTTCACCTGTTGCTGCTGCTATTGAATTAAGTCCAACTGGACCCCCTTTAAATTTGTCTATTATTATCTCTAATATTCTTCTATCTATTGAATCTAAACCAACTGTATCTATTTCCATCATATCTAGTGCACTATCTGTTGTCTTTTTATCTATTTGACCATCACCTTTTACCTGAGCATAATCTCTAACTCTTTTTAATAATCTGTTTGCAATTCTTGGTGTTAAACGAGAACGATGAGAAATAGCTTTAGATGATTCATCGTCTATTGCTATGTCTAGAATCTTAGCAGATCTATTTACAATCTGTGCAATATCTCCTGGCTCATAATAGTTTAGTCTGTAAGTCATACCAAACCTATCTCTTAAAGGAGAAGATAATAGATTGTATCTAGTAGTAGCTCCTAAAATTGTAAACTTTGGCAAATCTAATCTTAAGGTTCTAGCAGAAGGGCCTTTACCAATAATAATATCCAAAGCATAGTCTTCCATAGCTGGATACAAAACCTCTTCAATCAATTTATTCAAACGATGAATCTCATCAATGAATAATATATCCCCTTCTTCTAAATTTGTAAGTATAGCTGCTAAGTCGCCAGCCTTTTCAATGGCTGGACCAGATGTAACTCTAATGTTGGTATTTAACTTTTTAGCAATTATATGTGCCAGGGTTGTTTTACCAAGCCCAGGAGGTCCATATAGCAAAACATGCTCAATTGGTTCTTTACGCTGAGCTGCTGCTTCCATAAACACATTAAGACTATCTTTAATCTTATTCTGACCAACAAACTCCTCTAAAGTCTTTGGTCTTAAGGTTAAATCTAAAATATTATCTCCATTCTGAGATACACCGCTAACCATTCTTTGTTTGTCCTCTTCATTTGTCATAGTAATACTAAAATATCATTTATTGTAATAAAAAACAAATAATAACAAAAAGCTAGAGTTTTTACACTCTAGCTCTGATTCTCCTTTATATTTCTAGCAAGTTACGTACTGCCCATTTGATCTCATCAGACAGTAAAATAGATACATTTGGGTCACCGTCATGACCGATACCCGGACCAGGAATATTTAGATAATCCCGCCAGCGGATATATTTGGCCTGTTCAGCAACGGTTGCACCAAATCTGCTAATCATCCACTCTCCGTGTTCACCTGAGGTTGTAGACAGACCAAAGGCAGATTTCAGATCATCATCTGAAAAGCACCTTTGACCAGTTACTTCCTGTATTTGATGAACTTGAACCACCTTCCATTTCACAAGCCACTTGTATGCAGCAGATATCGTTTGTGGATTTAAGAATATTTCCACAACAACCGCACTGCCGCGAAGTCGTAGGTAATCCTTGCGGTCCTCATCTACGGTCACCTTGTGAGAATGATGGTGGTGCCAATCTGGTACGCCCAAATGTAACTCTGGATCACGCATTATCTCCTCCTTTTGCTATTTTTTAATTATGTACAAATCTTCATAACACCTTATAACAATAATAAAATCTTTGCAAACAACCTTGACTTAATCACTAAAATATACTAGTATTTAGCATGAACTTTAGCTCCTGTAGCTCAACTGGATAGAGCGTCTGGCTTCGGACCAGAAGGTTGTAGGTTCGAATCCTACCGGGAGTACCACTTGATTTTTTCTCGTAAATTATATAGAATATTTGCGTTACGTGCCCTCATAGCTCAGTTGGTAGAGCAGTTGCCTCTTAAGCAAACGGTCGTAGGTTCGAGTCCTACTGGGGGTACCACTAATTTCAACCATTTACTTGGTTGTTTTTTTATAAATTAGATGCTAATCTGGATAATATGAAAAAGGATATTAAAGTACTAGCCCCAGTTGGGTCATACGAAACTTTGCAAGCAGCAATTCAAACAGGCGCTGATGCTGTATATTTTGGCATTGGTAATCTTAATATGCGTTCTAGATCTACTGCTAATTTTACAGTAGATGATTTAGCAGAGATTGTTAAAATTTGTAATAAGGCTAAAGTAGATACTTATTTAGCGGTTAACACAGTTATCTATGACCATGAAATGGATAGTATGAAAAAACTGGTGGATGCTGCTAAGAAAAATAAAGTAACGGCTATTATTGCTTCAGACCAATCTGTAATGAACTATGCTCATTCTGTTGGTGTTCAAGTAAACGCTTCTACTCAACTAAATATTTCCAATATTGAAGCTGTTAAATTCTATGCTCAATTTGTAGATGTTATTGTTTTAGCTAGAGAACTTAATCTTAAACAAGTAAAAGATATTACTGATCAGATTAAAAAAGAAAAAATTACTGGTCCTTCTGGTGAATTAATTAAAATTGAAATATTTATACACGGTGCTCTTTGTATGGCCATATCTGGTAAGTGCTATATGAGTTTACATACATATAATCATTCAGCAAACCGTGGTGCTTGTTTACAAGTTTGTAGGAGGGGCTATGAATTAAAAGATTTAGAAACAGGAGATAAGTTAGAAATAGATAATGAATATATAATGTCACCTCAAGATTTATGTACGATTGAATTCTTAGATCAAATCTTAGATGCTGGTGTAAATATATTAAAGATTGAAGGCAGGGCTCGTCCTCCTGAATATGTCAAAACAGTAACAACTTGTTACAAAGAAGCGGTAAATGCTTACTTAGCTGGTAAATATACCAAGGCTAAAGCTAAAAAATGGAAAGAAAAATTATCTACTGTGTTTAATAGAGGTTTTTGGGATGGTTATTATTTAGGACGCAGACTGGGTAAATGGAGTGATGCTTATGGTTCTAAAGCTAAATACAAAAAAGTATATGTAGCTAAGGGACAAAAGTATTTTGATAATCTAAAAGTTGCTGAATTTAAAGTTGAAGCAGATACAGTCGCAGTTAAAGATAAAGTATATATAATTGGACCAACAACAGGTGTAATAGAAACAGAGGTTAAAGAAATACGATTAGATGATAAGAAGGTTAAAAAAGCAAAGCCTGGATATATAATCTCCATACCAATAAAAGAAAAAGTTAGGAAGTCAGATAAACTATATAAACTAGTTGAGAATAAATAAAAACTGCTCTTATCAAGAGTAGTTTTTTTGTTTTATTTACAGCGTAGGCAGCCCGTTTACTGAAAATGCTACCGCATAAAATACTATTGCAAAGGTTACCAAAAAAGCGGCAATCTTTACCGGATCATCAAGCATGGGGTTTTAATTATTAATCATCAAATGAAATATACTTAGCGTATATCTCTGCTATATCTTTTGTAATTGTTCCATCTTCAACCAATCTCTTCAAATCTTGTTCAATTGTAAACATTCCTTTATCTGAAGAAGTTTGAATAGCTGTTTTAATCTGAGCAACTTTATTCTCTCTAATAATATTAGCAATAGCTGGAGTACTTACCATTATTTCTCTAACTGCAATCCTGCCACCAGCAGCTGCATCAACTAAATGTTGTGAAATAACTCCCTTCAAAACAAAAGATAATTGTAACCTAATCTGATTCTGTTGATGTGGCGGAAATACATCTACAATACGATCAATTGTTTGAGCAGCATCTTGTGTATGAAGTGTAGCTAATACTAAGTGGCCAGTCTCAGCTAATGTTAAAGCTAGGCCGATTGTTTCTAAGTCTCTCATCTCTCCAACCATAATAACATTTGGATCTTGCCTTAAAACATGTCTTAGGCCACTGCTGAAATCTAAAAAGTCCTGACCATATTCTCTTTGAATAATTATACTCTTATCTGGCTTATGCAAATATTCAACTGGATCTTCTAAAGTTACGATATGTACTGCCCTCTCTCTATTAATAGCTCCTACCATAGCAGCAAGGGACGTTGACTTACCAGAACCAGTTGGACCAGTTAATAATATTAAACCTTGGGGTTCACGAATTAATTCACTGACAATTGGTGGCATTAATAGATCTTCTAAAGAAGGCACATCTGCATTAATAACCCTAGCCACTAATCCAACATTCCCCTTCTCATAATGTACATTGATACGAAATCTTGAACCATCTTCTGTTTCATAAGAAAAATCTAAATCTTTCTGTTCTTCAAACCTTTTCTTCTGTTCTGTGTCCATAATGGAAAAAGCCAGCTCTTTAGACTTAGCTGCAGAAATAACAGATTCTTTATCCAATGGCTGTAAGTGACCATCTATTCTAATATATGGTTTAAGACCAGCAATTAAATGTAAATCTGATGCATTATTTTTAACCGCTGCTTGTAACAATGAATTCATTGACATATATAATATATAATAATTACAAGATTATTATACCAACGTTTAATATTATTGACAAAGAGGCTAAAATAAAGTACTGTTTATATCAGTTTTAAGTAAAAATTATGAATGTTACAGAACTAGCAAGAAGATTAAAAGTGCCAACTAAAGAGCTCTTGGATAAATTACCAGAACTTGGTTTTGACATTGGTAAAAGAGCTATTAAAGTTGACGACAAATTGGTAGATAAAATTATTCATGCGTGGGCAGATCTTAAAAGAAAGCAACAGATGCAAATTGATGCTGAGAAAATTACTGAAGTTAAATTAGGAGATAAAGATAAGGATAAAAAAGAATTAGAAAAATCTGTAAAAATACCTAATACTATTATTGTTAGAGAATTTGCTGAGAAAATGAATATTCCTGTTAATAGATTAATGGTTGAATTAATGAAGAATGGTATTATGGGCAATCTTAATCAAGCGATTGACTTTGATACCGCTACTATTATTGGTGAAGATTTAGGATTTAAAGTTGAACATTTGTCCGATGAAGAACAAGATCAAACTAAAGTAGAAAAACAAGATAAGAAGATAAAAGATATTATTAAAGAAAAGGGTGGTAAGGCTGACAGACCTCCGGTAGTTGTTGTTATGGGACACGTTGATCATGGTAAAACAAAACTACTCGATGCTTTAAGAGAGACTAATGTTATTGACACGGAGTCTGGTGGTATTACTCAACATATTGGTGCTTACCAAGCACGATTAAATGATAGATTAATAACTTTCTTAGACACACCTGGTCACGAAGCTTTTAAAGCAATGCGTTCTCGTGGTAGTAAGATTGCAGATATTGCTATTGTTATTGTAGCTGCAGATGATGGCTTACAACCTCAAACTATTGAATCTATTACTCTTTGTCAGAATGAAAATATTCCTTTTATTATAGCTATAAATAAAGTAGACAAGGAAGATGCTGATCAAGATAGGATTAAAACACAGCTATCTGAAATAAACCTATTACCAGAAGATTGGGGTGGAAAAACAATTTGTGTACCAATTTCTGCTAAACAAAAAACTAATTTAGATACTCTACTTGAAATGGTGCTATTAATTGCAGATATGGAAGAATTAAAATCTGACCCAACTGGTCAGGCAGCTGGTACTATTATTGAGGCCCACAAAGATAAAAATGAAGGCCCAGTCGCTACCCTACTTGTACAAACTGGTACTCTAAATGTAGGAGATAATATTATAGTTGGACATGTTATTGGTAAAATAAAAGCTATTAAGGATGAGTTCAATAATAATCTAGAAAACGCAGGCCCTTCTAAGCCAGTTAAAATTCTTGGGCTTAAAGAAGCACCTGAGGTTGGTGATGTATTAGAGGTTGAAAATGATCTTAAATTACTTAAGAAGAAACATAAAGAACAGAAGCATAATAGGCCAATGAGTAAAATATCTTCAGCAGCTGTTCAAAGTAGTAATGATGATGAAGAAGAAAAAATACCAACCCTACCAATAATATTAAAAACAGATGTGGTTGGTTCACAAGAAGCTATTATTGAAGCATTAGAAAAGCTAAGTACAGATAAAGCTAAAGTAAAAATTATTAAAGCTGGTCTTGGAAATATTACAGACGTAGATGTTATGGCGGCTATTAATGCAAAGGCTTTCCTAGCAGGCTTTCATGTTAAAGCTGCTAAGTCTGCTGAATTACAAGCTATGGATAATAATCTGGAAATCAAATCTTATGAAATTATATATAATCTAATAGATGATGTTACAGCTGCACTAGATAAGATAAAAATCCAAGAACAATTACGTGTTCAATTGGGTGAAATGAAAGTATTAGCAATATTTAAAACTACTAAAAATTCTATGGTAATCGGTGGTAAGGTTACTAAGGGTAAAATATTAAATAATTCTTTAGTTAAAATTATACGTAATGATGAAATTGTAGATTACGGAACTATTACAGAATTGCAATGTAATAAAGAAATAGTAAAAGAAGCTATGTCTGGACAAGAATGTGGTATTAAATATGAGGGTAGGGGTATTATACAAGTAGACGATACTTTAGAATTCTTCCAAGAAGAAACAAAATAATGTCAGAGAGAACAAACAAATTGAACGCTTTAGTTCAACAAAACCTAAACCTAATATTCATACAAGACGTTGAATGGCCTAGAGATACAATGGCTACTATTACAAGAGTAGAAGTAACTCCAGATTTAAGTTGGGCCTTTGTAACACTAAGTATATTACCTATTAATAAACAAGGAACTGTTTTAAAGAAACTCACTTCTCAATTAAGAGACATACAGCATAAATTAAATAAAACATTACAAATAAGGAAAGCGCCTAAGATAAAATTTAAAATAGATAGCACTGAATTAGAAAGCAGAAAAATAGATAGAGAGTTAGCTAAAAATTAACACCCCAAAACATAGGGGTGTTTTTTGTATTGACAGATATAGATAAGTGAGCTATTATAACTAACTTATGAAATCTATTAGTAGCAAAATTAAAGAGCAAATTCAAGCAGCTAATAACATAGCTGTTATTTGTCATAAAAACCCTGACGGAGATACTTTAGGTGCTGGAACAGGACTTGCTAATGCATTAACTCATTGGCAAAAAAAATATACTCTTTTTTGTGTAACTAGCGCCCCAGATAGTTTTGACTGGCTACCACATATTAATGAATTACAAACAGATCCTGAGGTTATTACAAACGTGCCGCACGATTTAATTATAGTGCTAGATTCTGGTAGTCTACCCTATGCTGGTGTAGATAAAATTATTGAATCATTAGAATATAATTTTACATTAATAAATATTGATCACCATAGTTCTAATCCAAACTATGGAGATATTAATTATGTAAACCATGAAAGTAGCTCTACTTGTGAAATAGTGTATGAACTATTAAGACATTGGCAGATGCCAATGAACAAAACTGTAGCCACTTCCCTACTTAATGGCATTATGACGGATACTGGCATGCTTACTAACCCCGCTACTTCAGACAATACTTTAAAGATAGCTAGTGAACTAATGAAGTTTGGAGCTAATATATATAAGATATCCCAATACAATACCAGGAATAAAACTAAAGATCTATTAAATCTTTGGGGTGTTGCTATGGAAAGATTGATTCTAAATAAAGAAGTTGGCTCTGCTACTACATATATTACTGAACAGGATTTCATAAACCATAAATTAGATGAGGGTGGTTTAAATGGATTAGCTAATTTCCTAAGTAGTTTAAATGATGCCCGCTTTACTCTAGTACTAGTTGAAGTTCCTGGTGGATATATAAAAGGTAGTCTTAGAACAACCAGGGATGATGTGAATGTTGGCGCCCTAGCACAGAAGCTTGGTGGTGGTGGTCACAAAAAAGCAGCTGGTTTTGTCATCAAAGGAAAATTGGCATATAATGACAATGAAGTTAAAATAATTTAATTTTTAATACTAATATTATGCATTTGATACCAACAGTAATAGAAAAAACAAATTATGGTGAACGTGCTTACGATATCTATTCACGTCTTTTAAAAGAAAGAATAATATTCTTAGGTACAGCCGTAACAGATGATGTAGCTAATGCTATTATCGCTCAAATGCTTTTTTTAGATAGCGAGGATAGTAAAAAAGATATTAAGCTATACATTAACTCCCCGGGAGGATCAGTTACAGCTGGTATGGCAATCTACGACACTATGCAATATGTGAAAGCAAACGTCTCTACTATTTGTGTAGGAACAGCTAGTTCAATGGCTGCTGTCTTACTTGCTTCTGGTGCTAAAGATAAAAGATTTATCTTACCAAATGCAGAGGTTATGCTTCATCAAGTAATGGGTGGTGCTGAGGGACAGGCAGTAGATATTAAGATAAGAGCTGAACACATATTAAGAATAAAGGATAGAATCAATAGCATCTTAGTTAAACACACTGGTCAAACAACAAATAAAATTGAAAAAGATACAGATAGAGACTATTATTTAACAGCTGAAGAAGCTATAAAATACGGTCTAGCAGATAAAATTATAAAATAAATATATATTAAAAAACCGTTTAAACAGAAAATAAGCGGTTTTTTATTATCCTTGATTATTTTTAAACTCTATGTTAGTATGAATTTACTAATTTAAGATAATTACAGATAGGGATAAGAAAGATTAGACACGAGAAATTCAAAGAAATTCATTCAATATGACAACAAATAGAGCTATTACTAACTCATATAGAACTATTCTAAGAAAGAATATTCACAAGCTAACATTACTTAGCTAATTTTCTCGTACAATCTATTATCTTATCTTTCTATCTATTAGAAGGAATTTTTAATATGAACAGCGTATTCTGGATTATTGCTTTAATAGTAGTAGCGGTTGCTAGTACAATAGTTGGTTTCATCTTACGTAAATTTATTGGTCTAAGATCAATTGATTCAGCTGAAAAGAGAGCAGATGACATCATAACTGAAGCAAAAACCAAACAAAAACAAGTTTTACTTGAAGCTAATGAGAAAGCTATTAAAATTATTGAGGATGGTAAACAAGAAGCTAATGAAAGAAGAAAGGAAGTTAACCATTTACAAAAGAGACTAGAAAAAAGAGAGGGTCTATTTGACCAAAAACTATTAGACTTAGAAAGTAGACAACAAAAACTATACAACAAAGCTAAGCAGGTTGAGGCATTAAAGAAAGAAATTACCCAGATCAAAGAAGATCAATTAGCTAAACTTGAAAAAATAGCTGAGTTATCTATTGATGAAGCAAAAGAGATTCTTTTCAAGAATACTGAAGAGAAAATGAAAGATGATTTACTTGGTAGAATTAGAAAGCTACAAAATGAATCAACTGAAGAAATAGAAAACAGAACTAAGGAAATCCTTAGTACTGCTATTCAACGTGTTTCACACTCTCATGCCATGGAAACAACTACTACTGTAGTTACCCTACCTTCAGATGAAATGAAGGGTAGAATTATTGGTAGAGAGGGTAGAAATATTAGAGCTATTGAAAAATTAACAGGTGTTGAAATCATTGTAGATGACACACCAGAAGCTATTTTAGTATCTGGCTTTAATCCTATTCGTAGACATTTAGCTAAAAGAACTTTAGATAAATTAATTTCAGATGGTCGTATCCATCCAGGTAGAATTGAAAATGTTGTAGAAGAAGCTAAAAAAGATTTAGTAGTAGATATTAAAAAAGCTGGTGAAGATGCATTATATGATCTTGGTATTACAGGACTTGATCCAAAACTAGTTATGCTTTTAGGAAGACTTAAGTATCGTACTAGTTATGGTCAAAACCAGTTAATGCATGCTATTGAAGTAGCTAAATTATCTACTCTACTTGCTGAAGAATTAGGCGCTGATGTTAATATTTGTAAAAAAGGTGCTATTCTTCACGACATTGGTAAAGCAGTTGACCAAGAAGTACAAGGTGGTCACCCTGAAATTGGTTATGACATTTTAAAGAAATTTGGCTTACCAGAAGAAGTAGCTTACCTTTGTATTGCTCACCACGAAGACGCTCCTAAGACTTTAGAGGGTGTTATTTGTAAAGTAGCTGATGCAATTTCTGGAGCAAGACCTGGTGCTAGAAAAGATAGTTATGAAAACTATATTCAAAGATTGGGCGAATTAGAATCTGTAGCTACTGGTTTTGAAGGCGTAGATAAATGTTATGCTATTCAAGCTGGTCGTGAAGTTAGAGTATTTGTCACACCTGAAAAGGTAGATGATTACCAAGCTCTAAAACTAGCTAGAGATATTGCAGATAAGATTGAACAAGAATTAAAATATCCTGGTGAAATTAAAGTTAATGTTATTCGTGAAACTAGAATCACTGAATACGCAAGATAATTAACTCTAAAGCTATGAGTAAAGTAAAAATAATCTTCTTTGGAGATATTATGGGAAAAATTGGGCGCAGTGCTGTTGCTCATATTATTCCTGTATGGCAAAAAAAATACTCACCAAATGTATTAATTGCTAATGTTGAAAACCTAGCTCATGGCAAAGGAGTTACAGACAAAACATTAAAAGAATTAGTAGATAGTGGAATTAATATCATGACCTCTGGTAATCATGTTTGGAGAAAAGAAGATGCTAATTATTTAGCTCAAAAAGCTGAATATAATTTAATAACTCCACACAATGATCCACGCACACCAGCGGGTCAAGGTTATGGACTATTTACCATAGATGGAATAAAAATATTCACTGCTAATCTGTTGGCAGAAGATGGAATGGTGCTGGTCGGTGTAGACGATACGCCAGAAAATAAAGTCCAATCCCCTTTTACAGCCGTAGATGAATTACTAAAACTAGAAGAATATAAAAAGGTAGATATTAGCCTGGTAGATTTTCACGCTGAGTACACAAGTGAAGCCAGGGCTCTTGGTTGGTACTTAGATGGAAAAGTATCTGCTGTTTGGGGAACACATACACACATTCCAACAGCCGATGCTCAAATACTGCCAAAGGGTACTGGGTATATAACAGATGTTGGTATGGTTGGCGCTTATGAATCTGTCCTAGGAATAGAAAAAGATACTATTATAGATAGATTCTTAAACAAATCTAAGATTGTTTTTAAAGCACCAGAAACAGGTAAAGCAGAAATTAATGCTATCTATTTAGAAATAGATACTAAGACAAAAAAGACTATTAAGATTGAATTATTACGCGAAATGGTTGAGATAAATTAAAAATCTGCTATACTATTAGTGCATAAAACAAAATTATGAATAAAGCTAAATTAATAGAAATAATATCTAATAAGACAGATATTCATAAAAAAGAAGTAGAAAAGGTTTTGGATACTTTTGAGCAAACTACCATGGAAGCATTAAAAGCTAGCGATGAAGTAACCTTAACTGGTTTTGGTACTTTTTCCTCACGTGTTCGTAATGCTAGAATGGGCGTTAACCCACGTAACCCTAAGGAAAAAATTCAAATACCTACAGTGACTGTACCAAAGTTCAAAGCTGGTAAAAACCTAAAAGAATTTCTTAAATAATATACAATTATATACTTAAAAAATCCCTATTTCCTAGGGATTTTTTTATTAACAGATTTCAACATAAAACTCATTATAGTCAAGTGCAAAAATAGTTAAACTTTGCTACCATAAAATTAGGACCTTAACAATTCAATAAAGAGAGGGAAATATGGAAAATAAAGAGAAAGGTGAAGCTAAACAGCTTAACCTCTTTTCTGCCTTTGACACTATTCCCCTGCTCGATGAGTTTGATAGGGAATATGAGTTAAAAGTGTTGAAAAGTTCAGCCGTAATGAAAGCCATGGCCGAAGAAATGGGCTATGGTATGACATCTGAGCATCGTATGCTTAGATCGCCAGCCGTTCATCTAACCAGTGATATGCTCGAACCTCAATCTTTTGAGGCTAGGCCATATACAATTCAAATTGTTCAACAAGCGCTTAAAGACAATTCAATCATAATTTTACCAACTGGTCTTGGTAAAACATATGCAGGAATATTGTTAACCATCGAGGTTTTAAAACTAAACCCCTTTGGTAAAATATTATTCCTAGCACCAACCAAACCGCTTTGTGAACAACACCAAGAAACATTTAACAGGGTTTTACCTAAATTAAGAACTGAGTTTCTAACTGGTAAAATTAACGCAAAACAAAGACCAGAAATATGGCAGAAAAGCAATGTAGTGATTGCTACGCCACAAACCATAGAAGAGGAGATAAATAAAAATACTGGTGTTGGCAGTCCAATGGACATTAGTTTAATACTAATAGACGAAACCCATCATCTAACTGGAGATTATTCATATGCAAAATTAGCAGAATACTACCAAATGAATAATCCTAATATTCTCATAGCTGCTTTTACGGCCAGCCCAGATGCTGACATTGCTAAACTAGAAGAGTTACAAAAAAAGCTGAATGTAAAAGACACCCAGGTTTTGGCTAGAAGTTATGATAGCCCAGATGTTAAACCGTATGTCTTTATTAGATTTATCAAACCTGTATTCATAGACAAGAATACCACCGAACAACAGCAGAGATATAAAACTCAACTTGTAGATATATTGACGAGAAGTTTTAAAAGACTGTCTGATGCCTCGGGTGAATCATTACTCAACTATGCTTACAGAAACGAATCTGGTAAAGTTGTTGGCGTTCGTATAACAGCCTTCAACAAACTAATGAATCGTTTGAAACATTTGTTAAATCAAAATAATAATGGAGACAACCTACGGTTCGCCTTAATTGATTGGGCAATGTCTATGAAAATAGGTAATGCCATAGATAGGCTACAAAAAGGAATGCCTGAATTCATATACTTTATGCAAAAACAATTTGCTAACTGGCATATGAAAAAGACCCCTTCTGGTACACACTTTGTTAATCATCACATCATCAGACAAATAATGTCAGAAATCATATCACCATCTATCAGAACAAAGTTAAATGCAGAACTGACTACAACAATAGAGAATCTAGGCTCAATTCTCAAAGACGATATGACTGACTATGTGTACAAAAATGAACATGGGCAATGCACAGCAATCCTAAAACAATCTTTCAAAGCATTAGGCGATAACCTAAAGGCTGAATTAGAAAGGAGAACTATAGAACAAAAATCAATCGATATAATCGTCGAGAAGTTAACCCTCTGGAGTCTTGCTATGCGTATTCAAACAGCTATAGACTGTTTAAACGCTGGCATCACAGATTTAGTTAACTATCTAACCTACGAACACTATAATTACCAATCTGACCCAAAACCTTCTTGCCAATTGTTTATGGATAGTAAAAATGTCAGACAAATTATGGCCTGGCTTGTCCATTACAACTTGTGGAAAGAAAGAAATTATCCCTCTCACTTAGAACAGTACATAGATATTGGTGGAGAGATAAATTGGGAAGAAGCGTGGTACGATCCTAAATTAAAAGCTATAGCTGAAAGAATAGATACCCTTGAGAAGAAGCAAATGCTAATATTTGTTAAATACCGAGACACCTTAAGGAAAGTCATGAAATATATTAAACACAAATATCCAAATATATCCTGTGACAGACTAACAGGGACGTCAAACAATTATGGCGACCCAGGTATGAAACAAAAGGAACAAAGCGAAGTTCTCAAAAAGTATAAAAATAAAGAAATTCAAATCTTAATTTGCACATCAATTGGAGAAGAGGGTTTGGATTTCCCAGCTGTAGATGAGCTAATTTTTTATGAACCAATTAGTGATGTCAGGCGCCATATTCAAAGATTGGGTAGAACTGGTCGTCGTAAACACGGCACAGTCCATATCCTTATCTATAAAGATTCTGGTGAAGAAAGCATCTACTACACATCACGAGCAGAAGAAAAGGCTGTTCGAAAGATAATACAATACTATGAAATGAAATCAAAACAAAAAGGTCGCCTAGATTAACCTGGCGACCTTTTTCATTTAAAATTATTTTATAATAAAGGCTATTGGCAAGCCATTCTCCACATCTCCATTATTCCAATCGTGCATAGCAGACATAAGAATATCATAATCATACATATAATCTTCTCCTCTTTTCGTACCGGGATCATTTGTAATAAACTTATCTTGTGTATACCCCTTAATAACCATCATATGATACAATGGTCCATCTCCAGAATAATATGGATTACTCAAGACCTTGCCATAAAATGGAGCTACAACTGGGTGTCCATTAGCAATATATTTTTTTATAACCTCAACACTAGGATTAGGAATGACTTCAAAATCATAACCCCAATAATCTTTAACTATATTTACTGTTTCATCTACGGTTGTATCTTTATAATCTCCCAAATTATTTTCCTGCCATAAAACTAAGTCTAATATTTCCTTATCTGCTAACTCAATGTTT
Organism: Candidatus Komeilibacteria bacterium; assembly: GCA_048538235.1. GTDB lineage: Bacteria > Patescibacteriota > Patescibacteriia > UBA1558 > UBA1558 > BS150m-G51. Next base: position 41,841 of record JBLYPX010000001.1, on the reverse strand, counting down.
ATCTCTTTATTTTCTAAATAATAATGAACCATAATAATAGCTGCCTCTTCACATGCTTCCTGATAAGGCAAATCCCAATTAGCATATGGTGCTTGAGAAATAAAGGGAACATCTAAATTATATTCTAAAGGTATATCATCTATCATCTGTATATTAACATCTCCAATATTAACAGCTATTGGTAACTCTTCACGAGCGTTCTCTAAATATACATCTTTTACCTTGACTCTATTTACAAACAAAAAAATGAGAATAATCGCTAATAATATATATATAAATTTCTTCATAGCTTAATAATAAAAAAAGAAACCATTATTGTAAATGGTCTCTTTTTTATATAATCTTATTTATTTATGTATTCCTGGTAATCTGAGCTATTTTGCCACTGTTGCCAAGTAATTGTAGGGTGAACTGTTTTACCACCAAATTTTATAGCCTGAGAAATAGCCTGCACTGGATAATCTCCGTAAATGTATGCATTTAATAACTTATACCAATGATTAACTGCAATATTTAAACTGCCTAATTTTTTCTCTAACTCAGATCTTAAATATTGAGCTTTACTAGCTTCTGTTTCGTGAGACACTCTAATTTTATTATATGCAAACACACCACTGTTTGATCTACCACTTCCCAATGGATTATATCCATGAGAAACTTCTGTACCATCTAAATAACCATCATTATCTGAATCATTATCTAGTGGATCTGTACCTATTTCTAATTCATAACTGTCATACAAGCCATCACCATCAGTATCTGTTGGACTGTTAGTTGGAGTAGCTACTGTATAATTTAAACTGGCTGTTGTAAAACTATATACCTGTGACTCGTCTCTCTTGTTATAGAAACTATCGTAAACTTTAATCTTGTAATAATATGTTGTTTCTGGTTCAAGACCAGCAATTACTACTCTATGTTCTTTAACTTTTGGTAAAACCTCAGTTCTAATACTCTTATTCAATCTATTTGGTTCAGTGCCATAGTATACCCTACTATTAGCAATCATATTAGTTTGGAATTTTACTAATACTTGATCAGCAAAAACTAAATGTTCATGATAGCCAAATGGTTGAATATTACTTATTTCTAAATTTGTAGATTTAGTAATATTAGATCTAGTATTAAATGTCTCAATACTAGACTTTCTAGTATTACCAGACTTATCTTCAAACTCTATTTGTAAATAATAGTTTCTGTTTGGTAATAATCTAGTTAGAGTTAATGCATACTCAGTTGACCATCTAGATACTCTTTTGTATTTATCTAAATCTTCTCTATCTACACCATAGCGTACTACTGCTTTTGTTTCTTCATCAACACGCCAATATATAGCTGCTTGGTCATTAGTAGCTTGTATAATTTCTACCTCTAATACTTCTGGTAATTTTGTATCTACCATATCTTCAGTTGAAAAACTACCAATATATGTTTCAAAGGATTCACCTGTATTTTCTATTACCACAATTTTGTAATAATATACTAAGTCTGCTTGTAGACCAGTTAATACAGATTCATGACTATAGCTATATGTACCATAGCCCATGAATTTATCTAAATTCTGGTAATCTGTACCATAATATACAATACCTTTAGTAGGCACATCATAAGTAGACCATTTAATACGAGCTCTTTGATCTTCAATGTCAAAAACCTCAATATTTGTAACATCTACCTGTTGAGCGTGTACCACTGAAAAAACACCTAAACTTGCTAGGGAAATAATAGTAAATATTAGTATTTTTAAGCTATTTTTCATAAAATTAAGCTAATTATCATTATTTAATATAGTAATATACCACATCTAGCTAAAATTGTCAATATATACTCTATCTACATATTGACTATACCGCATATTAGTACTAATATTAATATTGCCGCGTAAATCTATGGCATAAAAAAATAAACGCAGGACAAAGTGGAGGAACAGCATTGAACGATGTAGAAAAAAAAGATTTAGCAAAAGTCTTTGAAGGACTTATATACGGATATTTCTCAGTTGGCAAAACAGAGGACGAAACCGTAGAACTTTTGACAGAAGTCTTTGAGAAGGAAAAAGGCTTACCAGCTAAAACGGTTAGTGAGTGCATACGCAAAGCTCATCAAGAGCTTACTTTAAAACATCAAGTGTAACAAAAAAGCCGTCACTCGAAACAATCGATTGACGGCTTTAACATTTTACAAAACTTCTTGATACGCCTCGTGAACTAATTTATTAGCCAGTGGATACACCTCCTTCCAATCACTCACTACATGTATTAAATCATGTTCATGATCCGAAACGCTCCAGGGGTAAGCTAAACCATTATTGAACAGTATAACTCTTATACCATGCTCAGCTAAAGATTCTGCATCACTTACCCTATCTTCAATCATTAACCGAACTCGCATCAACTCGCAACTCTCCCACTTCTCTTTGAATGAGAGATTTTTTTTATCTCTACTGTATTTGTTGCCGAATGAATAACCCATTACCAATCTTTGATCAGCAAACTTGCTCAGTATTTGATGTTGGGTTATGACTGCAAGTTCAGACTGTCTTGAGCTTACGGCATTAATTCTAGCACCGTCTACCTTTAATAGACCTAAGGCATCTTCAACGCCAGGAAATGGATCTGGATTTAAACCTCGGTAATATCCGAACATGAAATCCATATACCGTTCTACAATAGTGGCCACACTAACATTAAAAACGTCATTCCAACCACCATAGCTTGCAAAATCGTTTAGCACTGCCTCGCTGCCATAGTGAACATTGTGCCACTCTATGAAAATTGGTAAGTTGGGAAACATTGTTTCATCAACATCAACACCAATATTCACACCCCAAGGATGTTTAGCGTTTATACTTTCAAAGTTCATTCTATCCTCCTATTACTTCCTTTTTGTATTGTTTGTACTTATAGCAACTTAATACAGAGACAAATAAAAGTCAAATCTATCTCTTCTGTATTTCTTTATTCTTTTCTTTAGACAAGACTACCTTTAAATGATCTTTAACCTTATTTACTGACTTTTCAAAATCTGGTGTTGTCTTTTCCACCCGTATTAATTTACCAGGTATTGGTATATTAACCTCACATCTATAATTATGTCCTTGTCTTTTATGTTCATCAAATTCTACTTCTACTCTTGCTTCTAATATATTTGGATAAAACTTTTCTACAGCAGCTATTTTCTCTTTAATAAAATTTTTCATTTCTGGTGACAAATTCATATTTGTCGCTTTTATCATAATGTTCATAATAGTATATTTAATAATTAATATTCAATTCCTTCTCTAGCTTCAACTCCCTCATAAAAGTAATGTTTCTTTAGAGTCATCTCTGTTATGAGATTAGCTATTTTTTTAAATTGTAATGGAGCGTTCCTACCAGTCATTATTAATTCTGTATTTGGGTGTTTATCTTTAATAACGGCTAGCACATCTTTAACATCTAGCATCTTTAAATTAGTCGTAGAATTAATCTCATCTAAAACTACTAAATCATACTTACCATTACTTAATACTTCTCTAGCTATAACCAGACCCTCATTAGCTGACTTAATATCCTCAGGTGTTACACCAAATCTAAATTTCTTGAGTTTAGGATTAAACCTAATACAGCCTGAAACCCAAAAATCTACCCCTATTTTCTTTAATACACCTCTCTCCCCATAATCTAGGCCACCTTTATCAAAAAAGACAATAGCAACCTTTAAATTACGCCCTCTAGCTCTCATGCAGAGTCCTAGCGAAGCTGTAGTCTTTCCCTTGCCATTGCCTGTATATATTTGTATTTGTCCTAACTTTTGTTTCATTACTTTAAATATACTATGAGTAAATCAAAAGGGCAACTGCACAATGTTGCCCTTTTAATATTTATTTTATTTCATCCCCTGTTTAGGGGGTAATTTCTTTATGAACAACCACTAGTGGATCCACAGTTTAGACATTTGTAGCAAGAACCATTTCTAACCATGATTGAACCACAAGTACCACATGGTGGTGAATCTTCTTGCATTTCAAAAGTAATACTAGCGTCATCTCCCAATGTTAAAGATTTAATAGATTCTTCTGTTTCTTCCATGTATAGAGCATCTGGATTACTATCTCCATCAATATCTACTTCTAATGTCCTGGTTGTCTTTTTAGTAGTTTCGCTGATTTCTGTCTTAGTATCTTTTTTATCATCTGTAGCATCATCATCATGGTGAAAACCGTTTACACCAAGTTCAGCCTGATCTTCACGTGATAAGAATTTAAGAGCTAACCATCTAAAGATATAGTCTACAATAGATTTAGCAATTCTAATATCTGGATTATTTGTATAACCTGATGGTTCAAATCTTGAATGAGTAAACTTATTTGCTAAAAACTTCAAAGGCACACCATATTGTAATGCTAGAGAAATAGATAGGGCAAATGAATCGAGTAGTCCAGATATGACACTACCCTCTTTAGCAGCTGCAATAAATATTTCACCTGGCATACCATTCTCATACAGACCAACTGTTATATATCCTTTGTGATTACCAATTCTATATGAATGAGTAATAGCCTCTCTTTCATCTGGCATTCTCTTACGCATAGGCTTGTACTCAATTTCTTTCTTTTCACCTTTTTCTTTCTTTTTACCACCCTCATCTTCATTACCAGTTGTTAATGGCTGAGTTCTCTTTGAACCGTCTCTGTATACAGCTACAGCTTTCAAGCCTAATCTCCATGAAGTCATATATGCTTCCCAAATATCTTCTTCAGTAGCATCCTTTGGTAAATTAACTGTCTTAGAAATAGCGCCAGATAAGAATGGTTGCACAGCTGCCATCATTTTAATGTGGCCCATATAATGAATAGAACGACTACCATTTTTTGGTTTAAAAGCACAGTCAAATACTTTAAGATCTTCTTCATTAAAGGTTGGACAACCTTCAATAGTATCGTGCTCATCTATATACTTAATAATCTCTTCAACATCTCCCTTATTGTAACCTAAATTAGATAGTGCTAATTCTACACTTTGATTAACTAATTTCATCATTCCACCACCAACAAGCCATTTGTATTTAACAAGTGCTATATCTGGTTCAATACCAGTAGTATCACAATCCATTAAGAAAGCAATTGTGCCAGTTGGAGCAAGCACTGTAACCTGAGCATTCTTATATCCATACTTTTTACCAATAGCTATATTCTCATCCCAGATTTCTTTAGAAGCCTGCCACAATTCATCTGTATTACCTTCTTGTCTAATCTTGTAAGCAGCTGCTCTATGCATATTCATTACTTCTAGAAAGCTTTCTTCATTAGCTTGGTAATATTTAAATGGTCCTAGGTTTGAAGCAATCTCTGCTGATCTTTTGTAGGCTGCACCAGTCATTAAAGAAGTAACAGCAGCTGCAAAATTACGACCCTCTTCTGAATCATAGGCAAGGCCTTTTAACATAAGAAGGGCACCAAGGTTTGCATAACCCATACCCAGTGGTCTGTAGTCAAAAGAATTCTGTGTAATAGGTTCTGTTGGATAAGAAGAGTTATCTACTACAATCTCCTGAGCTGTAATTATTATTTCAACTGCATGCTTAAATGCCTCTACATCAAAATTACCTTGTTTATCTGCAAACTTTGTTAAGTTAAGTGAAGCTAGATTACAAGCAGAATCATCTAAGAACATATATTCAGAACATGGATTAGAAGCATTAATTCTGCCGGATTTTTTACATGTATGCCATTTATTAATAGTAGTATCATATTGCATACCAGGATCACCACAGATCCAAGCAGCTTCACAAATCATTTCCATTAAAGCTTTTGCTTTGTATGAATCTGCAATATCTCCAGTTGTTACATACTTTGTATACCAATCTCCATCATTATCTACAGCCCTCATAAAATCGTCTGTAACACGAATACTATTATTAGCATTTTGGAAAAATACAGAACCATAAGCTTCACCATTAAATGAACCATCATAACCTGCATCAATTAAAGCCCAAGCTTTTTGTTCTTCATGAGATTTAGAATTAATAAACTCTACAATATCTGGATGATCAATATTCATAATAACCATCTTAGCTGCTCTTCTAGTTTTACCACCAGATTTAATAACACCAGCGAATGAATCAAAACCACGCATAAAAGAAACAGGTCCAGATGATTTACCATCACTATTACCTAAATACTCTTTAGATGAACGAAGGCTTGAAAAGTTAGTACCAGTACCTGAACCATATTTAAATAACATTCCTTCTGTAACAGCCAAATTTAAAATTGACTTCATATCATCTTTAACAGAGTTAATAAAACAAGCTGAACATTGAGGGTGTTTTTCAATTCCAACATTAAACCAAACCGGACTATTAAAAGCAGCGTATTGATTAACCAATAAATATGTTAACTCTGATTCATATTTCTCTGCATCTTCGTCTGAATAAAAATAGCCGCCTTCTCTACCCCATTGGGTAATTGTTTCAGCGACTCTAGATACCATCTGTTTTACACTACGTTCTCTTTCTAAGGTTCCTACTCTTCCTCTGAAATACTTCTGGACTACAATATTGGTAGCGCTCTGTGACCAAGCAGCTGGGACCTCAACATCTTTTTGAGAAAAAACAACATCACCCTTTTCATTGGTGATGGTAGCCTCCCTTAATTCCCAATCTATTTCTTCGTATGGGTGTACACCAGGAGTGGAAAACTTTTGGTCAACTCTTAGGCCTTGTAGACCTGTTAAGTTTTGAGCGCGGGAAGAATTAGCTGCATTTGCTGCATTTTCTACAGCTGCCTTAGTATTGGTATTCTCTTCTGACAAGCTAATTGTCTCAATGTCAATTTTTTTATCTTCACTCATATATTTGTATATTTTATTTTATTAATATATATAATTTTTTTGCTAATCTAAGAGATTTTTATAGTGAAAAAAAATAGAGCCATAAACATTTTTCTGGAGTTTTAAAGAAATTTTGTTTTGGACTCTAACACAATATATAGTGCCCTCAATAAGAATTATACTACTACATGTTGTGGTTTGCAAATGTGGACAATTAATCCAATATTTTAATTTTTGTATTTGTTGCTTGCTCTTGTAACTCGACTGCCTGTTTTCTATCACCCACTATACTGCCATAGTGAATTGGCACGACAATTTTTGGCTTAAATTGGCCAATTGCTTCTAAAGCTTCCTCTGCCGTCATAACATAAGTACCTGAAATTGGAAGAAAGGCAATATCTATATTTTTTAACCCTTTAAGCTCTGGTATATTATCAGTATCTCCGGCAAAATACAAGTTAACATCATGTGTATTAACTATATATCCCAACCCACCATCTTCTTTACTATGAAATAGCTGACCTGGCGACCTAAACTTATCTATATTATACGCTGGAATAGCAGAAATTTTAACATTTTTATACTCTAATTCTTCACCATCCTTAATATATTGTTTTTCCTGCCTAAATTTATCTAGTAATAGCCTACAATTATCTGTTGCTACTATTAATGTGTCATTTTTAATGATTTTCTCAATATCATCAGGGCTACAATGATCTGCGTGATGGTGGGAAATAAAGATAATATCTGCCCGAGGCATATTTATCATATCTATCTGAAATGGATCAAAATACATAATTAAACCATTCTGTACTAAGACAGTATCGTGGTTAAACTTCTCAATTGTAAGCTCTTTGTACTTAAGCATGGTGTATATATGATATACCCTTTTTAGATATATTTCAAAGTCATATATTTATTATAAAAATTGACTAAAATAGTTCATTAATGTACTATCTTATCTTAATTGTTCATAAATAACTAGGAGGAAATAAAATGGAAGAATTAGGTAATGGTCGGATCAAGGTAAATGGCCGCATCTATAAAAAGTGGTTAAGCCACGAACAAATTAACAGTGGCATAGAAGAATTAGCTACTTGGATAGGTTGTGAATTTAGTACAGCAAAAAAACCCCCAATATTAATGGAGGTTCAAACTGGAGGAAAATATCTTCTAGTAGACCTTCATCGGAAACTGTACATCGATGTACATATTGATGCAGTCGGTGTGACAAGTTATCCAGGTGTTGAAAAAAAAGTAGCTCCAAAAATTACCAGCATGTGGAGATCTGATGTAAAAAACCGAGACATAGTTTTGGTTGAAGACATTATTGACACCGGAGACACTACTCAATTTCTTAAAAAGAAATTATTAGCTGCTGGTGCACACCGTGTAATCATTGTAGCAATTGTGGCTCGCAATCATTCAAAAAAAGGACTGGGCGCTTATGACAGAGTCTGCTTCATATACGATGGTGATGAATGGTTACACGGCTATGGTCTGGACGACGAACAACTTGGCCGCCAACTCACAGACATTTACTTCAAAACTTCCTAAAACAACAAAACCCCTCTTCATGGTAGAGGGGTTTTTATTAAAATAATTAATTTTAGACTGTATAAAATCAAAAAGGGATTGACATTTTAATTATTTATGTATAACATTGAATATAAAAATGTTTTTTAAAAAAATTATTCATTTATCCAAAACCAATACTGGTTTTTCAATTTTTCACCCAGCCCGAAAGCATTGGCGTGAGAAAAAACTCCCAAATAAGAATTAAGTGTTTGCTCAAGAGACTCTTCGGGTAACTCTCCCACTTTATACACTCTAATTTTTTGCCTTAACTTTCTAAAAACTCTATTTTTAGTCTTGGTGCGTACCATTTTATGATAAGGAAATATTATATATCCCAAAAAATCTACCCCACGACTAGCTTTATTTATGGAAACCTTACCCGGATGCAAGGCAAGTCTTAAATTATCATGTAAAAAAATATTTATCTTACTAATTAACCCTTTTAAATACTTAATGTCATTATGAATGATGACAAAATCATCAGTATAGCGAGCATAATACTTAACCTTTAGCTCATGTTTCACAAAATGATCAAATTCATTCATATAAACATTAGCAAACAACTGCGAAGTTAAATTACCAATTGGAATTCCACACCACCTAAACAATGTAGATCGTCCACTAGAAAAACTTTCAACAATTTCTTTCATAAGACGCATAACAACATCATCTTTCACTGTTCTACCTAAAATATTTAATAAAATATCATGATCAACCGAGTCAAAAAACTTTTTAACATCACATTTCAAGACAAAACACGGTTTAGTATAATTCTTACTTACTACTCTAAGCATCTTCTCCACGCACTCTACTCCCTTATGTGTACCTTTATTTACTCGGCACGAAAAAGAAGTGGCAATAAAAGTAGGTTCAAAAAGAGGGTTAAGTATTTGAAAAACAGCATGATGAAAAACCCTATCCCTAACTTCAGCCTTATGAATATGACGTAACTTTGGATCATGAATATAAAAAGAAGTATAAGAGCCATGTGTATAATTCCCACTCTTCAAATCTTTATGCAATTGAAAAATATTCTTTTCCAAACAGAATGCAAACTCTTGTACATCTGACTTAGTTTGTTTATCGGCTTTAAATTTATCCCACGCTAAAAAAAGATTTTCCAGGGATATTATTCTTTTAAAAAGATTAGTATAAATTTTCATAACATGAATGATTTTGACATCCCTATTTTTAAAAAGTCATATGAACTATACAAATTGTTCCACAGTTTTCGTAACAGTGTTCCTAAACAAGATAGATTTACCACATGGCAACGGTGTGAAAATATAATCCTAGATATTGTTGAAAATATCCTGTGGGCAAGCCAAGCAATAAAATCAGAGAAACTTCCCATTCTAGAAAAAACCAGTCTTAAATTAAACTTCTTACGAATATTCTTAAGACTTTTAAAAGATACTAAAACAATTGATTCTAAAAAATACATATCCCTTGAAACGCTAGTTGATGAAATAGGTAGAATGCTTGGCGGATGGATAAAATCTACCAAAAGCTACTAACTAAAATACTCTCCTAATTGGAGAGTATTTTTAATAGTATAGAGAAAAGACTTCCGAGCGGAGGAGACACCGAGGTTAGAATTACGGTTGTCATCCCAGTTGTTGTTGACGTTGAGACCGTCCGAATCGAAATCACCGACGTTCACACGGTTGTCATCCGAATCCACGCAATATTACTTGCCTTCATCCACATCACCAAAAGTTGAGATTTACCACCTGCAATGCAGATCTATATTCTCTCCTTCCTGAATTTTACTTGGGAGCAGTCCTAATAATAGAACATCTCCACTAAAGACAAATAAGAAGTTTAATCTCTATTCTTATTCACACGCTATCGTTATCCTTAAACAACGATATTCTGGTAAAGTCTCTTACCGCAGTTAAAACTTTGGTAAACAAACCCCATACAATATGGGTAAAAAGAGACATCTCGCGAGATCAAGCAATAGCCGAATCTACATTAGCAAGATAATAATAGTATAACAGCTGTATATATAAAATAAAAGAGTCCCCGCAAAAATTTTTACGAGGACTCAAGGATTCAAAAGGCACAAGTCATTCTATCCAATCCGCTAGGCGGATTGGATAGATAAGCAAGAACTCAAGATTCAGGACTTCCGAGCGGAGGAGACACCGAGGTAAGAATTACGGTTGTCATCCCAGTCGTAGTCGACGTTGAGACCGCCCGAATCGAAAGCACCGACGACCACACGGTAGCCATCCGAATCCACGGATGAGGTACGAACCCAGATGTTTTCAAAGATTCGTTCCTTTGTATTCAGGTAATGTCCAATAATGGTATAGACCATTATATGGGCTGGGGGTGTTTCGTCGTTCTTTAGCAGAAGAGCCTGTTGTTCTTTCCAGTTTTTGAATGTTGAATCTTTAACTGGAGTTTTTTGAATGAGACACCATTGGGGTTCTGAACTTTCCTGAGCAAAAGCCTGGCTCTCAAACCAGCCACCTTCAGAGGAGTAGAAAAGATCTTTAGCAGCCTTTCTTATCTCAAGAAGAGATAAAGGAAATACTGCGATAAGGATATGCGTATCCTTACACTTTTCAAGTATTTCTTCTGTAAAAGGTACTTTGGCAAGAGCGTTGGTATGCTTTTTAAGGGGTTTAACTTTAAAATGCTTGATTGCTTCTGCAACACCAAAGAAGTTCTTGCCCATGATCATACGGGCTCTTTCTTCAATGACACTTGGTTCGTAGCCGTTGCGACTGATCAGCTCAACTACTTTCGTAGCAAGTTGATTACTCTTTGAATCAATGATTGCCTGAGCAAGTTCATCGTTGAGACCAGCGGTCTCTAGTTTAAGAAGCACTTCGTGCTCCTTATGGACTGATAAAGTACGGCTCACCACTTTAGTCATGGCACACCTCCTGTAATTAAACATCCAAAATCGCTTTGGATAACGACTTACTTCACACCATATGAAGCGAGTATAGTAAGAACCTAGTAATAGATACTCACAATACTCACTTCATATCTTAAATTCATAGCCTTTCAAGGAACTATATTAATAATCTATTTTAGCATATATTGCATAGTTTGTCAATAATTTATTAGTTAAACAACAAAAAAATAGCTATTTGTAGCTATCTTTTTGTATATTAGATTAATAGTCTAAAAGCCAAGTAAGTAAAGTTCTTACACCATGTCCAACACCACCAACTGGTGTATAACTATTAAATGGTTTTTCAGCAAACGCAGGCCCAGCTATATCCCAGTGAGACCAAGTAACACCCTCTTCAATAAACTCCTGCAAAAATAGAGCAGCCGTAATAGAACCACCATATCTAGTATTAGCAACATTCCTTACATTAGCTATTTTACTTTCATTTAACTTCTTATACTCTGAAACCAGTGGCATGTGCCATACTTTTTCACCAGTAATATCTGCACACTTAGATAACTCTTTAGCAAACTTATCGTTATTAGCATAAAGAGCTGTATAATCTGTACCCAATGCTATCATACAAGCACCGGTTAAGGTTGCCATATCTACTATAGTTTTAATACCTTGTTTTTGTGCATAAGCTAATGAATCTGCCAATGTTACTCTACCTTCTGCATCTGTATTACCAATTTCAATAGTTTTACCCTGCATATTAGTTAAAACATCCCCCGGCTTATATGCTTTACCAGATGGCATGTTTTCACAAGCTGCAATAATTCCATGTACTTCTACTTTTGGAGATAAATCATTAATAGCTGAAAATATGCCTAAGACTGAAGCAGCTCCAGCCATATCTACTTTCATCTGCGTCATGCCATCACCAACTTTAATATTAAGCCCACCACTATCAAAAGTAATACCTTTACCAACAATAGCGACCTTATCTTTAGCTTTACCTTTTGGTTTATATACTAGGTGTATAAATTTCAAAGGCTCTTCAGAACCTTGATCAACTCCCATAAAAGCACCCATCTTTAATTTTTTAACATCTGCCTTTTCTAAAATCTTTACACTCACCTGTTTATTGTCTTTAGCAATCTTTAAGGCTTCCTTAGCTAAAAAGGCGGGTGTCATAAGTCCGGCTGGTTCATTAACTAAATCTCTAGCTTTAATAGTGCCCATAGCCATCATTAAACCTTGTTCCCAACCTTTTTTAAACTTTACCCTCTGAGCAGCTGTTAAATACACAATAAATTTATCTATATCTATTTTAATATCATCTTCATCGTCATTAAGATATTTATCGAATCTATAACTAGCCAACATTATACCTTCTGCCAAAGAAACTCCTAATCTATACACATCATTATTACCTTTAAGCCAAGAGCTTAAAACAATCCCAATATTATTTGCTTCATACTTAGATAAATATTGCACGAGCTTTCCTGCAGCCTCTCGCCAATCTTCAGCAAGCATTTTCTTTTTTTGACCAGTCCCTAAAATAACCATAGCTACATCTTCACTATGAATTAAAAAGAACTGACCTTTTTTACCATGAAAGTTTTCACGTTTAAGCCTGGCTAAAATTACTTCTTCGTCTGCATACCCAAAACTCTTAATTAATTTTAAAATCTCTTGATCATTTTGTAAGACCGGATAGAAAAACACATCTGCTTTTGCTGGTCCTACTTTTTTTGCATAAGTTATTAGTTCCATATATTTACTATTTAATATTAACCGTAATATTTATCTTTATAAAATTGTATTAATTGTTCAACATCTGGTAAACAACTTGGATCACCAGTACCAACTTTTGTTTTAGCCTGAACTTTTTCTAAAGTATCTGCTCCTTCTAAAACAGCCTCTTCAATATCTTTATCTGTAACCTTTAAAACCTTATCTACGACCTTAGCTCCTTCGATAATAATCCTATCATGTTGATTAGTATTCTTAAAATAATCATTGACCGCTGCTCTTAAAGCCTTATCTCCCAAAACAGAACAATGAATCTTTCTATTTGGAAGACCCCCTAATCTTTCTAAAATATCTTGTGGTCTTAATTTCATAGCTTCATCTAATGTTAAGCCTTCATTCTCTGAAGCCATTACAGAAAGCATTGATGTTGAAGCTATAGCTGATGCACAACCAAAGGTTTGCCACTTACACTCTTTTATTCTTTCTGTATCTTTATCTACTTTGATCCACATTTTCATCATATCCCCACAGGCAGGTGAACCAACATAACCAACACCATCTGCTTCATAATTTTCTTCTTCACCTGGCATGAATAAATTCTTTGGTGAAAAGAAATGTTCTTTTACAATATCTGAATATATCCAACCGCGACCCTTTTGATCACGAATGTCTGTCTTAATTTGTTTTGACATATATAAAGTACTTAATAATTATTGTTTTACTTGAGGATGTTTACCCTCATCTAATTTTACCGGTGACATAGACCTTAACTTAGTAATTATTTCTGGCAATACTTCAATAACATAATCTATATCTTCATCTGTATTTCTTCTTCCTAATGTAAATCTAATACTGCCATGAATCAATTCATAAGGTAGGCCAATTGCCTTTAAAACGTGGGAAACATCTAAACTATGTGAAGCACAAGCTGAACCAGTGCTAGCCATTATTCCTTTTTCATTTAAATGAAGTAGTATAGCCTCCCCTTCAATATCTTCGAATGTTAAATTAATATTATTTGGCAATCTTTTAGTTGCATGACCATTTAAATTAACTCTGGCAATTTTTCCTTGAATACCTTTTATTAATTTATCTCTAAGCTCTGTTAAACGTTTAACCTCTTCTTTTCTATTCTTATCTGCAATTTCTAAAGCTTTAACCAGTCCCATAATTCCAGGAATATTCTCTGTACCGGAACGAATATTGAATTCTTGTCCACCACCATAGATTAATGGTTTAATGCTTGTTCCTTTTTTAATGTATAAAATTCCTGTGCCTTTTGGACCATAAACTTTACTACCATTTAATGTTAATAAATCTACTCCTAATCCTTCCACATCTAAATTTAAATATGGTCCAGCCTGACAAGCATCAGTGTGAAATAATGTATTAGGATTTTTTTCTTTAACAACCTTTACTAATTCTTTAATTGGCTCAACCGTACCTATTTCATTATTCGCATACATAATACTTACTAAAACTGTTTTATCTGTTACTAATTTCTTTAACTCTTCAGGGTCAACAAGTCCATCTTTATCTACTGGTGTATAAATTATTTTCCAACCAAGTGTTTCTAAATATTTAGCAGCGTTAATAATTGCATCATGTTCAATTGGAGAAATAATAATCTCACCAATGTTGTGTGCTTTAGCAACTCCTTGTAAAGCAAGATTATCGCTCTCTGTACCAGAACCAGTAAAGACAATTTCTTGTGAACTACAATTTAATATTTTACCGACTCTGCCTCTAGCTTGTGCTAAACTTTGAGCAGCATCCATTCCTTTAAAATACAAAGCTGAAGGATTACCAAAACTGTCTTCCCAAAAACTCGACATCTCTTTTACAACTTCTGGCAATACATAGGTTGTAGCAGCATGATCTAAATATATTTCTTTCATATGTTATTTGAATAATGATTATATGAATATTACTAATTTACTTAGTAGCATTCATATACTATCCAAAATAGTCGACCATACAATTTTTACAAATACCTTTTAATTCAATATTCACATCTTTAATATAATGACCTTGCCACGCTCTATTTGCTTCAATCTTTTTACCCGGTGCCTCAATATCATATATCTTATGACAATAATCGCAATAAAAATGAGAATGAGCCTCTCCCGCATATTCATAATATACAGGCATATTAGGATATGACAGTTGTTTTAATATACCTAAAGAAGCTAAATCATTCAAATTCCTATAAACAGTAGCTAGACCAATACCAGGTAATTGAGCTATAAGCTTCTTGTATAGCTCATCAGCTGTAATATGTTCCTGGTTATTAGAAAAATAGTCTAATATTATCTGTTTAGACTTTGTTAATCTTTTGCCCTTAGGTAAGTGTATATTATTACTACTCATTGAGAATAATTATCATTAATAATGAGAACTATTATCATTATACTGAGATATTATGCACAGGTCAACTGTATCACATCCCCTATTCATCTGCTATAATGAAGGAGATTTAAATAAATAATAACCTAATTGAAAGGTAAATCATTATGAAAAGCAAGAAAATGACCCTTATGATCCTAGGAATTGTCCTATTTTTAGTAGGATTAATCTGGATTTTAGCAGGACAAGGTTTTTGGCTAAATTGGCTAATATTAGTAGTAGGTGTAGTACTATTTGTACTAAGCATGGTTGGTAAGGAAAAACCAGCTGTAGCTGCTCCTGTAGCCCCAGAAATGCCAGCACCAGCTGCTCCAGAGCCAATGGCTGATGAAAGTACTGAAGAAGCTCCTAAAGCTGAAATGTAAGAATTATACATAGAATTATAAAACCCCAGTTTATCTGGGGTTTTTTGTTTTGCTTTAACACTACAAAACTCTTGACAATAACTATAATATCTGCTAAATTTTTCTATTCATTCTCATGTGTGAATGAGCAGCTTAAAAACCTAATAACCCCAAATAAGGAGGGATAGTATGTCTTACATGCTAATCGGAATGCTTGTAGCATTCGGCTCGGTGTTTCTAACCAGTTTAATTGCAGGTCTTAGTGGATCTGATACAAAAGAGGCAATCACCAAAGGATTCTTTGGCGGTCTCATTTATGGCTTTGTGCTAACTTTCCTCTATTGGAAGTTTTCAATTGGCATCTATGGCCCAACCCCTTTCCTTTTTTCCATCATTATTGGAGGATTCTTAGGAGGTTGGTTGAGCGGCGATTTCGAAGAAATTACATGGCCAGGGTTTTTTCTGGCTATAATTTATATAGCCTATGCTATATTTTTTGCCGGTTTAATTAACACCAGCGACATGTTCAATTCAGCTCAAAAATCTGAGTTGATAGGCGAGGTTGATATCGTAACAGACCTCGAGTCTGTTCTGGAACCGGCTGACCCAACACACATCTGTCTGGTATCTGAAGATATGGCAAAGGTGAAGGCAAATGCCGCCCTGAGTCGTTTCAAGGTATCTGGAGATATCGTCGCTGGCTCACGCTACAGTATTGGTGATGGTACTAAGCAATATGTCGACGGACAACTGTGGTGGGTGTTTCCTGTTGAATTTCAAACATATTTTAAATGGAAACAAGATCGACAGGTCCCCGGCTATTTGCGTGTATCAGCAGAAAATCCCTTTAGCGATGCCCAGGCTGTACAGGTGAACAAGGAAGGAAGTGCAATTCACATCAAATATCTCAATAGTGCTTACTTTGAAAACAACGCTGAACGGTATTTGAGAAAAAATGGTTACATGAATGTGCTTCTCGACGACTGGACATTTGAACCAGACGACAATTGGGACCCTCATTACACTGTTTCTACTCTTGAAAGAACAACCGGCTATACTGGTTGGGCCCTGACCGGAGTTGTTGATCTAAACCTGCAAACTGGAGATATTAACCTATATAAGGTTGATGAAATTCCAAGCTGGATCGACCGTGGTATACCAGTTGACGTGCTTGATCATCAAATCTCCAAGTGGGGTGAGTATGCCAACGCAACCTGGTCTTACACAGTATTTCACAATGATAAGTCACAAAAACCAACTAATGGTTGGTATATGACTTACAGTGGTGAAAACTGTCAGTGGTTCTCTGGTTTTACGAGCTTTAATGAAGGCGATCAGGCTTTGACCGGCTTTACTCTTTCAGACGCCAAAACTGGTAAGACAAAATTCTTCAAAGCCAGCGGTGTCACCGAAAGAATCGCCTACGCAACTGCTAAATCCATGTGGAGTAACTTTGATGGTTATGAACCAACAGAGCTTGTGCCATACAATATCTACGGGCAAATAACCTATGTTATTCCAATTACGTACCAGGGACAGTTTAAGGGTGTTTCGCTTGTGTCATTACGCAATAAAGATATCAGTGCGATGGGGAAAACACTTGAAAAAGCACTGAACAATTACCGTGCTGCAATGGCCAAGTCAAAAAACGGAAACTTCGCACCAGCTGGTGGTGAACTGACTACCATGACCCTCGCAGGAAAAATAGCCCGAGTTGGCACACCGATACTTGATGGAGAACAACAAGCTTTTCCATTTACAATTACCGGGGAAGCCAAAATCTTTCAGGCTGTTTACTCCTATTCAACACCCAAGGTTCTATTCATGGAACCTGGTGATGAGGTTGTACTAACATACATCTCTACCGGTGAAAAGGTGATCACCTGCGAAACCTTCGACATACCTTCCATTGTTATTAACGACGAAAGTCCAGTTCAAGCTCGCTATATGGAAAACCAAAAAATAGTGAGTAAAGAACTAAATAGAATCGACGAACAAGAACAGAGGAGCAAGCTACTGGAAAGTGACGAATTGAAAAACGTCGATCCAGAAGCTCTGAAAAAATTTCTCCGTTCGCAAAAAAAGGAATAATTCCTAAACAACCCAAAAAGGGAACACAACTGTGTTCCCTTTTTTCTTTACCTATATCCTATATAAATTTTATTCAGCAGACTGAGGTTGGAATCTACCTTCTCTCATGCCTCCGTGTCTACCAAATCCCTTTCCAAACCCCCCAATACCTAATTCTTCTCTAAGTGCTTGAGCGGCTTCATAATCACCAGCTTGCATTAATTCATGCATTTCAGACATCTTGTTAAATGTGTCTTCATTTATACTAGCTCTCATTTCATTAACATGCGCTTGCATTTCATCGGCTCTAGTGGTCATTTCAGTTTGCCATGCACCATATTCATTATTATCGAAGATAGCTTGCATTTCTTCACGATGCTGCTGCATATCTTCCTTATTCATTTTTGGA
Source organism: Candidatus Komeilibacteria bacterium (assembly GCA_048538235.1). GTDB lineage: Bacteria > Patescibacteriota > Patescibacteriia > UBA1558 > UBA1558 > BS150m-G51. The sequence continues at coordinate 23,613 of JBLYPX010000001.1, read as the reverse complement.
GCCATATCTCCTTGGTATGCAAGGGCTGTACCAGCGGATAATATAATTGCCAAACCAATTACTGAGAAAATAATGTATTTGTTCATATTATGTTTGTTAATAATTAATAATCAGTAGCTACACTTATTTATACGCAGGTAGCGGTGAAAATCTTTCACCCTGCATCCCCCTTGGTGACATAAATGGGCGTAGCGGTGGTCTGTGGTCATCAACAAACCTTTCCATTTCTAGCTCTACTATATTATTTGCAAAGAATACATCTTCCATTAATTCTCCAGCTACCTTTAAAACAGAATCTATTTCTAAATCTAGATCCTCTATATTTTCCATTCTACTAATATCTATACTATATTCTATGCCATGAGGAGCGTTTAATATTATATGATTGTTATCAAAATCTATAACGCGGCCAATTAAGAAACCCTGGTCAGCCCGATCCCATAAATCCATTTGTTGATGTAACCTACCTCTATATAAAGGCATATTATCTGTAAGAATCGTATCCAATCTTTCACCCAAGCCAGAAGAATAGACTAAAGTACCAAACAACATGCTACCTAATACAACTGCTGCTAAAATAATAGCAATGTCATAACGATAACCTTTTCTAGTTTTTCTAAACTCCCAAACGGCTAGTATGGTTGTTATTGCTAATAAACCCAACCATAATCTTGGCATTACTAATACAAGTCTTCCCCAAAAACCAGAGGAAACCAATCTAACTATCTCCCAGTCAGAGCCTATAAGTAAATACAAAACAACTCCAAAACCAATACTGGTTATTAAGAATAATAATCCAAATAATAGCCACCAACCATAATTAGCAACTAAAAACTTCCATTTAGCTCTTGGCTTAATGTGTTTTTCTTTTATTTTTTCTTTTATATCATCTGTTATTGTCATATTATTCTAAAATATTTTTTAATTCTTTTTTAGCTCTAGAAATTAGAGTGCCTACTGTATTAACTGGTTTCTTAATAATATCTCCAATATCTTTATAATCTCTATCCTCTATATATCTTAAAACCAATACTTCTTTATACTTAAACGGTAATTTATTCAAAGCTTTTTGAATATCTTCTTTTACAAACTTTTCATCCAATTCTGTATTTAAATCTGTATCTGCTCTTAGGTTAGAAATAAAATCCTCTGTAATATCTAATTGAACATCCTCAAGTCTTTTTTTATTCTTACGCCAATGACTAATTGTTTCATTACGTACTATACGGTAAAGCCAAGAGGAGAACTTAAAATCTGAATCATAACTATTAATATTCTCATAAACTTTAATAAAAGCCTCCTGTAAAATATCTTCTACTTCTTCATTGTCTACGTTAGTAATTCTAGCAATATATGCTTTTAATTGACCTTCATAGCTCCTAACTATGCAATAAAAAAAGTCCGGACTCGCAACAACCCGCTCAGCTATATCTTTGCCAGATAGCTTTGTACAATCTATATCATGCATAATGTGTCTACACTATTATACGTATATTTATACCAATTTATTTCAATTTAAACAATTAAAAAACACCCTCAAAAGTGAGGGTGTTTAATATTAATGTTTTAATTTTTAAACCATTTTTCAACCACTGCTTGGGCTGGTTTATTACGAATACTTTGAGATAAAGAAATTCTGGGCTTAACTAATGGATCCATAGCATCATCCCACCAATAACCACCAATAATAATTCTATCTATATCTTCATTATTTTCTAAAGATTTAAATAATGCTTGAAAAGCATCTGCCTGATAATCCCAATCCTTCACAATTCCATCTAAAGCATCACCGATAATGTCATAAAACTCTACAATACCATTATTCAAAGCATTTGGTACAGAAAATATTGAAGCCATAACAGTTAATTTAAATCCTTCAGCTTTTGATCTTTTAGTAGTATCTGCAAAAAATTTATCCCAGACTTTTTCCATTTGATCAATACTAGGATTATCTATTAAGCCATACTTAGTTGGTAGTTCATAAACATCTAGCTCAACAATATCTGCTAATTGGTAATAATCATACTTAGACCAATCTTCTTGACCATCAACTCCATCAACAAAACCATAATAACTAACAAGTGTTTGTATTTCACCACTAAAATTATTTCTAAGTTCTGTAATTAACTCTCTCCATCTGGTATTTGCTAAATCTTCTTGACCCACAAAGGTTGGTCCCATCCAAGTTGGTGTAATACTTATAATATCTACTCCGTATTTATCATACATCTGTGCTTTTTTTACTAACCTGACCGTCCATTTGTCAAAGAAGTCATTAATCCACTCTGCTGTATGACCAGAATTAAAATTTGCATAATCTTCTTGAACGCTACCAGCTATATCTGAAAGACCAATATACTTACCAATATCTACAAAAGCCATATTATGTTTAATACCAAGTTTCATACCATTATCGTGAGCAGCTTTTACTAAATCATCAATATCATCTTCAGTCATAGCCTCATCACGTAAATCATTCAAAAATATTTCATCAACTATCTCATAATCTAAGCTCGTAAAATTATCATCCTCTTCATATTTAGCCATATGGAAATCATTAACATACACCTCTTCTGCTCCCAAACCAGCTACTCTAGCAAATGAGCTGTCTATATTATTACGAGTATTCTCAATCATATTAAAATTGTAATTTCTACCCCAGGTATCTGACATATTAACAGCCTTTACTTGAGATAAATGACCGGGCTCGTGAGTTGTTTCATACTCAATTGCTTCAAAGCTATTATCTACACACCATGGTGGTGACATCCAAGGACCTGGCGGTGGACATAATTTAAAGACAAACATTATACCGACAACTAATATTACAATAATAGCTATCCATTTTATAAATTTAAAAACAATTCCCATAATTTTATATTAATAATAAAATCCCCTTAAAAAATAAGGGGATTAAAATTAGACTTTATCGTGTTCTGTAAACTCTTTGTCAAAAACCTCGTCATTCTTTCTTAACCATTCAATCAACATAGCAGCGTGTTCTTTTTCTTCATCTCTATTGTGGGCTAAAATCTTTTTTAGCTCTTCATCTTGAACAACATGCATGCGTTGATCATAGAAGTCTATAGCTTCTAACTCTTCTCTTAAAGAATTAATTGCTTTATTACGATCATGAACATCTTGTGGTAGTTTTTCTACCGGTACATCATATGGCATATATTTTTAATTAATAATTAAAGTTCTTTTTTGCTTATTAATTTTAACCCAAGTTTATCTGCATTGCAACTAGGACATGCTTTTGGTCTACATGTACCTTTTTTAGTAAATGTTTTACTACAATTACCACATTTAAACTTTCCTTCATATTTATACTTTGGCATATTATTTATTCTCCCAAAATTCTTCTGCCTCTTCTTCCATTTTATCTAAACGAGTGTAATAATCTGGAAATTCATTAAGATGAGCTAGGGCTATCTTTCCAACAGTTAAAGGATTATCGTGAGTTACATCTGTTTCTGGATCTTTCTCGCCATGCTCTAATTCTACATCCATTCCCATTCGAAATTGTTCTACATCAAACTTATCCCATATTAAACCTAACTCTTCTCCAATTTGTTTAGCTTCTTCAGTTGTAAAATGTTTTTTTACCATATGATTATATATTTAATTCTATACTAATTGGACAATGATCTGAGCCAATTACTTTATTATGTATACTAGCTTTAGTTATTTTACTTTTTAAATTTTTACTAATAAAGAAATAATCTATACGCCAACCAACATTTCTTTCACGAGCTCTTGTTTTGTAATCCCACCAAGTATAATTATTACCTTTACTGTTAAATATTCTGAAAGTATCTAAATAATCATTAGCAATAACTTTATCCAGCCAAGCTCTTTCTTCTGGTAAAAAACCTGTATTATTTTCATTCTCTTTAGGCCGTGCTAAATCTATTTCCTGATGAGCTGTATTTACATCTCCACAAAAGACAATCTTTTTACCTTGTTTTTTTAATTTATTAATATGTTTTAAAAACTTATCATAAAACTCCATTTTATACTGAAGCCTGTGATCGCCTTGACCACCGTTGGGAAAGTATACATTAAGTAAAGTGAACTTCTTAAAATCTAATTGTAATAACCTACCTTCATTATCTAAATCTTTACTACCCATTTTCATTACAACCTTTAAAGGTTTTTCTTTGGTCCAAATAGCCACACCACTATATCCTTTTCTTTCTGCTGAATTAAAAAAAGAAACATAACCAGGAATGTTTACTAGACTGTCGTCTAATTGATCAATCTGGGCTTTAGTTTCTTGAATACAAATAATGCCTGCCTTTTGTTTTTTAAACCAATCTAAAAAACCTTTTTTCTGAATAGCTCTTATTCCATTAACATTCCAAGATATAATTTTCATAATTTACAATCGCAATCTTTATTATTTAACAGTTCTTTTTGTTTACTAGGTTTATCTATATATACATTCTGTATGTTCTTTCCTCTAGCATAACGTTTATCTAGTGGAGATAAATGATTATATCCTCTCCTTTTCATTTCTTTAACTAACTTTTCATGTCTTAGATACAGTGCTTTTAATTTACCTTTCCACCTTAATGTTTCGGGGTGTTTGCTATACCCTTTTTTGTTTTCTATTAATACAGTCCAAATAGCATGAAGCTCTCTATGCTCACCTAAAAGATGTTGCCTACATAAATTCTTTGGACTAATATCCCAAATTCTCATTACTTTTTATTAAACCAAGGAATTAATATACTAGTTGATTCCTTATACTTTAAATACTCTTGATCGTTTCCCCATCTATTATCTGCATATTTTTCTAACTTTGGTATTCCACTAACAAATAGAAGTAATATGGTTATATATAATGGGCTTAAAAGTGCTATAAGACTTAAAGGGAAATGCAAGGTTGGAAAAACAAATAGATATACGCCCAACCAAACACAAATTTCACCAAAATAATTTGGATGTCTAGAATATTTCCATAACCCAGTTTGTATCCACCTATCTTTATTATTTGGATTATTAATGTGTCTATATTTCTGCATATCTGCCAATGATTCAAAATATAGTCCAAATAAATATATAGCCATACCTATAATAGATAAGCTATTAAACTCTACTGCTTCTTGATAATAAAATATTGATGAAATTAAAACCACCCAAATCGTAATACCCTGCAACAACCAAAAGCCAGCAAATGATAAAAATTTCTCTCTGATACCATCAAATCTCTTATCCTTTTTAATTTTCCTTATCCTAATTACAAGATAGACTGCTAGCCGTAAGGCCCACAAAACAATCATAGCTGTTAAAATGTAGTGTCCAACTAATTTAGAGCTTTGGAATAATCCTGTAATAGCTAAAATTACAAAAGTTAAACCATACGAGAAATCTGTAAGTTTGTCTGTCTGCTTAATAAAAGCCGCCACAAATAAAACTGCCTGTATTAAAAGTGAAAAAAATAATAAATCTAATAACATTAACTTAAGCTAACAAAGAATAAAATAATCATAAATATGCCAATGCCATACAATAATGTATAACCCAAAACATGCAGCGCCTCCTTAACATCTTTTCTTAATAAAGAATAGGCAGCATAGCCAAACACCAAAGAACCAACCACCGAAGCAGAAATAACCAGCAATAATAACATGGTAGTGGCTGCTACCCAATCCGGCACATCTGGTTGAAGAGTTTCCATTAGTCTAAATACTTGAGAAACTAACAAGCAATAGGCTGTCACACCCAGGGCTTGTAATAGACCAATTTTTGAATTAGATAATTTTTTTAATTTCATAATATTTAATTTAACTGCCAAATACTATAATTTAATACAGCCGCAAATGATACCCATAAAATATATGGTATGAGTAAATATGCAGCCCTATGATCAAGTTGGTAAAACAAATACATAACTAATATAATCATTAACCACAAAACAACAATTTCAATAAATGCTAGACCAGGATTTTGCATGCCAAAGAAAAACATTGACCATAATATATTTAAAACCAAATGAAAGATAAAAACCATCAAAGCGATTTTAACCGCATCGCTTTCTAATCCTTTATTCCAAATAATTGCAGCGGCTATACCCATTAATATGAATAGTATTGTCCAGACTGGTGCAAATATCCAATTTGGTGGATTAAAAAATGGTTTATCAATACCCGCATACCAACCATCTATAGCAGGACTATTAAAGAATGAGCCCACAAAACCAGCTCCCAAACATATGGCAATAGAAATAATGTGTTTTAACATAGTAAAAATATATAATTATTAATATATTAATTGTATCAAAAAACCGCCAAACTGGCGATTATATAAACATATACTATTATATTAACTAAATAGATAAAAGCAACAATTCCATGCCCTTTTGATACTTACCATAATACTCCTTAATAATCTCTTCTGTTAAACTACCACTCTTACTAACCACCTCATTAAACTCTTCCCAGGCCACATGAATATTACCTTGGGCATATGCCTCTCTAATAAAATCATAAAACTTGGATTTACTCTCTTGTGGTAAATTATTCCAATCTGTTAAATTTTCTAAGCTTAAAAATTCTACTAATTTTTCCTTAGTAGTTTCTGCCATCTCTTTACTTTCTACATAATCTGTAGCAAATAATTGATCTTCTTTTGTAATTGTTTCTTCCATAGTGTGCGTATTGTAGCAAAATGTATTTATTAGTCAAGCTCTATAATTCTTTCTTGCTCCTAGTATTCCACCATTCATCTCCATAGCTAATAAACAACTCCTCATCTTTTTTAATATCTCTTAGAGCTACAAAATCTAAACAGTCTTTTAATTTATTACTTGAATACCTGTACTCAATATTTGCTTTCTTAGAATGATTATACATACTGCCATAACCCAAACAAAACAGATTCTTTCCTTCTTCATGACCAAATTCATAATGTAATAATTCACCACTAGCGTCATTATCTCCAATGACAATATATGGAGCTGTTTCAATTAGCTCATCTTTTTTAATATCTACAGCCGCAAAAACACCCCTGCCACCAACAGAAGATTTACCAATATATATTTTGTTTGTTGGAATAATCATAAGCGTATATATTTTAGCAGTAACTGAGCTTGACTTCAAGGGTAATACATGATTAAATAACAAGCTGCAAATTAACAACAGAATATATTAAATAAGGAGGAGTTATGGGAGTAATAGTACAACAATCCAGCCACACATTCTCAATGGGCGAAAGTCCTGATTATGACAGTGAAGGAAGACCTTGGTATGACACCAAGGAAGGTATCGCTCAGCACGTCACAAGCCTTAATAAGCTAAACATTCTTGAGCAAGCCCGCCATGAAGCTTACTACCAGCGCAAAGAACGACTGAATGAATTTATCGTTCTTGGTAAGTGGAATTTAGACACTTGCGGAAACTTCATGAAGGGCGACTTAGATCTCAAAACTATCATGCCTAATATTCCAGATGTCCTTACCAGGAAGGAATTTGCTGAGTATTGTGCTGAGCACTGGCCAAAGAGCCGCTCGTCTATGACGGGGTGGCAAGGTAGTAGTGATATTCCACCAGAAGATCTTGTCTGCCCACACTGTGGCACAGGGTGGACAATTGAAAGCTGTTTTGATGTTATTATGTATCGAGACAGTACAGTAATTTCAATGACAAACTATGTCGGTAAAACACTGGCAGAGGTCCAAGCTCACTTTTCAGAGATCAAAGATGCTGTTTATCGCATTGGTGGCGATCTGGTCATCCGCAGCGATGCCTACATCGACAATTCACCAAAATATCCCAACCCGGAACAAGACTGGGAAAAAGATATTGTAGTGAATGAAAGTGGCTGGCTTAGAAGAAGTGACGGTATCTCAAACGACTATGTAGTCAAAGAAGGAGATGAGTGCTACTTTGATATCTGGACCCTGTATCATCATGAATGTAACGAAAAGCGGCTGGAACTTGAATATGGTGAAAAATTCACTGATATATTCACAGCTGCCGGGTTCACAAGCCTTCAAATTGATTCAATACCAAATCAATACTGTCGATGTGAATACTGTGCACCCTGGTATAAAGTTCAGACTGAATACGGTACATTCACTATTGGTTGGCGTAAACGCGTAATCAATATTAATTGGGAAGAAGTTGACCCCCAGAACAAACTCGACTTGGAATCCCTTTTCGAGAAAGAAAAAACAACCAAGGGTTCAACCGGTATTCACGCCCATGGTTGGGATAAAGCGCAAGAATATCTTACCCTGATCAAAAACAAACTTGCAGCTTAAGCAACAAACAAAAGAGGACGATAACCATCGTCCTCTTTTCTTATACCTTAGTATTGTTTTTCTTTGCGACTTTTCTTCTTTGTTTTTTATGCTTTGTCTTTTTACCTTTCTCTTCAAGCATAGCTTTCTTTATTTCAAGTCTTTTTGCGGTTTTATGAGAAGTAGATCTTTTCATCTTCCCAACACCAGTTGCTCTTTTTGCCATAATATATCTTGGTTATGAATTTTCCTGTATATTAACCTATTATTGAAATATAATCAATCCCCTAAAGCTTTAAGAGTTTTAATCTTAATGCGTTCAATACAACAGATACACTACTAAATGCCATAGCTCCAGCACTAATTGCTGGGTTTAAAAGACCAAGAGCAGCTATGGGTATACCAATTGTATTGTATATAAAAGCCCAAAATAGGTTTTGTTTTATATTCTTTAATGTAGCTTCAGATAATTTAATAGCCTGAACTGCCTTCATTAGATCACCTTTAACTAGCACTACTTCGCCTGCTTCAACCGCTACATCAGTACCTGTTCCTAAAGCAATACCAACATCTGCTTGGGCTAAAGCTGGAGCATCATTTATACCATCACCAATCATAGCTACAAACTGACCTTTGCTTTGTAGTTCTTTTATTTTATTAACCTTATCTTCTGGTAATAACTTTGCAAAAACCTTATCTATACCAACGCTCTTAGCAATTGCTTTTGCAGTTGCTTCGTTGTCTCCAGTTAACATAATAGTTTGAATGCCTTTTTTCTTTAACTGTTTAATTGCTGATTGTGAACTTTCTTTTACAGTATCTGCCACAGATATATACCCTTTATATTTTTTATCATCTGCCAACAATAATACTGTATTGCCTTTTGACTCCACACTTTCAACCTTATCTTTATCTTCTTTGGATATAATAATATTGTTATCTTCCAATAAAACACTATTACCAAGTAGATAATTCACACCTCTAACCCTTGCTTTTATTCCTCTACCAGAAATAGCTTTAAAATCACTCACCTCTTCTTCTTTAGTCTTTTCTTGTTCACCTTTTTGAATTACAGCGTGGGCTAAAGGATGCTCAGAATTTAATTCAATAGCATAAGCAATCTCTAACACATCTTCGTCTCCAAAAATATCCACTACTTCTGGACGTCCTTTTGTTAGCGTACCTGTTTTATCTAACACCACGGTTGTTATTTTATGTATTTTCTCTAAAGCTGCTGAGTTTTTTACAAGTATCCCACTCTCGGCTCCTTGACCAGAGCCAACAACAATAGATATTGGTGTGGCCAGACCCAAAGCACAAGGACAAGCTATAATTAAAACTGTAACCATATATATTAAAGGTCCAGAAAGTTCACCAATTATTGAAAACCAAATAATAAAGGTTATTAAAGCAATTAATATAACTCCCCAAACAAAATAACTAGAAACCTTATCTACTAATTTTTGTATTGGCGCTTTAGAAACCTGTGCCTCTTGTACCATTTTAATAATTCGTGACAAAACAGTATTATCTCCTACCTTACTCACTTCCATTGAGAATGCTGTGTTGCCATTTAAAGTAGCGCCTGTTACCTCATCCCCAATTGCTTTGTCTACAGGGATGCTTTCACCCGTAATCATTGACTCATCAACTACTGCGTTACCCTCAATAACAACACCATCAACTGGAATTTTCTCACCCGGCTTTACTAATAACTTATCTCCTACTTTTATTTGATCAATATCCACGTCTTGTGTTTTATTAGAACCAATTATTTTATGAGCAACTTTAGCGGCTAATTGTAATAGCTTTTTAATAGCCTCTGATGCTTTTCCTTTAGCCCTAGCTTCTAAATACCTACCTAGTAAAATAAAGGTAATAATAATACCAACATCCATAAAATACTCTTGCTTTAAATCTGTAAAGAATATTGAATATGTTGAATAAAGAAATGAAGCTGTTACTCCCAAAGAAACTAAAGTGTCCATGTCTGGACGGCCTCGTAATAATGATGGAATACCAACCTTAAAAAACTCCCAACCAAAATATATAACTCCAACAGATAAAACAAACATCAATAAGTGGCCGTTCACAATTTGAAACACAAAAGATAGAGCAAGTATAGCAAGGGTTAAAACCCCTGCCCCAATTACTCTCTTTAACCTTTTTGACACTGTCTTGTCTGCCTCACCAGCTACATGCATTGAATGATCGTAGTGACCAGATGAATGACTGTCTTTTATTTCTTCCGCTTGGTAACCAGACTGAGCCACTGTATTAATGATATCTTCTTGAGAAAGTTTAGCGTCATTAAAAACTACCACTGCTTGCTCTAACACAAGATTTACACTAACACTTTTAACACCTGCTAGTTTATTCAAATCTGTCTCAATGTGATTCACACAACTAGCACAGCTCATCCCTTTTATACTTAAGCTTATTCTCTTATCCATATGATTAAAACTAAAATAGATTATACCTCTATGGTACAACAAAACCCCGTAAAGTCCAAAGAATTTTAGAATTGTTCGTCTACAGAAATGTTATATTTCTTAGCAATAATCTCCTTAAGCATGTCTAAATATTCAACCCCTAATTCATCTGCTATAGCCGAGGCAAAATACATAGCCGCATGTTTATTACCATGACCTTCTAATATCTCGCCCATACACTCACCACAAGGATGTTCTCCATTCATTATGTCATCTAAACAGTGGCAACTTGCTCCTTCGCCATGACCAGGTGTCTTTTCAATACAGTAAGTACAAGGATTTAATAAACAACACTCATAATTACCTTCATCTCTTAGTTCGTCAGAAATAGCATCTCCGTGTTCAATGTATGCTAAACGACTATCTTCCATAGACATCATTGAATGATGGTCATGCTCATCACTATAACCACCGTGCATCATACCCATATGATAACTTGGTGAGAAATGGAACATGCTTAAACCAAGAACAAATAATGGTCCGCTAAACAATATTGTTACAATTAATACAATTCCAACAATGTTTAACAATTTTATACTATCTTTATCTTTTTCCATATTTTATTATTTAATTATTCTTCAATGTATATACTAGTGTCATTATCTGACAAAGCATATATTTTAAATGGTTCTCTTTTAAATCCAGCCATACCAGGAGATCCAGCTGGCATGTCTGGCAAGGCTATACCTCTAATATCTGGTTTTTCTGTTAGTAATTTATCTACTACAGACAAAGGCACGTGTCCTTCTACTACATAATCTTCAAATACAGAAGTATGACAACTTTCCATATCTTCACTAATTCCATACTTATCTTTGATAGCTGCCATATTTTCTGTCTTAACTGTCTCAACCTCATAACCAGCTTGTTTAAGAATCGAAATGTAGTTAACACAACAACCGCATGTAGGAGATTTATACACTGTTACCTTTTTACCGTTAGTACTAATTTCGTCTGGCAAAATAGTGAAACCAATAACAAAAGCAACTACAGGTATTAAAGCTAGCCAATAATATTTATTTATTCCCATATTATTGTAGTAAAGAATCTATTATTGTTCTGAGCTGTTCTATTGGCAAGGCTCCAGACAATGGCGCTTGTTTATCTCCAGCTATTATTATGCTGTAGGGCGTACCTGATCCACCAGCTGCTTGCGCTTGATTCGCATGATCTCTAACTTTACTTGCATACTTGCCAGATTCTAAACAAGTTCTAAAGTCAGAACTGTTTAAACCAACATAATCTGCAATATTGTATAGCTCACTATCACTAAGCCCATTATTAGACGGTGTTACAGCAAATAATCTATCTATGTATTTCCAAAAACCATCATTACCGGCTAATTCTCCAGCACATTCTGTTGCTTCTGCCTCACGTGCTGCTTTTGAATGCAATGACGTCAAAGGAAAATGACGATAAATCCAATTTACCTCTCCGTCATATTCTTCAACTATTTGTTGCATAGTTGTATGAAATCTCTTACAGAAAGGACATTCAGTGTCTGAGAATTCAATAATACTAATTGGTGCCTTTTTATCTCCTCTCATCCAATCTTCTTTACTGACCGGACTTACTGTAATGTCTTTTGTGGGCGCCTGACCACTATTAACACTCGGTATATTATTTCCTGCAACCTTATTACCAGTGCCCAGACTATTATTCCCACTAAGGAACATAGCTAGTAAGACAAAAAATCCAATCATGAACATAATACCCACACCACTAAGAATTCCTAAACCAAAAGATATCTTAGAACGAGGTATTTTTTTCTTTTTTTCTTCCATATAGTTAATTTTAATTTTTTAATAATTAAAAAATCCTACTGAATATTAAATATTATACGTAGGATCTATACGGAATTAATAAACTTTTGTATGTAGAATACCTTTACTAAATAGTAAAATGTAATTATTAAAATAATTAAAACCCCCACTTCTTTCTTTCACTCTTATATATGTTTTATACAAACCTTCATCAGTGAATATATTCTGTTTAATTATTGAAGTAATAGCTAAAGCAAATAAAAATATACTGAGACTAATATTTACTAAAATTGAGGCTGGTCTATGACTAGCTATATCTGCTAAAATACCTCCCTCGCAACACTTAGCAATACTATCCCCGTGATGATCTGTCATCATCATGTTCTGCGCAAAGAAAACACAACCTAAAACAGAAGAGACAATAAGTCCTGTTAGTAATAAATATACTATTATATTGTGTTTACTATTTTCCATAGATAAAAACATTATACTAATATCTAATCTTTTGTAAATAAGTAGCTATTTTTTAATAAAAGCAACCAAAGAATAGACAGCAGCTATTATTAAATAAATAGGTAGTACAAAAATAGCTATTATGAAGAAAAAGGCTTCTTCTGTTCCTATGGCTGCACTTAATAGATTGTGTAGAACAACAGCTACAATCCAGGCAATAATTATTAAAACCAACCTCTTCCAACTTAGTTTAAATAGTTTTTCTACTTTGTTCATATTATTTTCCAATTTTTGCAATAAATGATTCTATCATGAGTCCTAGTCCAAGTCCTACTAAAATAGAGCCTAGGAAATAAAGAGGGCTGGTATTAAGTAAAAAGAAACCAACTCCCAAACCTACTAGAACGCCGCCACCAGCGGCTAATCCGTTTTGTTTTTTTGAATCTGACATAATTTTAAACTAAATAATTACATAACTATTATACCAAAAAACAAATATATGAGGAATTATGCCAAAATGATATAATATACATAATTAATAACATTACAAAACAACAATGTATTATAAAGGTATTATTAGATCTGTAAAAAATTATAAAGTAAATTTTGTTATCAAAATGTTAATTTTTTCAGACTTCTTAATTTGGTCGTCCTATCAATTCTTAGCACCTATCTTTGCCCTATTTATCACGGATAGGATTAATCAAAGCTCTATAGAGACCGTTGGACTAGCTTCAGCTATCTATCTAATTAGTAAATCAATATTTGAAATTCCTGTTGGCGCCTATATTGATAGATCTAAATCAGAAAAAGATGATCTATATACTGCAATCAGTGGTACAATCTTAGCCTCTGCAGTCTTTTTTGCTTTCATATTTATCGGATCTGTTTGGGAACTATACATATTACAAATATTTATGGGCCTTGCTAATGCCCTAGCTTTTCCTGGCTGGTATTCTATCTTTACTAAACATATCGATAAAGAAAAAGCAGCCTTTGAATGGAGCCTTTATGATGTGCTACTGGGTATAGGTATGGCGGCTACAGCTGCAATAGGTGGTATTTTAGCTGAACAGTTTGGCTTTAACTTGGTGTTTATAATTATAGGCACAGCTACTTTCTTAGGAGCTTTATCCTTGTTAAGCATAAAAAACAAAATTTATACTAAATAATATTTACCCAGTTAATACAAAAAACCATTCTATACAGAATGGTTTTTTTATTTATATATTTCTTATTACACAACCAACAATGCCCAAATAGCTAATAGGAAGGATAAGCTAAAAAATAAAGCTCCCATAAAACATTTAGACTTAAATGGATTCTGATGTAAGTCAATTGAGCAAGTGTCGCACTTATTTGCCACTACTTTATAAAATTGGTACCAAGCATAAATTGTACCAACTGCTAAAACTATATTTAATAAATACAGTACATTTTGTAAACTCATATTTTTATTTTAATAATAATAAATTAATTATAACAAAAAACCGCCTACAAAAGTAGATGGCTTTGTGGGGTCCCTTAGTAGAGAGTATTAGAACTGCATTGACGAAGTGCCTAATATATGATAATTTAATTTATTAACAATTCATTGACAACCTAATAAACTATAAAACCAAGACAGACATTTAACTAGAAATAGAGATTGGAGTAATTATGTCATCTATACTTGACGCCCTATTGGTTTTACCGCCAGTATACCAATCAGGTAGAATGCCTGATTACAACCCTAAAGAGCCTATGGGATTAATGTATCTTAAAGCAGCTCTCAACAAAAATGGTCAAACATCTGAGATATTAGATGCTGATATTTTGGCACTAACCCTGGAAGAAACCGTGGACAAGATTAACGCTACACCCACAAACATAATTGGCATATCTGTTCTACAAAGAGCCCTTCCATCAACCAACCTTCTAGTAGCAGAAGTTCGCAAGAGAGGTATCAAGTCTCACATATGTTGTGGTGGCTTTACCGCAACTTTAAGCGCCAAGCACATACTTGAAAAGGTCCCCGAGATAGATTCAATTGTGTTAGGTGACGGAGAACTAACTTTTTCTGCTCTTGTCAAAGCCATTTCCAATGGCAGAGAATGGAGAAACATTCCCGGCATCGCCTACAGAAAAGATGGCAGAATCCTTATCAACCCACCTGCGACTAAAGCAGATCTAAATCAACTACCCTGGCCAGACCGTAGTCTGCTCCCAACCTGCTTTGATAAAGCGGGTTACGCAACCATACTTGCTAGTAGGGGTTGCTATGGCGTATGTACTTTCTGCAGCAATCAAGCGTTTGAAACAGTCTCTTCGGGATCGAGCTGGCGTGGCAGAAATCCAACCGATGTAGTAGATGAGATTGAATTTATCGTGCGAGAATACAATATCAGAACCTTTAAATTCAACGATCCTAATCTATTTGGGCCAGGAAAGCGTGGGAGGCAACACGTTTCTGATATCTGTAACGAGATTATAAACCGCGGATTGAACGATCTACATCTTATGGGGTTTTGTCGCTCAAACGACCTTGATATAGAAATCGCTCTTCTTATGAAGCGAGCAGGATTCGAAAGAATCCTGATTGGTGTCGAAACCTCAAGTAATGATGTATTGAAAAAGTTTCGTAAGGGCGAATCCTTAGAGACCATAAACCAATCCATCAAAATACTCCGTTCTGTCGGCATTGATATTGTTCCTGGGTTTATGATATTCAACCCATACACAACAATAGAAACGCTTGAAGCAGACATTAAATTCTTAGAAACGAACAACTTTATGCCAATATTGGCTAAGGCTCTAAGAATTTTTGACGGCACTTCACTACAGAAAATAATGGGCCTTGAAAATAGGCTCATTGAGCACAGCCCACTGAGCGGATACCACGAATATATTGTGGATCGCTCAATTGCCAGTATCTATATGGCCCTCAAGACGATGTCTGCCGAATGGATTGATGTTCTGAAGAAGAGTTATCAAGGTGAAATATGGAGAATAAAAAAATCTCCTATCTTCACCCAGCGAGAACTCTATGATACGTTTAACAAAATGATGTATGATCTGGAGAAAGGGTTTTTACAAACTCTTATCTCTTGGATTGGTACAGACATTAGCCTTGGCGCTGTTATTGCGAAGATCGACAATCTCAAACACAGCTTAATTGATATCGAGTTGATGATCGTAAGAGCAAATAATCTACCAAAACCGATCTTAAACGTAGCCATATTTTCTACACCTGACCTTGCGCAAAAGGTCTATAAAATTGTTACTAAAAAAGAGCACAACACCTTCCCAGAAAAATATCGTTGGGGAGATGATTAATCTTAGCCCCCCACACTACGCGAGTAGCTTGAGGGGCTTTTTTTTATCTGATACAATACAAATATGGATAATAAAGAAATAGAAAAAATCTCTAACTATATTTTCTTAGAATCAACTCCTCAAAGAGCAGATATAGCTATTGTATTTGGAACGCGGCATAACGAGGTTATAGACAGAACATTAGGGCTGTATAAAAATAAATTGGCAGAAAAAATATTAATAAGCGGCGGAACAAACAGAGTTACGGGTGAAAATGAAGCTATTAGAATAAAAAAACTTTTAGTAGACAAAGGTGTTGCAGAAGCAGATATTATTCTTGAAACAAAATCTACTACTTCTCTAGAAAATGTAATTTTTTCCAAAAAACTGATAGATAAAAAAATTGGACTAAATAATATTAATAAAATCGTTGCTATTGTAAAACACTATCATTCAAGACGGGCCCTAATGACCTTAAAGAAGCATTTTCCAAAACATATTAAGCTTATACCAGTCACATACAAGATACACGGATTCGACAGGTATAATTGGCACCATCATGAGGAAGGAAAAAAAATGGTGCTAGCAGAGTGGGAAAAAATACCGAAATACTTAGCTCAAGGAGATATAGAGGAGTTATAAAAAACCATTCCGTAAGGAATGATTTTTTAGTGGGGTCCCTTATGGGACACATTCAGAACTATAGAGCTGTGACACCTTGACAAAATAACAAATCTATGATAATCTGAAATATCGTAAATTGAAAAAAGGAGTTAAAAAAAGGAGTTATTATGAAAGCGCTATTCGGGATAGTTGTGAAAATATGGCACCAATATCGGGCACGACGGTTGCAGCTCCAAATGGAGACCACCTTGCAAAACCTCCTTGACTGCTTGCAATTCTCTGCTAACACAATCTCTATGTGCAGCAAAATCTTCGCAAGCCCTCAGGAGTGCCCCCAGTACGACGAAGCAATCAGCTCAATGGAATCGGGAGCTAGGTGTCTAGACAAACACCTACCTATTTGTTCCAAGCAATTCCGACACGAAGCTGTTATCCGCTTTAAACGCCTGGTCACAGAAATGACCTTCTAACAACTAACTAAAGGTTGAGTCAATCGATTCAACCTTTTTTATTTATATCAAAAAACCATTCCCTAAGGAATGATTCTTTGATGGGGTGGCTAAAGGGAATCGAACCCTTATTAAAGGCACCACAAGCCTCTGTGTTAACCGTTACACTATAGCCACCATGGTACCCCCGCTAGGAATCGAACCTAGATCCACAGCTTAGAAGGCTGTTGTTCTATCCTTTGAACTACAGGGGCATATAACCATAGCTATATAAAATAGCTATGCAATATATTAACTAAAAATAGAGATATTGTCAATACTTAACCTTCGTATTCTTCAATTACCTGCCTAATATAATCCTCAATCTTAATATTACTTATCCTTCCTGAATCATCTTTAATATGCATTTTATTACGTTTAGGTATATTTACCACCCTATTTTCTAAATGAATAGTAAAATGCTCAATATCTTCATCTGCGTGTAATCTTTCATCATCTATTCTTTCAACTATTTCTTTTACCTCCTTGTCTGTAAGTCTTTCTGGGGCATTCAAATTTTCCCAGCCCATTGTTGGTATTTCAGACATAATGATTTATTTAATAATTATCTCCTCCGTTGTATTTTAACACTTTTCTTTACAAGTCTTTCTCTGTGCATCTCTGGATTGTCTTTAAGTCCTTGCCCGTGTTTAGGCATAACTTCCTTAGAGCTTTCTTGAAAACCAGACTCAATAGTCTCCTCATAACAATACTGACATAAGCCATCAATCCAAGCAGGCTCCTGGTTACAAACTGAACATAATATTTCAGATTCAATTTGTTCTTGTTCCATATTTTTAAATTAATCTTTATCTCGGGACCTGCCATGAAAGGCTTTATGAATGTCCCGTAATTGTTGGTTAGTAACGTGGGTGTAAATCTGGGTAGTGGTAATACTAGAATGACCAAGCATAGATTGTACTGAACGAATATCTGCACCAGATTGTAATAGATCAGTGGCATAGGAGTGTCTCATAGTATGTGGTGTAACCTTTTTTGTAATACCAGCAACGTGGGAATACTTCTCAACTAATCTTTGTACAGACCTGCTTGTTAATGGCCTAGCTTCATCTTCTCTTGCTTTAGAAGCTCTATCGTGAGCAACGAATAGAAAAGGCTCAACATCGCTACGAGCTTTCAAGTATTCACCTATCCAATGTTTAGCATGATTAGATAAAAATACTATCCTTGGTTTATCTCCTTTACCTCTGACTGTAAATTCATCTTTCTTTAAATTAATACTATCTCTTTTTAAAGCAACAAGTTCTGAAACACGCAAGCCAGTTGAAAACAAAGTTTCTAATATTGCTTTATCTCTAATCTGAATAATCTTTTTGTTGTTTGTTTTAAGTGGTGCTTGTAATAGTCTATCCAAATCTGAACCATCTAAAAACTCTACTACTCTTTCTCCCACTTTAGCTAGCTCTAACTTTTCTGCTGGTAATGTTTTAACATCCATCTTAGCTAAATATTTAAGAAAAGATCTTAAAGCAATAATATGGTAATTCTGTGTAGACTTTTTTAATGGCTTTCCATTATATTCCTCCCTATTAAGTCTTAACCTAAATTTCTTAACAGTTGGTAGAGTAATATCTTCTGGTCTTTTAACACCAGTCCATTCTACAAAACGCTGTAAATAGAAATCATAGTTACGTACTGTTAACGCACTTCTATTCTTTTCTATCTCTAAATACTCTAGAAAAGACACTATCCACTTCTGTATACTTGTTGCTGCCATATATATATTTTACGACTCCTAATTAAATAAAGCAACAGATATTGACAAATTACCACCTTTAATGTAATATATGCCCTAGTTGTATTGCTTATCTAAATGCAACTAATCACGAAACTGCTCTTTCCTTAAATACTTTAAGGATTGAAAATAATTAATACAAAGAAATGTTAGCAATTAAATTATCTAGAACTGGTAAAAAGAAGCAACCCTATTACAGGATTGTGGTTTTAGAAAAAAGTAAAGATCCATGGGGTGATTATAAAGAACTCCTAGGAAACTATAACCCACGTACTAAAGAACTAGTTATCAAAGAAGATAGACTTAAGTACTGGATTTCAGTAGGTGCTCAAATGAGTAATACTGTTAATAATCTTATGCTTAAAAACAATATTGTTGAAGAAAAGGTTAAAAAAGCAGTTACTATTTCTAAAAAGAGACAAGCTAAACTTGCTGATAAGAAAAAGGCTAAAGAAGAAGCAGTTGCCAAAGAACAACCTAAAGAAGCTCCAGCTGAAGAAAAACCTGCAGAGGAAACTCCAGCAGAAGAAGTTAAGGAAGAAGCTTCTGAAGAAAAGGTTGAGGAACCAAAAGAAGAGCCTAAAGAAGAAGTTAAGGAAGAAGCTCCAGCTGAAGAGGTAAAAGAAGAAAAAGCTGAAGAACCTAAAGAGGCTCCTGAAGAAGAAAAGAAAGAAGAAGAAAAATAAGCTAATATTAGCTAAATATATAGCATTTTATCTTGACAGAGACTATAATATGTGATAAACTGCTAATACGTTATTTAATAATGTCTCCTATCAATTGGTCTTGATAGGTAAACATAATATAAACAGTTAATCAGTAACTACAAAACATCATGGAATCAGACCAAGTATTTTTAGAAAGTGTTGTTAAAGCACTAGTCGACAAACCAGACGCAGTTAGCGTACAAAGAGATGTTGACGAAATGGGTGTACTACTTACCTTAAAAGTAGATCCAGCTGACATGGGTCAGATTATCGGTCGTCAAGGCCAAACAGCTCGTGCTATTAGAACTCTATTAAGAGTTGTAGGCGCGAAGAACAATGCTAGAGTTAACTTAAAGATTTATGAACCAGAGGGTTCACAAAGACCTCGTAGAGATGAATCTCCTAGAGAAGAAGCTCCTAAAGAAGCTGCTGCTCCAGCTGAGGAAGTTACAGCTAGTGATGTAGACGATCTAAAGTTATAAAACTTTTACAGTTATATACAAAAACCACAATTACTTGTGGTTTTTGTTTTTTTAAGCAAAGTGCTATTCTATACCTATGAAAACTAAAGACTATCACATAATATCTGCCTTCCCTAATATATTAGATTCATACTTTAATGACTCTATTCTTAAACGTGCTAAAGATAAAGAATTAATTAAAATTATTAATCATGATGTTAGAAAATTTACCAAAGATAAGCATAAGAATGTAGACGATACGCCATATGGTGGAGGCGTTGGTATGGTAATGATGGTAGAACCAATCTATTTGGCTTGGAAATCTATTCGTAAAAAGAAAAAAAGTTTAACTATACTATTAACTCCTGCTGGTAAAGTATTTAATCAACCGCAAGCTAAAAAACTAACAGACTATGATCAATTAATATTTATCTGTGGTAGATATGAAGGAGTAGATGCTAGAGTAGATAATTTTGTTGATCTAAAACTATCTATTGGAGATTATGTTTTAACTGGGGGAGAACTTGGAGCAGCTATTGTTATTGATGCTGTCTCTAGATTAATACCTGGTGTCTTAGGAAAGTTTGAATCTACAGAAGATGAATCTCATTCAAAAAAAGGAGTATTAGAATACCCTCATTATACTCGCCCGGAAATATTTAAAGCTGGTGCGCAGAAATGGAAAGTACCTGAAGTTTTACTTTCTGGAAATCATGCTAAGATAAAAGAGTGGCGAGAGAAGAATAGATAATAATATGACAAAATATATTTTACACGGCGGATACGCTAATAGAGAAAACCCTGACAACGATAAATTCTATAAAGAAATATTAAACACAGATAAGAAAGAATTAAGCATTCTTATTGTTCTGTTTGCAAAGCCAGAAGAACAACAGGGAGATAGGAAAAATAAAATAATCGGCTTATTCGAAAAGAACAATAAAGACAAACATTTATCCTACGAAGTAGCCACGCAAGATGGCTTTATAAATCAGCTCCATAAAGCTGATATCATTTTTCTGCATGGCGGAGAAACTTTAAAATTATTAGACATGCTAAGAAAATTTGATGAACGCTATAGTTTATATAAATTGTTTAATAACAAAATTATTGCTGGAGAATCGGCTGGAGCTTATGTATTGTCCAAATGGTTTTATAGTAAAACTGAAGGTGGCTGTTTTGCTGGATTAAGTTTAGTCGATGTAAAAACACTTTGCCATTACGAGGGTATGAATGAAGAAAAATTAAAAAAGTGTAAAGCGAGCGAAACTCTATTACTACCCGAACACAAATACAAAATATTCAATCTATAAATATGGAATACTTTGATATCCTAGACGAACAAGGAAATAAAACGGGTGGAGTAATAACCCGTGATGCGGCACATAAAAGAGGTTTATGGCATAAAGCTGTGCACGCTTGGATTGTAAATGATAAAAATCAAATACTAATTCAAAAACGTGCAGCAATTAAAGAGTCTCATCCAAATATGTGGGATATATCTATAGCTGGTCATGTTGCAGCGGGAGATGACAGTATTACAACTTGTATCAGAGAAGCTAAGGAAGAAATAGGAATAGATCTTGATGAATCTGACTTTGAATTTTTGCTAACCCTTCATTCTCAGTGCATTCTAAACAATAACACTTACTTTAATAATGAATACCATGATATTTATATTATCAAACGTAACCTTGATATAGAAAAACTAACCTTGCAAGAAGAGGAGGTTGCGGAAGTAAAATTCATAAACCTAACTAATCTGAAAAAGAAAATAGAAGAAAAAGATCCAGAATTTGTAATGCACGATGAAGAATATAGGGCACTGTTTAAGTACTTAGAAAAATAGACTAAACAAAAAAAGACCGATTCGCTGAACCGGTCTTTTTGAATTGGTTAATCCTTATCAATACGAGGGTCTCTCCAGGAAATATTCCGCTTGTCGCAGAATTCACACATGAAGTTGTAAAAATCATCTTCTTGATTTTCCCAAACAGTCACAATGGCGTGCCATCCATTAGGATGATCAAAATAATGATCAATTTCCTTCACGGAAGAATATCCCGCATGCGAATTTTCAATTGCAAACTTCTTGCCAAATTCAGCTGCGAATTCCCAGAAATATTTTCCAGGAATTGTTACCTCCAACTGAATGTGTCTCATGTAAACAATACAATCCCAATCTTTTGCCATCTACTCCTCCTTACTTATATCAGATTATAATGATCAAATAATATTGTACTTTATCATAAAAAATGCTGATTGTCAATACTTGTTGCCTAAAGCTTGAAAAACCCTTGACATTACCCCCTAAATAATATATTATGTTGAGGCGTAATCGTACCTTATATTTTTCCTAATAATTAACGTATAAAGCCCCAATTAAAGCTTAAAAACAATCCTTATATGTATATTAAGGACAGAAATACTTAATGTTGAGTTATTCACAGTTTTTACAACTACCTCGAGATTAAATATTTCTGTCTTTTGTTCCCCCGATCAAAAGATTAGAAAAACAAATGTAAATTGACAACTGAAATGTGATAATCATGGTGCTTCAAGAAATTCTTTTGAATTTATTTGAAACAAATAGTCGAGTATAACTCGACAATATTCTTTACGCTTGATAGTTGGCTAAATAACTATTCTTAATTAGAGTTTGATCCTGGCTCAGGACGAACGCTGGCGGCGTGTCTAAGGCATGCAAGTCGAACGAACTACTTCGGTAGTGAGTGGCAAACGGGAGAGTAACACCTTGGTAACCTACCTCTAAGATGGGCACAACGCGGAGAAATCTGCGCTAATTCCCAATGTGCTGGTAAAACATAAGTTTTATTAGTAAAGCTCCGACGCTTAGAGAGGGGCCTAGGTTCCATCAGCTTGTTGGTGAGGTAAAAGCTCACCAAGGCTACGACGGATAGCGGGTGTGAGAGCATGGCCCGTCTCACTGGGACTGAGATACTGCCCAGACTCCTACGGGAGGCTGCAGTCACCAATCTTCCACAATGCCCGAAAGGGTGATGGAGCGACGCCGCGTGCAGGAAGACGCCCTTCGGGGTGTAAACTGCTTTTATATGGGACGAATTCGTGACGGTACCATATGAATAAGGGGCTGCTAAACTCGTGCCAGCAGCAGCGGTAATACGAGTGCCCCAAGCGTTGTCCGGAATTACTGGGTGTAAAGGGTCCACAGGCGGTTAGATAAGTTTCCAGTTAAACCTTCAGGCTTAACCTGGAGTTCGCTGGAAATACTATTTAACTAGAGGCCGGTAGAGGTAAGCGGAATGGCTGGTGTAGTAGTAAAATGCGTTGATATCAGCTAGAACG